>CBFDCR010000036.1:0-53639 GCA_965603365.1 uncultured bacterium
AGAGGGGTGCCCCGAAGGGGCGGGGTGTGTTAACTCTTGAGAGGGGTGCCCCGCTTCAATCAGCCCCACCCGCATTAATGGCGGCCTCGCTAAATCAAAGGGCCTTACAAAATCTTTTATGATCCCTTCAATCTCAAAATCCACCCCCCTATGCACCCTCTGCACCGGTTCTTCGTTTACCCGCACAAAGGATGTCCGGAAACTCTCATGACGAACGATTAACTGGCGGAACACCTCCGCCAGCCTGTCTCTGTCTACCTCTTCCTTCAATCTTACCAGCTGCGGCATATTGTAGACCGTGCTCTCCAGATTCAACTGCTGCAATATATACATCCGCTTCTGGGCCGAAGACAACACATAATATTCCCTCTCTTCGCCTGGTTTGATGGGGCTGTAATCGCCCTCTACCTGTGTAGAGCGGAAAAAGGCAATGATGTCCTCTTTTCTCTCTTTGAGTTCATTTAACAGTTCAGGCGTTAATTTTTCTTTGGGGGCACTTATTTTTAACCGGTCATCGACCAACCGTATGCCGATGCCTGCTTCTCTCAATTTAGTTAATGAAGTAATAATACTCATAAGGTTACTTCCACATCTTCCGGATTGGCATCTTTTTCCTGGTTCTTTACCCATTCGGCCACAGACACGAGGGCACACATGTTTTTTACGGTGGAGGCTCCAAATATCTCATTGAGGGGAATCTTGACATTAAAAACCTCATGAAGCCTGGCCACCAATATGGTCACCTTTAAAGAGTGGCCTCCCAGCTCGAAGAAATCATCCTCGGCTCCAATTAGCTCCATTTTTTTGCCTAATATTGCCGACCAGATCTCTACCATTTTCTCTTCGGTTTCGTTTCTGGGGGCCACATAGGTTTTACCGATTTTGCCCTCTGGATCCGGTAACGCCTTACGATCTAATTTACCGGCCGGAGTCACCGGTATTTTGTCGATCTCGATGAAGTAAGAGGGAATCATATAGGGTGGTAAATGAACGGTAAGAAAATCTTTGAGTCTCGTTAACTCGAATTTTTCCCTGGGGACGATATAGGCACACAGATACTTATCGCCGGTGCCGGTATCGATATCTATAACAGCCGCCTCTTTTACTAAATGATGCCTCGACAGGTGAAACTCGATTTCCCCCAATTCAATTCGGAAGCCCCGTACTTTCACTTGCTGGTCGATTCTTCCCATAAATTCAATATCTCCCGCCGGCAAGAAGCGGGCCAGATCACCCGTCCTGTATAGGGGCTGGGATTTAGGATTTAGGGGCTGGTGGGTGGAACTTCGTGTGTCTTCGCGGTTCTTCGCGGCTGAAATTAGAAATTTCTGTGCCGTCATTTCGGGACGATTCAGATAACCGACAGCCAGGCCTATTCCCGCTAGTGCCAATTCTCCCGGCGCACCGACGGGCTGCAGCCCGGAATCGGCACCCATTATATATACCCGATGATTGGCAATGGGCCTGCCGATAGGGGGAAATCCGGCGGCATCGGTTTCTGCCTGTACCTCTGTCCAGGTGGTCCATACCGTATCCTCCGTCGGTCCATACAGATTGTAAAGTGTAAAGGGGAGTGGCTGAGCCGGATAAATGGTTAACTTATCCCCGGCTGCCCGCAAAGACTTTAAGGCGACCCCGCTTTCCGGCCACGCCTCTTTTAGTAGGTACTCCGCCATTACCGTGGGTTGAAACGAGATGGTGATCTCATGTTTAATCAACCATTGTTTCATCTTTAGCGGATCTAGACGGGTCTCGTTATCGGCTATGTGCAGGCTGGCGCCGCTGGACAAACAGGGCCAGATTTCAAAGGCCATGGCATCGAAACTGGGACTCGCCACCTGGCTGGATCGATCATGAGGGGTTTGGGCAAAGATCTTATGATGGGCACATATAAGGTTGACAAATCCCCGATGCCGTATCAATACCCCCTTGGGCCTGCCGGTGGAGCCCGAGGTATAGATCACATAAGCCAGGTTTGAAGGACTCGATTCACGGTTCACCATCCTTGATGCACGATCCGGACCTGTATCCGGCATCTCCTTAATCACCAACCGGGCGCCGCTGTCAACCAGCATAAATTCGATCCGTTCCCCTGGATACACAGGATCAATCGGTAAGTAGGCGCCATCGTTCTTCAATATCGACAATAAACAGACAATAAGTTCTATAGAGCGATCCAACATGACGCCCACTATGGTAGACGGTTTTAGCCCTTTATCCCTCAATACCGTTGCCAGCCGATCTGCTTTATCGTTTAGTTCCCCATAGCTAAGCTGACAAAGACCCTGGTCAAGGGCGATATGATCGGGGGTGCGGCAGACCTGCTCTTCGACTAAGCAATGGATGGTCTTATCCCCGGGAAAGGCTGCGGAGGTGTTATTGAAATCAAACATAATTTGCCGCCTCTCCTCTTCCGTTATGATCTCAATTTCGTTTACAAACGTATTTGAATCGAGTAATACCTGTTTCATAATATGAGTAAAACGGTCTCCCAACCTTCTTATAAACTCCCTATCATAGGCAAAAACATTGTAACTAAATTTCATAACATAGGGTTTGGACGGCGCGATCGTTATGTTAAAATCATAATTGGTCTGCTCATGGAACGACACATTTGTTATATGGAAGTCCGGGGCTTGCCCTGTTCCCGCACTCTGCAGCCTCTCTTGAAGGGGATAATTCTCAAAGGCCATGATATGATCCATTAAATTCCCCTTCAATAATGAGACCGATTGAATTTCTGCCAGCGGTAAATATTCGTATCTCCTCGAGGCTGCGGCTTCATCATGTATCATTCGTATTAATTGAGAGAAAGCCTGTCCTTCCTGAAACGTTACCCGCACAGGAATGGTATTGATAAAGAGCCCGATCATATGTTCGATGCCTTTTATTTCAGGCGGCCTCCCGGACACTACCGTACCAAAGACAACATCCTGTCGATTATTGCATTTTGCCAGCAGTATCCCCCACAAGGTTTGAAATATCGTATTCATGGTGACTTGATTCCCCCCGGCGATCTCATGGAGTTGGGAAATTCTCGCTTCATCGATAATTAATGGATACTCTTCTAACCTGTACTCCGCATCTGCCGACAATCGATTGAAGTTAGGTAATCCTGCCTGTTCTTCACACCCTTCCAGGTATTCTTGCCAATACTTTAGGCCGCTTCTCTTATCCTGTTTCCCCAACCATCTAATGTAAGTAATATATGGATTTTCCGGTTCCAATTCAAAAGGCCTACCCTCTTTTAACAATCTATAAATCTTTACCACTTCACCAAATATAAGTCCCAGACACCAGCCATCCATTAAAATATGATGAAAACTCCACACCAATTCATAGGACTTCCAGCCAACCTTTAGAAGGGAAAGCTTCATCAATGTGTCTCTGGTCAGGTCAAATCCCCTATTCCTCTCTTTTTCCTTGAATTCTTCCAGGTATAAGACTTTTTCATCTTCGTTTAAATGGCTGATATCTTCATAATGTATTTGATCCATTCGATTTCTTAGAACAATTTGTAATGGTTCGGCCAACTTTTCATAGAGGAAATTGGTACGCAAGATATCGTGTCTTTCTATCAGTTTATTCAGACTCAACTCCAATAGCTCCTTATTCACCTCGCCCTCTATAGAGAACCCAAATTGCTCAAAATAGGCCTCTTTGATATCGCTCCTCAGAGCCAGGTAGAACATACCGCTCTGCATGGGACTGAGGGGATACATATACTGGAGTTCCGCCTCCTTGCCAAAAGTGGCAGACACATGATCGTTAATGGCGTCGAAGGCCTCCAGCGATAGTTGGGGGTAACCCAGATCCGATGGCGTATACTCTTTTCTCTCTCTGCCCAGGCAATGTTTGATGATCTTTAGCAGATTCCCTTTAAAACAAGCAGCCAACTGCTGGAGGTGATCTTCTTTGTATTCATACTTATTATAAGTCAAAGCTAAGCGCATCTGTCCTTGAAACAATCCGCCATTGACTTCAATTACATGCCGCCTTTCCGATTCGGGACTTATACCCTGCCCACTGCTCAGCCGTGACAATGAAAAGGGTGATTCCTCACCAATATCCGCATCAAATTGGCCCAAATAATTAAAACCGATCTCAGGCTTCAACTTAAACCGGTAGCCCTCCTTTCTCTCTTCAGGTGCCAGGTATCGCGATAACCCATAGCCGATGCCCTTGTGGGGAATGCGTCTCAGTGTCTCTTTAACGCTCTTTACTATATAAGGGAGATCCTGGGCCCGGCTCATATCTAAAATAAGCGGATACTGGCTGGTGAACCAACCCACCGTACGACTGATATCGACCCCCTCGACAATCGACTCACGGCCATGCCCCTCTAAATTGATGCATACCTTCTCTAACCCTGCCCACTCCTTTATGCTCAGACCCAAAGCCGCCAGCAATATATCGTTAATCTCGGTATTATAGGCCCAATTCACCTTTCTCAGCAGTTGCTCTGTATCGTCTTGATCCAGTACCACCACCATAACTTCATCATACTTACTCTTTTTCTTCCCTGCTTCGATCTCCCGATCTACCGGCAGGCGCTCTACCGGTGTATCATCAACCGACTGCCAATATGCCAACTCACTCAAAATTTCACTGTTTCCATCCCTCAAGGCCCTGGCCCAATATTGAAAGGAATCGGTCTTGTCCGGGAATTTGATCTCTTCTCCCTGGACCGACTGCCGGTAACCGGTGGTAAAATCCTCCAGCAAAATCCGCCAGGAAATTCCGTCTATTACCAGGTGATGAATGACAATCAACAAATGGTCCCCAGCCGGGGTTTTAAATAAACCAACCTTTACCAGCGGTCCTGCCGCCAGATCGATCCCCTCCTGTATCCTGTTGGCCTCCCTCTCTATTTTCTCTTCGACTTCTTCGGTATCCGTGAAATCGAAAACGTCGAAATCGAATAATTTCCCGGTTTTCCCCCGATTGATCTGAATCAGCCGATCTTCATCAAATTTGTATACCATTCGCAAGGCGTCGTGGTGTTCCACCATCCTGGTCAAAACCTTCTGTAAAACCTGCTGCTCAAATCCCTGCTGGCGAAACAGCATCACCGCATGGTTAAAATGATGGCTCTGGCAAAAGTTCGATTGGAAAAACCACTGTTGAATGGGGGTCAGGGCAACCTCCCCTTCGACAGTTCCCTGATGGATGATCCGCTCCAATTCGATGATGTGCTTCTGCAATTCTCTAATGGTGGGGTGTAAAAAGAGATCGCTAATTTTAAAATCCAACCCGTGTTTCTTTAACCGGGCCGACACCTGGATGGCTTTAATCGAGTCACCGCCGATCTCGAAGAAGTTATCGGTGGTGCCGACTCTCTTCACGCCTAATACCTCCTGCCAGGTCTCTGCCAACCGCTCTTCAAACCTATTGCGAGGCAGTGCATAACCCTCTTCCCGCAACTCAAATTCCGGTTCCGGCAGTGCCTTGCGGTCTAATTTACCGTTTTTGGTAAGCGGTATCTTATCTATGGGTACAAAATGGGCGGGGATCATATAATCGGGCAATTTTAAAGCCAGATGCTCCCTCACCCAGGAGGTATCGGAACTGCCAATCGTACCCGTCGGCACGATGTAGGCGCACAAATTCTTGCTGCCCCCACTCTCCGATTCCCTATCGATCACCACCGCCTCCATGATATTACGATGTTCCAGGAGCCGGGCTTCGATCTCCCCCAATTCGATGCGAAAGCCCCTGACTTTAACCTGTTGATCGATTCTTCCTTCAAACTCAATAGTGCCATCTGCCAGCCACCTGCCCAGATCACCGGTGTAATAAACCATTTCTCCTTTCCTGAAGGGATCCGGAATAAACTTATCTCTGGTGAGTTCTACATTGTTCAGATAGCCCCTGCATAGTCCTGTACCGCCAATATAGATCTGCCCATTGATGCCTATGGGCAAAAGCCTCAAACCCGGGTCCAATATGTAGATATGGGTATTGGAAATCGGTGAACCGATGGGAATGGTGATCTGATTATCATGAATCTCATTGATGTCGTAATAAGTGGCATATACAGTGGTCTCTGTGGGGCCATATACATGGAGAATTCTATCTTTGCCTAAATTCTCTAACGCCTTTTCAGCATGTTTTACAGACACCCGCTCTCCTCCAAACAAAACTTTCCTGATCTTTAACAGGTTTTCCAGGCCGACATCTATGAGAGTATTAAAGAGGGCAGTGGTGACAAAGAACACGCTGATCCTCTCTCTCTTTATTAGAGATGAGAGGGCTGCCAGTTCAAGAAGTTCGCTGCGGCTTACCAGCACCAGGGGTAATCCGTTTAACAGAGCACCATAAATATCGAAGACAGAACCGTCAAAGGCGTAATCGGACAACTGCAATACACGATCCCCCGCCTGGAAGTCGATATAATTGGTATTCTTGACGACCCGGGTCACGTTGTAGTGGGTGATTAAGTTTCCTTTGGGTATACCGGTGGAACCGGAAGTATACATAATATAGGCCAGGTTACCGGATTTAAGCTTGACAGGCAGCCTCTCTTCGGTATATTTTTTTACTATTTTTAAATCATGCTGCCTCTTATGCCTTTCTATAATCTTATTTTTATCGGTTCTCGTTTTATCTATATATACCAGGGCATCGTACCTGAACCTGGTTAACTCATTTTTTATGGAATATATCTTGTCGGAAAATTTCACATCATAGATTTCCGGATAATCCAGGATCAAGTCCTCCAGGAAACCACGGGAGATGAATAACTCCTGGGACCAATCGATTTTGGTTTTATAGTTCCGCTCCTTATTGGCCCGGCTGAAGGCGAGCAAGTCGCCGATCAAATCCGCCTTTAGATCCTGATCCATGATGTCGCCGATAAAAATATAGCCGGTATCGCCCACGAGGTCGATGGCCTTTTGCAGGACTTTGCGAAGATAATTGTGACCGTTAAAACACTGGATGACACTGTTTACTATGACCAGGTCGAAATTTGCTTCAGCCAATTGATCGATTTCATGGGCCGCCAACCGACAGAGTTTTATATTGCCGTGTCCCTCTTCTTTTATTCTCTGCCTGTTTTTCTCTATAATGGCGGACGATAGGTCGGTGCCGTAATAAAGGCCCACCCTGGGGGCCAGGCGGTACATGCTGATACCGGATGCACAGCCGATCTCCAGAATCCGCATATCACTATCCAGCAGTGGTTCCAGCTTTTTTAAGATGTTGTCGCCGTACTCATCCATCTCTTCTGTGGGTATGGGATCGCCCGTATAACTACTGTTCCAACCGCCGCCGGTCACCTCATCCACCGCTGTCTCCCCCACGTACTCCCAGAGTTTCCGGTCCATTAGTTCATTCTCTTCCACCTCCTCTTCGGCATGGATATTTTCACTGTCGATGCAGAGAATTGTCGCCAATGTTGGACACTCCCACTGCATCCGGTTCAGAATTTTAATATAACGCTTCTGCCCGATCAGGACAGTTGTATGTGAATCGTTGATCATGGTCTTGATTCTCTCCTCCGGGAATGAGGGGGAAATGGGAACATAGCAGCCGCCGGCCTTTAATATTCCCACAATGGCCACAATCATGGCGATACATCTGTCCATCAGCATGCCCACCGGTTGGTCCGCCGTCACCCCATTCTCACCGAATAAATAGTGGGCCAGTTGATTGGCCTGCCCATCCAGGGCCTTATAGGTCAAACTCTCCTCCCCCATCACCACCGCCGCCTGATGGGGGACCGCCTCTACCTGTTCTGCCAATAACTCGGCAATAGTCTTTTCCCGGGGATAGGGGGTTTCGGTATCATTAAATTGATATAATAACTGCCGTCTCTCCTCTGCTGGCATCATTTCCAGGTCGTCGATCTTTATGTCAGGATTGTCCACCGCCTCTCTTACTATTTGTTTGAAGTGCCGGAAAAACCGAATGATCGTCTCCCTCTTGAATATACCGGTGTAATACTCCACGCTTATTACCACATCTTCGCCGGGATCGGTCACAAAAAACGTCATATCAAATTTCGAGGTGGGATTCAAATAGCGAATGTCGGGAATACTCCTACTGAACATGGGCAGTACCTCTACCTGTCCTGCGCCCAATCCACCGGCCGGGACCTCCCCCACTCTTCTAAAATTCTGAACGACCATCAGGATGTCAAATAGAGGATTCCTGGAGGCATCCCGTTCCAGTTCCAGCTTTTCCACCAACTCCTCAAACTGGAGATCCTGATTCTCAAAAGCCCCGACACTATTGGTCACCACCTCTTTTAAAAAAGATTCGTACGTTTTACCTGGCTCCGGGTAGTTGCGCATGGCCAGGGTATTGACAAACATACCCATAATCTTCTGTAAATCGGCATGGGGTCGGCCGGCTATGCCGGTACCGATGATGATATCGGTCTGATTCGTATATTTATAAAAGAGGATGTTGAGGGCGGTCAGGATGTTCATGTAAAGGGTGGCGCCATTCCTGGCGCCGAGGGTCTTGAACTCTGCCACATCTTTCCGAGCCAATACGAATTCATAAGTTTCCCCCACAAATGTAAATACCTCCGGACGCTTATAGTCTGTGGGCATCTCCAGTCGAGGGATCTCCCCGGAAAACAGGTTGAGCCAGTAATCTTCCTGCTTTTTTATCTTCCCGCTTTGAATGGAACGATTTTGCCAGTTTGAGAAATCTTTATACTGAAGCCGCAGCGGCGAAAGCGTCGCCCCCCCATACATCGACAAAAAGTCCTCCATCAGTACCATATGGGAGGTTCCATCAGAGACGATATGGTGAATATCTACCATCCATACACGGTTTCCGTCGGGCAGCGTCATGATTCCCGAACGGATCAACGGCGCCTGACTGAGATCAAACGGGCGTATGAATTGTTGGATCAGGGGCCGGAGAGAACCTTTGACCTCCTGTCCATCAGGCGAATCGTAATATTCGACGTTAAAGGCGACTGCTTCATTGGTTTTTTGCACCGGTAAATCATTTACTTTCATAAACGATGTCCGCAAACTTTCATGGCGAGCGATCAATATGTTCAATATGGATTCCAGCTTATTCAACTCTATCTCTTTGTCTAAGGGAAAGGCAAGGGGTATATTGTAACTGGTGCTATTCAAATCGATTTGTTGAAGAAAATAGAGCCTTTTTTGGGCCGATGATAGGGTATAATATTCTCTCTTTTCAACGGCCTTTATACCGTAATATTTACTTCTCTCTGTATGTTGAATTAATTCGGCCAACTCTCGTATTGTCTGGCGTTTCAGTACCTCCATCAGCGGCAATTTTACATCCAACTCCTTGTGAATGAGGGAAGTCAGGATGGTGGCCTTCAGCGAATGTCCACCCAGGTCAAAAAAATTGTTGTCTATGCCCAGTGACTCCCTGGCAACATTCAGGACCTCTGACCATATGCCCACCAATTTTTTCTCCATTTCGTTTCTCGGCGCTGTGTATTTTTCAGCGGCAGAGACTTCCGGTCTGGGCAGGGCTGCCCGGTCGACTTTTCCATTCGGCGTAATGGGAATGTGATCGAGTTGAATAAAATAAGCAGGAATCATATAATCGGGCAACGATGCGGCTAAATACTGGCGTAGTTTAGCCGGATTCGTTGGACTGGTTTTATTGGTTCTACTGGTTTTACTGGTTGGACTGGTTGAGAGGGGAACGATATAGGCGCAAATGGACTTATCGCCGCTCTCCTCTGGCCGGGCAATGACGACCGCCTCTTTGACATTCTCGTGTTTTAGCAATTGACTCTCGATCTCCCCCAACTCGATTCTGAATCCCCGGATCTTCACCTGGAAATCAATCCTGCCTAAAAACTCTATATTTCCATCCGGCATGAAGCGAGCCAGATCGCCGGTGCGATAAAGGTGTGCACCCCCTGTGCCCTGCCCGTTGTCTGCCGGGTATATAAATCGTTCTGCCGTCAATGCCGGATTATTCAGGTAACCTTGCCCCACCTGGACACCGGCAATCCACAGTTCGCCGGGAATCCCCACTGGCTGTAGATGTTGGGCTTTATCCATTATGTATATGGCGGTATTTGAGACGGGTCTGCCGATGAACGGCAATTCAGGGATATCCCCCATCGGACCCATGGTCAGGGTGGTCACCACATGGGCCTCTGCCGGGCCATAGTGGTTGTGAAGATAGACATGGTTTTTCTTTAAATACCTACGGCACTGCTCCGTTACGACCACTTGCTCGCCGGCGGTCACGATATGATCAACCGAGGGGGGGATCAGATCTGCATAACTCTCCTGGCTCATGACAAATTTCAGGAACGAGGGCGGCAGGAACAGAGTCTTAATCTTTTGCTGCTCTATGAATCGAAAGAGATCCGGGATACTGTTGCGGAGCGCCTCGGTTAACAGGTACAAACTGCCGCCGGCCAGCAGGGTGGAGAATATTTCCTGAAAGGAGACATCAAAACTGATGGAGGTGAATTGCAGCACTTTACTGAAATCGATGGCTGTATATTTATATTGAAAATTCATGAGGTTTACCAGGTTCCCATGTTTCATCATGATGCCTTTGGGGATGCCGGTGGAGCCTGAGGTATAGATCACGTAGACAAGGCTCGAAGAGTTGCCAGGCCCCAGGGGTTCCGGATGTCCTGTCTGCCCGGCGTCTTCTAAATAGATCCTCTCCCCTTTCCATTTTACCATCTTCTCGCTTCGTTTTAATGAATCCCGGGAGGTCAGCAGTAATTCGGCTCCGCTGTCGTTCAACATATACTGCTTTCTCTCTTCCGGATAGGCGGAATCGATGGGTAGATACGCACAACCGGCTTTTAATATAGACACCAGACCGGTAATGAGCTCAATCGAGCGGTCCAACATGACCCCCACTATGGCATCCGTGGCCTCTCCTTTACTCTTTATAATACCTGCTAAATCACCGGCTCTGGCATCCAATTCCCTGTAGGTAACCTGGTATATTCTCCGGGCTTGGTCTATGGTTTTTAATCTCGTTCCCACCAGGGCCACCTGGTCGGGCACCCGGTTGACCGCTTGCCCAAACAACTGGTGAATAGTCTGATCGGTGGGCTCAAAAGCGGTTGAATTAAAATCACATAAAATCTGCCGTCTCTCTTCTTCCGTTAGAAGCTCCATCTCCATCACGGCAACAGCCGGATTTTCCTTTACCTGCCTGATGGCCTCTTTTAGATGTAAGCCCAGCCTATTGACGAAATCCTGCCTGTATACGAAGCCATTGTAATTAAGGCGAACGAGGATACTTTCCATAGGATTGATCAGTACATTAAGATGATAACTGGTCTGCTCCCTTGCCTCCATACCCTCTATATGAAATCCCACTTCCCGGTCCAGGCCGATATTTTTGAGTTGTTCCTGGATGGGGTAATTTTCGAAGGCCATGATGTGATCGATTAAATCTCCCTTCAGGGGCGAACGGGATTGAATTTCCACCAGTTGTAAATATTCAAATCGCTTTGTCGAAGCGGCACTCTCCTGTACGGTTCTCAACAATTGGGAAAACGTCTCCCCTTGCCGGCGTCGAATCATGAGGGGAATGGTGTTGACGAACAGCCCCACCATACCTTCAATGCCCTTTATTTCAGGTGGTCTGCCCGATACCACTACCCCAAAAACCACATCATCTCGATTGTTATATTTTTGCAGGAGTATACCCCACAATGTCTGGAAGACCGTATTGATGGTGACCCGGTTCTGTTG
This sequence comes from uncultured bacterium, assembly GCA_965603365.1. Classification (GTDB taxonomy): domain Bacteria; phylum Acidobacteriota; class Aminicenantia; order UBA2199; family UBA2199; genus JAHELQ01. Next base: position 11,685 of record CBFDCR010000036.1, read on the forward strand.
GGCGACCTGATTCAATCGGCAGGTCCACTCTTCGTTAATCGAGATGGGGTGTTCCTCTAATTTATACCGGCCATCGTTTTGTTTGTCCCCAAATTTCAATAGGCCGGCCTGCTCTTCATAATCCTCCAGGTAACGCTGCCAGTACTTAAGTCCAGACTCCCTGTCCTGCCTCTCGATCCAATGAATATATTCGGCATAGGGGTAAACCGGCTCCAGTTCCATCGGATTTCCTGTTTTTAACGATCGGTAAATATGCAGCAGCTCTCTGAAAATAATGCCTAAACACCAGCCATCCATCAATATATGATGGAAGCTCCACAACAGCCTGTAGCTCTGGGGATGAATTTTAAATATGGAGACCCTCATCAACAGGTCCCGGGTTAAATCAAAACCCCTTCTCCTATCTTGCTCCAAGAACTCTTCCAGGAACGACGACTGTTCATCTGCCCCCAACCGGGAAATATCTTTGAAATGTATCTGGAATGTCCTCTGGTTCAATACAAACTGCAGGGGCTCCTTAACCTTATCAACCCTGAACACCGTTCTAAAGATATCGTACCTGTCGATTAACACATTAATACTTCTCTCCAACAATTCGTTATCGATATCCCCTTTAACTCTCAATACATTCTGTTCGATATAGGCGCCGGACTCCTTATCCTTTAAAGAGTGAAACAACATGCCGCTTTGCATAGGCGAGAGCGGATATATCTTCTCTATTTTTCTTTTTGAGGACAATGTACCCTCCTTTCAGTAAATATCGCTTAAATCATCTTCAAACTCTTCGAGATCTTGAAGGCTGATGTCCGAATATCCCAGGTCGCTGGGAGTTAGCTCCTTCTCCTCCTTCCGGCAGCAGTGTTCGATGATCTTCAATAAGCTCGATTCGAAACAGGCCGCTAACCTCTCAATCCCTTCTTTACTATATTCAAGTTTATTGTAGGTAACCGACAGACGCAGCCGTTTATCCAGCAGCGCCCCGTTGATATCGAGTTTATAACGGCTCTCCGATTCGGGGCTTACATCGTACCCACTGCTGTTTGGAGATAGGGTAAAGCCGGTTCTCTCCCCCAGACCGATATCCCCGGCAAATTGCCCCAGGTAATTAAAGCTCACTTCCGGTTCCAGGACAAATCGATGACCTCTTATATTCTCAATCGGTGTTAAATATTTCAAAATACCATAGCCGACTCCCTTGCGGGGAATCTGTCTCAACGTCTCTTTTACACTCTTGATGGTGTAGGGCAGATCCTCCGATCCCTGCATATCGAGAATCACCGGGTATTGGCTGGTGAACCAGCCCACGGTACGGCTGATATCGAGTCCCTCGAGGATGGACTCTCGACCGTGCCCCTCCAGGTTGATACCCACCTTATCGATTCCCCTCCACCCCTTGAGAGCCAGGCCTAAAGCGGTCAGGAGTATATCGTTGATGTCCGTATTGTAGGCCCAATTCACCTGGCGCAGCAAGAGTTCTGTCTGCTCTGGCCCCAGGTTCACCACCACGGCCTCATTGTCCTTATTCTTTTTACCAGGGCAGCCGATTTCAAAATCCACCGGCAGGGGGTCTAACTTCTGGGAATCGAGGCTTTGCCAATAGGCCAATTCTAACAACACAGCGTTCTCTGACTCGCCCCTGTCTCCGGCAGCATACTCTTTCAAGGCCCGGGCCCAATCCCTGAAGGAGTCGGTCTTTGCCGGCAGCTCGATCTCCTCTGACTGCGATACTTGCCGGTAGCCGCTAACAAAATCCTCCAGCAAGATTCGCCACGATATCCCGTCTATCACCAGGTGATGGATGACGATCAACAGATGATCCCCGTCGGCGGTCTTAAATAGGCCCACCTTTACCAGCGGACCTGCCTGTAGATCGATTCCCCCCTGTATCCGGCTGGCCTCACTGTCTATATTCGCTTCGACATCTTCCCTTTCCCGGTAATCGAACACCTCAAAATCGAACATTGGCTCGATCTCCCCGCGATTGATCTGGATCACCCCATCTTCGCTCAATTTGTATACCATGCGCAGGGCGTCATGATGTTCCACCAGCTTTTTCAGCACTGCCTTTAAAATTTCTTCATCAAACCCCTCCTGTCGATACAGGATAACCGCCTGGTTAAAATGGTGTTTATGGGTAAACCTGGATTGGAAAAACCAGCATTGGATCGGGGTTAATTCCACTTCCCCCTCCACCATGCCCTGGTCGATGGTTCGTTCCTGTGCCCGGATATGTTTCCCCAGCTCTTTTATGGTAGGATACATAAAAAGATCGGTAATCGATAGTATTAACCCGTACTTCTTCAGCCTGGCCGATACCTGGATCGCCTTGATCGAATCACCGCCCATCTCAAAAAAATGATCGGTTATACCGATGGTGTCAAGCCCCAGGACTTCCTGCCAGACTTCAACCAACCTCTCTTCATTTACGTTTTGGGGCGGCACAACCGCCTCTTCCGCCGCCCCCAATTCAGGTTCCGGCAGTGCCTTGCGGTCTACCTTGCCGTTGGCGGTGAGGGGAATCCTGTCGATTTGCATAAAGAAGGCCGGGATCATATAGCCGGGTAAATGCCGCGACAACTGTTCTTTTAAGGCCGGGATATCGATTTTTTCCCGGGCCACCAGGTAGGCACAGAGATACCTAACATGGTTATCTTTGACAACCACAAGCGCGTCCCTGAACTCTTCATGTTTCAATAATTGGTTCTCAATCTCCCCCAATTCGATGCGGAAGCCCCTGATCTTTACCTGGTGGTCGATCCGCCCCAAAAACTCGATATTCCCGTCCGTCAACCACCGGGCCAGGTCACCGGTGTGATAGACACGGCACGGAGCCGCACCCTCAATCACCTGCGGGCTGAAGCGTTCGGCCGTTTCCTCCGGTCGATTGATATAGCCTCTGGACAGTCCCAGACCGGCGACGCATAATTCACCGGCTATGCCAATGGGCTGGATCTGAAAATGATCTCTGTCCAGGATGTATATCTTCACATTGTCAATCGGTTTACCGATGGGGATGTTGTCGGCCTTCCCCTGCACCAGGCAGGAGGTGGCAACCACCGTATTCTCGGTAGGGCCGTAATTGTTGTAAAGCCTATACCTCCTGGTGGCAAATTGATTTAACTTATCCCCGCCGGTCAACAGTCGGCGCAGCGACAGATTCTGCTGGCCCAAAAATTGCTCACACACCTGGGTCGGTAAAAAGGCGATGGTGATATCTCTCTGTTCAAAATAGTCGTTCAGCCTGTCCATATCCAGTTTGATTGAGTCGGGGACAATGTATAAAGATGCCCCTTTGATTAAATAGGGAAATATTTCCCATACAGAGGCGTCAAAGCCAACGGCTGCATACTTGGCGGCATGATCGGCTGGCTCTACACCGTAGCAGCGATTGTGCCAGCAGCAGAGGTTCACCAGGGAGCGGTGCTCTACCATCACCCCTTTGGGCTTGCCGGTGGTTCCGGACGTATAGATGACGTACGCTGGGGCGGTCGCCTCCAGGCATTGGTCGCTCACGTTCATGGACTCAACCTCTGCCTCAACACTCTCTCTGATCTTTGCATCCGTGAGCAGTATCTCGGCTGCGCTGTCTGCCAGCATATAGGAAGCCCTCTCCCGGGGATATCCCGGATCAATGGGCAAATAGGCACTTGCCGATTTCAGTATCCCCATGATGCCGATAACAAGCTCGATTGCAGGGCCCACCATGATGCCCACTATACGACCGGGTACAACTCCCTTCTCTGCCAACATCGCAGCCACGGCCCGGGCCTGCCGGTTCAACTGCCGATAGGTCAGTTGATGATCTCCACCTGTACTCCCACCTTTCCCGGCCCCTGCTGCCGTTCCTACCAGGGCAACATGATCGGGGCTCCGGCTGACCTGCTGGTCGAATAAGCGGTGAATGGTTTGGTCCTGGGGAAAAGAGGCTTGCGTATCGTTAAAGTCATGGAGCAGCCTTCGTCTCTCTTCAGACGGGAGTATTTCGATATCCGCTATTTTCTTGTGGGGATCTTTTACGATGGAATTCAAGATCGTTCTAAAATAGACCGAATATCTCTGGATGGTGCTCTCTTTAAACAGTCCGGTACAATATTCAAAGGTAAATTTCAATGTCTCTCCCAATTTCCAGGCATTCAAAATCAAATCGAACTTGGAGGTATAGTTGTACCATTCATAGGACCGAAATTGTAGACTTGAGATGTTGACATCGATGGCTTCCCGGTCATCAAAGAGTAACAAAAAGGCCACATCAAACAGGGGATTACGGCCGGTGTCCCGGTTGATATTTAATCTTTCGACGAGATCTTCATAACGGTATTCCTGGTTCTCAAAGGCACTCAATGTCCGTGTCTTCACCTCCCCCAGGAAATTTCTGAATGTCTGGTGGTGATGGGGGTAATTCCTCAGGGCCAATGTATTGACAAACATACCGATGAGTGGCTGTACAGTTGTGTGCCGGCGGCCGCTCATCGGGCTTCCCACCACAATATCTGCCATTCCACTAAGCTTCGACAAAAAGATATTGTAAATGGCCAGCAATACGATGAATAGGGTGCTGCCCTCGCTTAAAACGATCCGGTTTATGGACCTGATCTCATTTGCCTCCAGTTCAAATGTAAGCTGATTACCCTCAAAACTCTGAATCACCGGTCGTTTATAGTCGGTGGGAAGGGACAATACCGGTATCTCATCTTTGAACTGATCCAGCCAGTATGATTCCTGCTTCTTCCTCAAACCAAACTCCAGCCCGTCCTGGCCAAACCACTGCCGCTGCCAGCAGGTATAGTCCACGTATTGAATGGCCAACTCTGACAGCGGTGTGGGCTTGGCTCCGGAAAAGGCATCGTACAACTGAACGAGTTCCCTGGTAAATATCTGGATCGATGTGCCGTCGGCAATGATGTGATGGATGACCAACAGGAACACGATTACCTCATCGCTTAGGGCCAATAATCTGGTTCTCAATGCCGGTCCCCGGCTTAAATCAAAGGGTCGGCGACTCTCATCTAAAATGGCCTGTTGTACTCTGCCTTCCTGTTTTTCTGCCGGAATATCCGTAAGATCGACTATTTCTAAGGGGATAGATAATTGGGAAAGAATGATCTGGGCCGGTTTCTCGTTGTCAAAAACGAACCGGGTTCGCAAGATCTCATGGCGGTGGACAATCTCATTGATGCTTTTTTCCAATGCCTGCTTATTTAGATTTCCTTCCAATCTGGTGGCCCTGGTAATATTATAGGCAAAATTTTCAGGGTCCATCTGCTGCACAAACCACAAACGCTCCTGTCCGAACGAGAGGGGAAAGCCTTGACCATCCGTTCTATCCTGCCTGGCGATGGGGAGTTGAAAAATATCGACATTTTTTTGTGCCAGTTTTTGCAGTAGAAGTCTCTGCTTTTCAGGGGATAGCTGCGATATACGCTGCGACCAGTCCATCTTTATAATAAATAAATTACTGCTCTACCGGGTAGATGATGTCCACCCGCAGAGGGTCTTTGTACAGGATCTCATAAGTTGGCCAGACTATTTTAAACTCTTTTTCTTTAAGATAGTCTTCGACAACTTTATTGGATTTTTTTATCTCTTCGAGGGGTCCGGTATGGGTGTAAATTACGGCCTTTATCTTTTCCACCTTTCCTTTCTTTAACGGGGGTTTGATCTGCGTATCTTCAGGTATGATGTAGGCTCCGGCAAATTTTAATACATCCCCTACCCCATATTCAGGCCAGGTGTAAAAAATCCAGACAAGCGCGCCTTTGTCTACTTCCTGTTTGCGGCATTCGTCGGCAAACCCTTTGAAGTTTTCGTTATTCGATTCAAAGCTGCCTTCAAAATCCATATATGCATACCAGAATCCCCCCACTTCCTTAAGGGTGGGTGTCTTAACAATCTCCTGTGAAGGGGTCAGAAATCCTGCACCCAGGAGCAGCACAAAGCACAAAGCCTTACAAATTCTCTTTTTCATAGTTCCTCCAGTGTTTTATTTTATTTAAACTTCTAACAATCATTGCCGTCAACTCTCATCTGTCAGGGCGGATTGAACCTCATCCTGGGAGAGCCCCTCAATCTCCTGCAGTATATCCTCGACATTGGCCGTCTCATCTTTCCTGTTTTTTTCCAGTTCGATCTGTTGGACAATGGTGGCAATGGTGGGGCTTTCAAATATGGCCCTCAATTCCAGCCGGATATTAAACTTCTCCTGCAACTGCGATAAAAATAGTGTCGCCAACAGGGAGTGGCCGCCCAGGTCGAAGAAGTTGTCTTCTATGCCGATGGGCTTAATGCCTAAAATATCCTGCCAGATTTCCACAACCTCTCTCTCGGTGTCACTGGTAGGGGTCGCGTATTCATTTTTCATTTCAGGCCTGGGCTGAAACTTTTTCTCCCCCACCGATTTGGGCTGATCGATTTCGCCGGCCTCCTCAGCCTGGGGAGAAGCGATCTCTTCGCCTTCGCCTGTCACTTTAAGGCCGTCCAACCAGAAACGTTTCCTCTCAAACGGATAGGTGGGCAAAGGAATCCGCTGTCGGGCTTCACCCCTGTAATAGCCCTGCCAATCGACATCAACGCCGGCTAACCAGAGATGTGCCAGGGTCTTGAGCAAAAAGGCGGTATCGGACTCCGTCTGCTTAACATGGCGAATAGACGAAAATATGCCCCCTTCCGTTACCTGCTGCTGGCGGGCCAGCAAACACAAGCCGTTGCCCGGTCCGACTTCCAGAAAAATCCGGGAGGAATCGTTCAATATCTCTTTTATGCCGTCGGCAAAGCGAACCGGCCGACGCAGCTGATCGGCCCAATATTGGGCGCTCACGACCTCACTATCCCGAATCCAGGTACCGCTTACACAGGAGATAAAGGGGATCTCCGGCCCCCTCAGATTCAGCCTGGATACCGCGTCGGTAAACGCCTTCTTTGCCGGTTCCATCATGGCGGAATGAAAGGCATGTGAAGTATGAAGCCGACGACAGTAGATATTTCGCTCCTTAAGTGCCTTTTCTAAACTCTCAATGGCTGCGACTTCACCCGATACCACACCGTGCTTCGGACTGTTAACCGCGGCTAAAGCAAGGTCTTTGCCCATAGTGTCCACAATCTCCGCTTCACCGAGCTCAACCGACAGCATCGCCCCTTTAGCCTGTTCCTGCATCAGGCGACCGCGAATGGCCACCAACTTCAAGGCGTCCTTTAGAGACATACACCCGGCAATACAGGCGGCCGTATATTCGCCGATGCTGTGGCCAATCATGCCAACCGGCTTGATGCCCCACTCCATCCACATCTTTGAAAGCGAATACTCCAGCATGAACAGTACCGGCTGGGTGATCCATGTTTCCCCCAGCTTTTGGCCATGCCTCTCCGGATCGTCTTCCGGCTGTGGGTAGAGCAGTTCCCGCACATCCAATCCCAACAATGGGGCCAGGATCTTTGCGCATTCATCCATATGCCCCTTAAAGACCGGTTCGTGAAGGTACAACTCCTTGCCCATATTGACATACTGGGCGCCTTGACCGGAAAACATAAACACCACCGGCCGGTCCAGGCTCTGACAGACCCCATCAAATACCCAACCGGCGGTCCGTTTTTCGAGTTTTAGCCTGGCATCTTCTATGTCTTCACATAAAAACGCTCGGCGGTAAGTTAGGTCTCTCCGGCCCGCCGCCAGCGTATAGGCCGCATCGGCGATATTTAGATCATCATGTCCCTGGAGATGGCTCAATAGACCCCCGGTTCGGTTTTCTAAAGCCGATTCAGTACCAGCCGACAACAGGAGCAATTGATAGGCCCTGGATTCTCCGGAACTCTCCAATTCCGGCGCCTCCTCTAAGACGACATGGGCATTGGTGCCCCCCATGCCTAAAGAAGTCACCCCGCCTCGACGGGGAGTACCGTCGGAAGGCCACTCTCTGCACCGGGTATTCACAAAAAAGGGGCTGCTGTCGAAGTCGATTTTTGGATTGGGTTTATCAAAATGCAGGGAAGGAACGATCGTTTTATAGTGCAGTGATAAGGCGACTTTAATCAAGCCGGCAATTCCGGCGGCATTGTCCAGATGACCGATGTTGGTCTTTACCGAACCGATGGCACAAAACTGTTTTTTCCCGGTAAAGGCCCGGAACGCCTGGGTCAACGCCGTTACTTCGATGGGATCGCCCAGATGGGTGCCGGTGCCGTGGGTCTCGATGTACTGGATCGTGTCCGGCTGGGCATCGGCAATGGCCAGGGCCTCGGCCACCACCTCTGCCTGGGCATCGACGCTGGGGGCGTGATAACTCACTTTGTTCGATCCATCATTGTTGACTGCGAATCCCTTTATAACTGCCCAGATCTTATCGCCGTCGGCAGCGGCTTCCGGCAGCCGCTTAAGGGTCGCCAACCCCATACCGGCACCGGTTACAAAACCCATAGCCCCGGCATCGAAGGCCCGGCAGTGACCATCGGGGGACCAGATATTCCCCTCTTCATATTTATAGCCCGATCTAATGGGTGGCCCCGCCGTGACTCCCCCGGCTAAGGCGATGTCGCACTGGTAGGTCAACAGGCTCTGGCAGGCCACGCTGACCGCCACCAATGAAGTCGACGATGAGGTCTGGATGGTAATGGCCGGGCCGGTCAGGTTTAAACGGTACGCTATGGTAGTGGTTAAACTGTCTTTGTCGTTGCCCACCGCTGCCTGCAAAGAGCCGGCGGATATCTCCTTCTTGATCTGGGGAAATACATTTAGCAGTAAGTAGTAATCCATACTCTTACCGGCATACATACCGATGCGGCCCTCAAATTTGCTGGAATCGTACCCGGCGTGTTCCAGCGCCTCCCAGGCACACTCCAGCAGCATCCGATGCTGGGGATCGGTCACCTCTGCTTCCCGGGGATTGATGCCGAAAAAATCGGCATCGAAGAGATCCACGGCAGCCACTTCGCCTTTGGCCCTGACATAATCGGGATTTTCTAATACCTCCGGCTTAATGCCGGCATCGATCAACTCTTCATCCCGGTAAAAAGTGATACACTCGACGCCGTTGACCAGATTCTGCCAGAATTCATCGATATTCTGGGCTTCGGGGAAACGGCCCGCCATGCCAATGATGGCCACACCATGCAAATCTTCACTATATCCCGGATTATTGCTCATGTCGATTTCCTTATCTGGCAGTCCTTACTACCCGGAAGCCAATAAACCTGTAGGCATGATGCGGTTTCCAGGCGAGGCGAAAGACGTTTGTAATCGTCCCTGCATCCACCGTTACCGCACCGCCCCGAACAGCCCGTCGAACCCCGCTGGCAGGTCCCCTGGGATTGCTGCGGGGACTATGTTTATAATATCCCTCATCACACCAGTCCCAGCACCACTCCCAGACATTGCCGGTCATGTCGTATATTCCCAGTTCATTGGGCTTTTTCAGACCCACAGCCTCGGCTGAAAAACCTGTATTCTTCTGATACCAGGCCACTTCGTCGGGGTTATTGCTGCCGCTGTATTTATAATTTCTGGATAGAACGCCGCCTTTGGCCGCATATTCCCATTCGGTTTCGCTGGGCAATCGATAACCGTCGGCCTCAAAATCACAGACAATATCCTGGCCGCTGCCGCTGTAACAGGGGGTCAACCCCTCCATGCGGCTTCGCTTATTACAATATTTCACGGCGTCATACCAGGTGATCGACTCCACCGGAGACCTCAGCCCAATCCACAGGGCCGGATTATTTCCCATTACCGCCCGCCATTCTGCCTGGGTGACTTCATATTTTCCCATGTAAAAACTGCTCACCGCAGCGGTATGGGCCGGTTTCCTGCCGAAAAGGTCACCGGTGCTGCTTCCCATCTGGAATGTACCGCCTTCCACCAGTACCATATTCTGTTGGGTTTTTTTACCGGCGGTGTTTTTGACAATCCGAAGCCCCATGGGATACATGTCGAAAGAGGCGGGCTGGAAATTTCGATTTGTACAACGCAGCCAGGTGATTTTCCCGCCAGGGCCGCCGCCACCGCGATAATTGCGAGTGCTGCCGCTGTCGGGGCCTTTAGGATTGTCAACCGGACTATTTTTATAGTACCCCGGGTCATAGCGGTCCCAGCACCACTCCCAGATGTTGCCGCTCATGTCGTGTAAGCCCAGTTCATTGGGCCTCTTTTTGCCCACCGGTTGGATTTTGTCTCCCGAGTTTAGCTCATGCCAGGCCACCTCGTCGGGGTTGTTACTGCCGCTGTAAAGATAATTGCCGGATTTTAACCCGCCCCGGCAGGCATACTCCCACTCGGCTTCGGTGGGCAGCCGGTAGCCGTCGGCCTCGAAATTGCAGACAATACCATCGCCGCTGCCGCTGTAGCAGGGGGTCAGGCCCTCCTTTTGACTCAATTTATTGCAGTATTCAACCGCCATGGTCCAACCGATTTTTTGCACCGGGATATTATCGCCAATATAAACGGATGGATTAGCGTTCATGACTTCCCGCCACTCCTTCTGGGTGACTTCATATGTGCCGATGTAAAAGCTGTCCAATTTTACGGTATGTACCGGTTCTTCAAAAGAGACTTCTTCGTCGGTTCCCATTTGAAAGGTGCCGCCCTTAACAAAAACCATATCTTCCGGCACCTTATTGGAACCGAATATAACAATGGCGCCTGCCATCAAAATGGCAAGTAAAATCCCTACAATTTTTGTTCGCATTTTTTCCTCCTTTTAAATCAGTAGATTTCTATTGGGGAGATGTAATGATTTCTCCGCCTATGGGAACGATTTTTCCGCTCATGGGAATGGTTTTTCCGCTTATGTGAATGGTTTTGCCGCTCATGGGAATGGTTTTTCCGCTTATGTGAATGGTTTTGCCGACTATGGGAATGGCTTCGTCCCTCATGTGGATGGTTCCGTCCGTTATGTGAACGGTTTTTCCCTTTATGTGGACCGTTTCTTCTCTTATGTGAACGGTTTTTCCCGGTATGTGGATGGTTTCGCCGGTTAGAAACGCCACAGGTAGCTGACTTTGGCGAAGAAACTCCGTTTGGTATTGTACAGGTCACCCTGGAGGGGCAGCCACTGGTCATTTACCCATAACTGTTTCTCGTAAAGCCCGCCGTAGCCGATGTGAAGAACAGTGCCGGGGATCAGGGTAAAGGAAGCCAGCAGATCTGTCAGCAGCCTCTTCTGGAAGCTGTTGTATTGAACAACTGCCCGCAGGAAAAAGTATTTGTTAAACTGGTAGGTGGTTTTGGAATACAGGATATTCACGTCGTACAACTCCTCCCCTTCCCTGGACAAATCGGCATGGGTGTAACTGAAATACTGGTTCAGCTTGTTGCTGGGCTGAATGTCTGCAGAAAACCCGCCCATATAGCCACTTCCCATAAAAGCCGGATCTGCATAATAGTAGATACCTTCCCTCCAGAAGAAATTGCCGCTCAGTTTCAGCCATTTGCTCAGGCGAATACCGCCTTGAAACCCCACCAGATCCAGGTCAAAAGCCTGTCCTTGCCAGTTTTCCCTGGTGGCCAGGTAATTCAGGCCCAGGGTGGCATCTTTGGTAAAATAGAAGGTCAGCGCACCGCTTACCATGATATCGTCTTTATGGGTGTTCAAATCGTGTGTTAAATCAACGGAGATTACCGGGGTGATGAGCTTCAACCAGGGCACTTTTTTCTGGTTGGGATAAAAATTAAGGTAGACCCCGCTACGAACCACATTGACGGCATTTCGCCTCAAATATCCGGCATCTACCTGCAAGTCTCTACCCATATGTTCGAGAACCGCTACGTACACGAAGCGCTTTGAGCCGTAGGTATACACGAAGGTGCCGTAGCCGGTGTTGGGGCCATCATTTACGTTGCCTTCGCTGTCACGGGACAACGTATGCAGATACGAGGAGCGGAACCAGTGTTTTTTGGCCAGCCTGAAGCTGACATCGGCACCGATCACCCGGTTATATTCATCGCCGAAATCACGGCCGGTATACAAGAAGCCGATATAACTGTCGCCCCCCAGACTATATTTCCCCCTGGCCACGCTAAACAGGGCCGAATCCCCCTCGTTGGGATTGGTGCCAAAAGCCCAGGGTTGGCCGGGGGCTTCATCCCCGGCAGACAGTATGCCAAAAGAGAACTTGCCCACATTACCCGTTAATTTGGCCCCCCAACTGGGATCGACAATCTGCCGGGTATGCACCGCTTTGGGGAAAAATCCATACACATAAGTCCAGAAATTAAAAATACCCGTTCCTTCCATGAAAAAGGGGCGCTTCTCACTGTAAAACAACGGGTAGCGCTGGTTGACCTCCACCTGGAAGGCATCGCTCTCCACCTGGCTGAAATCGGGATTGATGGTGACCTCGGCGGTGGTGGTTGAGGTAATGCCGTATTTGAGGCCTATACCGAATTGGGTTGAGGTCTCACTGTCACTCCACTCCTGGGGTGTCAGTCGGCTGCGGTTGTCGCTGTGGGTCAGGGCGGGCAGCACCTCGATCCTCGTCTGTTTCTTGAGATCTGTAAACGCAGCCTTTGCCTGGCTGTCCAGTATCCAGTGGTTGGGTTTGATTTCGGGCCAGGCACCGATATAGCTGTGGCGGCTGATCCGCCGCATGAAGAGGATTCCCATTTTTACATCTTTACCGCTCTGAAATTTAATGCTTTTTAAAGGAAGGCCAATTTCCACATTGTATCCGCTGTCTGTCATCTGGGCCGCACTCTGCCAGACAAAGTCCGGTGCCCGGTCATCATCCACGTGCATCGCAAAAGTCAAGGCATCTCCCTGGATGCCGTTGGGATTTACATAGAGCACATAGCCGGTCTGTCCATTTCCCGTGGCGTCGATGGAAACAGCCACCCAATCATCGCCAAACATGTTGTCCCTCTTCGTTATAGATGTTTTGATTTTCCCGGGGTCCGGATCTGCACATTGGAAAGCAAAGTAGAGTTTCTTCGTATCATAGGCTACCCAGACCAGTGTCTCCATGGGCAGTTCATCGCCGAAAAGCGGCGTATGAGAGATGAATGTCTTTTTTATTGGTGGGGTTTGCCAGGTCTTCTCGTCAAGGACACCGTCAATTTTTATTTTTTCCTGGACTTTCACTCCATAAACGGTTGCCTCCTCTTCTTGCGTAGATATGGCGGCAATCTCAGACGACCACAATCCCATCAACAGCAGAATCAAAATCCCGTTGATCAAGGTAAACGTAAGCTGCTTTCTCCTCATCATTCATTTCCTCCTTTAAAAATGTCTTATATTATATCTGAAATCCAAATAGAGTACCACTTTTTTAAATCTCAAATCTTATTTAGACCGGTTTTGATAAACCTGCCGCTGTTTATTGGCCCTCTCCCGTATTTTTTGATAATTGTCTGAAATTTCCTGTTTCCTGTTATCTCCCAAAAACTTAGCCAGGGAATGGATGGTGGGAAACCTGAACAAATCCACTATGGTCAACTCCTTATCATACATGTCGCTGAGCCGACTGTGGACCTGGGTCAGCAGCAGCGAATGGCCCCCCAGGTCAAAAAAATTGTCGTTTATGCCCACCTTCTGCACATGTAATAACTCCTGCCAGACAGAGGCGATGGACTGCTCGATCTGCGACCCCGGTGCCTTGAAATCTACCTCCAATTCCGGCCGAAGTCCCGAGGGTATGGGTAAGGCGTTAACATCCACCTTGCCGTTGGGAGTTAAGGGAATCGCGTCAACGATCTCAAAGACCCCGGGGATCATGTAATCGGGCAGCCGCTCGTCCAACCAACCGCGCAGTGCACTGGTGTTGAGCATGTGACCGTTTTCCGTCACCAGGTAGGCCACCAACCGCTTATCACCGGCACCGATTTCACGATCCAGGACCACCACATCCGCCACTCCCGGGTGCAGTCCCAGGTGGTTCTCGATCTCCGACAACTCGATCCGGTGACCGTGAACCTGGACCTGGGTGTCGATGCGGCCCAAAAACTTGATGGTGCCGTTGGGCAGCCAACTGCCCAGATCCCCCGTCCTATATAGGGGATAGGATTTAGGATTTAGGGGCTGGTGGCTGGTGGCTGGGGCTGTAATGAATCTTTCGGCCGTGAGTTCGGGATTGTTCAGGTAGCCCCGGGCCAGGCCGACACCGCCTATGTAGATCTCACCCGCAACACCGATCGGCACGATATTCATCGTTCTGTCTACAATGTATATTTGGGTATTGATAACCGGTCGGCCTACGGAGATCAGCGGATTCTTCGACAGTTCGGCCCCATCCAGGACATTGTAGGTGGAACAGATAGTGGCCTCTGTCAAGCCATAGCCGTTGACGATGCAGAGGGAACCGGGCAGATGATCTACATCGCCGGCGGACAGGGCTTCCCCGCCGCTTAACAGCAGCCGAAGCTTAGCGGGCTGCCAGTTCACCGCATTCAAGCGGGCGATCATCGAGGGCACGGTGCTGAGAATCGAAATCTCATAATCGTTTAGCAGGCTGGCCAGTTTTTTCATATCCAGGAAATGTATTTTATTGGCCAATACCACGCCGCCGCCGCACGACAGCATGGGCAGTACTTCGCCCACGAAGCTGGCCGAAGCAATCGAGGTCAGCGGCAGTATCCGATCTCCCGGCCCCGGGCTGTAGGAACGGATAAACGAAAAAATCAAATTCACGATGCTGCTGTTTTCAATCAAGATACCTTTGGGTTCGCCGGTGGAACCGGAGGTATAGATCACGCAGCCGGGGCTTTTGGGACGGCAAAGGTTGGCCTTATTGTCACTGCGCTCCCCGGCGACCAGTTCCCAATCCCGGTCTATAGGCAGGATATGACCTTTATAAGCGGAAAATCGAGGCAAATAACCGGCCTGGGTCAACAGCACCGAAGGCGACGCCTCCCACAGGATCGCTTGCAGCCGCTGGTCGGGATAACCGGGGTCCATGGGGATATAGCCGCCGCCGGCCTTCAATATAGCCACAATCCCCACCACCAATTCCAGGCAGTTGTCCAGGCAGATGCCCGCCAGCATCTCGGCATTGAGCCCAAACCGCTGCAAATAGCGGGCCAACTGGTTGGCCTGGTGGTTTAGTTCCGAATAGGTCATCTGCCGTTTATCGAAAATGACCGCCACCTCATGGGCATGCTTCTCCCCAGCGGTTTCAAATAACTGATAGATACAGGCAGCCGCCGGATAATCGCAGTCGGTATCGTTCCACTCCTTCAACAACCGGTGCAACTCCCCTTCGGCTAACATGGGTAACCTGGAGATCTTTTGATTTCCGTCGGCAGCCATGCCATCCAACAGTGTCTGGAAATGCCCGATCATGCGTCGAATGGTGGAGATTTCAAATAAATCCGTACTGTACTCAAAAGTGCCCTTCATGATGCCCTCTTCCTCCCACATAGTAAGGGAGAGGTCCACCTGGGAAAAACCGGCATCCACCTGGATGGGAGTGATGGTGAGACCGGCTATCCGGGCCGGCGGCATGGGCGCATTTTGCAACTGAAACAATACCTGGAACAGTGGCGTCACACTCAAATTCCGCTGGGGGTTCAACTCCTCTACCAATTTTTCAAAGGGCATATCCTGATTGGCATACGCCTCCAGGGCCGTTTTACGCACCTGCCGCAGTAGTTCTCTAAAACCGGGATCTCCTGAAAGATCGGTGCGGATGACCAGGGTATTTACAAACAGGCCGATTAAATGTTCCAGCTCCAGGCGGTGACGGCCGGCAATGGGGGTACCGATGAGGATATCCTCCTGGCCACTGCAGCGGAACAAAAGGGTATTTAAGGCAGCCATCAACACCATAAAAAGAGTCACGTCCTGTGCTCTGGCCAGGTTATTGAGGGCTTTATACTTCTCTGTTGAGAAGGAAAAAGGCTCCAATGAACCCCTACCGCTGGGAATATGGGGCCGGGGATGATCGGTAGGCAGTGCCAGCACCGGCGGTGCACCGGCCAACTGCTCCCGCCAATAGGACAACTGGGATTCATACAGCTTGCCCTGCATCCACTGGCGGTGCCAATGGACATAGTCGGTATATTGGATCGGCGGCTCTTTAAGTGGAGAGGGCAGGTCTTCAATGTAGGCCGGATAGATATCCATTAATTCCTGGAGCATGAGCCCCTTGGACCAGCCGTCCATCACGATGTGGTGGACATTCATTACCAGGGCATAATCAGCCTCCTCTATTTTTAATACACCCACCCTTACCAGCAAATCTTTCGACAGGTCAAAGGGTCTGGAGGAAAACCGGTTCACAAATTTCAAAACCCGATCTTCAAGCGAAACTCCGGGCTCCGGTTGCAGCGTGGATACCGATAACTTGATCCTCTCATCCGGGTGGGGCACCATCACCGGCTGACCCTCTTTGGCCGGAAATGTCATGCGCAGTACCCGGTGTCTGCGGATAATTTCATTAAAGCACTTCTCCATTACGGCCATATTGAGGGGGCCTTTAATCCGTATGGCCTCGGGATCATTATAGGCGGCACTTTTGGGATCAAATTGCTGCAGAAACCAGATGCGCCGCTGGGCAAAGGATAGTTGATAGGGAGCCGGATCGTCCCGCCTGGTCAACACCGGCCCTTGGGGGGACACAATGCCTTTTTTCTTCAGCAACTCTTCAAAGAGTTTTTGTTTATCCATTGTTCAGTTTTTTTTTAAAGTAGATGTCCGTATTGATCAAAATAGGAAATAAAACGCTCCCGGATATCGGCCTCCCTTAAACCGAAATCCTCCAGGCGGTAATGGGGGACGCCGTGGTCATGCCGGGGATTTTTCTCCAACCAGTTTCGGATATTCGTCTCCATGTTCGAATCTATTGTATATTGAAAATGGTTATATATCTTTAAAATCGCTGCCACAGGGTCCCGAACCGGTTCCCTATAGTTCATATTTAAGAATCGCCGTTGGTTTGACCTCTTTTCCGCCTCCATTCCCCGTTCTATCGACCGGGCTGAATAATCCAGGATAAATTCCACGAACTGTTTACTGCGGCGTTCATCACCCAAAAGAGCCGACAGCAGATTCAAGCTGGCGGGGATAGCTTCGAGGGGAGAGCGATGCAGCCAGAGGATGTTGGCATCGGGGAATAGCTCCAGTACCGTTTGCAGATTTAACAGGTGGAAAGAACATTTGAGTACCGGGAAATTAGCCGGTTTATACCAGAGCAGAAGCTGCAGCAACTTGCGAAAGTAATGATAACATGCTGTCATATCCTCTTGAATCAGCCATCGGGCATAGCCCGGAAGGCGCCATTCACTGTCAAAGGTGATGGAACAAAAAGAGTGACGCATCAATAATTCACACTCTTCAGGATCGGCCGCCTTTGTTTCGTGAATATGTAATAGATCCGGAAATCTGGAATATATCTCCTTTATTTTTAATTCTGCCAATTTTATACTTAAGGCCTCATGATTCAAACCCAGATTTGGACCAAAAAAAGGGTAGTGCATCTCCCAGTACTTGATCACCCGGCAGGAATTATCCTGGGCCAATAATCGGTGGAGAAGGGTCGAGCCGGTTCGGGTCAAGCCTACAATAAAAAGGGGATTTTTTATAGGCACCGCTAAAATCTGGGGAAAAGATTCAAAGTTATGCTGGATATAGAGACGGTTGGTCAGTATGGCACGTATGGCATTGCGAAAAGAAATCTTCTTCATCCGGTTGTTGGTGGCACCGCATTGGTCTAAAAAACATTCGATCAGTCGGGACAACGGTTCCCGGAAGTCGTCATCACCCCATCCACTGAGGTTGGCACTCCGGCAGGCCTCTGCCATCAATGTATCAATCGATAAATCAACCTCTTTTTTTATGGTTTTTAGCATGGGTGGGTGTCCTACCCCATCATTTCGACTTGCCGGTAAGTTCTGGCAATTTCATCGACTGTTTCGACATCTCCCCAGTTGTGGACGATGTTTTCCACTACCCCCCGGATGGTGGGCTGATTAAAAAGCACCTTGAGGGGGAAGTCGATGCGAAAGACCTCCCGCAGCCGGGAGGCCAGTTTGGTGGCGATTAACGAATGGCCCCCCAGTTCAAAAAAATCGTCAAACACCCCCACCAATTTTATTCCCAATAGTTCCTGCCATATTTCGGCCACGATTCTTTCGGCCTCGCTCTGGGGTTCCTGATACACACCCTGGATATGAGATCTATCGGGTTCCAGCCGCTCTTCGGCCTGGGGCCGGATATCCGTGTCCCCGGGTTGGGCATATACCCAGCGCTGCAACTGGCCCTGCAAATCCTCATTGGCAATGACAACCTGGGCCGCCTGGTTTAAATTTAATGCCCGCTTGAAAGCCGCCTCCCCCTCTTCAGGCTTAATCTGGAGAGCGGCGGCAGCCGCCCTTTTTTCGCCAAATTCCCAGGTGGGCCAATTGAGACTCAAAAAATTTTCGCCAAAATTTAGTCTCTGCTGCCGGGCAAAGCCATCCATAAAACTGTGGGCAGCACTATAGGCATATAAAGTCAGCCCCCCCAGAATGGAGGATAGAGAAGAGGTCAGGAGATAAAAATCGAGATTCTTATGTTGAAACACCTCCTTTAGAACGTACAATCCCTCTATTTTGGGGGCAAAATGAACTTCGCACTCTCTCCTCTCCAGATCGGCAATCATCTTAAAGGCTTCGGCAGCCGTAACACCGGCTGTATGGATGACCCCATTAATGGCAGCGAATCTCTCCTCTGCCTGTTTAACCGCGTTTTGCATTTCCCGGTGATTGGCAGAATCTGCCTGCACCACCAGTACCCGGGCCCCCATCTTCTCCAGTTGTCTGACCTCCATCATCCTGAGGTTTCCATCTTCATTTTCCGGTAGTTTGGAACGGCTGGTGAGTACCAAACGGGCCTGGACCGACCGGGCCAGGTATCGGGCCAGGGTGAGTCCGATTTTGCCCAACCCACCGGTAATCAGGTAAACCCCCTTCTCCCTCAGCACCGTCGGTACTTCAGGGCCCTCTTTTATCTGAACGGGCTCGAAGGACTGCAGCCAGCGATAGTTCCCTCGATAGGCGATGAGCCGATCCGAAGGGGAGCCCTCCAATTCCGGGAGCAGGTGCGGCGGGATACCGTTACTCCCCACATCCAGGCTGCGGCAGACGATGTGGGGATACTCCTGGGAGACCACCTTGCAAGGCCCCAATATGGTCGCCTTTTCCGGCATGATGATATCTCCCTGATCGATTTTGTGTAACCGATTCGACACCATCCAGAGGTCGATCCGGTTGAACATGGAGTGTCGGGCCAGTGCCTTCACCAGGTAAAGCAGGCTGTAGACGCCCCGCTCCAGGGAGGTGGCCAGGTATTCGCTCCCGGCCCCGGCCAGGGGCTCGGCAGTATACATCCACAGATGAACGATCTTATCAATCGTCCTGCCCGCCTGCTGCACGTCTGCTATTAAGGCCGCATAATCATCGCTGCGGCCGGGATTAACGAGGTAATCTCCAGGATTTTCCTTTTTAAACGCCTCGCCGACTCTTACGGTGATGATGTCCTGGTTCTTGTCCAGCAGTTGCTTCACCAGTTGTGTACCGATACCGTCTTGGTCCAAAAAAATCAGCCAGCACTTTTTCGCCTCCCCGCTGGGGCTGTCTGCCATATGATCGGTTAAGGGGGCTGTCGACTGCTTCCAGATAGGCAGGTAAAACTGGATCCCTTTCGGGGTCGTTGAGAAGCGGGTCTCCCTTTTTTTTGGCCGGAGCCAGCAGTTTTTCCGCTGGAAGGGATAGGTGGGCAGGGGGAGGCGGCGTCTTGTTTCTCCCGCTAAAGAGGCGTGAAACCCCTGCCAGTCGATCTTGACGCCGGACAGCCACAATTGGCCGATACTGTTGAGCAGGTAATAGGCGTCGGGTAGGTCTTTTTGGGGATGCCTGACGAGATCTACGATACATTGTCCCTCTCCCTCTCTCTTACCTGAATAGCGCCGCACAAATGTACTCAATACATTGCCGGGACCGACCTCCATAAAAACCGGCGACTCCAGTTGCAAAAGAGTCCCGATGCCATCGGCGAAGCGGACGGTCGCCCTCAATTGGTCGGCCCAATATTTTGCCGAAGCGGCATCTTCGGGGGAGATCCAATCACCGCTGACATTCGATATGAATGGTATCCCCGGTTTATGTAATGAGACCTCCCCCACCTTCCGGCTAAATTCCGCCAATATGGGCGCCATCATGGGCGAATGAAAGGCGTGGGAAGTGTGCAGGCGCCGCGCCTCGTGGCCCAGGGTTTTTAATTGTTGTTCAAATCCGGCGATGGCCTCAACAGGGCCTGAAACCGCACAAAGGGAAGACGAATTTACCGCGGCCAGCGATATCTCCTCGTTTAATAGGGGCATTAAATCTTGTTCCGACAGGGAGACACTCAACATGGCACCGGCCGGCATCCCTGCCATCAATTTTCCCCTCAGGCAGACCAGCTTCAAGGCATCGTCGAGGCTGAAGACCCCGGCCAGGCAGGCGGCCACATACTCACCGATGCTGTGGCCGATCATGGCATAGGGTTTGATTCCCCATTTCATCAATAAGCGGGCCAGGGCGTACTCGAACACAAACAGCAGGGGTTGGGCTATGTCCGTTTGCTCGATTTCGACTGCAATTTTAGGCGAGGCGGGAAAAAGCAACGCCGGTAAATCAACGTCCACCAATGATTTCACTATCTCGAAACAGCGATCCATCTCCTGCCTAAACAGCGATTCGGTCCGGTATATATTTAACCCCATATTCACATACTGCGACCCCTGGCCGGGAAACATAAATATAACCGGGGAGTCGTCTTCATGGGCCAGCGAAATCGGCAGGCCGCCGGGTTCCCCAGGGGTGAATCCCTTGATGACATCGGCCACATTGGCGGCTGCCAGCTTCCGGCGGTATTTAAAGGCTTTCCTGCCGGTTTGCAAAGTATAGGCCGCATCGGCCAGATGAAGGTTGGGATTTTTTTCCAGATGGATCAGCAGGTTTTCGGTCATCCGGTTCAGGGCAGATTCGGTCCTGCCGGACAACAGGATCAATTGAAAGGCACGGACCGAAGGCTGGTGTGCCGTCTCCGGTGCCTCTTCCAGTATGACGTGGCCGTTGGTGCCGCCGATGCCCAGGGCGCTGACACCGGCCCGTCGGGGCGTTTCGGCAGCCGGCCAATCTTTCAGCGACCGGTTTACATAAAAGGGGCTATTTTCAAAGTCGATCATGGGATTGGGGCTAACAAAGTTGATGCTGGGGGGAATCTGTCGCTGTTTCAGGCACAAGATCGCCTTTATCAGACCGGCAATACCGGCTGTCACGTCAAGATGGCCGATATTGGACTTTACCGAGCCTATGGCGCAGAATTGCTTCTTATCGGTACCCGTACGGAAGGCACGGCTTAATGCGGAAACTTCAATCGGGTCTCCCAGCACCGTGCCGGTGCCGTGGGTCTCTACATAGCCGATGCTGGCCGGCGCTACGGCCGCATCGGTGATGGCATTTAAGATCACCTGGGCCTGGGCCTTCTCGCTGGGACTGGTATAGCCTACCTTCAAGGAGCCGTCGTTGTTGATGGCCGAGCCTCTCAATACCGCATAGATATTGTCGCCCTCCGAGACAGCCGCCGACAACCTCTTTAAAACCACGATGCCGATGCCATTGCCGAATACCGTGCCTCTGGCCCCGGCATCGAAGGCGCGGCAGTGACCGTCGGGCGATAGATGTCCCCCTTCGGTGTAGAAATAGCCTGTCCGTTCCGGTATCCTCAGGGACACGCCTCCCACCAGCGCCATGTCGCAGTCCCCGGCCATCAATCCCTGCCGGGCCAGGTGAATCGCCACCAGCGAGGTGGAACAGGCACACTGTATGGTGATGGCCGGCCCCTTTAAATTTAATTTATAGGCCACCCGTGAGGCCAGGAAGTCCTTGTCGTTGGCGATCATCGTCTGGAATTCTCCCAGTGTATTGACCACCTGGGGATTGGTCAGCACGTTGTTTAATATATAGGTATTAAAGCCGACACCGGCATAGACGCCGATCAGGCCCGGGTACGTCTCGCCCACGTAACCGGCATCCTCCAGCGCCATCCAGGAGTACTCCAGGAACAAACGCTGCTGCGGGTCCATGATCTCGGCTTCCCTGGGGATGATACCGAAAAAATCGGCATCGAACATATTAAGGTCTCCCAGTAAACCCCAGGCGGGGATCAGCTCACAATTGCCCCGGATGTAACTATTCAATTCGGAATCTTCCAATTCCTCTTCGTTGAAAAAGGCAATCGATTCAGTGCCTTTGCTTAAATTCTCCCAGAATTCATTTTGATTCGCTGCCCCGGGGAAACGAAGCGATATCCCGATAGCGGCAAGATCACGGTCATCTAAACCGCTCCTGACCGGCTCCTTTTTCAACAATTGCCGATCCCTGGCTTCGCCGCTCCCTTTGAGGTTCTCTTCAACATATTGGGCCTGGAGGGCGATGGTGGGGAAATTGAACAAATCAACGATTTCGACCTCTTGCTTGAGTTCAAAGTTTTTCTCCAGATGGCTTTTCAGCTTGATCAGCATCAGCGAATGCCCCCCCAGGTCGAAGAAGTTATCGTTGATCCCCAGGTTTTGCCTCTCCTTAGCCAGCAATTTTGCCCAGATCTCCTGGATTGCCCGTTCAAAGTCGCTTCTGGGCGGAATAAATTCGACGCCGCTGCCGATACTCTCCTTTATCTCCATCGTGACCAGTGCCTTGCGGTTGATCTTGCCATTGGGGATTACCGGCAGCTTTTCCAGTTGGATAAACTGGAGGGGCACCATATAATCGGGCAGGGTTTTTAATAAAAATCCCCGCATATCGGGGGCCGTGATTTCCCGGGGGGAGACAAAAAAGGCATAGAGGTTTTGATCTCCTTCCCGGTCTTCGCGGGCCACTACCGCCGCCTCTTTCAACCCTGGATATTTCAGCACATGGTTTTCTATCTCCCGCAGTTCTACCCGGTTTCCCCGGATTTTGACCTGGTGATCGAGGCGGCCCAGGTATTCCACTGTCCCGTCCGGCAGGAAGCGGCCCAGGTCACCGGTACGATACATCCTCACCCCTGGCTGAAGGGGATTTTCCACGAATTTCTCCGCGGTTAAATCCGGGCGGTTCCAGTATCCATAGCCCACACCGGCACCGGATGAACATATCTCGCCGGCGATTCCCACCGGCTGCAATTGATTGTGATGGTTTAACACCAGCACCTGGGTATTCAAGGAGGGCGTGCCGATGGGCACCCGTTTGGTCCGGGTATCCACCGGGATGGTGTAGTGCAGCACATCGTCGCAGTTTTCCGTCTGCCCGTAGCAGTCCACCAGGTCAACATGGGGATAAGCCTTATAGAAGTTGTTGACCAGAAAGGGCTTGACCTCCTCGGCCGTAAGGCCAATCTTGCGCAAACCGCTCAAGTCGATCTTCTTTTTGCCCTCGTCCAGTAAAAATAGAAATGCCTTTAATACCGAAGGAATCACCTCAATGACCGTCACGCCGTCGGCAGCCACCCGCTCAAATTGGCGGTAGGGGTCCCACTCGATCTCATCCGAATAGGTCACCAACCGGGCCCCCATAAACAGCGGCGATAGAACCTGCCACACCGAGGCAATCACGTTGATGCTGAAATTGTTGGCCACCGAGTCTTTCTCGGTTATCCCCAGCACCCCGATCTTGGTGTACGTATGGTTCACTATCCCCGAATGGTGCAGCAGCGCGCCCTTGGGCCGGCCGGTGGAACCGGAAGTGTAGATAATATGTGAGGGGTCCTGGGGCTGAACCGGTTTTTGGGGATTCGCCGCCGAATAGGAGGCCAATTTTTCCAGATCATAGACCACCTCGTCGATTCCGGCAGTGCCGCTAAATTTGAAAGAACCGGGTCTGGCAGTCAAAACAAGTCTAACACCGCTGTCCAGGGCAATATATCTATTCCGCTCATCCGGGAAAGAGACATCCAACGGAATGAAGATGGCGCCGAGTTTTAATATCGCCAGTAGAGGAACGATCATATCCACCGACCGGGGCAGCAGCATGGCCACCCTGGAACCGCTGACCACCCCGTATGCCTCCAATTGGTAGGCCAGCCTGTTGGCTCTTTCATTCAACTCCCGATAGCTCAGCCAGTGGTCTTCAAACTGGACCGCCCTGTTTTCCGGAACCCTGGCGACCTGCGTCTCGATGACCCCATGGATGGTCTTTGTTAACCGGTATTCGATCTCCTGTTGGTTGAATTCCTCCAGTATCTGTCGCTCTTCAGCCTCCGATATCATATTAATTGCCGATATCTCTATTTTAGGGTCGGTGCAGATCCCCGCCAGGATATTGAGGTAGTGATCGGCCAACCGCCTGATGGTGTCCGGCTCAAAGGCATCGGGATTGTAATGGAAATCCAGGCGCATTTGATTCCGATCCAGCAGCATGACTTGCAGCGTTAAATCGAAATTGGTCATCTCAAACATCTCATAGGACTGAATCGCCAGCTCTGCCGGAGAGTCTTGATCCGGCGCGGTTTTTTGCCCCAGAATGTTATCCAGCGGGTAATTATCCACCACGATGATGGAATCGAAGAGGGGACTGCCGGTGCCGAGCCCGGACAACTGCTGGATTTCAGTCAGGGAACTGTGCTCGAACTCCTGTCGTTCCTTCAGGTGGGAGCCGACTGCCGCCAGTATGTCCAGCATCACCTCATCCTTTTTGGCCTTTAGCCTCAAGGGTATGGTATTGATGAACAGTCCCACCATGCGTTCTATACCCTCCACCGCCGGGGTCCGGCCGGCCACGATGGTGCCGAAAATCACGTCATTGGAGTTGTTGTACTTTTGCAGCAATACGCCCCAGGCGGTGTAGATCAGGTTGGACAGGGTGAGCCGGTGCTGCTGGCTGCAACTGTCGATCTGTTTGATCAACCGGGGTGAAACCTCTACTCTGCAGGTGCTAACCCGGCTGATCTCCTCCAGTTTGCTGTGATCGTAGGGTAATTCACTGCGGGTATCGAACTCTTCTAAGTAATGTTTCCAGAATACACTCTGTCTCTCTCTATCCTGCGACCGATACCATTGTAAAAATTGCCGGTACCTGGTCTTGTGAACCTTCTCCGGTGTCTCTCCTTTAGCCAGACGATTGTAGGCCTCGATAAATTCCGATAACAGGATGCCGCTGCTCCAGCCGTCGTAGAGTATGTGATGAAAGGTTACCACCATCTCTGCCGTATCGTTGGCCAGCAGGCACAGGGTTATCCGCAGCGGTGCCTCGGTTAGATCAATGCTTTTTTGCCAATCTTCTTCCACGATCCGGGCCAGCATTCGTGATTGTTCTTCACCGCCTTCAACTGATAAATCCTTTACCTCAATCGGAATCTCTTTATCCTTCAGCACAATTTGAACCGGCTCTTCCAGTTTTTCCCAGCGGGTCACCGCCCGCAGCATCTCATTACCCTGGCCCACAAACTTCCAGGCCTCTCTGAACCGCTGGTTGTCTATCCGGCCTTTCAGTCCGAACCGCATCTGCTCGAAGTACTGCTTCGACTGAGGGTTGCTCAAATACTGGAACAACATGCCCTCTTGCATGGAAGTTAACGGCAAAATATCGTCAACATGTGCTTTATCAATCTTTTGAATTTTCATGGTGAAATCCTCTTTTTATGCTTTTTTCCCGGGTCTTAATTTGATCAGCCGCAGCGTCCACAGGTTGATGACCTGTTCTACGAGGCCCTTGATCTCGGCTTCGCTGCCGGAAACTTGACGGCTTGTATCTATTAGTTCTGATAGAGGCTTCTTGCCATCGACGCCTTTTAGGGCAGCATAAAGGGGCGCTGAAATATTGGCCTTTACCAACCCGAATGAAAGATCCGGGAAAAAAAGAGCATCACTGCCCATTACATTTTTTGTCTTTAAAAAATTGTCTCTAATCTCATAGATATCTTCAAATTGATTCTCCGAGACCAATTTCTTTGTATGCACCAGTTGGATATGCAAGGGGATATGGGGAACCATATCCAGGTAATGTCGAGGCTTCACATCTTTCTTCTTGATCAGGTAGTCGCCCACCACCAGGTAGTGCAGTTTGGTGGTGAGATAACATACCACGGCATCTTCAAAAGAATCCACGATGGGTTCAACATTATTGTTAAACGAAGTGTTGAGGAGCACGGGGATTCCGGTAAGCTTGCGGAATTCGTCGATCAACTGCCAGTACCTGAGATTTGTCTCCTTAGAAACCGTTTGTATCCTGGCGGTACCGTCCACATGAGTCACGGCTTCCAGAATCTTCTGTTTTTCTTCTTTTACAGTCAACACAAAGTTCATAAAGGGAAATTTTTTGTATTTAGCGGGAACTTCATAATACTCTTCAACGTATTCCTCCAGCACCGACGGGGCAAAGGGCCGGAAAGCCTCACGTTTTTTGACCATGGCATTGATGATATCCTTGTTTTCCAGTGGACGGGGATCGGCTACGATGCTGCGATTGCCCAGTGCCCGGGGGCCGAATTCGGATTTCCCCTGGACCCAGCCCACCACCGAACCTTCGGCCAACAGTTGGGCCGTTTTTTGAGCAATATTGTCTACTTTTTCGTACTCTACAAATGGGTGCCAGGCCTTCAACTTCTCCAGTATTTCGTCGTTATTGCCGATATCGGTTCCCCAATAAACCGACTCTAAACGGGAATTGGAATTGGCTTTACTTTTCGTGGTATCATAATACGCATACAATGCCGCTCCGATGGCAGTGCCGGCATCGTACGAAGCCGGTTGTACAAACACATCTTCAAACATGCCGGCATAGAGGATTTTTCCATTGAGAGTACAGTTCTGGGCCACACCGCCGGCCAGGCACAGCCTTTTATAATTATGTTGGCTTTTATGGTACTTGAGGAGATGAAAAACCATTATTTCCAGTGATTCCTGCAGGGCTGCCGCCAGATCCTTATGGACCTGGGTAAAGGGCTCGCCTTTTTCCCTGGGAATTCCCTCCAGGTTATTCAATACATTAAAATATTCGGTGCTGATTCTAAATCGACCGTTGGGCAGGAGTTGATAAAATGCCTTGAACACATTCCGGTATACCTCGGGATTCCCATAAGGTGCCAATCCCATGACTTTGTATTCATCAAAATTTCTAAAGCCTAAGTATCCTATTAATTCCGTATAAAACCTTCCCAACGAATCCTTTACCGGAATTTCCTCAATCACTTCCATGTGGCTATTTTCCACCTTCAGAACCATTCCGGAAAGGCCATCGCCGTAAGCATCAATGGTTAAAATGAGACTGTCATCAAAGCCGGACATGTTATATGTACTCACCGCATGGGCCAGGTGGTGGTGAACAAAACAGAGTTTATCTTCGTCTAAATTGCAGTCGAATCGCCGATTGATTTTTTGAATAATCCGCTGTCGAATGGGCACGAAGTTTTTGGTCGAAACAAACTTTAATAACAGATTGCAGGTCTCCTCAGTCATATAATAACAAACCTTATCCACATCTTTTATCGTAATTCCATAGTCTTCCAGGACAAATTTAGCAGCCGAAAAGATGGACGTTTTATTGGAGTGCTTAATCCTGTTTAACCTCTCTTCCTCGATGGCAGAGACTACTTTACCATCAACCACTAAGGCTGCTGCCGAATCATGCAAATCGATCGATTGAAAATTGAACTCATTTTCATAGGGGAAATCGATTCCTCCGTTAAAACCTAATGTAATCATGCTAAACTCCTTTATTCAATAATTTATGCTGAGATTAAATCATTTTTTTTAAAATTCTGGACCCATTTTTTATTGTATACGGTATTTATATATCTCTCGCCCCGGTCAGGGAATATCGTAACCACCTGGGTATTCTGATCTACCTTTTTTCCTGAAAAAAACTTTTTTATACCTGCCAACACCGAACCGGAAGAACCACCGGCAAAAATACAATGTTTTTTAAGTAATTCATAACACATCTCAATGGTGGTTATTTCATCTACCATGACCAGATCATCGATCCTGGCAAATTTTAATATCTCCGGCACCATGCTGGAGCCAATTCCCGGTATATAGCGTTTCCTGGGAGGATGACCAAAAATAACCGAGCCGATAATATCGACAGCAATGACTCTAACATCCGGGAATCTATCTTTTATCCGATTAGAAATCCCTGTTATGGTTCCGCCGGAGCTGACGCCTAAAAAAATATAATCAACTCTCTCCATCGCCTCACAAATTTCGTTTCCCAGGGTATTATAATAGGCTTCGGCATTGTAGGGATTTCCGTATTGGTTGATCCAATAAGAATTTTCAATTTTAACCACCAATTCTCTGACTTTTTTGATACGGCTCAATAAATAGCCACCCTTGCAGTCGGGTACTTCCACTTTGATCACCTTTGCTCCAAATGAACGAATGAGCATCTCATTAATGGGAGATATACAGGGATCAATCACGGCAATGAATTTTAGACCGTACTTTTTACTGTAGGCCGACAACGCAATGCCAAAATTACCGGAAGACGATTCGATCAGGGTGGTATTCAGATCTATTTCTTTTTTTGTTAATAATTTGTTAATAATATAATTGGCCGCCCGATCCTTTACACTGCCGGTGGGATTGTAAAATTCGAGTTTCGCGTATAGGTTGATATTGTCGAAACCCGTCAATTTGATTTTAACCATCGGTGTGAGGCCAATTTTTTCCAGACAGTTTTCTAATATCATTTTGGGTCCTTTCTCTTGATTGGGGATATTTCACTCCCTTAGATATCAAGTTTTGGATTGAAGTGATTGCTCGTTTCGAGCCGAAAAGTATCTATCGCTAAGCGCCGATAGGATTTAAATCAACATTAAAATAATCGGCATAACGGGAAATTTGCAGCACATCGTTAAGAAACACATTACAAACATCTTCGCCAAAAAGGCGTAAATAGTTGGGAGCCATGCCTACCAGTTTTTCCCTCTTCTCATCGGTGATATTCTCCTCTGTCAATTTATTCTCGACCACATAAAAAACAACGTTTTTATACTCATTCATCAGGTTTTCCACCGCTTCTTTATTCAATACATCGGCCGTATCGGTATCTTTCAAGCTGCGCTGCATCAGATTGGGATAGCCCCTTCTCACTTCGTTGGCATAGTGTTTGATATAGGACACACAGCCAAATCTCTTGAGGCTGAAATAAGAGAAAAATGGCGTGGCCGAACAATTGGTATATATGGAGCGAAACTCTTTACTCTCCAGACCCATTGACTCTATCTCTTCGAAATTCTTTCGATAATCATACTCCATGAAACTGAAAGGGGAAATGAAAGTGGGATAATGTCCATTGATCACTGCCTCTTCATCATAATCGTAGACGCTCCCTCTATATTCTTCCCCCAGGGCATCGATAAAGAGATCATGAACGCGACCAAAGGGTTTCTTGCCTTTTTTGGCATCCTCTTTGACCCGTTCCGCCTGCCAATAAGTCATTTCGCCAGCCTGGGAACTGTCGCTGCCCTCCAATATGATGGGAATCCCCATCTTCATGGCATATTGAATCGGCAGCCAGGAATGAAAAAAGCTGCACACATCGCAGCCGAAGAATTCGCCAAGACCATATTCATAACCCTTTTCAATCCCGTACCGTATCACCCTCTTATATACATTTTCATCGGGAAATACTTTAATTAAATCCACATTCAGTTTGCCGGCCACAATCTCCATGTTTTTGGAGGCTGTATGATTGACCAACGGATGGATGACGGAGAATGCCAGCGGCCGCAAATGATACTGTTCTTTGGCCATTTTTAACAACATGGTACTGTCTTTGCCGCCGCTGAACAGGACAATCACATCGTAGGGTCTTCGCTCTTTTTTGACCTTTTTAAATAGACTCCCCATCTCCTCCAATAAATATTTCTTGACCCTCGGCTCATGCTGCTTGAATTGCCGATAATTTTCACATATAGAGCAAATATCCTCGTCATTTATCGTGATACCGGGCACCTCTGTGTGTAATACACACGCCTGACATGATCTTTTACTTTCCTGCATGGTTTCTCCTAAAATTTTTTTATAAACAACCCTGAGTTTGAACTGATAGAACCAGTGTAAAAAACACCGGGATTAATTAAAAGTATTCTTTTGAATTCACGGCAAAAATTATGGCATGCAGTAAATCCCAATTTTCATTAACTTCGTGGAGGCTTCCGCCCTTCACTTTGCCCCATATTTCTAAAAAAATATGAAAAACATCTACTTCATAAACAACTGGATCACTTCTCAAGATTAGTTACAGTAACAGAGCCGACAAAATCGTGGAATATTAAAAATGATTACCCACTGGAAAAATTGGCTGCAATAAAAAAAGAGCCATGTTTAAGGATTTTTTGAACCTGCCATTACCTACGACCCGATGACCCCACAACTATTGTTACTTCTTATAACATTATTTTTCGGTAAATCTTCCCAAAAATCTTTGGTTTTTCATAATATTTTTGAAATAAAATGAAATCGCCATTGTTATCGATTATTTCGGTTTATATGCGGTTAAATGCATATCATAAAACAGCCATCGGAAAATTAGAATATGAAGCGGGTGTTTCAGGTTCATAACAATTAAAATATTTCCCATCAAAGTGAAACCGCCTGAAGCCAAATAAATAGTAATAATTTTGGCAATAATGGACATAAATTAGCGGTATTCAACATTCTGTACTACAAAATTCATTTTTTTCTGCCTTTTAAATGTACCATCTCTATGTATACTATATATAAGTAGACTTTTGGCTCTTAAATCTAATTTGCAGAGTACGGGTAAATGAATAATCCCGGCGTCCAATACAATTTCCACTCCCAATACACTGATCCTGCCCCAAATTTTACCGCCCTCTTTTTTAAGCTCCGCAATCTGTAAAAAAAAAACATGGTTGGTTAAAAGGTGGTCCACATGTCTGTTTTTCAAATCCTCTTCTGTGAATGCATTAATGAAATACGGGTTTTTCGTTGTTATATCTCGAAGTGTATCTGATTTGCTTCTATATTCCATATAATAATTTTGTACTTCCAATTCTTTCACCTGCTTGTGACCAAAATGCAAATGGGTGAAAAATGTGTCGGAAAAAGTACGCTTAAACCAATCGACCTCTGCATGATCGCGAATGTTTCTGGGAATTGAGTAAAATGGATTAATCCCCAGATTTAGTAAAAAAAATGCCAGATTACCCAGAAAACCCTTTTGAGGCAAATTGACGCCAAATACCGGATGATAACTCATTTTTAAGATATCGGGTCTCACATACCTGGCCATAATCGACTTCAATATTTTTTTTACCTCATGACAGGTAAACTCTGAAATTTGATAGAAGATTCCCAACTGAAACGGATAGACATATTTGCAGGAGATAAAATTTATGCCTCTTTTTTTACCCTTTCCATATTCGGTGACCCAAAAATTGAGTTCCATTATCACCTTTCCGTATTTTTGTAATTTTTTATCCACTTTCGCCGTATAATCTTCGGATGAAATCTCCTTTTCAGGCTCCTTTTCCCTCTCGTTAACATCCCTCAACGTTCGTTGAATAAACCATTCGGATACTTCACTGCCAAATCTTTGCCGATATTCATGTTTAAATTTTTTTGCGCTTATGGTCTTTGCCTTACTCTTCTCCAACTCTTCTTTGAGCGCGATAAGACGTTCTTTCTCTGCATCCCCATACTTTCTCTTCCGGCCCTTTTGCCATCCCCGTGCATCCTTTTCTATCCTGTCTTTATCCATTTTCAGCCAGCGGACCACGCTGACAGGGCTGCATACCAGGTGTCCGGCAATCTTACGAATGCTCCAATTTTTTCTTTTTAGCCTGTGAGCCTCCTTTCGTTTCTGGATAAGAATAGACTTTTTCATCATATTGAACCTAACTTTATTTTCTTGACTATCTATCCATGCAATAAACTACTTTCATTTTCCCTCGCAATTTTTCTAATTTACCAGAATTAGCGGAATTAAAAAATGCTAAAAATAGTTACCTATCTCCTTGAATCCGGCAGAGTATCATTATTTTATATTTTTTACAGGCCAATGAGAAGCATTGGCCCATTCCTAATCTATTTGTTCCCCTAAACCTCGTGTTTTATAGTTTTGAGGCTACTCTCTTTTTTTGGTGAAGGCCAGCTCGGTGAAGAGGAAGTCGCGGTTGGGGATGTCGATCTTCATCTCCGTCACCCTGCCCTGTTTGTCCCGGCGAAACTGAACCGTGCCGCGGCCAGAGGGAATAAAGGAGAAGGTATTTCGCAGTTTTAAGCGAAACGTGTCGTACTGGAAGTAATAGAGATCGGAGATAAATACCGGAGCGGGCAAAAATTCCAGCACCAGATGGTCCTTTTCACGGTTCACCCGGGCATCGCCGTACATGGGGTCTCCATACAGACCGACAAAATCTTCCATACTGGGTCGGCATTTTTTGGGGACAGCGGTCTTTTTCTCCTTTATATCCGGGGATTCCAGGTCTTTTTTGACCTGTTTCCGGTATCGTTCCAGGAAGATACGGCTCCAATCCAGAGACTCCACCTTTAGGTAGGCATCGATGATCCGGTACATCAGCGCCTTGGGCAAACCGTTGATACTGTTGGTGAGGACGACCAGGCCCAGGTTAACCTCCGGCACCAGGGCCACCCGGGAAACCATGCCGTCTAAGCCGCCGCCGTGGTTGATGAGCTTGCGGCCGTGATAGTCCAGCAATGCCCAGCCCAGGCCGTAGCCCCGAAAATGGGTGGAGGGAAACATTTTTTTGGCGGCGGGGGAGACGGGGATAATACTGTGCATGGACCACATCTCCCCTATCCCCTCCGGACTTAAGATCTGTTTTTGCTGGAATTTACCGTTGGCAAGCAACATTTGCAGCCAGTGGGCCATGTCTGAAACATTGGAGTTGATGCCGCCGGCAGCGGCTATCTGATCTGAGGCGGTATAGGCAACCGTTATGGTTGTGCCTTCCAGGGGTACATGGTGGGGGGTGGCTACATTGTCGTATTGCTTGAGACCGGACGTCCCGATATGGGTGGTAGTCATGCCCAACGGCTCAAAAATCCGCTCTGTGACAAATTGGTTCCAGGATTTCCCGGTGACTGCCGTCACGATCTCACCTGCGGCCATAAACATGATATTGGAGTAGCCGTAACCGGCGCGGAAACCATAGGCAGGCTTCAGGCAGCGGGCCCGCCGGATGACTTCCGCATTGCTGTAGCCGGTCTCGTACCAGATTAGATCGCCGCTGAAGGTGCGCAGGCCGACGCGGTGACACAGGAGATCCCGGATGGTCGCGGCCTCGGTCACGTAGGGGTCATAGAGCTTAAAATAGGGCAAATACTCTCTTACTTTGTCGTCCCAACCGATCCTGCCCCCCGCCACCAGGATGGCCAGGCTAGCCGCGGTAAAGGCCTTGGTATTGGAGGCGATGGCAAACAGGGTCTGTTCATCCACCGGCTCCTGCTTGTTAATATCCCGCACACCATAGCCTCTGGCCAGCACCACCTCACCGTCCTTGATAATGGCCACGGCCATACCGGGAATCTTCCACTCCCGGCGTGCCTGGTCAAAATAGGTCTCCAGGGCGGAGAGATCCACCGCTTCTTGAGAAGCGACCAGATACCCGTTAAAGACCACATAAAGAATAACAATTCCAACCCAGACAAAACATAAAAAGTTCTCTTTTCTTTTCATCATGCCCCCATTTTAGATAAAAATCCCCCAAATTTCAAGAATTCAGGAATTCAAGATATCACTCAGAATGCCTCTTTCAAGCAGCATAAGTATATTTTCTCCCAGGAATTTTTACATGTCAAATCCCGAAGGGGCACGCCCAAACTGCGAATGGATGGGTCAACATTGCGTCCGGAGGGGTCAACCTTGAAAGATCATAATTAGCAGAATTTAACTATACTTGAAGAGCAACTTTGTTTCCGTTAAAATTTGGCCTTCATCAAAATATAGACGATAAGGAGAAGAATATGAGGTTTGAGGAGAAGGTTAGACTGGGAAGAACCGGGCTTCAGGTGGGCAGGCTGGGGATCTCATCCAGTTTCGGTGCGCCGGTTGCTGCCTTTGAGGAGGCCTTTGAGTGGGGCTGCAATTACTTTACCTGGGGTACCTTTATTAAGGGGCGTTCAAAGGAGATGCAGACCGCGATCCGGCAAATCATTGCCGGGGGCAAGCGGGGACAACTGGTGCTCGCTTCATTGAGCTATGCCCACAACGCCCATCTTACCGAAGCATACTTGAACAAAGGATTAAAAGCATTGGGCACCGATTATGTGGATATTTTGATCCTGGGCTACTTCCCCAGCCGGCCGTCCCGGAAGATCATCGACGGGGCGCTGAAACTCAAGGAAAAGGGATTGGTCCGTTTCCTGGGGATTACCGGCCACAACAGAAGCCTCTTTCCCCAACTCTTTCAGGAGGGATTGTTTGATGTGTTGCACCTCCGCTACAATGCCGTCCACCGGGGCGGGGAGACCGATACCCTCCCCCATCTTAGAGGGGACAACCGACCGGGCATTGTCTCCTTTACGGCCACCTGCTGGAGGAGGCTCCTCAAGCCCAGAAAGATGCCCCCCGGCGAGTCTGCGCCCACGGCCGCCGACTGTTACCGCTTTGTGCTCTCCAATCCCAATATTGACGTGTGCATGATGGGGGCCAAAAACCTGGACCAGATGCGGCAGAACCTGAAGGTCCTGGACAGCGGGCCCATGACAGAGGAGGAATTGGAGCGGATGAGGCGCATCGGCGACCACATCTACGGCAAACCCCGGGAATAGCGAGACATCTCCCCCGCAAGTTCCCCGGTGAAGTAAAAAAGAGGCAAGGTTTGTCTTTCAGAAGAAAAGGGGTTATAATGGGATGGTGAAAAACAACTCGGAAGTTGCCCCAAAACTAGAGCAAAGGAGAGCATCGATGAAGGAACGAAAATACAATGCAAGCATGAAGCGCCGTCGTTTTATAAAAACGACATTAACGGGCCTGGCCGTACTGCCGGCAGTTGGAGACAGTATCCTCCTGGGAGAGAAGAGAGCGAAAAAGGCAAAAATCGCGCTGGTAAAGAGAGGTGACCGCCAGGAGGCGGTCAAACAACTGCTGACCATGGTGGATTTTGCCTCCCCTAAGGGTAAGAAGGTATTCATCAAACCCAATTTCAATACCGCCGATCCCTGTCCCGGCTCGACCCACAACGATACCCTGAGCCAACTGGTCGGGGAGTTCCGGCAGCGGGGGGCTGCATCCATCACCGTGGGTGACCGCAGCGGGCCCCAGCCCACCGACAAAGTCCTGGAGGCAAAGGGAATCCTTCGTATGGCCAAAGAGTTGAATTTCCAGGTCGTTAATTTCAGCCAGTTGGCCGATCAGGACTGGCTGCACTTCAACCCGGCGGGCAATCACTGGCAGGAGGGATTCTATCTGGCCCGTCCGGCGGCAGAGGCCGACTACCTGGTCACCAGCCACTGCCTCAAGACCCACCAGTACGGGGGTATCTTTACCCTGTCTCTAAAATTGACGGTGGGTATGGCACCGGCAAAGCTGATGCGGGAGCTCCACGGTTCGCCCCATATGCGGCGCATGATTGCCGAGCTCAACCAGCCCTTTCAACCCAGGTTGCTGGTCATGGACGGTCTCGAGGCCTTTGTGGACGGCGGGCCCATGACAGGCACCCGGAAACGGGCCGATGTGTTCCTGGCTGGGACCGACCGGGTGGCCATGGATGCCGTGGGTGTGGCCATCCTCAAAGAGCTGGGCAGCAACGAGGCCATTATGGGGCCCAAGATATTCGACCAGGAACAGATCGCCCGGGCAGTGGAACTGGGGCTGGGGGTGAAGGGAGCGCAGCAGATCGAACTCATCACCGCAGACCCCACCAGCCGCAGCTACGCCCAGAAGATCCGCGAGATCCTCCTCAAAGGCTAAATTTATCAACTAATCCGGGACCTACGGATTCATCCTAACGGTAATTGGCCGGGAATCAAGACTCCAGTTCGTCCAGGGCTTGCTGTAGAGCCTGGTGTTGATGTTCAAGCTTGATTAATTTTTGGCGCTGCTGGGTGACTACCTGGGCCGGGGCCCTGGAGACGAAGTTGGGGTTGGCCAGTTTGGCCTGACTGGCCTTGATCTCCTTTTGCAGCCGGGCCTGTTCCTTTTGCAGCCGGGTCCGCTCCACCTGGTCGTCCACCAGGTGGTGGACAAAAATATGCAGGTCGCCCACCACTTTAGAGGCGGCACCGGCCGGTCTATTGGCGCCGGGGTCGATGAACAGTTCGCTCACATTGGCCAGGTGTCGGATCACATGGGCCTGGGCCTCCAGGTCACCGGCCCGGTCTGCCGGGGGTTTGACCGTCACCGTCACGGTCTGGCGGGGCGATACCCCCTGGGTGGTTCTCACCTCCCGCACGCCGCTGGTGGCGGCCTGGAGGTCGGCAAAGGTCTTGAGCAGCTCCTGGTCGTCCAACTCTTTTATGGCTTTGGGCCAACCGGAGACCAACAGCAAATCCGCCGCCGCCTCTTCAGCCACCAGGCCCGGCAGCCCCCGTTTCGGCACCTGCTGACGCAACTGCTGGTACAGGTACTCGGTGATGAAGGGCACGAAGGGGTGCAGCAGACGCAGGGTCTGGTCCAGCGCGTGGGCCAACACCTGACGGGCCACCCGGGCAGAGGGGCTGTCTGCCTCGGCCAGCCGCGGTTTGATCAGTTCCAGGTACCAGTCACACAGTTCCCCCCACAAAAAATCCCGGCCAGCCCCCAGCGCGCCGGAGGGGTTATACTCTTCTAACCTCTTGGTCACCGTGCAAATGGCCCGGTTAAGGGCGGCCAGGATCCAGCGGTCTTCAAGTGTTAACTGCTCCCTAGCCAGGGTTTCATAGGGCACAACCACCAGGTTGGCCAGGGCAAAGCGCACGGCGTTCCACAGTTTGTTGCAGAATTTGCTGCCCTCGTTGAAGCGTTCGCTGATGAGTTTGGCTGCCGGTACACCGTCCATGGTGCCCAGCACGTCGAACTCGTTTTTACACCCTGAGCAGACAAAGGTAAACACACTCTTACCGTGCTTGCTTTGGGCCAGATCGTTGTGATGATCACAGGCGGGGCAGACCGCGGTCACCGGCAGGCGGATATCCTGGTTACCGGTTTGCATGTCGCACAGGACATAACGCATGGAATCGGTGCCGTAGGTGTCGATGATATCCACCGGGTCGATGCCGTTGCCCTTGGACTTGCTCATCCGTTCGCCCTTGCCGTCTAAAATATTGGCGTGGATGAACACATCGGCAAAGGGCACATCCCCCAGGTTGTAGAGACCGGTCATGACCATGCGGGCCACCCACAGGGTAATAATATCCCGGCCTGTCACCAGGCAGGTACCGGGATAATAGTATTCCAGGCAGTCGGGATGGCCGTGGGCGGCGGCCAGCGCCGCGGTGCTCCCGGTATCGGCGCTCTGAGCATCGGGCCAGCCCAGGGTAGAATGGGGCCAGATGGCGGAGGAGAACCAGGTATCCAACACGTCGGGGTCCTGGTTAAAACCCAGTTTTGCCAGGCGGTCGATGCAGGCGTCATCGTGCTCCAGCAGGCAGACATCCACCAGGAAAACGTCGTGCCCACTGCCCTCGGGTACATCCGGTCTATCCGGGCTGTTCACCAGTATGGACAGCCCCCTGTCCTTTTGCACCAGCCGCACCACCGCCTGATTGGGCCACTGCCCTTTTAATGCCTCTAAAATCAACTCCTGCACCAATCCCGGCAGTTCGGCCAGAGCCGCCGGCCGGGACCATACGGGAATCCGGTGTCCCCACCACAACTGGCGGCTGATGGGCCAATCCCGCTTTTCGGACAGCCAGTCCAGGTAGGTCTTGAGAAACCGTTCCGGATGGAAGCGGACACGGCCGTCCCTGGCAGCATCGATGGCTGCCTGGACCAGGCCGGGGCTGTGGTGTTCCTTGCCGGTGCCGTGACCCATTAGCAAGCCCTCTTCCCGGTCACCCATGTAAATATACCACTGGTCCGACAGATAGGGTTCGATGGGGATCTTGGAACGATCGGAATGGCCGATTTCCACCTGCCGGTCTTCCACCCTGGAAAGCAGCCCCCGGGTTTCCAGATCGGCCACTACCCTATCGCGGGCCTCGAACCGGTCCAGTCCCGCATAGGGGCCACCATTTTCGTTCAGGCTGCCGTCGGGATTCAATATATTGATGATGTCGATTTCAGTTTTGTGGCGGGTCCAGACATGGTAATCGTTGTGATCGTGGGCCGGGGTGACCTTGACGCAGCCGGAGCCCAAAGACGGTTTGGCCCACTCGTCACAGATGAGGGGAATGGGCCGGTCCAGCAAGGGCAGTAAAACCCGGCGGCCCGACAGGGCCATGTCCCGCAGTTGAAGCAAATCCGGCAGCAGTTCTCTCTCTCGCCGTTTCAACTCTGCCAGTTCCCCCTCCAGATCCGCTCTCTCCTTAGCCGGGGCCTTCGCCAGTTGATCCTCTATTTTGGCGATCTCGGCAGCCAGCGCGGCCTCGGGCTGGGGATGCACCGCCACCGCGGTATCTCCCAACATGGTCTCCGGCCGGGTGGTGGCCACCTCCACGGCTCCGGGCTCGCCCTTTTGGGGATCGATCACCGGGTAGCGGAGATGCCAGAAATGGCCCTTGACTGTCTCGTGGTAGACCTCGTCATCGGAAATACTGGTCAGCAAAAAGGGGTCCCAATTGACCAGCCGCTTGCCTCGAAAGATCAGGCCGTCTTCAAACATCCTGAAAAAGGCCCGGCGCACCGCCCGGGAACAGACCTTGTCCATGGTAAACCGCTGGCGCTGCCAGTCGGCACTGCAGCCTATGCGCTGCAGTTGGGCCACAATACGGGCCTGGAATTGATCCTTCCACTTCCAGATGCGGGCGACGAGTCCTTCCCGGCCCACGTCGCGGCGGGTCAGGCCCTCCAACTCCTTGAGCCGTTTCTCCACCACCGCCTGGGTGGCAATACCGGCATGGTCGGTGCCGGGCATCCACAATGTATTATCGCCCAGCATCCGGTGCCAGCGGATGAGCATATCCTGCATGCAATTGTCCATGGCGTGGCCTATGTGCAGGGCGCCGGTGATGTTGGGCAAAGGCATCATGATCACGTAGCGGCGCTGCCGCTGCCGTTCATCCGGTACGGCATGAAAGGCACCGCTGTCCAGCCACAATGTGTAAATCCGATCCTCGAACTCCTTGGGTTCGTATCGCTTCGACAATTTGAATTCAACTTGATCCGCCTGGTTCGCTTGTTTTTCCTTTTTTGTTGTCATTGGAGAATTTTAAATGAAAACCCCCCTCTTTTCAAGTCTCCCCCCCTCTTTCCCCAACAAAAAAGAGACAGCCCAAAAATACTGCCTCCCCCCATCCTTCTACCATTCCGCCATTCCATATATACATCCTATATATATGTAAATCGACTGTAATTTTATCCTCAAATGTATAGGAAAAAAGGTGCCAAAAATGAACTAAGCGGTTTTTGTGTCCCGAAACCGTTGCTAACAGGGGGTCTTAGGCTTCCACTGTTGTGCCACCCTTTTTTCGTATATATACGCCATATATATACGTATATATAGGGATATATATAGGGTAAAATGAAGAAAATTTTTGTGCGCAGGCGATCCGGCTACCTCTCAGCCCCACAATTTTGCGGCGCGCAAAGGGTAAAAGAGAAAAAGGGAAAAGGGTTATTTAACTTCCTGGCACAGGCGGACCCCCAGGTCGCCGCCGCGACCCGAGGGCGTGACGCCGCCGCGACCGGCACAGCGGAAGTACACCGCATCGTCGTCCCAGCCGCCTCCCCGGACCACACGGGTGGAGCCCTTTAAAGGTCCTTCGGGATTTTTGGGGGGAGAATTCTTATAGTATCCACCATCATACCAATTGCCCGCCATATCCAGCAGGCCGTAGGGAGACGCTCCTAAGTGATACGAACCTACCGGGGCAGTATATTCAAATCCGTCTTCGCCCTTTTTCTCCCAGCTATCATGGGCCGCATAATTGACATACCATTTGCCTTGATAATAAGGATCATGATTCCCCCAGGGGTACTGGCGGCCATCGCTGCCGCGGGCCGCCTTCTCCCACTGGGCCTCGCTGGGAAGTTTAAATTTCAGGCCCATTTTTCGAGACAGCCACTCACAATAATCGTTGGCATCGTCCCAGGAGACATAAATGACCGGCCGCTTTCCCCTGCCCCAGCCTCTATCGGAAGGTTTTTCTCTTTTTGTCTCTTCACAGAATCTATCGTATTGATCGAAGGTCACCTCGGTTTTGCCCAGCCAGCAGCCGTCCAGGTGGACGTCATGGGGCGGTTTCTCGTCATCATATTCATTTGACCCCATGGTAAAGGGGCCGGGTGGGATGTAGACCATGATAATACCACTGCCGAAATCGGCTTCCCAATATCCTTTTTGGTTTTTGGAAACATCTATGGCTTTGGGCACAACGGCCCTTACATCCTCCGGCATCTCTTTTAATTTTCCGATTCTTTCCCGTGCCTTTCCTGCATGCCTGCCATCAGGATATTGTTTTAGGCAACTATCGTAAGCGGCAATGGTTTTTGATTTGGAGGCGGAGGCAAAGGTAGGATCATCCTGCTCTTCCAGTTTCTTTTTCCGGATCTCTCCTTCTGCTATTTTTGCTTCGAGGGCTTGAAGCTCAGGGGTGGATTTTATTTTTTTGGCCAGGCCTAATTGCTGGCGAGCCCGTTTTGTATCCCCTTTTTTTAAAAACATCTCCGCTTGTTTCAAGTACACCTTAAAGTTCTTCTCATTCTGATTCTCCTCTTGAACTTGAGCACTTTCTGGGCTAGGTGTTGGTTCGTTTCTTGGGGTCTGTAGATTGTGGATGAGATTGGCAACGACGATGACGGCAATGATGAGGGCGGCGGAGGCGGCCCAATTGAGGATGGGGGTTTTTTTCTTTTGCTTTGGTCCTGGCTTTTTAGGTTTCTTTTTTACTGTTATGGTGACGGTATTTAAGGCTGTCAGTACCTCTTGCATGTCCTGGAAGCGTTTGCGGCGGTCTTTTTCCAGGCATTTCATGATGATGGCCCGGAGTCTCCTGGAGATGCCTTCGGGGGGGAAAGGCCGTTCGCTGCGATCTTTGATCTGGTCTTTGTGACTAAAGGGCAACCGGTTTGATATCCCGGTGGATGACTCTCCTCTTGTGGGTTTCGCCTAAACCCAATGGGCCACCACTTCAGGCGGAGAGTTCCCGGCTTCCAGGTGTAAGCCGCTGACGGCGGCGGTAACCAGGGTGGCCAGGTCTTTGGCATCGTGGAAACGGTTTACCGTATGGTTGGCTTCCAGTTCGGCGCGCAGGGCGTCTATTTTTTGGCGTTCTGCACCGGTGGATACGGATTCTACCGGCCAGGGGGCTTTTTTATCCAGTAAAAAGATCAGGCAGGGGATACCGGCTTGCCGGGCCGCCAGGTATTCCAGGTGGGTGATGCTCTGTTTGCAGCCCTTCGGGATCGAGCCGTAGCGCCAGGCAAAGATGCCCACATAGGCATGGCAGGCCCGTACATCCTGCACACCGCCAAACTGTTCCTGCTTCATGTCTTCCCATTGGTTTCACACCATACTAAATTCGTGCCGCCTTCTTGATTCAGAATTATATACCAGAAGGCCAACCGATTTCAACAACCTTTCCCTGTTTTTTACAAAAAATCAAACATCCACCGGAAAGGGGACAACCTAAAATCCACCTCACCTCTATGTAATGGCACCCTGGTACAGATCCCAGATGGGGAAGCACATGTCATAATCTCCCCATACTAAATCTCCGTATTGAATAGAAAACCTTTTGAATTTTTCTAAATCCCTGTATTGTGAAGTCATTGGATTGTGTGAGGCCCTTATGAAAGAGCCAAAATCAACGATTTTTTCTTCTTTATCGTTAAAAATCAACCTGATTTTGTAACCGCCAACATAATGGGCATCTGTAATCTGGATGACCTGGTCATTGGCTTTACTTCCCATTATATCTCCTTATCTATATTTTTAGGTTCAACCGATTTATTATATACAAAGAAGTCTA
>CBFDCR010000037.1:0-50913 GCA_965603365.1 uncultured bacterium
AACAATTCTCCGGGCCATATTGAGCCTCTCTATGGAAAATGAACTACTTGATAGCCTAAAAGGTTGACAAAATGCTATCGAAAAACAGGCAAGACATCTCTACTAAAAAGTTGATGGGAAATTTGGGCAGAGTTATGAAACTTGTAAATTGGGTGGTTATGTGATATAGTTTAATATAACCTTCGAAATTATAGTTTTATTTTTTATATTATAAAACCGGAAAAGACGACATGAGAGCAAAATTTCCGCAGGATCTATGGATAAGACCAGCCGCCGAGATTCATGAGTTAGGGGCCGCCAGGGGCTGCTTCGAAGACTTAAGCAGGCCCATCTATATATTCGAGAAAGATAACGGCCGCTTCGTCAGCCAGTCGGCTGACCTCTCCCTTCAAAGGGAAAACCAGGACTATCTCCCCCTGCTGGCCCTGGATACGCCGCTGGATGTCTCTTGTTTGAGTGCCGGTAATTTTTTATCGGCCCACAACTTGAAGTACCCCTACCTGGCCGGCGGCATGGCCCACGGGATATCCTCGGCCGAGATGGTGGTGAATTTGGGCAAGGCCGGCTGTATGGGCTTTTTCGGTACCGGCGGCTTATCCGGTGAAGAGATCGAAGGGGCCATTATTCAGATACAGAAGGACCTCTCCCCCAACGAACTCTACGGCATAAACATGATTTCCTTCGATCCCAGGCACGATCAGATGTTAATCGACCTCTTCCTGAAATACGGGGTACAAAGAGTTGAGATCGGCGGCGCCGTGACCATCAGCCCGGCGGTGGTGGAGTATCGAGTAAAAGGCGCCCTTCGGGGAGAAGACGGCCGAATCGTCACCCCCCATAAGATCTTTGCCAAGGTCTCCCGGGAAGAGATCGCCTCCCTGTACATGTCTCCACCCCCGGAACAGGTCGTTTCCCGGCTCCTGGAGGCCGGCAAGATAACCGATCAAGAGGCCCAATTAGCCGGGGAGATCCCCATGTCGGAAGATATTATTGCCGAAGCCGATTCCGGCGGCCATACCGATAATCGGCCCGCTTTAATCCTCTTCCAGAACATGGTCAATTTGCGAGATCAACTGATTCGAGAGCTCAATTATAAAGATGTAAATATCCGCATCGGTGCGGCCGGCGGTATCTGTACGCCCCACACCATCTTAGCCGCCTTTACCTTAGGCGTCGATTTCGTACTCACCGGCTCCATCAATCAAAGCTGCCTCGAGGCCGGGACATCGGAGAAGGTAAGAGAGATGCTGTGCCGGGTGACGATGAGCGATGTGGCCAATGCACCGTCTGCCGATATGTTCGAGATGGGCAGCCAGGTCCAGGTCTTGAGTAAAGGCGTCATGTTCCATTTGCGGGCCAAAAAACTCTATGAACTGTATCAAAATTACAACTCCATCGAAGAGATCCCGGCTAAAATAGTCAGCCAGTTGGAGGAAAAATACTTCCGGGAAAGCATTGAAGAGGTCTGGAAGAAGACCAGGAAGTATTTCCAGCAGGTGGACCCCGCCCTGCTGGCCCGGGCCGAAAAGAGTCCCAAGTCTAAAATGGCCCTCATTTTCAGGAGGTACCTGGGACTGGCCGCCAGGTGGGCCCAGGACGGCGACATGGATCGGAAGGTGGATTTCCAGATCTACTGCGGCCCCAGCCTCGGCGCCTTTAATCGCTGGGTAAAAGATTCCTACCTGGAATTACCCCAGAATCGAAGGGTGGCCGATGTGGCCAGGAATCTCATGGAGGCATC
Source organism: uncultured bacterium (assembly GCA_965603365.1). GTDB lineage: Bacteria > Acidobacteriota > Aminicenantia > UBA2199 > UBA2199 > JAHELQ01. The sequence goes on from CBFDCR010000037.1 coordinate 1,742, forward strand.
GCTCTATTTAAAGAGGGTCTCGTATATTCTCGAACAGGGGATCTGTTTACCCCCGGAGATTACCGTGATTAAGCCCCAATCCCCGACTGTTCAATAACGATTTTTCTTAATGTAGTATTTACATAGATCAAAAAAAGGTTGAATAACAGAGGACAAATGAGAAACGGCGGCTTACAGATGTCGAGGAAAACCGAATGATCAAAATCGATTCAAATTACATCCACCTGAACGGCCGGATGGGAGTGCGACTCTTCGGTGCTTCCGATCCGATCGTAAGGCTGTTATGCTTCTCTCCCATTGGCGGGCACTCGGTTCATTTTTCTCAAATGGCCAGGCATCTCCCGCAGTCGTGGCAGTTGTGTGCCGTCGATCCTCCCGGCCACGGCCAGGCCAAGGGCCGTTTAATGGTCAATTTTGATTCCCTCGTTTCACTATACCTCGACTATCTGGAATCCTGGTTTAAGGGGGAATTTTATATTTTCGGGCACAGCCTCGGCGGCTTGATTGGCTATGCGCTGACCCAGAAGTTGGAAAAAGAGGCAAACCTGGCGGGGATATTTATCAGTTCCACCATACCCCCTCACCGGGTAACCGAAGATATCGGCAATTTTTCAGGAGATGACATTACCGACAGGCAGATTCTCGATTATTTGAAGAATGTCGATTCAAGATACCAACGACTGGCAAAGTCCCTCTTCTTTTTATATGTCAAACCGGTTTTTAAGGCCGATTATAAGGTGTACCGGAGTTTTAGCTTCAGTCAAATAAAGAAGATTGACACCCCCCTTTATATCATTTACAGCCCGAACGATATGATGGTCAATTCCCGGGAAGTTAAAGAGTGGAGCGACTTTGGCGCTTCGGTGCAGTTTATCGAGATTCCCGGGAAACACGATAACATCGTCACCCATCCGGAAATAATCATGAAAAAGATCGAGACCTGTATCGCCTCCCAAACGGGGCAGGCCCGGGGAGAATAATGCCTACGCCGCCGGTTGGAGAAAAATATTGCCAGGATATCCGTATCTCCAGGGAGAGGGTATTTGAGTTCGCCCGGGTTTCCGGTGATCAAAACCCCATTCATCTGGATGAAGATGCGGCCAGGGAGTACGGGTTTTCACAGCCCGTCTGTCACGGAGCGATTTTACTGGCGGAAATCAGCCGTATTATCGGCACCGAACTTCCCGGCGGCGGTGCATTCTGGACAGATGTGCACCTGGATTTTGCCAGGCCCCTCTACTGGGATGAAACGGTTTCGATTGAAGTAGAGGTGGTTCAGAGTTCACCGAGCCTCAACATGGTAAAATTGAAATTTGACATTTCCCGGGGGGACACGAAGGTCCTGGGCGGCACCTGCCGGGTGTTATGTCTAAATAAATTAAAAAGGAGGTCGTCAATGCCGGAATTGAAAGACCGAATCGCCCTGGTAACCGGGGGATCGAGGGGATTGGGCCTGGCGGTCGTCAGGGAGTTACTGTCGGCCGGGTATGGCGTGATCTCTTTATCGAGAAAAAAGAGCCAGGCACTGACGGAATTAAAAACCCAGAACAGTCGGCTTCACACTGTTTATGCCGACCTGCAGCAGCCGGTTGACCTGGAACGGCAGTTATTGAAGCCGGATATCGAAGGCATCAACGTGATCGTACATGCGGCCAGCCCGTCTCCGCAAAATGAAAAATTTCAACAGGATCTATACCTCCAGATGCAGCCGTTTTTGGCTGTGTATATCGACAGTCTAATTCGACTGGTCGCTCTTGCCCTGCCCTATATGAAAGAGAAGCAGTACGGCCGGATCATTACGGTCGGCAGCTCTTTCATGGCGGGTCCCCCACCGCCGGGCATGTACTCTTACGTTACCGCTAAAGAGGCATTGTGGGGAGTCACCAAAAGCTTATCCGTCGAGTTGGGCAAATTTGGTATCACGGCCAACATGGTCTCCCCCAGTATGATGGTCACGGATATGACTTCGGATATCTCGAACATGGTCAAATATAGCACGGCTGAAGGCAATCCCTTAAAGAGGCTGGTTGAACCCGGGGAGGTGGCCAGGACGGTGGCCTTCTTGTGCGGCGAGGCCTCGACCTTTATCAACGGTGCCAACATTCCAATCACAGGAGGCGGGCGGTGACTCCCAAACATTTTAATTGTCTGTTGATAGCCGATTTTACCGTAGATCCGCTGGCCCACTTTCTCCAGGACCGTTCGTCCGAACCCTGGGTTAAGTGTGAGATCGCGCCTATTGATCAGGTCAAGCAGACACTGCAGGATCAGGGGCATGAGTGCTGGCGACAGAAACCCGACCTGACGGTCATATGGTCGCAACCCTGGCGGCAGATCGCCGGTTTTGCTCAATTTGTCTCCGCTGAAACCGCCGATCTCGACAGCATTAAGAAAGAAGTTTCGGAATTTTCCGCCTATATCCGCCTGGCCTCATCGCTGTCCCATATCGTTTTTGTGCCTTCCTGGACACTCCCCAGCTATTATCGGGGAGAGGGAATCCTTGATTATAAGAATTCAATCGGTATTTACAACACGTTGATGCGCATGAACCTGCAACTGGCCGACGAATTAGAAGATTGTGAGAACGTCTATATCCTGAATACACAGCAGTGGATGTCGGCGGCGGCCAGGACGGAGGATGACCGTATGTGGTATTTGGGGAAAATATTGTTTTCCCGGGAGCTTTTCCGCCAGGCCGCCGAAGAGATGAAGGCGGGGATGCAGACCATTTATGGAAACGCCAAAAAACTCCTCGTCCTGGATCTGGATAATACGTTATGGGGCGGTATCATTGGTGATGCGGGGGTGGACGGTATCAAATTGGGGGTGAACGATCCCATCGGCGAGGCCTTCATAGAGTTTCAAAGACACATCCGCATTTTGAAGAACAGGGGCATATTACTGGCCATAGCCAGCAAAAATGATGAAGAGGTAGCCTTAGAGGTTTTTGAAAAACACCCGGAAATGATTTTAAAAAAAGAGGACTTCGTGGCCTGGAGAATCAATTGGGACGACAAGGCCAAAAATATCGTCGATCTGGCGGCCGAGCTCAACCTCGGGCTTCAATCTGTCGTGTTTATCGACGATAACCCGGCCGAAAGGGCCCGGGTGGCCGAGGCGCTCACCGAGGTCACCGTCCCCGACTGGCCGGAGGACCCTGTCTCTTATCCCAGGGAATTGCTTCGGCTCCGCTGTTTCGATAAGGTCTCGACCAGCCAGGAGGATCGACAGCGCACCACTTTTTATTTGAATGAGAAGAGGCGCCAAGAGATGCTGCAAGCCGTTCCCTCTCTTGAAGATTGGCTGCAGACCATCAATCTAAAAGTAATTTATGAAGATCTCTCCTCCAGTAACGTCTCGAGGGCGGTCCAGTTGTTGAACCGGGTCAACCAGTTTAACCTGGTTACCAGGAGGATGGATAAAAATGAGTTTTTTAAGTTGGCCCAGGAAGGGGACCGCAAGGTATGGGTTTTTTACGCTTCGGATCGAATCGGCGACTATGGAATGATCGGTCTGACCTCCTGTGAGATCGATGATCGCTGCCTGAGAATCCGGGATTTTATACTGAGCTGCCGGGCCATGGGCCGGGGAATAGAAAAGGCCATGTTATCTCTCATTGCCGCCTTTGCCAGGATAAACCATGCCCACAAGATTGTCGGCCAATACATCCGGACGGCCAAAAATGCCCCCTGTGCAGAGTTTCTCCCCGACAACGGCTTTAAGTCATCGGGCAATGGCTTTGAACTGGTTAACTTAAACGCCATCCAGGTGCCTTCCTATATTCGGTTGGAGGCAAAGGATGCGGAATTAAATAGCTTTATATCGCCAAATTAGAGAAGGGTCAATGGAACCAATACTGTCACCAGAAAATCATCAGAGGTTGAAAGAATTATTTATCCGCTACTTCGAGCTTGAGTCGAATACTCAAGTGGAAGACATTTCACAAGAAACGTTGGAAGATTGGACATCGGTTCGGCACCTGGGATTAGTTATGGAGATCGAGGCCGAATTCGGGGTGCGTTTTATCATCGATGAAGTCACGGAGATGCAGTCTTTTCGGGATGTCGGTTCTTATCTACAGAGGAAACTGGATTCCCCATGATACAGTTGAAGGGTTAAATATGATTAAAGTACTGGCAAGGACATTGACACCTCCGGGCTTTTTTAGTATACTAAAGCATCAAACAGCGTTCCCATCTTCAGGAGAATTCAAATGGAACCAGGTAAACCGGAAGTTCTATTAAGCATAGAAGGGTTATCCAGAAGTTTTGGATCAATAGAAGCCGTCGATGACCTCTCTTTTGAGGTTCATCGGGGGGAAATATTCGGATTTTTGGGTCCCAATGGGGCCGGTAAAACCACCACCATCAACATGATTTGCGGACTTCTTAAACCCGATACAGGCACGATCGATTACGGCGATTTACCGATAAAGGAGATCGTCCGCCAGAAAAAGAATCTCATCGGCATTTGTCCGCAGGAGTTGGTCTTGTGGGACTACCTGACCTGCCAGGAGCAATTGATTTTTGTAGCCGAGATGCATGACATCCCCCACCGGCAGGCCAAAATAAGGGCGAAAGAATTATTGGCTCGCCTGGGTCTGGAAGAGAAAAGAAAAAAAACCGCCAAAACACTCTCCGGCGGTTTGAAAAGGCGCCTCAACCTGGCCCTGGCCCTGGTTCACGAGCCGGAGATCGTGATATTGGACGAACCGGAGGTCGGTTTAGACCCCCAGAGCCGTATCATGATCCGTGAATTTATTCGATCCCTGGCCCGCGATAAAACGGTCATTTTCACCACCCACAACATGGATGAAGCGGAACGAATTTGTGACCGGGTGGCCATCATCGACCACGGGAAACTGTTGATCGCCGATACCCCGGATAATTTAAAAGAGAGAGCCGGTCAGGGAGACATCGTCGAGGTGAATCTCGGCAAAAAAGCGGTCACCCAGGCCCTGGAAAAAGATATCAGGGCAATACTGGCCGATAAGCTGAAGACGTTTGTCGTCGTTGACGGGCGTTTAATCATGAGAATCATGGATGCAGCCCAATATCTGCCGGCGATTATGAAGATACTTGGTGACAATAATATAGCCAAAAAAGATACCCGCTTCCGCTGGAACTCACTGGAAGATGTGTTTATTAATTTTACAGGAAGGAGCCTCAGGGAATGAAGCTTTTGAAAGTCTTTCATAGAAGTTTAAAAGAGCAAATTCGAGACTGGCGTCTTCTCGGCTTCTCTTTTCTTTGCCCCATTTCCTTTATGATCGTGTTTGGTCTCCTGATGGGAGGCGGTTATTACACCCTGCCGATACTGGTGCAGAACCAGGACAGGGGCCTGGATATGGGAGTCGAAGAGAGCACCTCTCTGAATTATGGAAAAGAGTTTTTAGGCGAATTGAACAAAATACGCTATGAATCCGGGAATAATATCTTTAGAATCAAGATGGTCTCATCCGAAGAGGGCATAAAGAAAAGGCTGGAAAAAAGAAAGTATGCGGCCTTCATCAAGATACCCGCCGATTTTACCGAGGCTCTTGTCCATCACAACCAGGGGATGTCGGCCCCGAAAGAGATGCCCGAATTAATCGTAAAAGGAGACCGATCCAATCCTTTTTTCAGTTTTGCCAAGATGGCCTTTGATGCCACTTTTCACGATTTTATACTGGATAAATCGCAGCGTGAATATCCGGTGAAGCTTAAAACCGTTAAAGTGGGCGTAAGAAAAAAAGGTTCTGAATTTGATTACCTGGCGCCGGGCCTCATGCTCCTGGCTATTTTTATGCTGATCATCCAGAGTGCGGTAGTATTGGCCCGCGAAGTAGAGTCCAAAACGATAAAGAGGCTGCAGGTCAGTGCGGTAAAGACATGGGAATTCCTCGGCGGGGTGAGTTTAACCCAGATCCTGTTTTCATTGGTGATGATACCCCTCATGCTCTGGACGGCTGTGTGGGTCGGCTTTGAAAGCCAGGGTTCTCTATTGACCGGCATGATCGTCGGCGTGTTGGCCTGTATATCGGCCATTGCCATAGGTTTAATAACGGCTGCCTTCTCACGCACCGGCGGTGAAGCGTTTCTCATCGGCAATGTTGTAGTCATTCCCATCATTTTTTTATCGGGGATTCTATTCCCGGTTCCCAATATCAGGCTGTTTTCCCTGGGTGATTTTTCGCTAAATCTCTTTGAACTGCTGCCCGCCACGCCTGCCGCCGATGCCTTTTTGCAGATATTTCTATATGGCGCCGAGCTGAAAGATCTCGTCAATGAAATAGTTATGATTGTCGTTTTGTCGGCGATCTACTTCTGGGTCGGCGTTCTCCTCTACCGGAGAATCCATCTGAGAATTCACTATCAGGTTAAAAATAAAAAAAGTATCTAGTTATATCTCGTGAAATCGAAGCTTTGTTTAAGAATAATACGTGAATACGTGAATACATGAAAATACGAATGCACAGTTATTTAAAATAAGGAGGCAACAAAAATGAAAGTTCTACTCATCTATCCCAAGAGTCTTAAAAGATCAGTCATTGCCGATGATTTATTTACCGGGGATCCTCTGGCTTTAGAATACCTGGCGGCGGCTTTGGCCGGGAACCATGATGTGTCGCTGCTGGACATGCGTTTTGAAGATAACTTCGAGCAAGCGGTAGAGAGTTTTGCCCCGGATATCGTGGGATTAACCGGTTACACCTTTCATGTTAATGCCGTTAAGGAGATGAGTCAAAAAATAAAAAAGCTGCATCCCCAGACCTTGATCGTAGTCGGCGGCCATCATGCCACTGTGTCGTCCCACGATTTCTATGAACCCTATATCGACGTGGTGGTAAGAGGAGAAGGCGTTTTTACATTCAAGGATATTGTAGAAAGGTTTGAAAAGAGACAGAGCCTGGTGGATTTAGAAGGGGTCTCGGTCAATGTAAACGGGAAATTCAAAGAGAGCAGCCCGAAGATCATTTCCGATCTTGATAAATTTCCACTGCCCAATCGTACCTTACGAGACAGGGCTCAACAATATTCGGCGAAGAACGATTTCCGGGATATCTCATCACTAATCACCTCTCAAGGCTGTCCCTTTAGGTGTAACTTCTGCAGTTGCTGGAAGGCCACCGGCGGAAGGTATATCACTCGCGATTTACACGCCGTTGTAGAAGAATTGAAGGCTATCGAGCAGTCGCAGGTCCACTTCGCCGATGATGAATCTTTTATCGATGAGAAACGCATGATGCAGTTGGCCGAGCTGATCGACAAGGCGGGGGTCAAGAAGCGTTATTATACCCACGTACGATCCGATACAATTAGCAAGTATCCGGACCTATTTCGGCAGTGGAAGGATGTGGGGCTGACCGCCCTGGTGTTAGGCCTCGAGGCCCATAGGGAAGAGGATCTGAAATTTTACAATAAGAAGTCCTCGGTAGAACAAAATATCGAAGCCATCAATTTCCTCAAGGAGACAGGGATTTTGGTGGTGGGTTCTTTTATCGTCCGTCAGAACTTCGATGAAAAGGATTTTGATGATTATGCCGATTTTGTCAACAGGAGCCAGGTGGATATCGCCTTCTTTAGTATCCTGACACCCTTACCGGGCACCCAGCTTTATAAAGAGCAGCAGGCCAACCTGATTATTAAGGATTATGACTTCTATGATTTTTTCCATACCGTCTTGCCTACGAAACTTCCCTTAAAGAACTTTTATAGGGAATTCTACCATTTAAATATAAAAGTCGCCAGGCTCAATGTTAAGGGATTAAATAGACTGACGTCGATGGTCGACGGCAGCCAATATGTCCCGCCAAATACGCTCCTGCAGGGTTTTAGAGGCATGAAACATGCCTACCTGGATCATCAAGAAGGTTGAATTCAAGCCATGAGGATCTTTAAACATGCCGGATGAAAAAATAGGAATAATTTGTAAGGGAAGACGCGGCGAGGCCATCGCCTTCTTCTTTGCCAGGCGAAGGTTTCAGGTCTACATATATGAACTCGACCGAGAAAGGGCGAATGAATATATCGACGGCTCACGAAAGAGCATTGAAATCAAGGATTTAAAGGGCAAGAAGATTTTGAGGCCAATTGATTCGAGTCGGATGAAGTGGGTAGAGAGGCTCGAAGATCTAAAGAAGAGTGATTATGTGATAGAGGCAACGGAGGCAGACATTGAAACCAGGCGGGAATACTTAAAAAAGGTAGAGGGTTTCCTGTCTCCGCAGGTACCCATCATATCCCACGATTTTCTTCATGTCCCCGGTGATTTAGCGGCCGCTCTAAAAGACAGTTCCCGGTTTTTGGCAGCCTACTTCTGGGATATCGATTACACCGGGAATAGCGTTGAACTGGTTGCCCACCCTCTGACGTCGATGCAAATTTTAGACCGGGTAGAGGGCTTCTTTAAGAAAGCCGGGCTGCTTTGTGACCATCTCAAGGAGTGCGTAGGTTATATTCACAACCGGGTGGGCTTGTTGGGCATTCAAAATTTATTTAGAATGTATGACCAGAAGATCCTGTCCTATGACAATTTATCAAAGTACTTTGTCTACAACAGGCATGAGCCCTATTTCATGACCTTAGAACTACAGAAGGAGATTCGTACCGAATTGTATCACCTGCTGCCGCTGTTTAAGAAAATGAATAAACATTATGGCCCGAGGTTTTACCTGCCGGCGTTTCTCAAGCAGGATTTTACTAAAGAGAGCCTCGAAGAGACCATTCGCCAGAGCTCCGTCGCATACCCAGTCGATGAGAAGGATATCCCCCAGGACCCCCAACGGGCCGCCGGTGTCAACGGTGAAATCGAAAATATCTTTGTCAGCGGTATCCAGTTAATTCACAACAATCTCATTTTCCCCTTGATTAAATATAAGAAAATATACTTCGATTCCCCCCAGGCCCCATATTTTTCTTTGCTGGAAAAGTATCATCCCCGGCTGTACCAGCAGGTGATGGAGAAGGCCGTCTTTATTGAAGGTGACTCTTCGGTGACGGTTGATTTAATCATTGACTTTTCAATTCAAAAATATGATGAAAAAGTGGCGCGGGTGAAGAGCCTGCAGGATCGATTTGGCGATGATGTTCCCCTTCTGCTAAATTCCCCCATATATAAAATTGAAGATATTGCCAGGGACGCGCCAGGGCCCCGGATGATATTCGGCATGTATACGCAGAAGAACTATCTGAAAAACACGGAGATCATTTTAACCCCTTCGACCGACAGGGAGATTTATCTTGCCTTGAGGGCTTTCCTGAAACAGATCGCCGGCGATTGTATTGAGACCGGGGATGCCCCCGTACGGCCGTTATACCTGATGATTGCTTCTAAATGGTTGGAATCGGTCCGGGTACTCGAAGAAGGTCTTGCCGATATTGAAGCCATCGAATTCCTGGGGGTGGACAGAAAGGTATTCGACGACATCGATATGTTCGGCTTGAATAACCTGATAACTACCTGCGAATATCTAAAAGACCACTATCCCGATGTATGTGCCCTGCCAGGAATCGTGATGGAGATGGAGAAAGAGAACAAACTGGGATATGCAACGGGCACCGGTTTTTTAAACCATTGACAGGTGTGATAAGGAGAGGTCGGCATCATGAAGAAGGCAGACAAGATCTTAATAAAGCAGAAACTAAAAGAGTCGGCGCAAATGGTTGAAAAGGGTAAAAGTTTTTTATATTCCCATTATACCACCGGTTATTATGATGATTTTTTCCTGGTTCATCATGGCAAAGGTTCAAGAATTTTCGATATAGACGGCAACGAATATATTGATTTTACCATGGCCCTGGGGCCCTTGATCCTGGGACATGCCCATCCTGCCGTTGTAAAAGCAATATGCGAAGCGGCCCAGGACGGCGGCGTTCACTCTTTTGGCGAGCCCAATGAAATTCGTTTTGCCGAGATTATGGTAGATGCCGTACCCTGCGCCGACGGCGTAACCTTTTGCAATTCGGGAACCGAAGCCACCATGTTTGCCATTAAGATGGCCCGGGCCTATACCAAGAAAGTTAAGATCGGTAAGTTTGAAGGGTGTTATCACGGCACCCACGATTATGCCCAAATTTCCAGCCGTTTTGCCTCCGCCGGCCCGGTGGAGGCTCCCTCGAGTGTGGCCGATTTCGGCGGCATCCCCCAGGCCGTCGTTGACAATGTCTTGACTTTTACCTTAAATCAACCCGAAACCTTTGACAGGATTTTAAAATTCAAGGATGATCTGGCGGCCATCATCGTTGAGCCCATTCCCCTGATCTGTCCTCTTGTTTTTAAAGACTTTTTATTGGAATTACGGGAAGTAACGAAGAAACACAACATCCTCCTCATTTTTGATGAAGTCATTACGGGTTTCCGCCTCGGTTTCCAGGGGGCGCAGGGCTATTTGAATATTATGCCGGATTTAGCCACCTATGGAAAGATTATTGGCGGGGGATTGCCGATTGGGGCCATCGCCGGTCAAAGAGAGTACATGGAAACCCTGAATCTTTCCCACCGGCGGAATATAAAAGGTAAAGTCTATATTACCGGCACATTCAGCGGCAATAGGATCACCTGTGCAGCGGGAATTGCCACCTTAGAGTTTCTGAAAAACAATCTACATCTATACGAAGAGATGGAGAACAGGGGCCGGTACATCATGTCTGAAGTCGAAGCCTATGCCCACTCCATAAATTTCCCCTTCCAGATGAAGGGCATCGCTTCTATTGTTGTGCCTTATTTCCATACCAATGAGATTCGTATACCCAGGGATATTCGTTGGCCCACCAATGCCGGCAGGTTTGATTTATTGCGGAAGTATATGTTAAAATACGGCATTTGTTTGGGTGACTCCGGTGCCATCCTGTTGTCAACGGAACATACCGATGAAGATTGTGACTTTTTAATTGAAGCCTTTAAGAAATGTCTTACAGAAATGCTTTAAGTGAGAAAATCAAAAAATCATAAATACCATTAAAGGAGATAAACATTGAAACGATCAGAAGTCTTTGAACAGGTAAAAGAAACACTCATTGAAACATTGGGTCTTGAAGAGGGCGAAGAAATAACTCCTCAATCAAATTTAATCGGAGATTTAGGGGCAGAATCCATCGATTTCCTCGACATTATGGCCCGATTGGAACGCCGGTTGGATATCACCCTGGATACCTCCGGAGAGGAAGTTGAAAACGCAATCAGAGATTTGGTGTCTGAAGAGGAGCTCGAAACCGGAATCATTCCACCCGAATTACTTGCCAGACTACCAGAGCTCATTCCTGAAATTGACCCATCCAGATTCACAGATGATCTACGTTTACATGAAATACCCCTTCTATACACTGTTGATTCAATGATTAAACTCGTAGTTAGAGAGCTTGAGTCCCAACAAAACGTCAAAGTGGAAAATGATATGGGGTAATCATTTAAACGGGTGATCATTAGCTCCTTCATTGATTGGTTACTATGAATGGGAATTTACCCTCATGTAAGAGATGAATAAAGTGTCTGAGACAATAGGTATTGTGGGCGCCGGATTTCAGGGTAAAGCCATCGGGCTCTGGTTTGCTAAACGTGATTTTTTTACAGTATTATACGATGTAGAGCCAGAACAGTTGAGAAGGATCGAAACTGAACTCGAAGAGGGAAAGGCGAAAAAGCGTCCCTACAAAAATTTCCTTAAACTGGCGGACCGCCTCGAAGATCTAAGGAATTGTGACCTCATCATTGAGAATATCCCGGAGAATTTGTCCTTAAAACAAGAGGTTTTTTCACGAGTCGAACAATTTGTCAGAAAAGATACGATTCTGGCTTCGAATTCATCTACTTTTCCGCCCTCTACCATCTCAAAGCCATTAAAGAACCGACAAAATTTTGTCAACATCCACTATCTTGGCGTTTCCTGGGGACAGGCTAAAGTGGAGCTGGTCCCGGGGAAATATACCAGCGATGCCACATTCCAACGATCCGAAGAGATCCTTTTAAAGGCAAAATTTAAGCCCATTAAAACAGGTGAATGTCGGGGATTTATTTACAATAGGATAAAATTAATCGAAATTGCCAATTTACTTAGAGCCGTTGAACTGGGGCTGGTTTCTCTCGAAGAGGCGCTTAAATACCTTCTCATTCCGAAGAAAGCCCTACCGATAACTTCCCTTGATTTTTTAGGATTGGATATCACAGAGGCATCCATTCGATCGCTTCATAAACAATATGGAGATCGCTTCTATGTGTCCCGCCTATTGGCTGAAAAAATAAAAAGAAATGAGCTGGGAATAAAGACCGGCAAAGGATTTTTGGTTCACTCCGAAGAGTCGTCCCCCGATGTTTTAAAACAAATCGAACCGTCAAAATTTCGTTCCTCACTGCAAAAGATTTATATTCACGAGCTGCAGATCAATCATTCCAACCTGATTTTGCAAATGATAAAAAGTAAAAAGCAAATATTCTTAAGCAGGAAAAACCGGGAGTATTTTTCTCTATTGGAGATATTGGATGAGCGATTGCACCAAAAGATCCATGAATCCTGTCAGATGATCGATGACAGCCAAAACCTGCATCCTTTTGATTTTGATGTCATCATGGATTTCCCCCCCCTTCAGCCCCTTGAGGCAATTATCCAACGAATCGATGATTTGCAGGAAAGATTCGGCGATTCCAAACCCTATGTGATCAATCTGCCCATATACAAAGTTGAAGACATCGCCCAAAAAACGAAATTCCCCCATACAGTCCTGGGCATGAATTTGCAGAGAACCTATGTCAGCAATACGGAATTGGTACGAAATGGATCGTTAAGCCGGGATAGATATGATGAAATAAGAGAACTAATCGGTGAATTAACGGGCAACTGCATTGAAGTGTCGGATGGATTTGCCAGACCTCTTATTTTTCTTTTGGTTGCCAGGATGTTTGAAGCCATCAGGGTCCTGGAAGAAGAGATCGGAACTATCGAAGATATAGAAAACCTGACAGAAGATTCGCTATTTAAGGACATCGATTATTTCGGTTTAGATAATTTGATGGCAGTGGCGAGTTTTTTAAAACCGATCTGGGCAGAGCCGTTCAGCATCCCTGAATTACTCGAAAAGATGGTGAAGAAAGGTTACCATGGGGTCAGATCAGGTAAAGGCTTTCATCATTATTATTAACATTAACGGCCGCTAAATTTAGGAGAAGGCAGATGAAAAAGAGAGACAGGCTCGAGATGCGGAATCGAATGGTAAACTCGATAAAGCAATTAGAGAGAGCAAAAAAGGTTTTACTGTCCCATTACGCGGTGAGCTCCTGGGGTGAAACTTCGGATATCCCCTTTGTTAAAACCGCAAAGGCCGGTCGGGTTATTGATGTCGATGGCAACGAATTTGTCGATCTATGCATGGGCTATGGCGCACTCATGCTTGGACATGGCCATGAAGTGGTGATAAACAAGGTTCGAGAGGCTATTGCCCATGGCGCCGTACATGGCTATGGCCACGAATTTGAAGTGAAATTGGCTGAGTTGATGGTTGAGGCCATCCCCTTTGCCGAGATGATTACCTTTACGAATTCGGGTACGGAAGCGACCATGCATGCCTTAAAAGTGGCCCGGGCTTATACGGGGAAAGAGAAAGTAGCAAAATTTGAAGGCTGTTACCATGGCACCCATGATTATGCTCAAATATCGGGTAGGGGAGTGGCTGCCGGTCCTGTCGAGAATCCCCGGCCCGTCCCCCTGGTGGGAGTACCTGCAAAAATGGTCGAGCAGGTTTTCGTATTATCCTTCAATCAAAAGGAATCGCTGGATCTTATCCGGCATCATAAGGACGAGCTGGCGGCGGTAATTGTAGAACCTATTCCCACCTGCTGTCCCATTGATTTCAAGGAATTTTTACGGGAGTTGCGGGAGGTCACGGCAGAGTCAAACGTCTTTCTTATTTTTGACGAGGTTTTGAGCGGCTTCCGCTTTAATTATGGAAGCATCGTAGATGAATACGGGGTCGCCCCGGATCTGTCTACTTTTGGGAAAGTCATTGGCGGTGGCTTTCCCATCGGAGCCATTGTCGGTAATAAAGACAAATTATCCCCATTGATCACCACCGGCAATATCTTGATTGATATGAAAAAAAAGCCCTTTATCACGGGGACATTTTCGGGTAATCCCGTCTCCACTGCTGCGGGTTCGGCCACTTTAGAATTTCTGAGAGATCATCCGGAGGTGTATGACCGTATGGGAAAGATGTCTGCTGAAATCCGGCAGGAGATAGCATCGTTCGCCGGACAGATAGGCTTTCCCTTTCAGTCCCTGGGAATCGGATCATGGTTTATGCCTTACTTTGCTTCAAACCCTGTGAACAAACCCCGGGACGTCAATTGGCATAAAACAAATTCCACCTACATTACCTTTATCAAATATATGCTTAAAAATGGTGTGTTGGTTGCCGACATTCCGCTCCTCTTCTTGAGTGTCGGTCATACGGAAGAAGACAAGGAATTTGTAATCGGCGCGATTAAGGGATCTCTTGAAGAGATGTATTAAAGCGCAAAGTGAGAGCTTTTTTTTGTGAGGTAAAAAGGATGTTTGATTTAAGAGAGTATTATGCTGCCGACAATCGCCGGGTACAGGGAAGTTATAAACAGACGATCGGGGAAATTGAAGCGATCGCCGATGAAACCGAGGATATTAAAAGCATTGATAAGCATGAATTTTACTCCTTTTTTAATCATACCGCTAAATTCATATTAAAACTAGGCCGTTATGAGGAAGCCTTAAGCATCGATTATTTTTACGGCAAGAGTTTTGAGGCGTTGTTGACTGAGAATCATGAATTGTTCCTGGAAATATTGGGCGAGAATTATGAGACGAGTTATGCCAATCCTGCCTGCTGTGTGAAAAAATTCGGCAGCCGGATGGGCTCGCTGGTATCATATTTTTACACGTTGTATAGAACGTATATTATCTATACATTCTCCCATAAGCGTTTCAAAATGGAGGAGTATAATCGATTATTTATTGAAGTATACCGTTATATCCGGGGGACAGGAATTATAGATTATACTCAATTAAAAAAAATGATTACAAGTTTGCGAATGAAGGATAAATCAGGAGAGATTTATTACAGATTTAATTTGGAATACAGCAAAGATTTTCGCTATTACCAGGATATCGTCGAAAAGTCAGATTTATCCGATCTAAGATATCTCTTTATGTATGGAAAATATATCTCTCCCAATGAAATCAAGACCGCAAAATTTATGCTTCAATATCCTGAAGAGAGATTACGAGCCCTGGCCGGATGTATTGTTGAAGCTTATTTCAGGGGCCTGGCGCAAAGCGGTAAAGATATCACAAAAAAATCCACAGTAGGCTTTCGTTATCCCATCGGTATGGAAAAGTTATATCGGTATATATACGAAGAATTCCGGGCGCACAACCTGGAGATCACTGTAAGAAAAGTTTATGCCACTAAGTTAAACCAGCAGTATACGTTTGACCACAAATTCGACAATGCCCTTTATCTGGATGAATCATATACGCAAATGATGCTGACAAGTTTAAAAAATGGCCTTGAGAGGAATAGAGAAATTTTGACAGAATATTCCGGCGCACTGGGCATAAATGTGTTCGGTGAAATACCTTTTAGCCCGGAGCGGAAGGAAGAGTGCTTGAAACTGAGCCCGGAGCAGCAGCAGACATTTCAAACGTATAATAATGAGGCCCATCAGATTTTTGATTCCTATATACCTAATTCCGAAACGTCATTTTGCCTGGTGGCTTTTCCCACCCCGGAAATCGGTGAAAAATTTGAGGAGATATTCGAGGATATCGTTGAAATTAATATGCTTGATTCTGAACGATATGAGAAAATTCAACAAATTATCATCGATATTTTAGACCGGGCCGATTACGTCCATGTGAAGGGAAAAGGAGAGAATAAGACAGATATTCGAGTTAAACTGCAGCCCCTCAAAGATCCGGCCAGCCAGACAAATTTCGATAATGCCGGTGCCTCCTTTAATATTCCCGTCGGTGAGGTGTTTACGGCACCTCAACTGGCCGGGACAAACGGTGTGCTGCATGTTGAAGAAACCTATCAGAATTTTTTTAGATATGATAACCTTACTTTGACTTTCAAGGATGGCTATGTTACCGATTATTCCTGCACAAATTTTGATTCTGACGGGGATAATAAAAAATATATCGAAGAAAACCTGCTGTTCCCCCATAAAACTCTGCCGATCGGGGAATTTGCAATTGGCACGAATACTCCCGTGTATGCTGCTTCAAAGAGATATAATATAATGAATGTTTTACCCGTCTTGATTATGGAAAAGACCGGTCCCCATTTCGCGATTGGGGACCCCTGCTATTCGCGGTCAGAGGATCGCAAGAAGTACAACCAATTTAATAACAAAGAAGTATGCGCAGTAGAGAATGAAAAGTCTATTCTCCGGAAGACGAATCCCCGGGAGGCTTATACGAACAAACACAATGATATCACATTGGCTTTTGATTCGATCCTTTTTATTACCGCCGTGCAAGATGGCGGGAAGTGTGTCGATATTATCAAGGATGGCCGGTTTGTCTTACCGGGCACAGAGGAACTTAACGGGCCATTGGATAGGGAGCCAATCTCTCTGTCTACAGAAATTTGACATTGTTGTTACTTTTATTTAGAATAGAAGATCCGGTTTGAGATCTAGAAATTTCAATAAATAAATATAAACGAGGTAAAAAATGAAAATATTACTCATTAAACCGCCGACAAGTGAAAAACAACTTCCAGGCGATGATTTGTTTATGAGCGAGCCCTTAGAGCTCGAATACGTGGCAGCCGGTGTCTCGGATAAGTATGAAGTCCGTATTCTCGACATGCGCCTGGAACCGTCGCTGGAAAAACATTTAGAGGAGTATGCCCCAGATATTGTGGGGATAACCAGCTATACCCCGCAGGTTTACATAACCAAAGACATTTTAAAGAAGGTTAAGGCCAGTCGCCCTGGTATTTTGACCGTAGTGGGCGGTCATCATGCCACCATGGCCCCCCGGGATTTCTGCGATCCTGATATCGACGTCATCGTCATGGGCGAGGGTGTCTTTACTTTTCGTGAAATTGTGGAGCGGTTCGACAACAAGCAGGATGTAAGGGAAGTAAAAGGAATTGCCTTTTCTCAAAACGGTGGGCTCACGTTCACCGAACCCAGGGAGTATCCCGATCTCGATAGTTTCCCATTCCCCAATCGTGTGCTGACCGGGCATTACCGGGAGAACTATTTTCTTGAGACCTCCGATGGATTGTTTAAGCCCCTGGCCACCCTTCGGACATCCAAAGGTTGTCCCTATAGATGTAAATTTTGTGCCCTGTGGAAAATCACCGAAGGAAAATACCTGACCAGATCCCCCGAGGCGATTCTCGAAGAATTGAAAAGCATAAAAGAGCCCTATATTGATTTTGGCGATGATGAAACCTTCATTGATCTTAAAAGGATGGACAAGCTGGCAGACCTGATTCTTGACTCAGGGATAAAGAAACTTTTTTCCTCCGCAGTACGTTCAGATACGGTTGTCGAAAATCCTGACTTTTTTAAGAAGTGGAGAAAGGCGGGCTTAGAGAGGGTACTGATTGGAATGGAGTCCAATCGCCCCAAGGATTTAGAATATCTAAGAAAACAGAACACAACCGGTAATAATGAGAAGGCGGTCTCAATATTGAGAAAAATGGGTGTTAAAATTGATGCCTCCTTTATCATTCCTCCTGACTATGACATAGAGGATTTTGACAATCTGGCCAATTATGCAAAAAATCTGGAGGCTGAATTCGTGATGTGTATCCCCCTGACCCCCTTGCCAGGAACCGATTTGTATGAAGAGGTAAAGGATCAACTGACCACCTCCAATTTAGAGCTATTTGACCTCAGCCATGCGGTGTTACCCACCAGGCTTCCGCTAAAAAATTTTTACCGAGAATTGACCTATCTGTATTATAGGATAAATAAATCCCTGGCAGGAAAATATGATCAATCACATATCAGAAAATTCATGAAATTGCACAAGGCGATAAAACATCGCCACCTCCATCACCAACCCCACTGATTGGTGCCGCTGCCAATCTATCTCTAAGGATGGTAAACCCAGGCAAACAGATAGGGAGAATATAGCTCTATAATCCCGAGAATTTTAGATGTTAAGATAAAAGAGAAGAGGTAAACAATGAGAATATTACTCGTGAAACCGCCGCTCGATGAAAAGCTGTATCCCTGCGGTGAATTATTCCTATATGAGCCATTGGAGCTTGAATATGTGGGAGCCGGTGTTTCCGATAAACATGAGGTTCGGATCCTTGATTTACGGCTTGATAAATCCCTGGAAAAACATCTGGCAGAATATGCCCCCGATGTCGTGGGCTTAACCAGTTATGTCCCCCAGGTATATATCACCATCGACCTTTGTAAGAAAATCAAGGCCTTTAATTCTGACATCTTTACCGTTGTCGGGGGCCACCATGCCACTATAGCTCCACAGGATTTTTGTGATCCGGCCATCGATATCATTGTCATGGGAGAGGGGGTCTTTACTTTCCGTGACATTGTGGAGCGGCTCGAAGAAAATCATGATGTGACTGACGTAAAAGGTATTTCATTTTATGCCAACGGCCAGTTAAAATTCACCCCACCCAGGGATATCCCTGATCTTGACAGCTTCCCATTTCCCGATCGTTCGTTAACCTTAAGCTACCGGCAGAACTATTTTTCTGAACCATCCATAGGAGTTTTTAAACCCCTGGCCACTATTCGTACCTCCAAAGGTTGTCCCTTCAGGTGTAATTTTTGTTCCCAGTGGAAGGTCACCAAAGGAAAATATCTGACAAGGAATCCCTATTCCATCTTCGAAGAATTAAAAACCATAAAGGAGCCTTTTGTTGATTTTGCGGATGATGAGACCTTTATTGATGTTGAGAGAATGGAAAAATTGGCAGACCTCATCATTGAGTCGGGGATGAAAAAAATTTTTACAGCCTCTGTTCGTTCAGATACGGTCATCAAACATCCGGGGTTGTTTGAGAAGTGGAAGAGAGCAGGAATGAAGGGGGTTCTTATCGGCGCAGAGTCCAATCGACCCGAGGTCTTAGAATATTTTAAAAAGAAAAACACCACCAGTAATAACGAAGAGGCGATCTCACTATTAAAGAAAATAGGTATGCGAATCGATGCCTCCTTTATTGTCCCCCCCGATTATGATTTAGAGGATTTTGACAATTTAGCCAACTATATAAAAGGCCTGGAAGTGGACTTCGTGATGTGCATCCCCTTAACCCCACTACCGGGAACCGATTTATATGAAGAGCTAAAGGATCGACTGACCACCACCGATCTGGAATTTTTCGACCTCAGCCATATGGTCCTGCCCACAAAACTTCCTCTTAAAAAATTTTACAGGGAACTGGCCTATCTTATTTATCGAACAAATAAGGTTTTGGGAGAAAATTACGAGCAATCACATGTTCAAAAGTTCATGACGTTTTATAAAGAGCTAAGAAATCGTTACCTTCATCACCAGACACAGTAGCCGGTATCATTACCGGATGTCTCTGTAGAAATGCAGTATAAAAACCTGATCCTTTATTATTTCTCCGGTACAGGGAACTCTGCGGCTGCCTGTAGATGGATGGCAGAGGCGGCAAAAAAAGCAGGAGTTAACACGGTGATTCAACCAATCGATAGAATCAAGACCCCAGAGCTCCCCCATGAGAATGAAAAATCCCTTATAGGATTTTTATATCCAACCCATGGTTTTTTGCCTATTTGGGCCATGTTGAGATTTATTATTAAGTTTCCTAAATCCCGCATTAAGGACGTATTTCTTGTCGCCATAATAGGGGGGGCAAAAATTGGTAAGATACTCATCCCCGGTTTTGCTGGAGGAGCTCTATATTTACCCGCGGTTATACTAAGGTGTAAAGGGTACTCTGTTAAGGGTTCTATCGATTTAAATCTTCCCGGAAGCTGGATCTCCATTCATCCGCCACTTAGTTCTTTTAGCATAAATCAATGGATTGCCTATAGTAAACCACGGCTGGAATATTTTTTTAATTTTTTATTTTACAGTGAAAAAAGGCACGGCCCAAATTTTCGAATTTCGTATCTACTGTGGGTCCCCATCGGTATTGTATATTTAATCGCCGGAAAGATATTTTTAGCAAAAACCCTTTATGCTTCTTATAGTTGTAAAAGATGCAAGATTTGTGAAAAAAATTGTCCGGTTTCTGCCATTAAAATAAAAAAAGGCAGACCATACTGGACATGGAAATGTGAAAGCTGCATGAGGTGCATCAATAACTGTCCTCAACAGGCCATTCAGGCGAATATTTTTTATGTCATCTTTTTGTTCTGGATCACCACCTGGTATCCCTTAGATACACTCTTTCCGCTGGTGGTGCCGGTTTTGGTAGAGAGATTCGGTCCCGTATTGGGAAGGATTACCCTCTGGTCAGGGTGGTATATTTTATATATTCTGCTTCTTATTGCCATTTATCACCTGTTATTCTATTTATTAAAGCTCAGGCCGATTAATTATCTGTTTACCGTAACTTCCTTAACAAAATATTATGGAAGATATAAAGGCCCTGATGAAAAGAAGACTTGACTTTAACCGTTATTTTAGTTAAAATTCAAATCTAAATTTTGAAATTTGAATTATGGATTTTTCGATATAAAAACGGTGAACCACGATGATTCTGCTTTCTAAACAGTCCCCGGAAGAGAAGGTACTTTTTGGGATTGGACCTGATTCTCCGAATCAACAAATGTCAAATTGTCACCCCCATAACCTAAATTACGTATATAAATATCAAAACAACTATCAAAAGGAGGTAAATGTGAAATTCACAATTTCAAAGTTGATTTTGTTTTCTGTTATTTTTATGTTTTTGAGCCACAATTTACTCATTGGTGGAACCCCGGATCCTGTAAGAGTAAAGATTGAATCTCTCAATGCAGCGATCAATAATGCGGTGATTGCGGATGATATTGAAGGCATGCTGGTCTATTTTACCGATGATGTCGTCTGGATGCCGAATTATAGTGTCAGGTCAGATGGGAAAGAAGCCGTGAGAATTTTTATGCAGGCATCAAAGGATATGGGCATAAGTACAGATTCGTATACCACGACTACATTAGAAGTCTGGGACTATGGTACCCACGTCGTAGAACTGGGAACCTATACTGTAAAATTCACAATGCCGACTGTTGCTGCGATTGCAGCTAACGTCCTCTGTGACGAAGGGGCGTATATGACGGTTTGGCAGAATACTGGTGATTCATATTTATTGAAGACCCGAATTTGGAATACCGGTGTAGATCCTACAACCTTATAATAGCCGGTAGTCAGAAACGGTAGGTCTGTATTGGGTATAGCAGACAAGTAGATTTAGGTATATGGGGGTTATTATCATATATATCCAGAAAAACATATTATTTGTGTCTATAAAACGATAATTTAGAGGTGATAGAATGGATAAGAATAGTCCTTATGAAATTAAAGTGGTTGATAACTTTGAGCAATACGCTACGGAATTTATTGGAGCTCTAAGAAAGGGAAGAATTTTAAAAGATTCTATTCCGGATGAGGAAGCCCGTTATTTTCTACAAAATTCCGATTATAAGGTTATTGTCTTGAAGGATGATGTGATAATCAGCGGCTTTACGTTATTTCATCGTTCTCCCCATGAGGTCATGTGGACAGATGTTTTCTCTATCCCGGGACTTAGCAGTGACCGGTTAAATATACTGAAAAAGTTATTTGATAAACTTTGTGAAATTATGGAGGATAACAATATCAGTTGGGTAGTAGCGAGACCGGCAGACCAGAAATTGATGAGATTTTATAAAATTATGGGCTTTGTACCTTTAAATGAAAAACTGCTGGGGCTCCCCCTGGGGGTCTTGCTCCCAATATATCAAATAACCAAAGAAAAGTTTATTTATCGTTTTTTAAAGTTTACTCCACCGGCAAAGCCCATCGTTGAGGATGATATACTTAAAATTACGGAAGTTTTAACGTTAATCCGGATAGATCTAAAAAGTGGCTTGACCCAATATGCCTTAAAAAAAGAGCCGGACAAATGGCATGATTTAGAAAGACGGTGTGAAAGGGAGTATTCTCTCTGTAAGAATTATTATGCGCAGGAAAAATTATCTGGCCCTCTGACTGACCTGGTTTTTTATCCCCAAATAGGTCATATTTTTTTTCCGGAGATAGAAGTCATGCTGCGCTCACCCTGGTGGACAAAAGAATCTTCGGACAGAATAACAACGCCCGCCCATGATGCAGATCCTTGTGAAATCACTCAGGAGGGAGATCAAATTCATGTGTTTAAATGGGATGGGTACAGCGCCAGTAAAATGAAGCCCCATCGATTGATTATTGAGCGGAGTAAAGAGAGTTATACTTTTATTTTTTCGAGTTTATCTGAACATGAATATCTGCGCCTTTACCTGGAATATAGGGAAAAGCCAAAATTTAAAGATGACTCTTTTTATTTTGGTAATTTAAAATTCAGCTTTACGCCCAATCACTATGACATGACTGGATATAACGCAATTGACAATTTTGACTTTCGAACGTATCTATTTTTCAAAACAAAAGAGGTTAAATTGACAATAGAGAAAGTCGGTAATTTATAACGATCCTCTCTTGTTCTTTTCCACAATCTTTTTTTAATCCTTTTCTGCTCTAACAAATCCCATGACGCCTAAGAAAAAGCAAACAATGAGCCAGGCCAGGATGATTGCTATGCCTACGATCATTTCAGACATTATTATGGGATCCCCATTTATGGCGACCCTGGAAAAATGGACCATCTGAGTCAGCGGTAAACCTTGAGATATGATAGCTAAGGGTTTGGGGAACATATCAATGGGCCAGAACGCATTACTTAAAAAAAGCATCGGGTACACAATGAGACTCGTTGTTAAAGAAATGGCTTCTACGGTCCTGAAGAAAGAGCTTACAAACAAGCCTATGCTCATAAAACTCAGTATCCCAATTGAGATAAATAAAAAGAGATAAAAGATATTTCCCATGATTTGAAAATTGTAGGTCAAATGGCCCAATATAACAAGAAATATTGAGCCGCAGAAAATTAAGATAAACCTACTGATAAGTAAGCCCAACGTAAATTTCCAGACTTTTATGGGGGAAGATTTAACTCTTTTCCAGACTCCGGATATCTTGTAATATCCAATGGTGGGAGAGATCGACTGAATAGAGTGCGAGAGTGCTACCATTCCTATTAAACCGGGGATGATAAATTGGGCATAACCGGGGAAATCTTTACCCACCTGGGCGAATACGAAAAGCAACAACGCCGGGATAAAGAAGGTATAGAAAATGGTCTGCTTTCGCCTAAAAAGTAGTTTGGTTTCAAAAACGAATACACTAATTATTGATTTCATCGCTAAACTCCCTTCCTGCTACATTAAAAAAGACATCCTCTAAAGATACTCTGACGAGTCTTATTTCCGTATCACCCTGTATACCTTCATTAAGCTTTTTAATCACTGGATAAGGATTTTTTGTCAAAATGGAAGTTTTCCTATCACCATACTTGACTATAGTTTTACCCATATCGGATAAGGACTGCCTCATCTCAGGGGTTAATTTGTCTTTAGGGACGTCAACCTCGATTTTTTGTTTAAATCCAATTTCATCAATTAAATCTTTGGGTTTTCCTATTTTCATTAATTTTCCTTTGTCCATTATTCCCACCCGATCGCATACTCTCTCTGCTTCTTCTAAATAGTGGGTGGTCACAAATATTGTCCTATTCCGTTGACAGATTTGGTTGAGAATGTCCCACAATTGCATTCTCATTATAGGATCTAAACCAGACGTGGGTTCATCCAGAAATAGAACTTCAGGATTCCCAACCAGCGCCATCCCTATACCTACTTTTCTCCTCATCCCTTTAGAGAGAGTTCTTATATAGCTATTCTTTTTTTCCATTAAATTAAGTAATTCCAATAGTTCATCTATATTCAGACTATTTTTATAAAAGCTGGCAAATAGCTTGAATATATCTATTACTTTAGTTTTTTGGGGAAGAGCCGTGGACTCCAGTTGGATGCCCACTTTTTCCTTATAGCTGCGAGAAATCCCAAACGGGTTATAGCCTAAAATTGATACTGAGCCCTGGGTGGGTTTTTTGAGCCCCACTATCATTTCCATAAGGGTTGTTTTTCCCGCTCCATTTGGCCCTAACAGGCCAAAAATTTCTCCTGGGTAAATCTTGAGATTTAGGCCATCAACCGCGGTAAATTTTTTATATTTTTTTACCAGATTGTTTGCCTCTATGGCAGCAGTTTGGTCCATGGGGACCTCCTTTTCAAGTTTTTGAATTTCGTTATAATAAGGATTCTATCTTTCATTTTAATACCTGATATCTATTGAATTAATAAATTTAAAATTTTCTTGAAATTGGGTTTGATGCGAAGGCATTTTATGTTGTTATGAAAAACCTTTTGATAGGCACATCCCCCTGAGCATAGGGGTAATAGATTACATGTTCTGCATTTCTCTTCTTCAAGTGGATCCTTCGTCAGCCAGGGAGTTCGTTTCTCGTGAGATATTTTAAGATCTCCTGTTTGGGTGACTTCGCCTATTTTTGATTTCGGATCCAATGTGTGAACACACGCTAAAATATCGCCATTATAGTTAATCAAGTAATAATAATTCAATTCGGCCTCGCAGTAGAAAAATCTCGGTGTGGTTCGGGTAGGTATCGATACATTCAAACCTTTCTCAACCGCTGATCGATAGAGTTTCATAATGATCTCGGGGATTTTATCTGCCGGGGGAGGGCCAAACCCACATTTTTTTATGGTGGCCTCATTCATGGAATGGTAATGTTGGAAATATATCTTGAATCTTCTATCGTCTGAAAACTGACGGCTAAATATCTCCAGGAGCCGGTCAATCTCATCGACATTGCTGGTATCGAAATGAATGCGAATAGATGCCTGAAAATCGTCCTTGAATTCTTGAAAAATCTTTAAATTATTAAACACCCTGTCGAATGTAGGAGAACCATCTTTATGAATGCGTCGTTGATTATGGGTTTTTGGCGGGCCATCAAAGCTAATTTGATATTCCTTGACCTTATAATTTAGCAATTTTTTTATAACATCTTTAGACAGAAGAAATCCATTTGTACTGATATTGGCATAATAATCGAAGTTATGTTTTTTTGATAAGCGCATAAAATTTTTGGATAAGTGCTCAATAATATCCATTGTCAACAGGGGCTCCCCCCCATACCACATCACCGTCAGCTTACTTAAAATGTTTCCTCTATTCTCCACTGCCCGGATGATGCTATCTTGAATGAGTTGATCCATTCTTTGGGGATTTCTATCATGTTGATAGCAATATCGGCACCTAAAGTTACAATCCATGGTGGGGATGATGTTTAAAATAAGTTCATTGGTTTTAAATTTCCTGATTGCCTGGGCAATTTTAAACTCTTTTAATTCATCGATGTCGTCTTTAATAATAAATCTGGTCTTTATTAAATTATCCAATACCTTGTGATCTAATCCGTTGTTCTTGCCTTGAATGAATTCGTTTAATTTTCTAAAGTTTGAGTCATCTAAACTCGCCAGTACACCGGTAGAAGAATTATATAAAATATGTTTGTTTTCTTTGTCTTTAAAGAAAAAATTGAATTTCGAGAATTTGTATTTAATATTCGACTCCACTTTGCCACCTTTCATCTAACTTCTGGAGAGGGGTGGGAGGAGGCCCTAATTCCAAATAGAATTAGAACCTCCTTTTACTTAATCGCTTTCTTAAATTTGTTTAGCAGGCAACCACTTCATCGGCTGCTACTACTACCGCTGCTTCAGTTTCACTAGAACTGCAGCCATCGTTGCAACTTAAACTGTAATGATTCATTGTAACCTCCTTGTGTCGTATAGGAAATCGTACCAGAGAAAAAGTGAAATGTCAATGAAAATCCCAAGAATTTCGGCAATTCCGTTTTTTTTTATTTAGTGAGGATGAGCAAAGTTTGTCTCTCCTTCTGTGGGTGGGCAGGAGGTTTTAACTCGATTTCGAGTTAAAACCTCCTGTGGGTTAGCTTTTAAGCCTTTTAGTTAGGCTGTAAATTGGCAACGGGATCTTTAGGCTTCTTCAACTTCTGCGTCCATGTTTTCCTCCTTACTAGAATTTTGTTTCACATCAAAAAATAAAATTTCGATAAGAATCTAATGTGATTTTATAAAAAATAGAATTAAAGCTTTTTTTTATCCACAACTTGACTCTCCCAAACAGTTTTCTTGCCTGCAATTTTATTCATCATTGAGTACCTCTTCCTCAATTTCCAGTTCTTTGAAAGTTTTAAAAAATAGGGTAATAACCCGGCTTTATTACTCGTCTTAAATTGCTGGCTCCTCAGCTCCTGGGACGCAAAATCTCATATTACCTCCTTTGTCACTTAATATTATATTTTAATATTTAATCACAAAAATGTCAATAAATGTATCGCGAATCTTCACTATGCATTAAGCTATACGATTTTTCTCGGAAAAAGTTCTAAAAAAATAGTAAAAAGTTGAGGCTGATAATTACAAATTTTGGCGCCAGAAGTTGCGTATCAGGGTCATGAGGTGCATCATAGCCCGGGGATTACGGACGCCGTGTTTTTCCCAGGGGTATATCATCAGGTCGAACTGGATGCCGCTGCCAATCAGTTCATGGATAAATGCCTGGGTGTTTTGGGGATGCACATTGTCGTCATAGGTGCCGTGCACGATCAGCAGGCGCCCCTTGAGATCGGCAGCGGCCCGCACGCATGAAGTCTCTTTATATCCTTCCGGATTCTCCTGGGGGGTGTTCAGGTAGCGCTCCGTGTAGATGCTGTCGTAAAAGCCCCAATCCGATACCGGGTAGAGGGAAATCCCGGCCTTGAATATGTCCGAGTGGGTCATGGCAAATAGAGTGGTACAGCCGCCGCCGCTGCCGCCCATGATGCCCAGCCGGTCCGCATCGATGTAGGGCAACTGTTTGATCCATTTGACCCCGTCTAAGATATCCTTGACATTCTGCATGCCGTAGGCCCGTTTATATACCGAGGTCTCCAGGGCCTTGTCCCGGCCCATCCCGGCCCGCACCTCCACCACAAAGACGAAGTAACCGTCTCTTGCCATTATGTAGTACCTCAGCGCCCGATAGGTGCTCCATCTGTCGATCACCTGCTGGGCGCCGGGGCCGCCGTAGATGATGACGACGGCCGGGTATTTTTTCCGGGGATCAAAGTTTGCGGGTTTGATCATCATGGCCGGCAGTTCGAGACCGTCCCGGGTTTTAAAGGTGTGAAATTCAGGCGGCCGGAAATTCAATAAAGAGAGGATTTGTTTCATGGCTGGGGCGATGGTGGAAAGCTGGATGCCGTTGGCCCGGTGAAGGGTCAATTGGGGCGGTTGGGAAGCATTGGCATATTGATCCAGGTAATAGTACATGTTGGGGGAGAAGAGAACCGCATGCACGCCGTCTCCGCTGCTGAGCCGGATCAGGCCCTTGCCATTAAGCCTTATGCGGTAGAGATGCCGCTCTTTCAGGGCTTTACGGCTGGAGGTGAAATGGACGAGGCCCGCCTTTTCATCCACTCCCGTAAGGCCGCCGTTGCCGCCGGTTAACTGCCCGGTGGCCGAAACCACCATGAATGCGCCCTTTGTCAACTGCCTGATGAGTCGGCCGTCCAGTCGGTATAAATACAAATGCTGATACCCATCCCGTTCGGACAGCCAGATGAATCTCTCTTTTGTCTTAAAAAAATAGAGGGAGTGATTCAGGTTGATCCAGCCGGGCTGCCGATCGGTAAGAATGTGTTCCGATTTGCCGGTGGCCCTGTCGGCAAAAAGCAGCCTCAGCTCTTGCTGGGGGCGATCCAGTGTCTGCACCGCGATCCGTTTTCCCTCCGGCAGCCAGTTGAAACGGGCCAGGTACTCATAGTCGCCGCACGCCATCCAGGTGGTTTGGGCCGTGGCGATCTCCACGATTCCCAGGCGGACTTTCGGATTTGGCTGGCCCGCCTTGGGATAGCGCTGCCGCACCACCTGCTGGGTGGCGGGTTTGAAGTGGATAAAGGTGGAGACCGACACCGGTGAATCGTCGGTTTGGAGGTAGGCGATGGCCTCTGAATCGGGGGACCAGGCATAGGGCACATCCGTATGGTCGTAGATCTCTTCCCAGTAGACCCAGGAGAGGGGGCCGTTGTACAGCGTGTCGCTGGCGCCGAAGGTCAATCGTTTTTCCTTGTTACCTCTTAAATCTACGGCGTAAATCTCGTTATCCCGGATAAAACCGAGCCACTTGCCGTCCGGTGAAAAGGCAGCAGATTTCTCCTCTGCTGCCGTTTCGGTCAGGCGGCGGACATGACTGCTCTCTGTTTTCACCAGGAAGAGATCCCCATTTAATATATAAACAACACCGCTACCGCGGCCGTCGACGGCAGCGGGCCATTCGATCGTTTGGGGCGCACCCTCAGGACAGAGTTTTTTCAAGCCTGCTAAAACGGTTTGTCTGTCCAGCGCCGGTGACCGTTTACCGGTTTCAGGCTCCAGTATCTCTAAGGTGCGTTCCTTTTCATCCACCCGGTTATCCAACAGTAAAATTTTATTGTTGTGTAACCATCTGTATCTCGGCACCTCCAACTGTTGTAAGAACTTCAGGTCAAATGGGACGCTGTTTCCTGTTCCGGCTTGAGTACCGGCAAAGGCCATGACATTCAAAACTACTGCGATGGTTGTCAATAAACTTAATTTCCGATTCACCGTAACCTCCTGAAAATGCTATTTTACCGGATAAATAAATTAATACGCAAACCCTCCCCCCACCGTTTTCTGCCATTGATATTTCTGCCCTACCTCATCATCGCCGAAGAGGTGAAGAACCAAAAAATTTATCGGATACTGACTTTCGACGCTCACTTCAAAAAGTTCAATCTCCAGATCACCAACATCTAAGCCGAGCAAATGAAATTTTTTTGTTTGACAGAAAAGCATAATTTCATTAATATTATATTTTAAGTTAATAAAAAGAAGATGGAGCTATGAGTGATTTATTTGATCAAAAGGAATATGAAGAGAGGGCCGATTTTATTGAAGAAGAGGACCTGCTTAAATGGACGGTACAGAACAAATTTTTTGATGACCTCCAGGATAAAATTTTACAAAAAGGGGCAAAATTAATTGTAGGCCCCAGGGGGACCGGTAAGACCCATCAGATGAAAGTGGCCTATAATAAATGCCTTAACGATAAAAATTTGCCCCTGGCAATTTATGTGTCATTCAGTAAATATTATCATCTTGAACCCTTTCTACATAAAAAACCCAATGCCATAAATATTTTTCACACCTGGATTCTAAGTAAAATCCTGATAAGCTGTTACCAATTACTGTCGGACCTGGGCAGTCAGTTAAAACTTTTCAAAGACAACAGCTTACTCAATCAAGAAAAGTTGAAAGAATTTACCTCTCAAGTTGAAAAGAGCATTACCCAGCCATGGCATGATCAAGTTATTTCTGCCGCCACAATTAATAATGTTAGCAATATCATTGAAAACCTGGCTTCAAGATTAAAGCGAAAACGAATCATTCTGCTGTTGGACGACGCTGCCTTGACTTTGACACCCGATTATCTGGTTGAATTTTTTGATGTTTATAGAAGCTTAAAGACAAAGAAAATCGCACCGAAGGCTTCTGTTTACCCGGGCACCACCGAATATGGCCCTCGGTTTCACCCAAGACATGATGCCGAAGAGGTCGAAGCCTGGCTCAGTATAGAAAATGAAAACTACAGCCTCTTCATGGATGAATTGATAGAAAAGAGATTTACTGAGATTCCAGATGTAATCTCGAGGGATATCTTAGAACTTTTTAAATTTGCCGCTTTTGGCATCCCCCGGGCCTTTATCGTCTTGCTCAGGAATTACTCGCAAATGGCGGATCAAAAACCACAAGAGAAATTCAATAAAGTCATTGGTGATCAAGCCAAATTAATAACGGACGAATATTTATCTCTTCAACAAAAGATGCCCCAGTTTAAGTCAATCATTGAAATCGGTTATGTACTATTTGAAAATATGAACAACCTCCTTAAACAAGAAAATGAACGGTTGGCTGATAAAAACGAGAGACAGCTTTATATAGGAATAAAACCTGAGCAGGATCAAAAGATTAAGCGGATGATTCGATTTTTAATTGAGGCGGGTTTGCTGTACGAGTTTTCCGCAGTTAAACATGGGGGCAGCGAAAGAGAGTACAATCGATACATTCCCCATATGCTGTTTCTGATTCAAAAAAGAGCTTTCAGCCCAGAACGAGGTTTTAATGCTGAAAAGATAGTAGAATTTATAAAGAGAAGGCCAACCAAGCATCCGGTCCGGCGAGAATTTAAAACCATTTTAGCCGAGGAACAACTAAACAACATTAGACTTGATCTGCCTAAATGCAGTCATTGTGGTGCTGAAAGATTAACCGATGATCAAAAGTTCTGTCAAAACTGTGGAAATCAACTGGTAGGGCATTCGACATTTGAGAAATGTATGCAAATTCCCATTGATAAATTGCCGATTTCTCAATTCCAGATTCAAAGAATCAAAAATCAAACCGACTTTAAGACGGTGGGCGATATCATCTCAGCAACTGCGCCGGCTTCGGAGTTGCAAAAGGCACGTTATATCGGGCCAAAAAGATCAGCGAAGATAGTTATGATAGCTAAAGCCCTGGTGGAGGAATTCCTGACATAATGGAAAAATTTGAATTTACTTACCAGACTTATAATTATGCCCCCCCCGCCGATTTAGAGACCAAAGATCTTTTCAAAAAAGATTATAAAGAACCCCGGGAATCTCCTATTGATAAATTTTATAAAAAATTAATAGAGCTAAACAAGCTGACTTCACCTTATCTTAAAAAACCTGATGAATCGATACCGCCTCAACTGGCCAATTTAATTTTATTGGGCTACGTTTCGGCGGTAGAGAGTTATTTTCGTGAGGTCATCGGCCGATTGATCTTTTTTGATGAAGAATCAAAAAAAGCCAGTGAAGGACAGCAAATAACCTATGGCGCCGCCATTACTCATTCCAGGCTGGAAGAGTTACCTGAAGTGTTGTTGGAAAATTGTTCTTTTGCAAATGAGAGTAATATAAAGGAGTCACTGAGGACATTTTTGGGGGTCAAAGGCAATTTCCCCGATGAAGTAGAAGAAGTACTGAAACCATTTTCCAAAGTGTGTCAACTCAGGCATTGTATTGTGCATCGATTTGGGAAACTGGGTTCTAATAATGCGATTAAATTGGGATTAAAAGAACATAAAGAAAGTCTGGCAAAACCGATAAACCTGGATGAAAAGGCACTCCAGGATATATTCACGGTATGTACCAATACCGTTAAAATTATCAATGATTTTTTGTTTCGGAAAGTGCTTACCAGGAGCGCCCGGGAAGAATTAACCGACTGGTCATGGGACTTTAGAAAAGATAAAAATAGATTTAAGAAATATTGTGATATCTTTTTTTCCAACATTGAGCCCCCAGTTCTCATGGAATCTTAAAAGATGTCTACAATAAGTTCAGAAAAGCGTTCAAAGATGCTATTTCGCAGGGTAAATAATGAAACAAGATTTCGATATATACTATAGCTAAACATGGAACCATTAGGGAGATACTATACGATTCAGGCTGTTTCGGATCTGTTGGTGTCTAAATTTCAACAGAAAGCCCCGCAAAATGTTCTGGACCTGGGGGTTGGGGAGGGTTCGCTTTTGAGTGCTGCATTTGCCCGCTGGCGTCACGCCCAATTTTATGCCATAGATGTCGATCCGGCCAGTGTTTCAAGCGTATCATCGAAATTGTCTTTTGCCAAAATTCTTCACATCGACGGTTTATCGCCTAATTTGCCTCAAAAGATGAATCTTAAGGTAGGTTCTCTCGATGTGGCTGTGTGCAATCCCCCTTATCTTCGTTTAGATAACGGTGATCGAATAAAATCGTTTCTCAAAGATGCTGCCCTGGAGCGGAGCATGCGATTGTCCCGAATGACTTCTGATCTCATGTTTTTGGCCCAAAATTTAAGGATGCTGCGAACAGGAGGAGAACTCGGAATTATTCTCCCGGACAGTATGTTCGCCGGGCACGAATTCACCGATTTGCGAGAAGACTTAGTAAACAACCATAAGATAATAGGAATTATGCAACTCCCGGATAAAATTTTTGCCAATACAGAAGCCAGAACTCATATATTATTGTTGGAAAAAGGTGGGCTTTCGGCTTCCAAAATTCCTCTCTATAAATCCAATACCTATGGTGAGTTGAGAGAAGCCATTTTTATCTCAAAAAAAGAGTCCATTTATCGGATGGATTACTCCTATTATGTGTGGAAAAGGCATCGAAGACACGAAAATACATCGGCAACTTTAAAAGATTTATATGTTGAAATAAAACGAGGTAGCCGATCAAAAAAGGAATTGGGGCATCTGGGGATTCAATGTTTTCACACTTCATCTTTTCCCGTTTCTTTACATTCGACAGTGAAATTGAATAATGCCGTAATTCCAAATACCATAATTGCCGAACCAGGAGATATTTTAGTAGCCAGGGTCGGTAAAAGATGTATGGGGCGGGTGACCATGGTGGATGTGGGCTGCCAGGTCATTTCCGATTGTGTTTATCGGCTGAGGGCATCCAAACAATATTCCGAAAAGATCAGGGCCGCCCTCATATCCAGGGAAGGGCAGCAATGGCTGCAGGCCCATGCCCACGGCGTCTGCGCCCAGGTCATCAGTAAAAAAGATCTATTATCTTTTAAAGTAGAGATTTAGTAGGAGTTAAAAAAGAATGAATGAGATTTTGATTTTCTTAAAAGATCACTGGGGATACATTACAGGGGTTGCTGTGATAATCTAAGGGATTGTCCTGGTTGAAGAGGCAAATTTTATCCAGCAGTGCCTTTTGGCTCAAGGGAAATGTAAATTTTTGGGCGGATATCTTGCTCCCCGGTACAGATAATTGTGTCACCGAATTGTCCACCGGATACTATTGCCGACCTCAAAAGAAGAGCGATGCTGAAAAAAAGAACAACTATTCCCCATAAACCCTCTGACGAAGTCCGTCCAGACACTATTTTTCATCGTTTGGGGCGAAGCCTTCGCCTTAAAAGCTCAATTGTTGAGGTTACGAGGCGAAGCCTTCGCCTTGAATGATCAATTGTTGAGGTTGTGAAGCGAAGCCTTCGCCGTGAATGTACAAAATTTGTATTTGCGAGGCGAACCGTTCGCCTTAAATGTTCAATTGTTGAGGTTGCGAGGCGAACCGTTCGCCGTGAAAGCTCAATTTTTGTATTTGCGAGGCGAACATTTCGCCTTGATACTAAATAATTAGTTATTATTCCGTGTAGAGACGTAGATTTTTCCGTCCCCTTTATGGGATTACGCCGCCGAGGTGACGGCGGATGCAGCCAGCGGGTGAGACGGATCGAGGTCAGGCAAAGATCTTTAATCCTATTTGACATTTTGGGGTAAGTCCTGGTTAGCGGGTATTGAAATTTTAATTGATTTATACTAACATAGAATATTAAGATTGGTCGTTGAGGTTTAATATGCCCTTTTTATTTAAGAGAATAGTTGTTAAAAACTGTACCAGCAGGCTTTTCCCGGCCTGTTGGGTTTTGATCTGCTGCGTCAGGATACCGCCGGCGGAAAATATCGTCTGAATGACGGCTGCTGCGCTCGGCCGATATCGCATCACTGCAAAATGGCGATAGGCTGCCCATCGTCACGGCCATGAGTTGTGTGGTGGGGCGCTTTGCCCTTCCCGGCTACGATTACCCTGGGGGAAGCTTTGCTGCTGAAGGCCGCAGGTGGGGCCGTGGCTGTGTGGGCACCCAGCGGGGCCTCCCCCAACTCTCCGTCTGCTGCACTGGCGGAGCAGTTTTTTAAGGTCGCTTTTCAGGGCCAGCAAAAAATCCTCGGCAGGGCTCTCTTGAAGACGATGGCTTATTTTGCCAATGGAGGGGGGCATCGCTACGTGCTGGATATCTATAATTTGCTGGGCGACCCGGCTCTGGAGGTGAAATAAATTTAAGTTTCCCTTTCGGTTCGCCGGAAATGTAAATTTTTGGGTGGGAATCTTGCTTTTTAGGGATATATTATCTATAATA
Organism: uncultured bacterium; assembly: GCA_965603365.1. Classification (GTDB taxonomy): domain Bacteria; phylum Acidobacteriota; class Aminicenantia; order UBA2199; family UBA2199; genus JAHELQ01. The sequence continues at coordinate 35,900 of CBFDCR010000037.1, forward strand.
GTGTCGAGATGAGAACGATAATTTTGGTGCTGGTGATTTTGATTCCGTTTATGGCCAATGGAGAGATTGTAAAGCTCAGAATCGACGGCCCCATCGATTCTATTACCGAAGAGTATATCGTGGATGCCTTCGACACCATTCGCAGGGAAATTAAACCCAAACTCATTATCATCGAGATGGATACCCCCGGTGGTTTTGATACTTCCATGAGGGCCATCATTAAAGAGATTTTAAGCGCTCCGGCCCCGGTTGCGGTCTATGTCTCCCCCAGGGGGGCCAGGGCCGCTTCGGCAGGGTTCTTTATCACCCTTGCCTCCGATATTGCCGCCATGGCCCCGGGCACCAACATGGGGGCCGCCAGTCCGGTTTCGGCCATGGGTGGGAAAATCGAAGAGACCATGAAGAAAAAAATTACCAATGACGCGGTCTCCTATGCCAAATCTTTAGCCAGGAGCCGAAACCGCAACCTGGAATTGGCCGAGAAAGCGGTCAGTGAAAGCAGCTCTTACACGGCGGAGGAGTGCCTGAAGAGTAACCTGATTGAATATATTGCCGATGGACTGGATGAATTGTTGGAGAAACTGGAGGGCAAAGAGGTGCGCAACGCAGACGGTAAGACCCATGTATTAGAACTAAAGGGTGAGAGAATCATACCAATCGAATTGAGCTGGCGGCAGAAATTGCTGCGCACCATCACCAACCCCAACCTGGCCTACTTTCTGTTGATATTCGGCCTGATTGGCCTGTACCTGGAGTTTACCAACCCGGGAATTCTCGTTCCCGGTGTCATCGGGGCCATTTCGCTACTCCTGGCTTTCCTGGCCTTTCAGGTATTGCCCATTAATTACGTGGGACTTTTATTGATTCTGCTGTCGGTGGGATTCTTCATTGCGGAGATCAAGATCCAGGGATTCGGAATGTTTGGCATCGGCGGTATCATCTCCTTCTTTCTGGGCTCCTTAATACTGATCGATGCCCCCATCCCTGAAATGAGGCCAACCATGACGATAATCATTGTTTTCACCGCTAGTTTCGGCATTATCTTTTTGTTTCTGACTTACAAGGTATTTCAGGCGATGAGGAGAAGAACCGAAACCGGCCAGGAGGGCTTAGCCGGTGAAATCGGCACGGCTACGAGCGAAATTACCCTGAATGCGGGTAAAGTCTTTGTACACGGTGAATGGTGGAATGCCTTTGCCGACGAGGTCATTCCTGCCGGTACGAAGGTAAAGGTCGAGTCCATGAAAAATTTTAAACTAAAAGTGAGCGTCGCCGAAGACGCTTAGATATAGGAGGCGCACATGCAATATCCGGCAATCACTATCATCGTCATTGTGTTGTTTTTGCTCTTCAACTGGATCAAGATTTTAAAAGAGTATGAGAGGGGGGTAATTTTCAGACTGGGTAGGGTCCTGGCAACGCCCAAAGGCCCGGGTCTGATTTTCGTCCTGTATCCTATAGACAAGATGATCAGGGTGAGTCTGAGAACCATCGTACTGGATGTCCCGCCCCAGGATGTCATCACCAAGGATAATGTGTCGATCAAGGTAAATGCGGTGGTATACTGCAGGGTGGTGGACCCCAAGAAGGCGATCATTGAGGTCCAGGATTATCTTTATGCCACTTCCCAATTGTCCCAGACTACCCTCCGCTCCGTGCTGGGCCAGGTGGAACTGGACGAACTGCTGTCCGCAAGGGACAAGCTGAACCAGAAGCTCCAGGAGATCATCGATGAACACAGTGATCCCTGGGGGGTTAAGGTATCCATGGTGGAGATCAAGTATGTAGACTTGCCCCAGGAGATGCAGCGGGCCATGGCCATGCAGGCGGAGGCCGAGAGGAAGAGGCGGGCCAAGGTGATCCATGCGGAGGGTGAACTTCAGGCGTCCCAGAAACTTTTAGAGGCTGCCGACACCATGACAAAGAATACCGCCACCATCCAATTACGCTATCTACAAACCCTGATGGATATCTCGGCGGAAAATACCACCATGATTATATTCCCCTTGCCCATTGAGCTGCTGAAGGGCTTAACTGCCCAAAAGTGAGATGAGGAATCGCGAGACCGACAGGTCCTACCTTGAGATCAAGGTCACCTTTATCCATGTGGTCATCCTGCTGGCGGCGGTGATTGGTATCGGGTTTTTTCTTTTTTACCTCGGTTATCAGGCGGGGAAGTCGGCGGTGGGAGATCGACTCTCAGATGAAGACCTCCGAAAAGGTGTCGGGACTGCCGAAGAGATAAAGATTTCCGATGATGCGCGCTCCCAAAAGTCGAAGGCCCAGGGCATCGATCAGGAGATAAAACTCCACCAGCAGCCGGTGAACCGGAGTCAAACAAAAAAGGAGACAGGAAAGCCGGGGGAAAAGATTAAAGCCAAACCCGTTACCCGGCAGTCCTATTACGTGGTTCAGGTAGGGGCCTTTGAGAATCATGCCGAGGCTAAATCCTATTCCGATAAATTTATCAAGCTGCGATATCCCGCCGAGATTCAGCGGGTGACGGTTAAGGGGAAAGTCATGTTTCGGGTCCTGGTGGGCCATTTCTCTACCAGAGATGCCGCCAAACAACAAATCCCGGTGTTGGAAAGATTGGCCAACAAAACCGGCTTTTTTATTCGTAAGTTAGAGTAAAACACTTTTTTTACCGGATTACCAGGGGAATTGACTTGTTCAGGAATAGAAAACCGTATACTTTACTGTTGCTGATCGGCTCCATTTTGCTGTACGCCCTCTCCTTTCCCAAATTCGGGGTCTTTCCCGCCGCCTTTTTTTTCCTGATCCCCCTGCTCATCATATTGGAGCGCCACAAAAAACCGAAGTCCTTTCTCCTGTTTTTTGTCTTCTCCTTTTTTTCTTACCTGGTGATTCTGTACTGGATCCCCAGGGTGATGGTGCAATACGGCGGCATGGGCAGGACCTTGAGTGTCCTTGGCTTACTCTTATTGGCCGCCTTCCTGTCCCTGTTTACCGGGCTGGCCGGGGTGTTGATCAAGAGCTGCCTGAAATCCGGCCACTTCCATTCGCTGTTGGCGCTGATTCCCCTCATCTGGGTGACCAAAGACCTGGTGATTGAAAGGGTCCTGGGGGGATTTCCCTGGTGCCTGGCCGGCTACAGCCAGTACTCCAATCGCCTGTTTATCCAGATAGCCGAATGGGGGGGCGTCCATCTGGTCACCTTTGTCTTGATTTATCTTAACGTCTTGTTATATCTGTTGATGCGGCAAAGAACCAAAAACCTTTTGGTCGTTATCCTGATTAGTTTTGTCGCCGTATACAGTATCGGCTTTTACCTCCGGCAGGCCAACGGGGCTGATGTCGGGGGGCAAAAAGTCCATCAGGCCGGTATTATTCAACCCAATGTCGATCCCGAACAATACTTAAATAGCCAGCAAAAGTTAAAAAAGTTGGAAGGACTGTTGAATGAATCTCGATTATTAAGAGATCAGGGTGCCGAATTTATAGTCTGGCCGGAATTTACCGTTTCCATCTATCCGCGGCAAAATAAGTTTTATGAACAAAAACTCAACGCCTTTGCCGCCGCCCAGGTGCCGTTGTTTGCCGGGTTTACCGATCTCTATAGCCACCGGGAAATCTACAATTCCGTGATGCTTTTTAGAGGGGACAGTCTAGAAAAATACGACAAGGTTCATTTGACTCCCTTTGGCGAATACGTCCTCTTCCGGAAAATCCTGTTTTTTGTGAGGAGGATCGTCGATGAAATCGCCGATTTTACCCCCGGCCGCCGTATCCGCAACCTGACGATAGATGGGCACCCCGTTGCCACCCCCATCTGCTACGAGATCATCTTCCCCGAACTGGTGCGGGATTTTATCGCCGGGGGCGGTCAATTGATCGTTAACGTTTCCAACGACGCCTGGTTTGGCGATACCTCCGCTCCCTACCAGCATCTGTCGATGGCGGTGTTTAGAAGTATCGAAAACCGACGCTATATTTTGAGATCCACCACCAACGGCATCTCGGCGGTCATTTCACCGCTGGGGAAAGTATTGTATCAATCGCCCTACGGTTCAAAAGACCAATTTATCGCCTCCTTCCGCTACATTCAAAAGAAGACCCTTTTTACCCGGGGCGGTTTTCTCTTTCCCTATTTTTGTGCGCTGTTGGTCATTATTTCTTTCGGCAGAAAATTGTATTTAGATTTTAGACGGCGCCCCGTCAGCGGCGAGAAATGACGCGGCAGGAAACGTTATAATGAAGCGGGTGCCGATTCCCAATTCACTTTCCAGCTCGATCCTGGCACCATGTTGGTGAAGGATGGAATCGGTAATGGCTAATCCCAGCCCTGAGCCTTTTCCGGAACTCTTGGTGGTGAAGAAGGGATCGAAGATCTGCTTCTGCATCTCCCGGGGGATGCCCGCTCCGTTATCCTGCACGGCAACGGTGACCTTATCCTCGTGGGCATAGGTTTCGATTTTGAGCGAAGATTCCCGCTCGTCACCTTTGTTGTCCATGGCGTCCATGCAGTTGATAACCAGGTTCAGAAATACCTGTTTTAAGCAGTTGGCATCCCCGATGATAGGGGGAATACCTTCTGTTTTGTCAAACGTCCACTGAATTTCCTTCATCTGGAGCTGATGCTCCGCCAATTTAATCGTCTCTTCAATCACCCGGTTGAGGGATACCGGATTCATCTCGTAATCGCCGGAACGGGAAAAAGAACTGAATTTATGCAGGATTTGTTTCAGTCTGTCGAGCTCCTCTCGAATCGTTTCCAGATACCTTTTCTGGTCAGCCGACAATTCATCCATGAGTAATAAGTCGGTGAAGCCAAAGATGGAGGACAATGGCTGGCCGACTTCATGGACGATACCGGCAGCCATCTGGCCCATGGTACTCATCTTGGCCGCCTGGACCAGTAATTTCTGCCCCTCCTTCAGTTTCTTGCTCATTTCATTGAAGGATTGAGCCAGCATTTCGAATTCATCCCCGCTCTTGATGTCTACCCGGCTGTCAAATTCCCGGTTGGCGATTTTCCGGGTGCTGGATTGCAGGATCTTGATGGGCACCAGGCTCTTTTTAATCAGCATGATGCTCAACAGGGCCACGATCAAGAAAGTCAGCAGCATCAATTGCAGGAAGGTATTTTTAAAGTTTGTCACCGGTTTATAGATGGAGGGTTTCGCCTGGCTCAAGATAACGAACATCTGGGTGGAAAACCGGTGTTTGATAAAGAGCCACCAATAACTGGATACATAATCGACGCCGTTGTTTCGGCTTTCAAATTTTCCGGAGGTGGGGGATTTTTGAATGATGTCGCGGATCTTTCCCTCCATTTTAAATTCGGGGAGGGAAGATATCAGGAAGCTGTTGCCCTCCTGGTAGACCACCATCTCAATCTCCGGCGGCAGTGAGTTGTTACTGCCCAGGCTCCAGAGGTAGACGGGGTCCACTTCGCCGATCAACAACAGCCCGGCTGGATTGTCGGCTTTAACCGGGTGGTACAGGAAAATGGAGTGAGGTTTGGCGGAAACGGGCCTTACCTTGAGCAATGTCCGTCCCGACAGGATATGTCGGCGATCTTGCAGAGTCAATGACGGCGGTTTTTTAATATCGTTTAAGATGGGCTTTTTATTGTTGTACTCGTCAAAAGTGACCAGGCTGACAAAACGGCTGGTGGATTCTTTATTCGGGTCATAGGGCTGGGTCTCGATGCTGTCGATTTTGCCTTCCCGGATTTTGGAGGCGATCATCTCCATCTCGGTTTCCAGGAACAGGAGATGTTCGTAGATCTCAAGGCCCTTATCCTTACTGGCTCTATTCAGCCGGCTGGTGGCCTGGTAGTAGAGTTGGTCGCTGACCACAATGTAGGTAATGGCCGACAGGGTGAGAAAGGGCACCATGGTACAGAAAATAAACAGGCCGAATATGCGGCGGGCCATCTTGCTTTTGAAGAGATCTCGATCGATTTTAAAATGTCTTGTCTTTTCTTTTGTCATTTTATCTAAATGTTTAATATTCAGTCGCTAATACTCTTTGCCCAGGCCGATAAAGGCACCGTCATTGGCCCGGACAATATCGTCGTAACTCACCTGGGCTGTCAGGGGAGAGGCGGTTTTACCGTCTGCTCCCATGCTGTAGAGGTCATAGTCGCTATTTAGGGGCACCAGGAACCGGTCCTTACGCATTTTTCCTTTGTTTTTTCCTTTGATGGTGGAAAAATTGAGATATTGGTAGGGATTGCCCCAGGGGTCCAGGTAATTTCCCCGGCCGATATCGGCCAGGGTCCCGGGCGGTTTCCCATGGTCGATCTGGTAAAGCAGGATCTCTTTTTCCAGCAATTCGATATCGGCGATGGCCAGACCGATTTTTGCCTTATTTTTATAATTTAAAAAACGGGGCACGGCAATGGAGACCAATGTGCCAATAATGGCCATCACGATGATCAATTCGATCACCGACAGGCCGAGGCAGGACTTCCTTCTCTTCCTGGCCACCAACAACAGGGCTCGCCAGCAAGAATGTTTGCCCGGATCTCTTTTGCCCATTTGGTCATATTGTATAAAAAATAATCACTAATGTAAATAAAAATCCTTAGAAATTCTTTTGGTATTCCTTTTGCAATTTTTCATGTTGCAATGGGGGCGGTTTTGAGGGAAAATATGGTCACAAAATCGGCTTTTATTTGTTTAAAGGATATGAGCTTTCAGGCATTGTATGATCTGTACTTCGGCCGGATCTATGCCTTTGTCTACAGTCTGGTGGGCAAAAGTCGATCTTGACGGGTTTGAGCCCATCCAGAAACCCCGAATATTTGTGTCCAGGGAGGGGGCCCATTGCCTGTGGGCGAAAGGAGGTGCGGATTCATCCTCAATTATGCCGAAAAAGAGAGGCCCTATGCCCGGATGAAGCGGCTGAATACCCCCCACTTCCTCTGTCTGGCTTCCCGCTAATTCTCTTAATTCTTTGGGCTTAACACTATCTTTTTTCTCTCTTTTTAAAAGTAGACATTGTATGTCCTCCGTTTTGTCACTTTAACCTACAAGTTTGTAACTTTTTGCCGCAGATCTATGACTCTGGACGTCAACCCTGACACTCTGGACGTCACCGATAACACGCCGGGCTGCACCTTTATCAATTCGGCTCACGCCGGTTCATCGGTGTCTCCCTCACTCCTATCGAAGAGGAGGCACACAACCGCATGAAAGTCATCGATACCCATTCGTATTCCACCTACTCTTTTTTTGATGAAACACCCATTCAGATCAATACAGGGAGAAATCTCTCCCAAAAGGCGCTGTACATGAGTTTAACCTGAACCCCAAATTCGGCATCGATAAAGGCAGCGGCAGAATGCTCATCTCTTTCGTCTATCCCCACAACCCGGTTGATTTTTTTATCTATTCGGTGGATGGGAAATACCTGGATCAATTTCAATATGAAATAGAGAAGCAGTACACATTCCCGTCCCATTTCCTGGATTTCCCGGTTAACCACCCGTCGGTCGCCCATGTACCTTTGATTGGATCGATCCTTGTTTACAAGGGTCACTTTGTCGTTTTTTTAACGAAATTGAAATATTGAAAGAAATTCGGCGAGATCGTGGGCTGTGATTGTCTCATCTTCGATGGTAAAACCAAAAGTCCCAAAGTCAGGCTTCCGGTTGATAAAAATCTGAACCCGTTTTTCATCTCGGACGACGGTTATCTATTGGCCAGTAAAAGTCACGATGAAACGGAAAGGTTATATATCTATAAATTAGATTTTTAGAGTACCGGGGACGCTTAACTACTACATCCCTTATTTCAATGGTAGTTGAAGGTGATGTTGGGCTGGGCGGAGAGATATGGGGAGTAAAAAAAATCCGGAGGAACTGAAACCAAATGGGTTGCCTTTAAGTATAATACATATATAAACGGAACCGATGAGGAGGTTGAATCCAGGTGAAGGAGACGTGATTGATGAAGAGAGTCGTTGTGTTGTTTTTGATGGGCCTGACGGTGCCCTGGTTGATATTGGCAGAGACAGAGATTATTCAGAAAAAGGTGTATGTCACCCACAGGGTGAATCCCCGCCCGCCGGTGATTGACGGCAAACTGGATGACCCGGCGTGGGACAGGGTGGAGTGGGCAGGAGATTTTGTTCAGCGGGAACCTTACGAGGGCCAAAAACCTTCCCAGGAGACGGCTTTTAAGATTTTATATGATGATAAAAATTTCTATGTCGGTATCCGGGCCTACGATACCGAGCCGGACAAAATTGTTCGTCGGCTGACCCGGCGGGATTCCTTTGACGGTGACTGGGTGGAGATTAATATCGACAGCTATTTTGACCGGCGTACGGCCTTCTCATTTACCGTCAATGCCGCCGGCGTCAAGGGGGACGAATTTATATCCAATAACGGCGACCGCTGGGATACCACCTGGGACCCCATCTGGTATACGAAGACTGCCATCGATGGACTGGGCTGGACCGCCGAGATGAAAATCCCCTTAGAGCAACTGCGCTACGGCAATAAGGTGAGACATACCTGGGGGATCCAGTTTACCCGCCGGTTTTTTCGCAAACAGGAACGGTCTGTCTGGCAATTTATTCCCAAAGACGCCCCCGGCTGGGTCCATCTGTTTGGCGAACTGCACGGTATCGAAGGCATCAAGGCACAGCGCCAGTTCGACCTGTTTCCCTATGTGGTGGCCCAGCATCAACGTTCGGAGAAAGCAGAGGGGAATCCCTTTGCACCGGGCCATCTGAACCGGTTGAAGGCTGGCCTGGATGGAAAAATCGGCCTCACCAGCGATCTGATTCTGGATTTCACCGTGAATCCCGATTTCGGCCAGGTGGAGGCAGACCCATCGGAGATTAACCTCACCGCCTTTGAGACCTATTTCCATGAAAAGAGACCCTTTTTTATCGAGAGTCGAAACATCACCGATTTTCAGATCAGCGGTGGAGACGGCTCTTTTTCCCTGGACAATCTCTTTTACTCCCGTCGTATCGGCCGGATTCCCCATTATGATCCCGAGACCGGCGACGAGGAATATGTGGATATGCCGGAAAACACCTCGATTATTGCGGCCTTTAAACTCACCGGTAAAACCAGGAAGGGCTTATCTATCGGTGTCCTGGATGCCATCACCGCCAGAGAGAAGGCAGAGATCGACTACCTGGGGGAACGGCGTCGTGAAGCGGTGGAACCGCTGACCAACTACTTTGGCCTGCGCTTGCAGAAGGATTATCGTAAGGGAAATACGATATTGGGCGGCATGTTTACTGCCACCAACCGGGACATCCGGGACCCGCAGCTCGACTTTCTCCATCGGGCTGCCTATACCGGCGGCGTCGACTTTTCCCACCGCTGGAAGAACCGGGACTATCATTTTTCCGTTAAGACGGTATTTAGTTATGTACAGGGTGAGCCGGCGGCGATCCTGGAGACCCAGACCTCTTCCCTTCGCTATTTTCAACGTCCCGATGCCGATCATGTGGAGCTGGACCCGAACCGGACATCCCTTTTCGGCCACGGCGGTACGATCGAAGTCGCCAAATTCGGGGGCGGCCACTTTCGCTATTCCACCGGGATTACCTGGCGTTCGCCGGGACTGGCGTTGAACGACATGGGTTACCTGCGGGAGGCCGATAAAATTATGCAGTGGGTTTGGGTGGGCTACCGGGTCTGGAAACCCTTCGGTATCTTCCGGCAATTTAATCTCAACCTGAATCAATACCAGGGTTGGGATTTTGGCGGCAGCCATATCTTCAAAGGGGGCAATATTAATTTTAACGGCCAGTTTAAAAACTATTGGGGCTTCGGTTCGGGCATCGAGCGGGAAGGCGAGTCCTTCTCCAACAGCGCCCTGCGGGGCGGCCCTGCCTTGAGATGGCCCGGCGGCTGGGATCACTGGTTCGACATCGATTCCGACCACCGGAAAAAGATTCGCTTCAATTTTGGCGGCTTCAACGCCTGGGGAGACTACGGTGTGAGGCGGGTAACGGAATTCTGGGGCGGTATCACGTTTCAGCCCAGCAGTGCCTTGTCTCTATCGCTGTTTCCCTCTTACTCGGTTTCCAGAAGAAAACTGCAGTACGTGGAGACGGTGGATTTTGCCGGTGAGGACCGCTACCTTTTTGGACGCATCGACCAGAAAACCGCGGCCGTGACCATTCGCCTGAATTTCAGCATCACCCCCGACCTCTCCATCCAGTTTTACGGTCAACCCTTTATCTCTGCCGGAAAATACTCCCATTTGAAGCGCATTACCCAACCCCGAGCCGATGCCTTTAACGACCGCTTTCATATTTTTGAGGGCGGTGAAATCCACTATGATTCGGAAGAGAACCGGTATGACATCGACGAGGATGTGGACGGTTCCTTTGATTACGGCTTTGAAAATCCCGACTTCATTTTTTTTCAATTTCGCTCCAACCTGGTCGTCCGCTGGGAGTATACCCCCGGTTCCGTTCTTTACCTGGTCTGGTCCCAGAATCGAGCCGATACCGATTCCACCGGAATTTTCTCTTTTGCCGACGACCTCCGCGACCTCTTCCGCGTCTATCCCACCGACGTCTTCCTCCTCAAATTTACCCACCGCTTTTAACAAAAAACCAGGATCAGCAACATGGTCACGAGCGAATTGATTGGGTGGGGAGGGGGTGGGTTCTAAAATTTTACCTGCAGTAATTTAAGGATGATATCTTTGACATCGAAGATAGTCATCTGGGCCGGAATATATTCAGGGCGGGTGGTGAAAAAGAAGGCGTTATCTTGAAGGTGCATGCCGGTCAGGTGAGAATGGCCGAATTCCCGGTTTTTTTGTAAACCGCCCTTTAAATCAAAGCCATGGTGGGACAGTAGTACAATATCCGCTGCCCGGGACAAAAAACGTTCGCCGTAGATCTCTTCTTTAAAAAAGACCCGTTTAATCACCCTTTTACCGTCTATTTCATACTCTTCAAAGAGTTGTTTGATATCCTCCCGGACCCGCGTGTAATCACCGTGCTCCACCCTACCCCTTGGGTACTTATCCTTCAAATGAATAAAAATCCTGGAGGGATCGACGGCGAATGCCAATGAGCGATCATCTATAGCGGTCAAAGAATCGGCTTTACCGGGTGGAACCTGGAGATCAAAAAACCCGGCTGCCTTCAATATAGGATTTAAATAGACTTCCCGTTCGACCGGGCCAAAGCCGTGGTCCGACAGAAGTATGATCTCGAATTCCTCCTTGCCCCTCATACGGCTGTACAGATCCCCAATCACTTCATCAACCTGCCGGTAAAAGTTCAAAAAATCCTGGTGAAAGGGGTGGCACTTGTCGGCTAAGGCATCGTACAAAAAGTGGTGAAGCCGGTCGGTTCCGGTGACGGTCAACATAAAACAATCCCACTGCTGGTTTTGCCAAAAGAAGTCTGCCACCTCTGCCCTTACCTTGAGCGTATAATGAAGATCGGCTAAAAATTCCGCTTTTTTACTTCTCCCCAGCTCGGCATCCACGTCCACCTTGTAGCCCATTTTTTTTATTAGAGGATAATAAGTAAAAGGATATACGGATCTTTTCAAATCGAGGGATACGAAACCCGAAATCAGGATACCGGGTATCTCTCTGACCGGGAAGGTGCCGGGAAGATTAATCACAACAGAGCGCTTTCCCTTCTCTCCCAATTGATCGAAAAAAGCGGGGGCGGCCAGATCCCTGAAATTGGGATACCTGTACTCATATTGCCCCTCTTTCAGATCCACAAACCCAAAAATGCCGTGATGGCCGGAATCGGTTCCGGTCATAAAACTGGACCAGGACACCGAAGATATTTCCGGCAATGAAACGCTCATGGGCACCAATTTGCCTTGAGTTAGGATCTCTTTTAAGTGGGGCATTAATGGCGGTTCGGAGGTGAAAGACCGGATCAATCCGTAGGGAACCCCGTCCAGTCCGATAATCAACAGTTTCTTATCCCTTTTTTTCAACCAGGACATATTTATTTTAACTCCTTTTTGGTGTTGTTTCCCATTGAAACATAAAACTTTAATTTCCAGAATCTATCAAAGAAAGCAAATGGATGGATCTATTATTTGTTGACTATTAAATATTTTTTCGGAATAATCAGTTTACTGGAGAATTTGACGTTGGTCAGCAGAATAATGGCCCGCTCCCGGTCGGGGAGCTCCTCGTAAAATATTCCTTCCCAGCCGTCGAATTCACCTTCGTCAATGAGTATTCTGTCTCCTTTTTTGAACCGTTCTTCTTTTCTTTTTAACTGTACAATTCCGTTGTGCTCTCTCGATTTTATGCTCTTAATCCGATTGCCATCGATGGTCCATAAACACTCGTTACTGCCCAGCACCGATTTAACTCCCCTCGTATATCTGACTTTGTGGTAAAAATCTTTTATAGAGAATTGGGCAAAGAGGTAACCACTGAAGAGAGGAGATATCACATTGACTTTCTCCTTATTCTTTTTAACCTTTTTAAAATAGAGGGGCAGATAAACTCGAACGCCCAGGGTTCCTAAATTCTTTTCCGCAATAAACTCCTGCTTGGGCTTCGAATGAATTATAAACCATGACTCACTTGGCTTCTCCATAATGGTTGAATTTTAAATGAATTCAGTCAAAAAGTCAATTGGAGAAATCTGTTTGAGCCCGTTTTTAATCTAAGACTGCATATATAGGCCTGATATCAACGGGGACATCCTCAACCGCCTTAAGGGCTCTTTTTAATTCAGGCGATATACGACGGTACTTTTCAATAAATGCCTTTGCCTGGTTATAATCGCCCAATGCCTGGATCATCAGAACGTCATGGGCCAATTGTTTGACGGCACTCTCTATTTTTTCTCGATTTACCGAGAAGCGACCGGTCTGCTCGTCAAACCGGAATCCGCCTTTTTCCATAATATAGTCCAATTGAATGGCATTGCCGCCGCCGTGGGCGGAATCGATGCCAAAGCGGACACAGCGGAAAATGCCGCCCAGATAAGTCACATACATTTTGTCTTTCAAATCCTGGGGAAACACCTTTTTTTCGATCATAAGCTTCAGGTTCCACAGCCCCACGATGTCGGCTTTGGTCTCCTCGACGGTGGAGTACAGTTCTTTTAGTTCTTTGTTTACGGTTGTCTGTTTGCCCTGTTTTTTTATTATGCCTGGACCCAGGCCGTGGGCGACTTCGTGCATCAGCACATGGTTGAAATAAGAATCAAAAGAGATGTAGGATGAATCGGATCTGGCAAGTACTTTTTGTACAATGGGTATCCAGCATTTCTCGAATTTGGCCCGGGCTACATTTTTCAGCATTACTTTTTTACTACCCTTCTGCTGTCGCACCCGTTCGTCGTTGGGCAGGTTGAAGGCGGTAGTCTGAATACCGGCTTTGGTATCGCCGGCGGCAAACACCTCGTTGACCACCACGATGGGGGAGCTCTTGCCCCGGTCGAAAGTTTTGTATCTGTCGGCAATGGGCAGATTCTGCTCCATTTCCTCGATATATTGAGCGACTGCTTTCAGCTTTTCACTCTCCCGGCGATCCACAATGGTGATGAAGCACTCGAAGGCTGCCTTGTAGCCGAACAGTTCATCTTCGTATACCTCGTAGGGACCGATCACCACTTCGATGTTATGCTCCTTCAGATCCACCCAATCCATGTCGCTCTGGAGGTAATCATTGCTCAAAAAGGCATCGGCCCTGGCGTTTAGATATTTTTTTAAGGAAGGATTGTCGGTCTTCCGGGCCGCCTTTTTTAGAAGTTTCGAGGCCGGCTCCAGATATTTTTTGTAGGCGGTGGAATATGGAACTGCATGAAGCTTGCCATTCTTTCGCCTGATCAGGGTGAAATTGGCGGTAAAATCCTCTTCCTCCTGGGGGTGGTCCTGGAGCCACTTTTCAAATTCATCTTTGGTCATATCGGCGGGATAAAAATTGGCGCCTTTCGGTTTTTCCTCTGCCAGATTGATGAAGGGGCGGTCGTATCCCAGCCGGTCGAAGGGGCCGAAGTTGATCTTAAAATATTCTAATAACACTTCATATTCCGGCTTTGTCTTCTTTTTCAGTTCGTCCAGTATGGCCGTGTTCTGATGATACACTTGTTCCAGGAATATTTTGTCCATATAATGGGCTGTCTGGACGATCAACTGCAGCGCCTGCTTTTCATCTTCTGTCAATGCCGACGGGTCAAAATCGATCCGCACCGGTGCCAGTTTCTCTATCTGTGCTTTCACCTCAGCCGTGGACAAGTAACCCTTAATAATTCCTGTCTCTTTGGTCACCTTATCTTCCTCCTTTTTTCCATAAGAGGTCATGAGCAAAAGCCCGATTAAAAATAAGCAAAAAAACCTGCCTTTCATGTTGCCTCCTTATAAGAAATCAGTTTAATGCAAAAGATTTTTTATGTCAACCTGGAAACCTGGGGCGGTTTCCCGCTTTGATCGCCGCAGACAACACTATGGGGGAAAAATGGTGACATGCACAATGACTTCCGGCAGGTGCACATTTACTTCTTACCGGTGTAAAAGAACCTCGAAAAATTGGGGACAGTCGCAAAGTGGGACACCGGCATGGCGAATAGAAACGCAGCACTTCGGGGTGGACTTGGGGACAGGCAAAAATTTAAAAATTTTGCTATTCCTGATGAGAAAGAATGTTGAGATCAGGTTTAAATGGGGAAAAATAAAATCCTAATGGCCAACAAAACAGAAATATCCTATCCAATACAGCCAATTAGAATTGTATGTCTATAACAGTCGGGGCAAAAAGTTGGGAAAATTGGTGAAATGTGAGTGAGAGTGAGTGAATCTAATTAACATTGCCAGCTCAAATGCTCGCCCCTGATAAAAAAGAATGTTAATGTCAGGTTACAATGGGTAAAAACAAAATCTTAGGGGCAGAAAAAGTGAAATACACTTTCCAATCCAGCCAATAATAATCATATCTCCATAACAGTCAGCAAAAAAAATAAATCTACCGAGGCCCCTCCTCTAATCTTTTATAGTATTGAAGCCTACCTTAGTTTCATAATCTCAATACCCGGGTTGTATAGCACCAATAGGTATCTAAAAAGGA
>CBFDCR010000038.1:0-50522 GCA_965603365.1 uncultured bacterium
AAAAGGGGTGATATCGGTGCCCTCTAGGGGTGATATCGGAGCCAAAAGGGGTGATGTCGGTGCCCTCTAGGGGTGATATCGGAGCTCGAGGCATCGATACAGGAGCTCGAAGGGTCAAAACCGGGGGCCAGGGGGGTGATGTAGAAGCCCAAAGGGGTCAGGCAGAAGAAACGGGCAAAACAATAGACCGGATGAGCAGGATTTACGACCGTCAATCTGCCATGACAATAATATATATGCCCATCACAGTAGGGGCGTTTTACTAAAACGCCCCTACATTAATATGCCCACGGTCATTCCGGCGCCGATAGATGCCCCTGTAAAGGCAGGTTCCCCCGTCCTTTAACCACCGGGCCGCTCTATTGTTTGATGTGGTTGACGGTGTTGACGGTCAGTCTGCAGCGCTCCCAATTGGGGGTACCGGGCCACCTGATGGAGGCTGTCAGTTCGAGGCCCATACCTTTCCCCACTCCGACAAAGAGGAATCCATGTTCCATTACTCCAATATTCCACCATTCCAATATTCCATTATTCCATTATTCCAGGGGACTTAAGGGGTGTGGTCTTTCTGGTGTTTTTTGCGGAATTCGGAGGGGGTCATGTGGGTGAATTTTTTGAACACCCGGTTGAAGGCAGACTTGGAATTGAAGCCCACTTCAAAGCCGATACCCAGGATCGTCTGCTCTTGCTTTAGATCGGTTAATTTCTCCATGGCCTCCTCCACCCGGTAACCGTTAATCAGGTCAAAGAAGTTTTTGTTCAGCTTTTCATTGATGACCTGGGAGAGATGGTAGGTGGTGACGGATAGTCTTTCTGCCAGCGACTGCAGCGACAGGCTCTCGTCCCGGTAAATCCTCTCCACCTCCAGCAGATCAATCAACTTCTTGACATAGTGTTCGGCCTTGACCGGGTCCAGGGTGGAGCCCTTATACTTCTCTTTTTTGAAGACATTGGTCCGGGTCAACAGCCAATAAATTCCCGCCCCAATCAGCAAACAGGCCACCACCAACAATATTAGAAAGAGCGGTGTCTCCACCCAGCGGGGTTCTACGATGAAACTGAGGGAAGCGCCGGTGGTGTTCCAGACACCGTGACTGTTCCGGGCCTTCACCGCAAATGTATACTCCCCTGCCGACAAATCGGTATAATAGGCCAGCCTCCTGCTGCCGATTTCCGGGAAGATCCAGTTCCGGTCATACCCCTCCAATTTGTACTTGAAACCCACCTGTTCCGGTGAAATGAAATTCGGAGCCGTAAAGTAAAAATTAATCTCCCTCACTCCTATTAATATGTTATCGACCTGCATATCCAGGAGCATATTACGGTTGACAATGACCCTTTCCAGGATCACCGGCGGCGGCAGCTTGTTGATTTTAAAATGGTCCAGATTGATAATGGAAATACCGTTTTTGGTGCCGATCAACAAACGGTTATCCCCGGTTTTGACGGCAGAATACAACGACCACAGGGTAATCTCCTCCGACTTCATGCCCTCTTTTTCCCCATAGGGGATCGCATTCACATAGGATATACTGCCGGCAGCCAGATCTAAAAGATCACGTCTGGCCACCTTAAAAATTCCCTTTTTACCGGTGATCCACAGGTAGCCGTCACTGTCGGCAAAAATCTTGTGCAGGGTGTTGCCGGGCAAACCGTCCACAGCAGTATATCGATGGACATGCCCTTCTTCGAGTTTGAATAACCCGCTGCCCTTAGTGGCTATCCAGGTGATATTATTTAGATCCTCATAAATATCGGTCACCACCAGGTTTTTCGGAAATTTTTTTAAATCCCTCGGCAGCCATTCATTATCCCGGAATAGGTCAAAGGCCTGGTCATAGACAATCCAGATTGTTCCTTGCCGATCTTCGTAAATGTAATATATAATATCGCGGCTTAAACCATCCGCCCGGGTATACGAACTAAATTGACTATCCCGGAGGCAATTAAGCCCGTTGTCGGTACCGATCCACAGGCTTCCGGAATGATCAAAATGTAAAGCAATAATAGAATCGCTGAGTAGACCATCATTGGTAGTGTATGTAAAGATGTCGCCATTTTTTCGTTTCTGAAACAAGCCGGAACCGAAAGTACCGAACCAGATGCTGCCCTGCCGGTCCTCGCAAATAGAACTCACGATCGAGCCGGTATATTCGACTTTCCTGGACTGGGGTTTTAACATTCCCTGCTCGAACTGGATTAATCCCCGCGTTGAACCCACCCACAGATTCTTGTTTCCATCTTCATATAGGCTGGTAATATAATCATAGAGAAGCCCTTCAGTCTGGGAGAAGGTCTTGATACTCCCCTCCCGCAACTGGTAGAGTCCCTTGCCGTCGGTACCGATCCAGAGACTCTTTTCCCGATCTTCAAAAATGGTCTTGACCCAGATTTTATCCATGCTCTTTTCGATCTGCCATTGTCCCCGACCACTCTTTCTGACCCGGTTCAAGCCGTCGGTCGTTCCCACCCAGATGCTGCCGTCGCTGTCCTGCACTACTTTATGGACAATCTGGTGGGACAAACCGATTTTTTCATCACACAGATCAAACTTCCCTTCGGGAATCCGAAAACAGATCAAGCCGCGGTTGGTCCCCAGCCACAGGTTGCCCAACCGATCTTCACCTATAGAACGTACATCCAGGGTATCGAATCCGGAGATCGCTATCTTTTCAAACTTTTCACCCTGGAATCTGAATAACCCCTCCCTCTTCATGCCGATCCACAACCTGCCCTTTGAATCGCCGAAAATGACAGAAATGGGGCTGCCGGGCCGGCCGGGCCGGGGGGTGAAAACCGTCACCTCGTCACCCTTTAAACGGTTCAGGCGTCCGTCATCGGTACCGATCCATAAATTGTTCCGGTAATCTTTGTATACATACTCTATGGCAAGACCGGACAGGCCGTGTTTCCGGGTAAATTGTTTATATCTCCGCCCCCTGAGGCGCCACAAACCTTTGCCCCTGGTGCCGACCCAGAGATATCCCTCCCGGTCGGCAAAAAGACAAGAAATTTCAAAATATCCCTGTTGAGAGCCATCAAAAATATTGACAGGAGTAAATTTGAGGCCGTCGAAGCGGCACAACCCCTGAGGGGTGGCGATCCACAAATAGCCGTTGGGGCTCTGGGCCACCGCCACCACCGAGTTGGCGGGTAGTCCCATCTCTTTGGTCCAGCTACTCGTCACATACTGGAAAACCGATTGCTGCGGATCAAGGGCTGTTAAGGAAATGGGATAAAAATAAAAGAACACCACCAAAAAAACAAATACCATTTTCCATTCGATGTTGTGTGTCGATCGGCACTCTTTTTCCATGCCATACTATTATAGCAAAAAAAAGCGGGAAAATTAATAAAAAGCGGTGATGAATTTATTTTAAAAACGGATTGTTCTTTTTCTCGAAGTCGATGAAGGTCATCGACCCATGGCCGGGATACACCCGGATGTGCCCGGGCAGAGGCAGCAATTTTTCTTTAATGGACGCTACCTCCTGCTGCATCTTCTCTTCTTCTTCCGCCTCTGTCCTGCCCCAGACATTGCCGATCCCCTCCTTGAATAGAGTATCGCCGCCGATCAGGTGGTCGCCGATGAGAAAACACACACTGCCCACGGTGTGGCCGGGGGTATGGAAAGTACGGACGGTCAAACCGCCCACCTTAAATGTTTGATCGCCGGCAAAGAACTCGTCCGGTCTGTTTATTTCGTTGACACCGCTGTACAGGAACCTGTCCGCCTCATGGCCGGCAATCTTGACGCCGAATCGACCGGCAAAATAACGATTGCCGCCAATGTGGTCGCGGTGACCGTGGGTATTTAAAATCTTACCCACCTGCAGGCGCCGGGAGGCAATAAATTTTTCGACCCCCTGCGCCGGCGCCCCGGGATCGATGATGACGGCATCACCCGTCTCTTTATGGTAAACCACATAGGTGTTTTCATAAGAGGGCGTATCGGTATGGGAAACATCGACCGCGAAGAGGTGAACGTGAACCTCCTCTCCGGGAAAGTCCCACTCCATCTTATTGTCGTCTTCCAACGCCGGTTCCCCCAATTTGGCCAGCACCGCCTTCTTGAGATCGGGATTAATGGCTGCACCGCCGTCAACTGCCTGCTTCGCATAATCAAGGGCCAGGCGGTATTCTCCGGCAAGATACAGAAGATTGACCAGGTTGTTGTAGGCATCGGCATGCCGGGGATTAATGTTGACGGCTGCCAGGTATCGGTCCCGGGCCAGGTCATACTTTTTTAATTTAAAGAGGATATTGCCGTGAAGATACGCATACTCGGCCGGAACCGCTGCCCTCTTATTGGCGGAGGAAATGTCCCGGCTGTCGAAGCGGTTGATTTCTTTCTGGGTGGCCGAAATGGCCTGCGATATCCCCCTGGTGCAGTCATACTGCTCAAACGAGGCTTCCAATTCTTGCAAGGCACTTCTTAGCATCATGCGCTCCGCTTTCTGGCTGTTCGATTGGCCTTCCTGAAACCGGCTCAACCATTCCACCAGGAAGACAAAATCTGCTTCCGCCTCTTTTATGTGTTCGAGGGCCTCAAAAAAATGACCCTGCCGATACAGGAGTTGGGACATCAGGAAGTGTCCGTGGGCATGGCGATCAAAGACACTCAGACATTTTTCGACTCCACTCTCTGCTTTTTTGTAATTCCCCTTCATAAACGCCTGATTGGCCGCCTTAAAATACTTATTGGCCTGCACAAATTTCTCGATTGATGCCTTTTCATCTGCCGCCGAGCCGCCGTACAGCCAGACCCAGGAAGCCGAAAGAAACAGGACACATGTCACTAAAACCGCCGCGGTAAAGAATCCTCGATGATCTATTTCGTCATTCATAAGACCTCCATATTTTCTATATCAATATTATGATAAAAAATCAATTGATTCGCCTTAGTAGATAAAATAGTACGTTTTCATGAATGAGCCTGACATAACAAGCCACATAAATCGTCCCATTCGATCAATTGACACTCCATTTGTGAAAAATTGCCAGAATTAACTTGAATTTTACTCGTGGTTATGTTAAAAAATATGCTTACTATATAACACTATCGGTGTTTAAATGTTAAACTTAGATTCCTCGCTTCTATTTGTGCTCTTGTTAGTCTGGCTGTTGTCGTGGCTGCTGAATAAAATCTATTACAAACCTGTGGGAAACGTCATCCACAAAAGGGAGGCCAGGGTAGAACAAGATTCCCGCAAACTGGAATCTTTAACCAGCGAAATTGAACAAAAGACCGGGGCCATCGAGGATAAACTCAGAGACGCCCGACAGAATGCCATGCGCATCCGGGAGGAACTGTTCCAGAAAGGAGAAGCGGTTCGGAACCAGACGGTGACCGAAGCCCGGGAAAAGGCCAGGACCCAATTGGCCGAAAGCATGAAAAAATTAGAAAAAGAGATACAATCGGCTGAACAAAAACTCGAACAAGAAGTGGAGGAGTTCAGCCATAAAATTATCGACATCTTTTTATGAATTCATGAATTCAAAATCAAAATTATTCTTTTTGGTGCTGCTGCTTACTACAGCTACTCTTGTCGCAGCCGAAGGCCAGGAGGCGCACGGCTTTGACTGGTCCGCCTTCCTGGGCAAGGTGTTGAACTCCACCATCCTATTTGGCGGATTGATTATTCTGCTGCGAAAACCCATGATCAAATTTTTCAGCCAGAAGGGTCTCGATATCAAGAATGAGATGGTTCGACGGGAAAAAGATATCAAGAATGCGTCGACCCAATTCGAGGAGATCTGCAAGAGGCTGGATCAAATCGAAAAAGAGATTCAGAACATGAAACAGCAGGCCCAAAAAAGCGGTCAAGAAGAGATGCAGCGGCTCGAAGAGTTGGGCCAGCAAGAGGCCGACAGGATTTTGCAAAACGCCGAAGCCGAGATCAACAATCGGCTGGAATCGGCAGTAAAGCGGATGAAAGCCAGAATTGCCGAACTGACGATTGGCCATTTTAAAGAGGATATCCAGTCCCGCCTGGACGACAGGGCCCACCATAAAATAATAGAAAAAAATATAGAGATCAGCGGAGATATCATTGAGCACCACTAGTTTAGCCAGAAGGTATGCACTGGGATTAATTAAGAGTATCAAAGACGAAAGAGAGTACCGGAAAATCTCAAAGGATCTACGGGAATTTCAAACATTACTGCAGATGAACGGAGATTTGCAGGTGGGCATGACCACCATGCTGTTTTCTAAAGACCAAAAACGGGACATCCTGGATACCATTCATCGGCAGGCCAGGCTCCAGTCCAAAACATTTAATTTTTTGGGCACCGTAATAGAGGAAAATCGACTGGTGCATCTGAACGATATGATAGACATGCTGGAAGACCTGTGGTTCGAGGAAAACAATATGCAGAAGCTAAAGGTCTTTTCGGCCGTTAAACTGGACAAACCCCTGGAAGAGAAACTGAACCGGAAAATGGAAAAAGCTTTTGGTAAAAAGGTGGTGCTGGAGACAACCATCGATGAATCTTTAATCGCCGGCCTCAAGATTCAGAAAGGATCCATTTTTTACGATTTTTCCATCGCAGGAAATTTGCGAAAATTAAAAGAGGCGCTGGTAGAGGAGAACTAAATGGAAATAAAGGTCGAAGAAATCAGTGAACTGATCAAGCAGAAAATTGAAGGCTTTAAACTGGACTTTAATAAAGAGGAAACCGGGATCATCATATCGGTGGGAGACGGCATTGCCAGGATTTACGGCCTGGAAAATGTCATGTACAACGAATTGCTGGAATTTCCCCATGACATCTACGGCATTGCCCTCAACCTCGAAGAGGACAGTGTCGGCTCGGTCATCCTCGGCGAAGGCCACCTCATCAAAGAGGGGGACACGGTTAAAAGAACGGGCCGCATCATCTCCGTTCCCGCCGGTGAGGCCCTGGTGGGCCGGGTGGTCAATCCCTTAGGCGAACCATTGGACGACTTAGGACCCATCGAGACCAAAATATACATGCCCATCGAACGGCTGGCCCCCGGCGTCATCGCCCGGCAGCCGGTAAAAGAGCCCCTGCAAACCGGCATCAAATCCATCGATGCCATGATCCCCATCGGCCGGGGCCAGCGGGAGTTGATCATCGGCGACCGCCAGACCGGCAAGACCTCCATTGCCATAGATACCATCATCAACCAGAAAGGTCAGGACGTCATCTGTGTGTACGTGGCGGTGGGCCAGAAACAGTCCACCGTGGCCCAGGTGGTCAAGACCCTGAAAGATACGGGGGCCATGGAATACTCCATCGTGGTGGTGGCCGGTGCCTCGGAACCGGCCGCCCTGCAGTACATCGCCCCCTATGCCGGCTGCGCCATGGGCGAATATTTCCGGGACCATGGCCAGCATGCACTGCTGGTCTACGACGACCTCTCCAAACACGCCGCCGCCTACCGGGAAATTTCACTACTGCTGCGGCGCCCCCCCGGCCGGGAAGCCTACCCCGGCGACGTCTTCTACCTCCACTCCCGCCTGCTGGAGCGGGCCGCCAAACTGCACGACGAATACATTATCGTGCCCAAAGACAAGAAGAGTGAAAAGAAGGGCGTAGACGGCAAGGTCTACGAGGGCGAATTCGGTCTAAATGTGGCCAAAAAAACCCTCGACGGCATGTCGAATAAGAAGGACCTGGAAATCCGCTGGGTTCCGGAAACCGGCGGCAGCCTGACCGCCCTGCCCATCATCGAGACCCAGGCATCCGACGTGTCCGCCTACATCCCCACCAACGTCATCTCCATCACCGACGGCCAGATCTACCTGGTGCCGGAACTGTTCAACGCCGGTCAGCGGCCGGCCATCGATGTGGGCATCTCTGTCTCCAGGGTGGGAGGCAGCGCCCAGATCAAGGCCATGAAACAGGTGGCCGGGCGCATGAAGCTGGAACTGGCCCAGTACAGGGAGCTGGCCGCCTTCACCCAGTTCGGTTCCGAACTGGATAAGGCCACCATCGCCCAACTGGAGCGGGGCAGGAGGCTGGAAGAACTGTTAAAACAGAAGGAAGGCGTGCCCATGGCGGTAGAAAACCAGATCCTGCTCATCTATGCCGGTACCAACGGCTTCCTGGATGATTTTAGAGTGGAGGCGGTCAAATTATACGAAGAAAAAGTCCTGGACTTCGTCCGCCAGAATCACCCCGATCTTCTCCGGGAAATAAAGGAAAAGAAGAAACTCAGTGATGACATGATGGACAGGCTGAAACAGGCGCTGAAAAAATTCGCCGGGGAGTTCAAGAGCATGCACCCCTCGATGACCATTGAGGACAGTCAATAATGTCGGGTAAATTAATCGATTTACGCAGACGCATTAAATCCATTAACGATACCCAGAAGACCACCCGGGCCATGAAGACCGTATCCGCCGTGAAACTGCGCAAAGCCACGGCAGAATTAAAAAACTCCCGCCCCTATCTGACTAAAGTCGTGCATCTGCTCTCCCAACTGAAAAAAAAGGTGGCGTTGGAGACATTTCCCTTCTGCCAGGAGAGAAGCGGCGGCACATGCGCAGTGGTGGCGGTGAGTTCCGATAAGGGCCTATGCGGTGCCTTCAACTCTCACCTGATCAAGAGAGCGGAAGAACACTGCCAGAGCCTGAAGGAGCAGGGGGAAGATGTCCTCCTGGTCACCGTGGGCAACAAGGTCTTTCAACACTTCCAGAAAAGAGAAGAGTACCCCATCAAAGAAACCGAACAAAAGATGATGGCCAGGCTCCAGTATGCCGACGCCCTGAAGTTATCGGAATATCTCCAGGATATTTATTTAAACGGAGAGATCAAGACCGTGGAATTTGTTTATACCGCCTTCGTCTCTACTGCCAGCCAGAGCCTCAGTATTAAAACCCTGTTTCCCCTGAAACTGGAATTTGAGCAGTCGGAGGAAGAAGATGAAGCCGACAAAGAATACATATTCGAGCCGGCGCCTGAGGAAATTTTCAGGACCTATTTATCCAGGTATATCCACTCCCTGGTCTACCGCACTTTACTGGAATCCTCAGCCTCCGAACATGCCGCCCGCATGATTGCCATGGATATGGCCACCAACAATGCCGGGGATATGATCCAGAGCCTGACTCTGACTATGAACAAGCTGCGGCAGGCCTCGATCACCAAGGAGCTGCTGGAAATCATTACGGCCACCGAAGCCATGAAAGGATAGGAGGAAAACAGAAACATGAGAGCCGAAACAAAGAAAGAACGCAACCAGGGAAGGGTGATCGCAGTGGTGGGGCCGGTGGTGGACGTGGAATTCCCCAAAGGGGAGCTGCCGGGAATCTATAACGCCATCGAAATCGTCTCCGACGGTTATGACGTCGAACAGCCCATTCGCATAATCACCGAAGTGGAGTTTCACCTGGGGGAGAACCGGGTGCGAACCGTGTCCATGCACCCCACCGACGGCCTGGTGCGGGGCATGAAGGCCATCGATACCGGCGGTCCCATTACCATCCCGGTGGGCCGGGAGCTGCTGGGACGGGTCATCAACGTCATCGGCGAGCCGGTGGACGAACAGGGCCCCATCGGCGCCAAAATTCGCTATCCGATCCACAGGCCCGCCCCTAGCCTCGAAGACCAGGATACCACCTTAGAACTATTCGAGACCGGCATCAAGGTCATCGATCTGCTGGAGCCCTATTTAAAGGGCGGCAAAATCGGCCTGTTTGGCGGCGCCGGCGTGGGTAAAACCGTGCTCATCATGGAGATGATCCACAACGTGGCCAAGAAACACGGCGGGCTGACTGTCTTTTCCGGCGTGGGCGAGCGCACCAGGGAGGGCAACGACCTCTGGCTGGAGATGAAAGAATCCGGTGTTATTGATCGGACCGCCCTGGTCTACGGCCAGATGACCGAGCCGCCGGGAGCCCGGCTGCGGGTGGCCCTGACCGGCTTAACCCAGGCCGAATACTTCCGTGATGAAGAGGGCCTGGATACCCTGCTGTTTATCGATAATATTTTCCGGTTTACCCAGGCCGGTTCAGAGGTCTCCGCCACCTTAGGCCGGATGCCCTCGGCCGTGGGCTACCAGCCCAACCTGGCCACCGAGATGGGGGAGATGCAGGAGCGCATCACCTCCACCAAAAAAGGTTCCATCACCTCTGTGCAGGCCATCTACGTACCCGCCGACGACTACACCGACCCGGCCCCGGCCACCGCCTTTACCCATTTAGACGCCACCACCAACCTGTCCCGGGCATTGACCGAGATCGGCATCTACCCGGCGGTGGACCCATTGGCCTCCTATTCCCGGATCTTAGATGCCCGCATCATCGGCGATGAACACTACCAGGTGGCCCGGCGGGTCAAGGAGATCCTCCAGCGCTACAAGGATTTGCAGGACATCATCGCCATCCTGGGCATGGAAGAGTTGTCGGATGAGGACAAGATCACCGTCAACCGGGCCCGGAAGCTTCAACGGTTCCTCTCCCAGCCCTTCTTCGTGGCCGCCGAGTTTACCGGCCGGGAGGGCAAATACGTGGAGATCAAAGATACCATCAAGGGATTCAAGGAACTGGCAGAGGGCAAATACGACGATTATCCCGAACAGGCTTTCTACATGTGCGGCACTATCGATGAAGCCATCGAGAATGCCGATAAAATGGGGTATAAGAAATAATGGCCCAGATCATCGAGCTGGAAGTGGTCTCCTCCAAAAGAGTCATCCTTGAGAAAACGGAAATTAAGGAACTCTACATCCCCGCCTTTCACGGCGAGGCCGGTATCCTGGAAAATCACCTCCCCTACATCACCCTGTTGAAGATGGGGGAAGTCTCCTACCTGGACGCCAGAGACAAGCGGCACTACCTCTACATCGAGGACGGCTTCGTGGAGTCGGCGGACAACATGATCGCCATTGTGTCGGATACGGTGGTGCCGGGGGAAGAACTGGATAAAGAGGCAATTTCCGCAAAACTAACAGAGGTGAAGGCACGGATCAAGTCCTCCCTCAAGGGCGAGATCAGCGCCGAAGAGTTGGCCCTGGCCTTAGAAGAAGAAAAGAGACTGAAAATTAAAGCCGGAATCATCAAAAAACGAGCGGGGTAAACCGTGAGAAAGATACTGAATAACCTGAGCCCGCTGCTCTTTGCCCTGATCTCCTGTCTGTTTTATCTTCTGATCTACCGTCCATCCCCGAACTCCACCGGCTTCACCACTGCCTGTCTGGCCTTCTGCGCCGGCCTGGGCTGGAGCGCGGTGATCATTCTCTTTAACCGCCGGCAGAGAGTGCTCATGTACACCTATGTGGTCGTCTCCCTGCTGATCCCGGTGCTGGCGGTGGAGGTTTTTTCACTCCTGCCGGTAGACCGGTTGGGGCACCACTCCCTGTGGGTGCTTTTGCTTATCAGCCTCATCGCCTTGATTATCTACATATCCCCCTGGGCTGCCAATAAAAAAATTAAGTAGCCGGGTTATTTACCCTCTTTGGGGATGATACAGAGGAATTTCAGGGGGGTATTACCGGTATTCTCAAACTGGTGCTTCTCGTCGGGCATTACCAGGGCAAAATCATCCTTTTTAACCGGTACGGACCCATTCCGGGTGTTAATCTGGCCGCTGCCTTCCAGGAAATAGACCTCGTGTTCCCAGGAGTGGGCATGAAAGGGCGTGTGGCCGCCGGGTTCTACTTCAAACATCCGCAGGTAGAAGTTGGGTGCGCCGCTCTCCTCACCGATCAACCAGCGGATGGAGACCCCCTCCACCCCTTCCATTTTTACCTCACTCTTCTCCACCTGATCATATCTCTTCACAATCATCTTCTTACTCCTTTACACTTTCATCCGCTCGATACCCGGCTCCATACCTATCTCTCGATCAACGCCAATCGAATGACAACTTGCGGCTGTGCTGGGCACAATCCCTTAAATAGAGGTTGATTAAATTTTGATAGGAAATGCCCACTTCCTGGGACAGGTTTTTGAAATATTGAATCGTATCGTTGTCAAGGCGGATGGTAACCTGTTTCTTCAATTTCTTTATATAAGGATTCTTGATTGAACTTGAAAAATCATACTGTTTCATAATTGTAGAATAATTGTACTATAACTGTTTTACTATTTCAACATGAGGGTCGAGTTTTTGGCCCGTAAATCGTAATCGGGGCGGGGATGAGGTTTGCCGTCATACGGTGTTGTTTTTCCTCAATACGGTTGTATCTTTCCTATATACAACTTTTTCTTTCCTATATGCGGTTGAATGTTTCCTGGATACGGTTTCGTGATTCCCTTCTGAGGTTTAATTTTATCTATACACGACCGTATTTATCCTTAATACGGTCTCATTCTGTAGTAATCAGGTTGTATCTTTTCTAAATACAACTTTATTTTTCCCTTTCACGGTTGTATCATTCCCAAATACAACTTTTTCTTGCCTTAATACTACCTTTTTATTCCTATATACAACTTTATTTAGCCTATATCCGCCTGCCGGACCTGCCGGATGGATAAATTTTGGAGATAGAGGAGAACCAAGACGGGTAGGATGGGCTTTGAATATTGGTGGCCTTGTGGTACAATAACGCCGGAGGCTACAATGGGACAGGTTGTGCTGGATATAAAAAATGAAGAGAAAGGCAAATTTTTATTGGATTTTTTAAGACAGATAGATTTTATTGAAATAAAGGGTTTGGCCAAAGAACGGAAGGTGCGGAAGGAATCGTCAAAGACAAAAACAATGGCTGACAATGCCCTTTTGAATGCCCCTATCTTGAGCGAAGAAGAGATTCAAAATATTGAAAAGGTAGGCCGGGAGCTTAAAGGGCCATAATCTCCATTCACTTCCTCTCTATATAAAATGCTGCCAAAACTGTGACTGATTTTTGCCATTATTCCCATAAGTTTAAAACGTTGCAGCCTGATGGTTTTACATTCTGAACATTCCTCGTGACTAAAGTGAAATCTTTTACTATTATAGTTCAAAGATCGACCTCTCTGCCAAAATCTTGATCTCTTTCCAGATCAATCTGGGCATTGTAAAGGGGAGAGTTTCTGAAAAACTCGGCCAGTGTCTCTTTTTTATTTATATCTTCGGGGATCTCTTTATCCAGGATGGTAACAAAAACCGGCGCGTTTTTGTCTATGGACAAATCATCGGGTTTTTCGTCAACCCATTTCAACCTGTTTCCATTTAGAAGTGCTTTATATGTTCTTAACATGTAAACTCCTATCAATAAAATTTAGGTTTAGCTATGATTATATAATATACGAAATCTTTCAAGATTTCAAAATTTTTTATAAATTTTCCTGGATTATTTACTCCTTGATGAAAAGGTCATCCCGGCAGACTTTACCAGACGCCCAAATTGGCCTGTTCCGTAAATCGTGCTCTATTTGTTAAAGGTAAATGTTTTTATCGAGAGTCTTTTCCCTATTTTCTGTAATTTTTCATCTCTAGTAAGAAGGGTTGCATTGTTTCGCCGGGTCAATACCAGGTACATGGAATCATAGACCGGATGTTCGATTTGACTTGACAATGATAATGCCTCCCGATATAGTTCAATTGTAGGAGTAAACTCATCCACCAGTTGAATGGTTCTTTCCAGGCTCTTTCATCGCTTTCGATCCTCCCGGATGAGTTGGAGGGGGTCGGTAAGGTTATATTTTTTCAGGTCTTCGGATTGGGATCTGATTTCATTGATAATTTGACGCCTTCTGGTTTCAGGGGAGATGTCTATATTCAAACTTTTGTTCAGACGCATTCTGGGGGTCATCCTGCATGGGCCTCCTTCTCCACCTGGTCATATCTCTTCACAATCATCTTTTTACTCCTCACCGTCAAACCTTATATTATAGATTCGATTTCAGACTTAAATCGTTTGAATACATCGCGAGCATCTGCTGCCAGGGGCTCAATGCGTGCAGGGTCGAGATCGGGCACATAGGCATGAATGAAATAATGCCTGAAGGCAAGATATCGTTTCAACTCGTCAGTAGTGGCCTCTGTGATCAATCCCATCTCTTTAGCAGTATTCAACAAATCACTGTGCCAGGAAGCACCTTGCGGCATTTGAATATGTCTGGCCTGAACCACTTGCTTTATTACATTTTCTACACCGTTGTAAAAATTGTGGAGTAAAGCAGCGACACCGGCAAGTTCCAGAATCGAGAGATCCGATAGAGTGCCTTCGGGAACAGAAGACAACACATTCTCTATATTTTCATATTCTGCTTCAATGCGAGTTTTGATATTAGCCATATAAGGGGGCGCCCTCCTCCTGGACGAGTTGATGGAATTTCGATTTAACCGACAGATCAATGACATCAACGGGTTTTGACAATGTCAACATGAGATCGCCGTAAAACCGAAAAAAATCCTTTGCCAGGATGCCCTCCACCGCAATATCGATATCCCGGCTCTCCTTGTCCGGCAACAAACTGGAACCGAAGAGCAGTACCCGCCTGGCGTTATATTTACGGGCAATGTCCCGTATTTTTTCTTTATCTGCTTCCGAAATCATGGTCACATTATATCATTAATTCACCTTTTCCGAAATCATCTTACCAAAACCCCTCTCTGATCCCGGTCTTATCGCTCTTCAATTGGCCAATAAGTGTCAGTTTGAGTCGAGTTTTTGGCCTGGTATGAAAATACATTGTCAAAAAAAATTCTCATATTCTCAGGGTGACGCCTCGCGTCATGAGGGGGTGTACCTTTTGAGTTCAATCGCGGTCGGTGGTTGAATTTAAGGGCTGACTTGTTGAGGGCGTGAGGTGAAATGTTCAGGTCTAGAGCTCAATCGTTGAGGTCGCGAGGTCAAATGTTGAGGTTGCGAGGTCAATCGTTGAGGTCACGAGCTCAAATGTTGAGGTCATGAGGTCAATCGTTGAGGTCACGAGGTCAAATGTTGAGGTCGCGAGCTCAATCGTTGAGGTCATGAGGTCAGTTGTTGAGGTCTCGAGCTCAATCGTTGAGGTCGCGAGGTCAAACTTTCAGGTGGTGAGGTGCACATTTCCAGACTGTCCCGTAAATCGTGTGGGGTTATGGTGACTCTAAGGGGTATTTGTGGTAGACTGTTGGTCTGGATTGTGGGACTGCGATGGGGCCAGGTAGCTCGTCAGCGGCCGGGCATAGATAGGATGTTAAGATGAAACATAAATCGGAAGATGTAGTGAAACAGGCGGGTGGTTATTTTAATGAGGGGTCGAATTTTTGGCCTGTCCCCTTTCGTTGAATCCAGACGGTAGGTCAGGTGATGGGGGAGACGGAGAAGTGTCAGTTTGTAAATTGGGACATGCTGGAGAGGGTTGTTGGTGCCGGGTTTTCAAAAAAAGGGCGGCCATTGATCCAGTGGGGCGACATGGTTCGGTGTAGATCATATGATAGGGGCATGGAGGCAAAGAAATATGAGAATTAAAATAGAGGTGAGCATCGCCCTGATCGTCTTTCTCATGGCGTGTGCCGGTTATGCCCAGGAGCAGGGGGGGGTGGAACAATACCGGCAGGCCAATGCCTCTTTTGAAGAGGGCCGGCACTATTTTTTACAGGGAAAAATGAAGAAGGCGCAGCAGCAGTTTCAGCAGAGTATTGGCCGGATGCCCCAACATGTGGACAGCCATTTTTTCCTGGCCCAGATTTTCTACCAAAAAAAGAGTTTTAAAGAGGCACGGCACCACATCGAGGCCGCCATCGGCCATTTTGAAACCTTCAAAAACATTTACCTGATTAATCATAAAGAGTATCTACAAAAACTGGGGGAGCAAAAGGTAAAGATTCAAGACAAGGTGGAGTTGGATCGCTACAATATCCCCCTGACCCCCAGTTGTATCATGCGGAGCCAGATGTCGGCAGAGATTACCAAAGACGAAGACAAGGTATCCTTGATCGGCACCGAACTCTCCCGCCCCCTGCCGGAGTTAACGCCGAAACTGGCGGAATACCACTACGTTTACGGTAACATCCTATATAAATCAAGGGAATACCGGCCGGCAGCCCTCCACTATCTCCAGGCCATCCGACTCAATTCCCGCCACCAAAATGCCTACCACAACCTGGCCGGTCTGTATCAAATGGCCGGTGCCCGTCAAAAAGCCGCCGAAATCCTGGACAGGGCCCGGGAAAACGGCATCGAACCGGACGAAAAGCTGAGGCAAGCGGTACTGGGGACCCCGAAGCAGGCAGATGCCCGGGCCCATTTTTCCCTATCCCAGGCCTTTTACGAAGCGGGAGATTTTTATAAGGCCTTGATTCACATCCGTAAGGCCAAAGGCTGCCTGGCCCCCGCTATCCCGGCAGATTACTATTTGTTTCACGGCAATATACTGCTTAAACTCAAGAGATATCCGGAAGCCCGGCAGCAATACCGGCTGGCCAGCCGACTCAAACCCGAATTAAAAACGTTAACCGCTGAAAAAACAACCGGCAAAAACTTGAAATAAAGGCTGTTTGATTATATAATCGGGATTTAGACCAAAGGAGTTCTGTGATGTCTGAACCACAAGACCAGGGTTTGAGTGAAAATGAATTTATCTCCGCCAACCGGGAAATCGACGTGGACGAGATCATGGCGGCGATCCGCCAGAAGATCCGGGAGAAAAAGGAGGCGGGCATCCTAAAACAGCGGGAAATCGATGAAATCGTGGACATGGAACTCTTGCCCTTGCCGGACTTCCTGGAAATCCCCAATGTGTACGAGCCCCACCTGTACCCCGAACACCAATTCGAGGACTTCCGGCCCTTCCATTTTAGCCCGGAAATCGAGGCCGGCTTCGCCAAGAAAATCCTGGGGAAAATCCGTAAGCTGTGCTCCCCGTTGACCCGCTTCCTGATGCGCCCCCACAGTAACGACCTCATCAACCTGACAGTGGAACTGCACAACCAGAACAAAGAGGATATCCACAATCTGAAGCGGCTGATCCCGCTGATTCTACAGAGCAAGGAGTACATTAAACTGCTGCACAATGCCCTGAACAATATGATTGTAGAATCCTCCAAACTCAAGATCGAGGAGGAGCTGCTGAAGACCAAAATAAAGGTGCTGGAAGACAAGGTCGAATTCCTGGAAAACCGGCAGCGGGCCATTGAAAAGAAACTATTTGAGAAATAGTCTATCCTCATGAGCGAAACATTAGAAAGGGAAATCCGGCGGTTGAAAGAAGAAATGAGCCGGAAAAGGGAAGCCATTCAAGATATCGGGCGACTGATCAACCGGGAAATCGACCGCGACTTTCACATCGATCTCTGGGAATTATCCGACAGGGAACTGGACCAGGAGATGGGAGATCGGCTCTCACGACTAAACGACGACATCGACACCCGGCCCAGCGCCGAGGCCATTACCTCTCACCGCCAGGTGGTGGGAAAATTCATCGTGCGGGCCAAGCGGCTGCTGATGAAGCTCTTCAATCCCTACACCAATACCCTGCTGGAAAAACAGCGGCGCTTTAACGACCGGTTGGTGGCCTTTCACCTGGCCACCTTTATCCGTCTCCACCGCGGCGAAAACGCCCTCCAGGCCGTCAAAGAAAAATTAGAGGAGATAGAAGAGAGCCAGGAGGTACTGCTGAAAGAGATCAAGACAATCCGGGAGCGACTGCCGAAAGATCCGGAAAAGAAGACGATCCCATGAAGGAGACGGAGATCATTCAAAAAGTATTGACCGATCCCCAGACCAACCTGCCCGCCTTAGAGCAGTACTTAACGGACTTATCAGGCGAACGGGGGGTGCAGGCGGCCTACAACCTGCTGCTGCGACTGGAGGTGGCCTCGGGCCTGCGCCGGCCGACGATGGCCATCTTCGACCACACCTTTCACCTGATCGGCGGCGGCCAGAAATACGGCCTGACAGTGGCCGAGACCCTGCAGCAAGACTTCGACATCACCCTGATCGCCGACAAGGAGATCTCCCACCAGGATATCGAGGGTTGGTACCAGTTGGATTTGAAAGAGTGCCGCCTCAAGATCATCAAGATCCCCTTCTACGAAGAGGCCGACACGGTGCACCTGGACCCCGCCCGCATCTCCCGGCGGATGGACAATCCCTTTCACCTCATCAGTAAGGAGAGCGGCGATTACGATTTTTTTATCAACAACAGCATGAACGAGATGGTCTATCCCTTAGCCAACAGGTCGTTTATGATCTGCCATTTCCCCGAACGGCGGCCCAAAAGCTATTTCTATGCCGATCACTACCGGGTCATATACAACAGCCTGTATACGGCCGGCTGGATCGAAAAGAAGTGGAAATTTTCGCCCCACCAACACATCTACCCGCCGGTGGATATGGAGGTCTATGACAGCACCACCCCCAAAGAGAACATCATCCTATCGGTGGCCCGGTTTGAAACCGGCGGCAGCAAGAAGCAGTTGGACATGGCCAGGGCCTTTGTCGGCATGGGCCGCCGCTTCCCGGGGATCCGCTCAGACTGGCAACTGGTACTGGCCGGCGGCAGCAGCGGAGAAAATCCCTACCTGCAAAAAGTCCGGGAGTACCTGGACCAACACCGGGAGTACCGCATCGAATTAAAGATCAATGCGGCGGCGGAAGAACTCAAATCCCTATACCGGCGGGCAAAGATCTTCTGGCACCTGTGCGGCCTGGGCCAGACCGACCCGGCCCTGGTGGAACATTTCGGCATGACCATCGTGGAGGCCATGCAGAACCGCCTGGCCCCCATCGTGTTTGACGGCGGCGGCCAGCAGGAGATCGTCGAGGCGGGAAAATCGGGTTTCCGGGTGCGCTCCGCCGGCCAATTGATCGACCACACCTCCCGGTTAATCCGGCAGCCCGAACACTTAGCCAAAATGGCCGTCGGCGCGTATGAGAGGAGCCGGGTATTCGACATCCGGACATTCAAGGAGACGGTCAGGACATTTTTCCTGGAGGCGTTAAAGGACTATAAAATGGAAAAGGATTAATATGAAAATCACGGCTTCGATCGTTATCCTCACCAAAAATTCCATGGGGATCATCCAGCGGCTGGTTCAAGCCCTGATCGAACAGGACTTTGCCCTCCCCTATGAGGTCATTTTCATGGACAACAGTTCCGGCGACGGTACGGTAGATTTTCTGAAAAGTACTCCCTTCCCCCACAAACGGGTAATCAACGTAGCGGAGGGAGAGTTCAGCCACAGCGGTACCCGCATGAAGGCGGCGAAAGCGGCTAAAGGGGATATCGTCATCTTCTTTACCGACGACATCATTCCCATCGGCCCTTCATTTTTAACAGAGTTAACCAGGCCGGTGCTGGAAAAGCGGGCCAGCGCCGCCTACGGCGTCTGGCAGATCGACGAGAAGAGCTGCGATCCCATCGATGCCTTTTTGCACAACGATTGGTATCACGGCTTCGACGACATCACCGAACCGATCTCCCGGTTTTGCTGGGATAAATTCCCGCCCCAATTGCGGCGGCGGCTGTGCAATTTTGATAACTGCTCCTCCTGCATCGACCGGAAACTTTTACTGGAGTTGAAATTCCCGGCGGTGCCCTACGGCGAGGACATGCTGTTTGCCAAACAATTAATCCTCAACGGCCATGCCATCGCCATGTGCAAAAATGCCAGATTTTACCATTGGCACAAGGTGAGTTTCGGTTACCTGTTAAGAAGAATGTGCATCGACCAGCACCTCAGCATACCGGAATTCGGCATCTATTATGTCCGCAGAAAATTAGGGGTAATCAAGGCGATCCTGATAAGGGTGCTTCAGCGCACCTGGGTGGCCTTCTTTAAACTTAAAATCCCCTTCGCTAAAAAAATCTTATGGACAGTATACAATATAAAAATCCTGACTGCGGATTTCATCGGCAAGTACATGGGCGTCTTAAACGATGAGTCGATTAAAGGCTTCTCCCCCGTTAATAAAAAGCTGCTCAAGCGGAAAAACGAGATAATAGACGTCATCTACAAGAAGAGCATCCTGAGATATTAAAATTTCTTCCCAAAACTTGACAATATTTTTAAATTGTATACACTTAGATTTACTTCATTTAAGGAGACTGAAATGCAAATACGAATGGAATCAGAACACCTGGACGGAGTCGTTGTCATCGTCCCCGAGGTATTCGAAGATGAGCGGGGATTCTTCCTGGAGGCCTACCGGGCAGATCAGTTTAAGGAATTGGGCCTACCTTACGAATTCGTTCAGGATAACCATTCGGGATCTATAAAGGGCGTACTGCGGGGCCTCCATTTCCAATGGGACCCGCCCATGGGAAAATTGATGCGGATCACGGTGGGGCGGGCATTCTTAGTGGCAGTGGATATCCGCAAAGGCTCCCCCAGCCTGGGCAAATGGTTCGGTATCGAGGCCTCGGCGGAGAATAAAATCCAGGTATGGGCACCGGCCGGCTTTGCCCGGGGCTTCTGTGTCCTCTCCGATTTTGCCGAAATTCAATACAAATGTACCGGGGTCTACAACAAGCAGGCAGAATCGGGCATACTGTGGAACGACCCGAAAATCGGTATCCAATGGCCCATTGACCGGCCGATCCTGTCGGGAAAAGATACCAATGCCCAAACACTGGCGGAATGGCTAAAGCGGCCTGAGTCCGATCATTTTAAATACCAATAAAGTGGTCGAGGGATAAGGAGAAATAATAATGAGGATATTAGTCGCCGGCGGCGCAGGCTATATCGGCTCTGTTATGATTCCCCAATTGTTGGAGCGGGGATATGAGGTGGACGTGATCGACCTGTTCTGGTTTGGCAATCATTTGCCCAAAGAAGTAGGCACCATTAACAAAAACATTTTTGATCTGACGGAAGATGACGTTAAGGCATACGGCCAGGTGATTTTTTTGGCCGGTCTTTCCAACGATCCTATGGCCGAATACTCGCCGGCCCAAAACTTTATTTATAACGCCTCGGCCCCGGCCTATCTGGGTTATATCGCTAAGAGGGCCGGTGTCAAACGATTCATACATGCCGGTTCCTGCTCGGTGTACGGCTACACGGTCAACGAACTGTATAACGAGGAATCGCCGGCCGTCTCCAACTACCCCTACGGCATCTCCAAGCTCCAGGGCGAGCAGGCGGTGATGCAAATGATCGATAAAAACTTTTCGGTGATCTCCCTGCGCCAGGGCACGGTTAGCGGTTATTCGCCCCGGATGCGGCTGGACCTGGTGGTCAATACCATGTTCAAGTTTGCGGTGACCAAAAAGGAGATCACCGTCAACAACCCGGCCATCTGGCGGCCGATACTGGGTATCCAGGATGCGGCCACCGCCTACATCCGGGCCATCGAAGCCCACGAGGAGATCTCCGGCATCTTCAATGTCGCCTCCGGCAACTATACCGTAGGCGAAATCGGCGACCTGGTAAAGAGAGGGGTCAAGACGTACCTGGACCTGGAGGTCAAGCTCAACATCAAACACATCCAGGATTATCGAAATTATAAAGTCACTATTGAGAAGGCCAGGAAAATCCTGAGTTTCCATCCCAAACACGATGTGGAGTCCATTATCGAGGACCTGGTAAACAACCTGGACAGGTTCAAAGAGTTCGATAACCCCAACTACTATAACATCGAAGTATTTAAAAAGATCTCCGGGGGAGGCTTAACATGAAAGTGGCGGTGGTGGGCGCAGACGGACAATTGGGAAGCGATATTTGCGAAGCCTTCGAGCAACACCGCGACGAGGTGGTGAAGTTAACGATCGAGGACATCGAAATTTCGGATCACGATTCGGTAAAAGCCGCCTTTCAACACCTTCATGATGTCGAATTGGTGGTCAACACCGCCGCCTTCCACAACGTGCCGAAGTGCGAAGAAGACCCCATCCAGGCCTTTAAAATAAACGGCCTGGGCGCCCTATACCTGGCAAAGGCGTGCGGCCAATTGGATATCCCCCTGCTGCATATCAGCACCGACTATGTGTTTGACGGCCAGAAGAGGCAGCCGTATATCGAGACCGACCGGCCGCTGCCCCTGAACGTGTACGGCAACACCAAACTGGCGGGCGAGCATTTTATCGGGGCCAATATCGAGAAATATTATATATTGAGGGCTTCCGGACTCTACGGCACCCACCCCTGCCTGGCCAAAGGTTACAACTTCGTGGACCTGATGCTCAAACTGGCCGGGGAACGCGATGAGGTGCGGGTGGTAGACAACGAGGTGTTAACCCCCACCTTTACCGAAGACGTGGCTGCCCAGATTGTCAAAATGGTTCACAGCCAGGCCCGTTACGGTCTTTACCACGCCACTGCCGAAGGCTGGTGCTCCTGGTATGAATTCGCCGGGGAAATCTTTACCATAGCCGAAAGCAAGGTGACCCTGAACCGGGCGGCCCCGGAAGAATTCGCCCCCTCCTTCAACCGGCCGGAATATTCGGTACTGGAAAATCGCTCTCTCAAAGAACAGGCTATAAACATCATGCCCCACTGGAAGGAGGGGCTGAGACGATATTTACACAAAAAAATCGGCATCCCCCTCTAATTCTACCGCTACTCCCGGGATGAAACCGAATCGAAGATCTCCTGACTCAGCGGATTTTTTCCTTCAGCAGATTCCTATAATAATTTTCTTCGGTTGACTCGCCGTATAAATTGGCCAGGCTGCGATAAATGGAAAATCTGGCCGGATCATTCGATTGTTCTAAAATTTCAGCCTTAGCCCAAAGCGCCGGCGTATAGTTTCTATTAAAGAGCAGGCAGGTATCTATCTCCTCCAGGGCCAACTTATATTTACCCCTTCTCATTAAGAATCTGGCGTATTCGGTATGAAAAAACTGGTATTGAAAGAAGGTCGCCCGGTATGCCAACTGGGTCTTCATAGCGACTAAATTTTGAAAGGTTAGAGCCGCCTCATCAATTCTCCCCTTAGCCTCTAAAATCAGAGCCCGCAGGTGAACGTAATATTTGTAAGGAATGGAGAAATTATGCCAGGACAATTTATATTTTCCCTTGAAATCCGATAACCAGCTTAGTTCCTTCTGGCCCTCCCGGAGATTACCCAGAGAGAGCAAGACGATCCCCTTCAACCAGTGGGCTTCAGCCGAATTGTCGTTGATATCGTCGTCATCAAATGTCGTCAAAGAGAGATTGACCGTTTCCAGCGCCTCCGAATCGTGCCGGTTGGTAAAATTTGTGAAGGCCTTAACGACCAATATATCCGCATTGGATTTTTCAGGATTAATGATATTGTCATACGCATCCAGACACCTTTCCGTTTTCATGAACTCGGCTCGTATTAAATAAGTATTAACGAGAGTACGATAGGACCAAAAGACTATTTTCTCATCCATCGAAACGGCCGCCCTTTTACAGGCTTCGGCGGAAACATAATCACCGGCATAAAAATAGCCATCCCCTAAAGAGTCGAAGGAGTTGGCCGACCGGTCAAGATCACGGTAATCCTCAAATAGTTCCAATGCTTTGTAGTGATTTCCCAGGTAAGAATAACAATATCCCAGGTGGTTCATGGCTTTGGAATAATCCGGGGCCAGTTCAAGGGCCTGTTCATAATAGGGGATTGCCTTTTCGGCATCGCCATTATGAAAGTGGGCCTCACCCAGCTCAAAAAATGCCTCTTTAGAAAAGGGGAATTCATCCTTGAGTTTTTCTAAATATCTTATTTCGTCCGAAAAATTAAAATCCAACCGGGCTTTCATGGCCAGGACTTTAAATCTCAACGAATTCGTTAAATGATCGATTTTCGGCATGATCTCATTAATGAGTTGTACGGCCCTGGGCCTGAGACCGGCAAAAATAAAGATATCCGCCAGAGATATCCTGGAAACCGGCAGCTCCGGGCAGGCTCTAAAATATTTCGCCGCTTCACTGGCTTCCAGTTTCTTTAGATGCTCCAGTCCCTTATAAAAAAGCGAAAACTGTTCCCACGACGTCCCGTATATCCCGGAGACTCTTTTTAATCTTAAATTCCCCTGTTTAGCCGGGAAGATTTTTTCGTAGACCTGACGCGTTAAGGTATCGATCTGATGGATCAGCAATGAGTCCACGTTCGCCAAACCGGGTACCGTAATGGAAAAGCTCTTGCCATAACCGCCAAAGGGCTGGAACACCGCCTCCACATTGATGATATCCTTAATCCGGGAGATCCTGCCTTTTAATTCATAGCGAACATCAAATTGTTTCGAGAAGGAATTGAGAATAACCGCAGCCGTATCCTCATCAATGGCTTTAAATGCTTCAAATTGATTGAGGGATTCATACACCAGGAGATCGATCATGTCGCCCAGATCCGGGTCGCCGCTGTCATTTTTAAAACCGTGCAGATAAATGTAGAATCGTCGAGCCTCTTTTACCGCACCCCTATCCCCCTCTCTACCTTTTATCAGAAGAAAGATGAGCACCGCCGCCAGTAGAAAAATAACCGGCAAAATAACCAGTCGGATTCTTCTCACTTTAGTGAGACGAGAGGGATCGGTAGTGGCCCTCAATTTCCTGACCCGCTCCACGATTTCACCAAGTTCCTCTTTATCCTCTGCCCGTGATACCTCTACTATTGCTTTACCCGGTTTTTTTAAATCAACATCTTCAAATACTCTCGCCTTTGAGCTCTCATACTGAGAACGAAATGTTTCCAGTACCTCCTTTAATGCCGAAAAATCAACATACCTTTTTTCTTTATCCTTCTCCAGTGCCTTTGAAACGATTTCCTTTAATTGCTCCGGGATTTCCCGGCTAAATTCGACCTTTTTGTTTAATATATTGTAAAGAATAGCAATCTGTTCGGTATCGTGAAAGGGATCAATCCCCTCCAGCATCTCAAACAAAATACAGCCGAAGGAAAACACATCGGTACGAAGATCAAGCGATTCTCCCCTGGCCTGCTCCGGCGACATATAAGAGGCCGTACCCACCAGCAGCCCTTTGGCCGTCAAATTGGTATCCACCATTTTTTTCTTCTTTACAAAAGATCGATCCTTTATTTTTGCCAGCCCAAAATCGAGAATCTTCACAACCCCCCGTCGGTCAATCATGATATTTGCCGGCTTCAGATCCCGGTGAACAATCCCTTTTAAATTGGCCTCCACCATCCCGCTGCATACCTGGATGGCGATATCTAAGACTCTACCAATACCGAGTTTTTTTAACTTCATGATGTGGTCCAACCCCACCCCATCTATATACTGCATGATGATATAATTATTCTCTTCATCCTCGTATATCTCATAGATGGGGCATATATTGGCATGTTCCAGTTGCGAAGCGGTCTGGGCCTCCCGTAAAAACCTGTCTTTGGAAGAAGCACCTAAGATGACCTGAACCGGGATCTTCTTAACAGCTACTTTTCGTTTTAATCTTACGTCTTCAGCCAGGTAAACCTCCGCCATCCCACCCTCGCCGATTTTTTTCATTATTCTAAACCGGTTAGCAATTATCAGCCCATTTCCGTCTGCAATCACACCAGTATTTTTCTGCTTCACCATCTCCAATTTTATCGGAATTATCTACATTTTTCAACCAAAAAAATCCCCTTATCCTCAAGTTTTATGGAAGTGGGGACATGGAACTTGAAAATACCGTTATTTCTTGCGGGTCCAGCGGTCGAGCCAGTGGCGGACTTCGTTGTACCAGAAGATGGAATTGTTGGGTTTGAGGACCCAGTGGTTTTCATCGGGGAAATAGATCAGGCGGCTGGGAACACCCTTTGCCTGAAGTACACCGAATAGCTCCAGGCCATTGCCGATGGGCACCCGGTAATCCTTTTCGCCGTGAATCACCAGCGTCGGGGTCTTAAAGTTAGCGGCAAAATAGTGGGGGGAACATTTTTTAAAGAAAGCCATATCTTCCCAGAAGTGGGGGGCCTGTTCGTTTGGCTCGGAGGAACCGAAATCGCTGGCATACATTTCATAAAGATTGGTGACACCGGCATGAACGATCAGGGCCTTGTAGGGATGGTTCCGCCCCAGTATCAGGGAGGCCAGGTAGCCGCCGTAGCTGCCGCCCCCGGCACTCATTTGCTGCGGGTCCACATAGCCCTTGTCCACCAGCCACCCGCTGGCCTTGATCACATCTTCATAGGGCAAATCGGCCCAGTTACCCAGGATAGAGGCGGTAAAATCGTTGCCAAAACCGCTGGAGCCGTGAAAATTGGGCCAGGCACACACATAGCCCCAGCCGGCAAACACCTGGGCATTCCAGCGAAAATGAAAGGAGTCGTTGACGGCATTGTGGGGGCCGCCGTGGATCAGCAAGTAGAGGGGCCGCTTTTGCCCTGCCTTATAACCGGGGGGCAGTATCAGCCACATCTGGATGGTATCGCCTCCGGCGCCGGTGTAGGTCACATTTTTTATCTCTCCCCATTGAACATGCTTGAGGACTTCATCATTAAAACGGCTCAGTTGGGTCTGGGTTCCCCGGGGCAGAACAATTTTGACCAGGGTGGGGGGTTCGCTAAAGCCCTGGCGGAGGCCCACCAGGAATTTCCCGCCGGTTCCCATTCGCAAAGATCCGAAACTCTTTTGATCGGTAATCACCACCGGATCGCCGCCCTTGAGATTCACATAGACGATGCGATCCAGTCCCTGCCGGTCGCTGATAAAGTAAATTCTTCCGGAATCCGGCGTCCACACGGCGGCACGGCAACTGTAATCGAAATGTTCCGTCAACACCCGGTTTTGACCGGTGCGGCGGTCGTGAACCACCAGGCGGGAGCGGTCGCCGTAAAAACCCTTGACCTTCTGGCGGCGAAAGGCAATATACCGGGAATCGGGGCTGAAGACCGGGGCGCTGTCCCGCTCAGGATTATCGGCGGTGATATTGAGGGCCGAAGAATCGCCGATCTTAACGACATAGATATCCAGGTTTTCCTCGACCCCCGGCCGGTGAGCGGTATCCGAGACAAAGGCCAATTCTTTGCCGTCGGGGGAGATGTCGTAACTGTCGGCATCAAAAGTCTTATAGGGCAGTTCCCGGCTGCAGGCCAGGGTGATGGGCCGGATATTGCCATTCTCAATATTGACCATATAGACATGGGCCTGCCGCTCATCGATCCAGTGGTCCCAAAACTTCAGGCGGGCCGAATCGTACACTTTGGCAGAGATTAAAGACTGCTCCCGGTCTTTCAGCCTTTTCTCCTGTTCCTGCCAACTGTCGGCATCGGGCCACACCCGGGTGATAAAGGCAATATGTCGGGAATCGGGGAACCATTGGATGCCCTCTACACCGGTGGGGATGTTTGCCACTTTCCGGGCCTCTCCGCCGTCCACCGGAATCACATAGAGTTGGGCCTCAACCTCTTCACCCCGTTGAGCAGTAAAGGCAATATACCGGTTATCGGGACTCCAGATCGGTTCCCCTTCCTCGCCGGCATGGGTCGTAAGCTGCCGGGCCTCCCCTACCCCGGTGGGGATGAGCCACAGGTCGCCATCTCCCTCGTCTTTTTTCAAATCATAAGTGGTGACACTGACCACCGCCCATTTTCCCTCCGGGGAGAGGGAGGGGTCGCCGATGCGCTTCAACTTCCACAGGGTTTCGGCCGAAAGGGGGTGAACCTCAGCCCCCATGCCCCAACTGTTTAACACAAGGATACCGACTAATAACAATAAACCCATCGCCAATCTCTGCTTTGTTCTCATGATATTCTCCTGAAATTTAAACGTTTAACCCAAAGATAAGTATAATCATACTCCAGATAGTCCTGAAAATCAATGTCCCATCATAACAAGGAAAACCTGTTGAAGGATATCGACGGTGATATGTCATTAAAATAACACCAGTCGTAAAAAATTTTTCTTGACAAAAGGTGCGCTATTTTCCATAATAGCCCGTGAGGGGTACGATAATGTATTTTTTTAAACGTAGTTTCAAAGTCATGTACCTGGTGCTGATGGTTTCTCTCCTGTGGGGCTGCACGGCGCCTGTCAGGATCAGCAGCGAAGCCGATTTGAGAGAGCGGTACCGCCGGGCGGTGGCGGACGCCAGAATCGCAGAACCGGCTGAGATATCTCGAAACCTGGTGGCGGTGGTGGATTACAACCGTGACCTGGTCTGGAAAGAGGGGCCGGGACAGCAGTGGGTCCGGGTGGTGACCTGGACTTCCTGGCAGGGCTACGACGACAAGGTGGGCCAGGCCATGGTGACCTCCCGGGAGATATGGGTCACCGTCGTGCCGGAGCTGCAGCGGTTCTGTCAGCAATGCGGCCATTCGGGCGGGGTTCTGACCTTACGATTGGAACAACTGCTGGGACTGCCGCCCCACAACGGCAAGACCAGGTTCGTGGAGATCTGGGTCTCCCCCGAAGACCTGTTTCGTCCCAGCCCGGACCCGGAAATCAGCGACCACGAAGCGGGACTGAATTTCCCGGTGTCCCGGAAGTTCGTGACCATTGCCGACGATTATGTCCGGTGGTTTGACGACCTGAAAAACGACTCGTATGGAGAGGACGGCTATCCCTGGACCCGGCTGGGCTATACCTATGACTGGGGAAACCCCGGAAGCGAAATCGGACTCAGTGAATTTGTCATCCCTAAGGGCGCCGCGATAGAAGTTCACTCGGTGGCCGCCACGGGGGATTATTG
This sequence comes from uncultured bacterium, assembly GCA_965603365.1. Taxonomy (GTDB): domain Bacteria; phylum Acidobacteriota; class Aminicenantia; order UBA2199; family UBA2199; genus JAHELQ01. The sequence goes on from CBFDCR010000038.1 coordinate 28,429, forward strand.
TACCGGCACCAGTCGGGGCAGAGCCAAACCGGCCTTCTCGCCTAAATAATAGTCTGCCTGGGGAAACGCCCGCTCGATATTCACCTCCACAATAGTGGCACCGTTTCGCCGGGCCAGGTCGGGCAGTGCCGCGGCCGGGAACACATTGGCGGAGGTGCCCACTATCAACATCACGCGGCACCAGGCCGCCTCCTCCTGGGCCTTCCTCAAGGCCTCCTCCGGCAGCGATTCGCCGAACAGCACGGTGTTGGGTTTGAGCACCCCGCCGCAGCTCTGGCAGTAGGGAGGCGTGCCCGGGGGTACCTGGGGGGCGATGTACTGCCGGCGACACTTTAAACAGCATATCTCCCGGAGGCTGCCGTGAATCTCCACTACATTCCGGCTGCCGGCCTTTTTGTGCAGGCCGTCGATATTCTGGGTGATTACACATCTCACGATTCCCATTTTCTCCAGCTCTGCTAAGGCAAAATGGGCCGGATTGGGCCGGTACTCATCATAGTGACGGATAAAATCTCCCCGGATGGTCCAGTATTTGGACGGGTCCTGCCGGAAAACATCGATGGAGGCGTAAACGGCGGGATCGTACTTCTCCCACAGACCCCCTTTGGAGCGAAAGGTGGGAATCCCACTCTCCGCCGATACCCCGGCACCGGTCAATACCACACACTCCTTCTGTTCCTGCATCAACCGGGCCACCTTTTGATACAATTTCTCTATCTCATCCTTCCGCTGTGTCATATCTATCCTCCGTCTCTTTTGCAAACCTCCTATTATGACCCCAGAAATCCGGGTGGTTTATGGCTTCGGCGACCCCATCCCGCTTCTGCAGCCTCTCAGCCATTCGCCGGACATTCTCTTTGATTTCCCGATTGGCAAGCGCTTCCTGCAGGGTCTTTTTTAACCTTTTTACCGTCAACATCGATTTAGGCAGCGGAGCCGGCCCCAATCCCAATTGATGAATACGGGCACCCCAGAAATATTGATCCAACAGGTGGGGGACGATGACCTGGGGAATCCCTGCCCGGGCAGCCGTACACACCGTACCGGCCCCCCCGTGGTGAACCACTGCCGCCACCTCCGGGAAAAGCTTTGCATGTGGAACAGCACCAATTACCCGGACTCGATCCGATTCCGGTTGCATACCCTGCCCCAGATCTCCCCAGCCCCGGGAAATTACGGCCCTCATTTGCAGGGATTCTACTACTTCCATTAAAATACGAGAGGTCTTTTGGGGGGCAGGATCGCTCATACTGCCGAAACCGATATAGATCGGCGGCGGACCTGCCCTTAAAAAATCGGTCAATTCCCCGTCCAGTTCATCCTTCTCCGACAGGTGCCAATACCCGGTCTGGATGTAATCGACATCGACATCCGGGGGAACCGGGGCCAGCTCTCGATCCAGTACCACCAGGGAATTTGCCGTTACATAACGGATCACGTCAGCGATCGGTTTTAATCCCATTGTCTGCCGCAGCCGGTTGATGGTTCCCCGGATCGCCAGGTTAGCCACCAAAAAATCGATTTTCCGGAAAAGGCGATTCAGCCATCGGGGTAAATGTTGCCAGGGGATTATGATCGGTGGATGATACGACGAAACCAGCGGCTGGACACCGCAAATCACATGATGATACGGGATACCTGAAAATTCGGCCACCGAAGGACCCGCCAATTGCAGCGACGAGCCCACCATCAGATCGGCACTCCCTTTAACGGCCGCCAGCAACTCCTCAAACTGGCGGCCCACATCTCCCTGAAAATATCTCATCATATGCCGGATCCCCCTGAGGGGACGGCCCATTACCTTCCGACTGTTTTCCCTCAGCCAGAGGGTAGGGTCACGGCCCAAAGAAAAAAACTGTAAGCCATATCGTTCAAAGGCAAACCGGAAGTTATCGGCTGCCCAAACCTCCACCCTATGACCGGCAGCCTGCAGGGCAATCCCCAGGCTCAGCAGGGGGCGCACATCGCCCCATGATCCGGCGGGAGCCAGGATGATCTTTTTACCGGTCTGCCGATTCTCCATTTGTAATGATTTAATATAACAGGACACCCGGAATGTCAAGGTGTCCAGGCATTTTAATGACTGGTATCCCCCCAGTTTTAGCTCTTCAATCTCCGAAATCTTAGAGACAGTCTTTGAGATTTAAAAGACTAAGGAGCAAATAGTATCAACGGTTTCGGTGTTTTAATCAATCAGTATGAAATCCTTATTCTTGAAACTCCTCGTTCTTCGGCATACTTCATACCCTTCCCGGCTGCCCTCGTCATTGGTATTTCCTTCGATAGTATAAAAAATTCCTCCTGTTAAATCAACATCAATCACAATACCCGTATGAACCCAATCGGTGGGGGATCGCCGACTTAAAAATATTGTACCAGGCTTTACCTGGTTTTGATTCTCCACCTTGAAGCCCCGGAGAAATCTTCCTTTCTCCATGGCATTAACTGCCAGCAGATCACAGGAAAAAGAGGTTTTGCAGGGTAAACGTTTCTCCATGTTATAAAAGGCCTGCTTCAAGATAAACGAGACAAATCCCGCACACCACGGCCATTCAGGGCCCTCATACCCGCTCATATAGAGCCTGACCCAGGGGCCCTTATTCTGGCCGCCCACCTCTCTGGGATGCTCTTTTAGATGCTGCCCTGCATAAGCCACGACCATCTCCCCCGGTGGTTTCTCGTTCACAGGGATCTTGTTGACAACATTGTTAAAGGGTTCTAATAGCACTCCGAAAGTCTCATTAAAGACCATTCCATCGTCTCTTAAACCGCTTTTCTTTTGAAACTGCCTGACCGCGTGCTGCGTGGCGGGGCCGAATTTACCATCGATGACAATATTAAACCCACTCAGACACAGCAATTCCTGGACCAGGCGTACTTTTTTCCCCGTGTTCCCTCTTATAATCGGGTTAAACAGATTAAAGTCTCCAGGTAAACCAACTCTTTTATCCATTTTTTCCTCCCTGAAAAATATTTAGATTTAAAATTCTTCATCATTTCTCCTCACTTTTTTCCCTTAATTATAAATATATATGTATAATCCCTTCTGTCAACATCAATTTCATAATATTTCATTTTTTCACATAACCGGCCTCTCTTTCTCTGAATCTCTGAATGGTTTCGGCTTCTAAGTCTGAGGCGGAATACAAAATTCTTGCCTGTCCCTGATTTTTTTCCTTCAGTTTTATAAAACTTGGAAGAGGAATATACGATTTCTTCGATCCTACTTCACTGCTGGAACGAATAATAGATGATCTGAAAAGATTTATTAGATTAACTACTTCAGGATTTCATTGGCAGGATCCTTCATTTCAAAAACATTACCAGGAACGATCAGAAAATCGATTGATGATTTTCCACAATATCTTAAACCTTCAATGCCATGAGGACTATCAAAATCTTCATGGTGCGTCCCTATATATATTGGTTAGTTATACGCTTGACTTATACAAATTTTATATTGAAAAAAAGTTTAATATCCCGGGTAAAAGTCTTTGGTTTAAACGGATATATCGCTTTAAAGACTGGTTTACAGTAAGTAACTTTGAAGTAAATATCGCCATAGAGACTGTTACTCCTCTTAGGCCGGAAGAGATAGCGGATTATATGTGGTTTGAAGATCATATCGAAGGAATCGTGACTCAATCAATCAGAACTCTTTTTGAAAGAGGTGATTATAGAAATGCGTTGAATATTCTTTCTCAAGTACAGTCGTCAATTGAATTAATTAGTGAGCGGTTTGCTGTAGATGAATCCCTACATTTGTTTAGAGCAATCAAAGCAATCCTGTTGGATTTTGTTCGCAAAATCGATTTGAGCCAAATGGATGCAAGAAATGAGGAGTCAAAATTACGCGATATCCTTACTATAGTAAGGATATTCGGATTATCCTTCATCAACATCCTTCTCCGTTTTTCAAGGGGATTAAAAGATGTGAAAATAGAAGAATTTGAACAGCATATTGCCAGGATCAATTGGCGGAAAACGAAGACTATATACTCTAATAGCCTTCCCCACAAAGTATTGGAACAATTAGAAAACCTTAAAAAAGGCTTAAAATTTGAAATTGAAATAGAAAAGGAAATAATTAGTCCTGAATGGTATCGAATTCAATTAGCCGCCTTTGGGTTCGTAATATTTATTTCAGAGTCCGTAGAAGAAATTGTGAAGGAATTAGAAGTTGTTTTTGTGGATGGGGTTAAGGATTTCATTTCTGAAGAAAAATACATTTCTGTAGCTGAACTCATTCAAAGTGGACTCGAAGCTTGCCATAAATTTGAATATCATATAGAGAACATTAAAGAGTGCTTCGAGAAGTTTAATAACCTGAGGCGGGCCCCTGATATCCCCTGGCCAAAAATTGAATGGGATAGACTTAGAGGGACGATGACTTCTGTAAAAGAGAATTTGATTACTTCATTGGGTGGCATTGTTCCCCATATAGTAAAATTTCCATCTTCGGAGCATTGGACGGATTATTTGGGGTATGCTTATTACTCTCTTTTGAATGAGTGTTTTTTTGCTATGGAATCGGGAAATGAACGGCTATTTGAAACAGTATTTTCCGATGTATTTGACTTACATTTTGAAGCAAGAGAACGCTTACAGAAGAAGTTGGCGGATTACGATAGAGAAACGCAATTTATTTACTGCACCGGACCACTTGTAGATATGTTGGAGATATCTGGATATGCAATTCTTTTTACTGAGCTAAATGGGAAACATTACCGGCGTATCGTTGAAAAAACATGGGATAAATACTTCGGACTACCCGAAACCAGGAGAGATTTAAAACTTATAGCTGGGGTATTTGAATATCGTCATTCATTTCCCAGCATTTTCCCCCGTGATTTTTCGCGTCAACATTGGGAGCAACGTTATAGACAAAAAATGGTAAATCAAAATTTAATAACAGAGGAACATGGATTTTATTACGATCCGTTTAATCGTGAATTGCCAAAACATAAAAGTCCGATAATAAGAGCGATGATTAAAAATTTTGATTCTTTCAGTCCCAAAGACGTTTTTTTTGTTGAATATTTATTGAAATATCCTGAGTTAAAAGAGTTTGATCTTCCCCGACAGATCAGATCATTGATAAAAAGATTGGAGGAAGAGAAAAAGAGAGATTTAAAAAAAGAGGGCGGTAATAAGAAAGAAAATGGCGAATGATTTCGGAGATAAAAAGTATGTGAGTACCGGGCGATCGGTATCTTATTCAATCGATATGGTCGGGGAGGATGATTTGTTTTTAAAATCGTTCCCCAATTATTTCCGTTATTTATTTCCTGGCCAACTTATTAACGATGTACGTAATACTATCATGCCTATTGGAGGATTGGCCGGTAAAAAAAACTTTTCTGCGAGGATAATACCCGAGGACAAAAAGATAGAAAAGCTAGTAAAAGATGCGTTACCAGGCCGAGGGAGCTATGGAGATTTAAAAGAAAGTATTAGTGGCTTTTTTGGTGATTGTGCCCAAACAATGATGTCATACGAAAAAGCTGTATGGGAGATTGCGTATCTATCTGAGGTGGAAGATGAAACATTTGTTAAATTTGACTTTATTTTCATATCCCCTGAAACAATTATTCGTAGGCGAGGCAAATTAATCCAGTATGTTCCCAAAAAAATTGCAGAAGAGTTAGATTGTTCGCAATACATAGAACTGATTCCCGAAAATATTCTAATATTTGAACTTCCCGGATATGTAAAAAAGAAATTCCGGAACATCATGGATTCTTTAGTTGCATTGAGCGATATCGGGATGCCGGATTTTTATCGGCAAAGTATCATGAGCCATAAGCCAAAACAAACCTTTTATGATCCTGAAAAACATATTGAAAAACAAAAATTGGCCTTAGCATATGCTACAAGAACAATTGGCTGGAATGCCAGAAATTGGTTGAAAGATGATATGCTGGATTTTTATTATTTGCACAGACGACTCTTGTTTGAAAAATTTAAAATAGATTTGAGAAATGAAATTCTCGATACGTTTAATAAAGGTCTTGAAATTGCCGGTGAGAAATTAAATTTTAATGCAAAACTTGTTATAGAAGGACTCCCAACTCTGGAAGATGTATATGACGCCCAGGCACACCTGCAATCTGGAGATGTCCCCTTAGGCAAGATATTAGATCCCTTTTCTTTCTATTAAACTATTGTTAGGAAAATTTCGATGATATTGTTTGAGGTTGGTGATGAGTTAGAGGTCAGATTTTTATTTATGGTCTTACTGTCAGCCATAAAGCCCTTTCCTCGCCATTGAGTGCATTCAGGGTATCATCCTTGAAGCGCCATTTTTTCCACTTCCTGGCGGGAAAGGCCGGTGGATTCGGCTATGATATTTAGATCGATTCCTTTCTTTATCAACTTTTTGGCAATTTTAACCTTCTCCAATTTTTTTCCTTCTTTGACCCATCGTTGCGCTAATGTCGGCATAATGTCACCTCCATTCATTTGACTTTCTGTTAACATTTTTCCCAGTTCGTCGGGAGAAATTTCCTGGGTGGCTACAATATATGTCAAAAAAAACAACAACCGTTCTCTATCTTTGTGCAGCCCGCTCTTTTGCCAGAATGCAAGCACCCTCTGAATCGTCTCCGTATCATCATGATAAGCACTCTTAAACAGCAGCATCGCAGTTAACAAAAAAACATTATCTCCCAACGCTTCATTACCCGGTTCATGGAAATCCCAGGTATTGGTGTCAAATAAAATATATTTAAAGTCGAGCAAAAATTTTTTTACTTCTTTACTGATATTAAATTGATCATGAAAAGATGTCGGAATACTCCATTTCTTTTCTCCATGATAGAAAACAATCGGAACAATCACACGGAGTTGCTTTCCCTCGTCCGTGTCCTTTTGCCAGGTGTAATACATATATTTCAATATTTGAATCATAACCTGTGGATCTTCATAGGATTTGTGCTCAAATAAAAAGTATATATCGGTCTCTATTTTCCCCTGTGATTCACTCTTCATCATGGTCTGTGCCACGATATCGGAAAAATATCCTTTGAGTTTATCACTGACATAACCGGTCATATCCAGCGTTATCCTGGATAGATCCAGCTCATTGAGGATTTTTTGTGGGAGGGCGATCTGGAGGAAGGAACGGACGTTCTCTTCATTGGCAAAGACCTTCTTAAAAAAATGATCATGTACGTTATCGACTTTGTCCATCGACGTTAATAATAAGACGATTTACCCGAATTGTCAACCGGGAGTTTCACCCTTTCTCTTTTTAAAAACAAACATCGTATATCCTCCGTTTTATCACTTTTATCTTATAAGATCATCTTTTTTTGCCTCAGATCTATGACTCTGAGATATAAATCCGTGATGCAGAGAACACCTCCAGATCCACCGCCTTAAGGGTGTCGGTGACCTTTTCGATCAACGACTTGATGTCGTCGCCGGTAAGAGAAAAAAGGAAAAAGGGATTAGCAGGTTTTAATAAATTTTGACTCCGGCTCTTTTCGATGCTATAATTTTCTCTAAATAATAAGAGAGCGACCATGAAAACCGTCAAAAAAATCCTGAAATACATCTTTTACGCAGTCATCATTATCATTATACTCACCATCTTCCCTATCCTGACCTTTCATAAAGAACCCAATCTCAACCCCCTGCAGTCATTCTACAAGAAGGGAGTCTACCATATTCATTCCATCTTCTCCGACGGCAAAGGGGATATCGCCGAAATTAGCGGCGCCGCCTCCGATCTGAAACTGGATTTTGTCATCCTCACCGACCACGGAAGGCCGAACCTCGAATCAGCCCAATCTACCGGTTGGCATCACAATGTACTGCTGATCGGCGGATCGGAATTTTCATTAAACTGCGGCCACCTGGCGGCAGCGGGTTTTAAGATCCCCGCCTACATCTTCCCACCGGAACCCCAGGAGGCCATTAACGAGGTCAACCGGGACGGGGGGCTCACCTTTATCTCCCACCCCTTTGATGGCAAGATCCCCTGGACAGATTGGGACGTCAAGGATTTTACCGGCCTGGAGGTGTTGAGCTCCTACAGCAGCGCCCGCAAAGCCGGAATTTTTAAACTCTTGTTCTTTCCCCTTCAATACCTCTTTCATCACGACTATGCCCTGCTCAATACCTTGCAACACCCGGAAGAAAATTTCAACAAATGGGATGAATTGAATTCCTGGGGACGGTTTTACGGTATCTATGCCCTGGATGCCCACGCCAAACTGCCGATCGGTAAGGAAAGTTCCCTCAACTTCCCATCCTATGCCGCCCTGTTCAACATCCTCACCGTTTACGTCAAAATCGACGAAGACCTGGGCCAAGATCCCCGGAAAGCGGCCGGGACCATCATTTCTGCCTTAAAAAGGGGGCGGTTTTTCAACTGCATCGAGGCCATCAGCCCGGCCAACGGCTTTGAAACCCACTTTCTCTCCGATGACGACGAAATCGTGGAAATGGGTGGTGCAACTCCTGCCAGTTGCGGACGCATCATCATTAAACTGCCCTTCGAGTTTGCCACCGATGTCCTCATTAAAAAAGATGGCCGGATCTTTCGTAAAATAGAAGAAAATGTGCGTAAGAACCTGGAAATTGAGATCACCGAACCGGGGGTCTACCGCCTGGAAATATACGCCCACGAGAATAAATTCAGCGATTTGCCCTGGATCGCCACCAACCCCTTCTTTATCGGGAAAAGACAGAATATCCCGGTCCAGGCAGCACCGGCACCGAAAAAAATATTGGTCAACCGGACAGATTTTTTCAAAATCGAAAAGGACCCGGAATCCGAGGGGTCCCTGATTACCGAACAATCCGATACAGGTGAATGGCTCGGCGGATTTTCATTTAGGCTCCCCCGGGAACCCCAAAACAAAGATTTCTGGGTGGCCTTAGCCAGACGGCAGCAGTTTGACTTCTCTGATTATAAAGGCGTCATCTTCGGGGCCAAATCGGAACCCGGCGGCCGCTTCTGGCTGGAATTCCGAACCGGGGCAGACGACCAAAAGACCTGGTACCGCCACTCCTTCCCTGCCAGGCCCCAATGGAAGACCATCTATATCCCTTTCGACAAATTCCATCCCCACTCTGGCGAAGAGATGCCACCGGAACCCTCAAAAATTTTTGCCCTGTTTTTTTCGATTAACAACCAGATCGCCTACCCCGGCGCCTCCGGCACCCTCTACCTTAAAAACATCGGTCTATATTAAAACAAAAGAGAATGTATCATTTTTTTCAGCTAACAATTGACAAAAGCTCCCAAAAAACATAAAATTCTGTATTGAATCATTATTCAACTTTTCATTTTTATTGAAAAAGGAGGCAAAATGGTACAAGTTGGCAATGTCCCGGAAATCAAAGCGGTGAAGAAGCATCTGGATGAATTGAAAGACAACGGGCTCGTCAAAGACTGGGAGCTGCCTTACGAGCACATCTTAACACGACTCACGGCAGCCATTTTCTTTATAACCCCCACCGACGACTCCAAACTGGAAGAAATCTGGAAGGAACTGGACAAGCATCCCCGCCTTCATTACCGGAGAAATGAGGAGAGGAAACTATCCGACCTGGTGTGGCGGGTGGAATTTAATAAAGATTTCGAGCTTTAATCAGATTCTTTCCCAGGTAAGCCGTAGGTAGTGTAGGGAACGCAGGAGGCGTTCCCTACAAAATTCATAATAATTTTTCTCTCGATCCTATCACATCGTCTCTCATCCAACGGTTGTTCAGCAGCCGCCAGATCCGGCGGATATTTTTGTCTTGAAGTTCCGGGGGCAGCATCTGAAGGGGAAAATTCTGATAGCAAACAGGCCGGACAAAACGCTGTAAGGCCAGGGAACCCACCGAGGTGGAACGTATATCGGTAGCGGCCGGATAGGGCCCGCCGTGATGCATGGCGGGGCAAACCTCCACACCGGTGGGGACACCGCCATACAGCAGTCGTCCCACTCTACATTCCAGTATAGAAATTAATTCGGGAAACCGCCGCAGGTCCTCGCCAGTCGCCTGAATGGTGGCGGTTAACTGCCCCTGCAGATGTTGGGCCACCTCCAGCAGTTGTCCCGGTGTATCGCTCTGCACCACCAGGGTGGAGGGCCCGAATACCTCCTCTGCCAGCCGGTCATTATCTAAAAATACCGCTGCCGATGTGACCAAAACGGCAGGAGTGGCTCTATTTCCCGACTCTCCCGCCAATTCTACCCCCGGGATATTCAGAAATTCCTTAATTCCCCTTTGATAAGACTCTTGAATCCCGGCATAAATCATGATGCCCGCAGGGATCTGGGATACTTCACGGACCAGTTTTTGAATAAATAATTCCAGGGCATCGCTTTTAATTCCCGCCACCAGGCCGGGATTGGTGCAGAATTGCCCCACCCCCAGGGTCACCGATTGGGCCAGTTGCCGGGCGATCTCGTCACCCTTCTCCTTCAGGGCAGCGGGCAATACAAATACCGGGTTGATGCTGCCCATCTCCGCATAAACGGGAATCGGCCGGGGACGAGAAGCGGCGGCGTCAAACAGGGCCCGACCGCCCTTTAATGAACCGGTAAAGGCCACAGCCTGAGTAAGAGGATGGGTCACCAATTCCAGTCCCACCCGGTGTTCGACCCCATGTACCATCGAAAAGATCCCCGGCGGCATATTGGACTGTCGGGCCGCCGCCAAAATCGCCCGGGCCACCAATTCCGCTGTACCGGGATGTCCGGGGTGGGCCTTGACCACCACCGGGTTACCGGCGGCCAGCGCCGAAATCGTATCGCCCCCGGCAGCGGAAAAGGCCAGGGGAAAGTTGCTGGCGGCAAACACCACCACCGGACCCAGGGGAATCAGCATCTGCCGGATATCCGCTTTGGGGACAGGCTTTCGCGCCGGATCGGCAGTGTCGATGCGCGCCCCCTTCCAGGAGCCCTCTCTGACCTCTTGAGCAAACATACGAATCTGGTTCACGGTGCGGCCCCGTTCGCCCCTGAGCCGGTTCTCATCTAACGCAGTTTCCATCGAGGCCCTCCGAATCAACCGATCCCCCAGTTCCTCGATACCTGCGGCAATGCCCTCCAGGAAACCGGCAATCTCACCAGGGGTTTTCTGCCGATAGACCGCAAATGCCTCCTGGGCCATCTCCAGGGCCTGCCGAATTTCCTCCCAGGTGACCTCATAAAACACGGGTTCCAGTTTTTCCCCGGTCATCGGCTCAATACCGTAAAACTGCCGCTTGCCGCCACCAGACCATTCACCGCCAATCAAATTTTTGCCAGCTAATTCCATAGACACCTCCATACTGCGTCATACCACTTATTATACCATCTTTTAGCCCCCGGGTAATTTCCTGATCTTCCGGAGGGTCTTTTTCAGCCGGAGAAATAAAAAATTATTCTTCGCTATTGACATGATTTCCCCGCGGGTATATCTTAAATTACATGAAGAAGGAGAATGATCAACATAAAACAAGGAGGAGTCAATGAAATCAAAAAAACCGAACAAAAAATTATCCTTCAGCAAGACCACCATTGTCAGCCTGGGAAACAAAGAACAACGGGCCGTAAAGGGTGGATACTATTACACCGAGATGTGGGGAGATTGCTATACCTGGCATCCGGTCTGTTTTACCAAACCCGTTTATAAGTGTCTGCCCTTTACCAGTCCGGAAATCTGCGCCTAACCCCTTCCTTCGCTGCATACAAGCCGATGAAACCGGGGATACCGGCAATGCGGACGAGTATCAGATCTAACAGATCGGTGTAGGGGACGCAGATCTGCGTCCCCTACAATCTTTCCCGGAAGTGAGAAAAATTTATAATTACTTCTCCTTGCCGGTAGAAATTATCGTGCATTTGGGTTAAAATTAAGGCCAGAGATACGAATGGAGGATCTCGATGAGACTTAAATTAAAATCACTCAACGTAACTGTAACGATAGACGAGGCAGTGGACATAAAATTCAACCACCTGGCGACAGGTGATTTCAACCTCCTTATCAGCGACAATGCCCAGGGGAAGACACGTTTATTCAATATGCTAAATTTTCTCTCAAATCTTTTTAAAGATAAATCCCCAAAAATACGAAGTCATTTCTCCGGGGAGTTTAAATTTGAACTCATCCAGGCAGAAAAACAGGAAGAGGTCGTTTATAATCTGGATATTGTACCGGTAAACGGAGAAAATCATTTTAACGAAACTGTGACCAGGAATGCACAAACCATATTTTCGGCAAAAGAAAAATATCTCTTCAACGAAGTCACCCAATCCGAAATCAAAAACTATTTTATCCCCAAAGACCTCCCCGCCCTGTCCTCCATCAACGAGCCCGAATTCATTACGATTAATTCGCTGCGCCAATTCTTTAAACGAATTGTCTGGATTTCCGCCAATAAAAGCAGAAATATTGACATATCTAAACAATCGGTTATCCCCGATGAAAAAGGTTACAATCTATCATCTGTGCTGAACAATTGGGAAAAAGATTATCCCGGGTTATTCAATGAAGTCATGAATGAATTTAAACAATGTTTTCCCTTCATCAAAGATATCTTCTTTACCAAACAGGATATCCAGGGCATAGCCAAAACGGATCTGCTCACTTTCAATGAATATAATATAGAAAAACCGATCATTCAAATCGACTGGTCCGATGGGATCAATCGCATGCTGCACCTCCTCATGACTCCCAAAATACCGTTTGCCGACAACGGTCAAATCATACCTCCCTCCCTCATCCTGGTCGACGAAATCGAAAACGGCCTGGATTTTTATCGATTAAAATATATCGCCCATTACCTCCAGAATTACGCCGATGAATCGCAGATTATTATATCCAGCCACTCCCCCCTGATCTGTGATTTCGTTCACCCCCAGAACTGGATTATCGTCAAACGAAAGGGTTCCGAAGTCAATTTTTTATCTCCCAAAGCGCAAGAAAAGGATCTGGATGTTCAATTGGATCTTTTCAAACACAACCACTGGGACTTCTACACCAGGCATATCAGCAATTCCGAAAAAGTCATTCGCCGCTCAATTCTTCCCCAGAGTCAACTACAATACTTGCCCCAATAAGATCCTACTCAGAATTTACAAATTTCTCGAAACAATTTAATTTTTTGGGAAGAGGACACTGCTTAAGTTTACAATTTTTTTATGAGAGGTCGAATTTCTGGCGGACCTGAGCGACGTCGGCAGTACGGCCTGCCTCGCTGTCGGCCAGCCCAGCCTCCACCGCCTGCCGAACATAAATTTCATACATTAGATCATCCCAGGTGGATTCTTCCGGCAATCTATTGATCAAACGTCGTGCCTTTTCCTTGATACCGGCTGTTTGCATCCGCTTCCTCCTGTGAACTAAATTAATGTATTATGAGTTAAATGTCAATAAAATCTTTAAAAAAAGATTAAAAGGGCAGACAAATGAGTCGGTGTAGGGGACGCAGATTCTCCCGTCCCCTACAATCAAATAAGTCGGCTTACCGGGCTGAACTTGCCCTATATAGAGTAGATGATAGAGAGAAGGGGGAGTCGGGGGGGGAACGTTAGTCTGGGAGGGTGTGGTAGATGTGGTGGAGGCCGGTGAGCATTTTTTCCAGGCTGTAGTGGTGCCGGATTTCGATGTGGAGGTTGGCGGCACGGGCTGAGAGGGCGTAGTCGTTGTTGACTACCCGCTTGATTTTGTCGGTTAGGTCGGGAACGCTCAGGTTGTCGAAGAGGACGCCGTTTGTCTGGCCGATGATCTCCCGGTTGCCGTAGGTGGCGGAGGCTAAGACCGGGGTCTTCAACAGACCGGCCTCCAGCAGGACGATGGGCAGCCCCTCCCAGCGGGAGGGCAGCAGGAAGACATCGGCGGCCCGGATGATATCGTACACGTCCTGCCGTTTTCCCAAAAAATCGATATGTTTTGAGACCGACCACTCGTCGGCCTTCTGTTTCAGGCAATCAAACTCGTCGCCCTCCCCGACCCAGACAAAGCGGACGCCCTTCTTTTCGATAAAGGGCTTGATGGTGTGGACGGCGTCCAGCAGAATATCGTAACCCTTCTGGAAATCGAAGCGGGCCACGGTGACGAAGAGGAAGGCGCCGGCGGGCAGCTTCAACTTTTGCCTCAACTGCTTCCTGGTGAGGGTGGCTGACCCGATGCCGTCGGCATCGATGCCGTTGGTCAGATAACCGACATTGTTTAACAGGTAGCGAACCTCCAGGAAGCCGTGATCTTCCCTGGACACGGCCACGATGCGGTCGGGCCGTCTGAAGAGGTACTTCTCCAGGCAAAAACGGAGAAAATATTTGAGCCGGGCCTTTAGCCCGGGCATAAATTCGTACTTGTGGATATGCAGGCCGTGGGCGGTGAAGAGAATGGGGATTTTGTACCGGCGGAGGGGATTTTGAAAAAAAGAGAGCAGGGGGCGCAGGTGATGGATGTGCACCAGGTCCGGTTTTTGCTGCAGGACCAGGGCGGGGGCAAATCCCCGGTCGCATATCTTCACATTGTCCAGGTTGTCAAACCTGCCGGCGCCGCTGCCGGGTTGGCCGAATAGGCCAAATTGAATATCCGGCATGCCCCGCACGATCTGGTACATGTGCTCCAGGCCGCCGCCGGTAGATAGCTGATCGGTAACCAGGTGAACCCGCATGGTCTAACGCTTCCGCCAATAATCGAGGAGGTCTTGCAGGGTCTGCTCGATGGTGTACCGGGGCGCCAGCTTGAATTTTTGCCGGATCAGGGTGCAATCCCCGGCCAGTACCGGGATGTCCACGGGCCTGAATCTTTGGGGATCGACCTTTACTTCGATCTGTTTATCTGAAAACCCCAGCAGGATGTCCAGTATCTGCCGGATAGAGTAGGATTTGCCGGAGCACAGGTTGTAGACGGCTCCCCTCTCTCCCTGCCGGGCGACGACGGACAAATAACGGGCAATATCCCGCACATCGGAAAAATCCCTGACCGCCGACAGGTTGCCCACCCGCATGACCGGCTCCCTCTTGCCCCTCTGGATGTCGGCGATCTGGCTGGCAAAATCGGAACACACGAATTGGGGTGCCTGGCGGGGACCGGTAAAATTGAAGCAGCGAATCCTGACCACATCGAGGTTTTTGGTTTCCCCAAACAGGTCCCCCAGCAATTCCATGGCATACTTGGACAGGGAATAGGGGTTGCGAGCCTTTGGCCGGGTATCTTCGTTCAATTTCTGCGGATGGGCGCCGTAAATTTCAGCCGAGCTCATCAGCAGGACCCGGGCCTGGGGGCAAAATGCTGCCGCTGCCTCCAGGATATTCAGGCTGCCGATAAAATTCACTTCATAGGTTAGCTTTTGATGGGTCCAGGAAAAACCCACATTGGATATGGCGGCCAGGTGAAATATGAAATCCGGCTTGATGTCGGCTATAATCTGCCTGACCGGTGCCCGATCCCTGATATCGAGGTGAAAAATTCGGCACTCGCCGGACAAAAAATCGGTCTCCTCGGTGATGCCGGTGATGGCGTGAGGGCCGTCACCCTGCAAGGCTCCTATAAGGTAAGGAGCCAGAAATCCCGAACAACCGGTTATCAATATCCTGGCCACTGTTACTACCTGTTATCACCCAAAAAATCCGAAACCATGCCCAGGTTGCCGAAGGCTACCCCAAACCGGACCTGGGAATCGATTTTGTCAAAACGCTTGAAGAGTTTAAACTCAAACCTGAAATTGACACACTGGTAATCGTAGCTTAAGATCACCGAGCCGTACCTGAAATCCTTGTCGGTGAGGTCATAATCGACACCGCCGTCCAATTTGAAGGGGAATCCGGGCAAATCGATATATAGGTTGCCGCGGATCACGTCCCGGTTAAACTCATTGGCCGCTCCCACAAAAAAAGGATTGGTGTAAGAGCTGAAACCGAAGGCGCCTCTAATACGGTCAAACTTATCGCTGAAGCTTAAGCGAAAACTCAAACGGGAAAATCGATCAATATAATAGTTATAGGCGAGGTTGGCGTCCAGGGAAAAGTGCTGCGAGAGTCCAACCCGCAGATTACTCTCAAATTCGGAAAATTCGGGGAATTCGCCACCTATCTGCCGGTTGAAATTGGCCTCTGCCGGGTCAAAATAGTATTTCTGGGAGGCGGTCAGGCTCAAAATATCCCGGGGAGACTCGTCCTCCCCCTTTTTCTTGTAAAGCAATCTTGTCGTTAAAGAAAACCCCGCATACGAGTAAGAGGGGTAGTCGGACCAGTCCACCCGCAGCAGCCGGGCGCTGTCTTCTTCGCTGTATTTGGAGACATAGCGAACATTAATTTTGGGTTCGATCAGATGCTTGATTTTGCTTCTCTTAGAATCGTATATTTTATAAAAAACCGGGCCTTTCAATTCCGCGCTGGCCTGGTGATACTGTAGATGAAGGGGTTCCTCCACCACCTCTTTTTTCAGCGGGTCCCGGCTGCTGGCATAGAAGGCCTGGCGGGACGACAGCTCCACCGTGGTGGACAGCCAGGGCAGTTTCAACAAATCCAGGGTATAGGAGGGATTCAAAACCAACCGCCGGGAGGGCACACCGGTATCGAAGGCGGGCTGTCCGTTCAGAATAATACCGGTTTTCTCGATCCGGTCGTAGGAGGCCGAAAAGGAGAAATAACCGGGAATTTTCCAGATCTTCTGCTGGTTGACGTTGAGATCGAGAGAGGGCAGGTATTTTGTCTCCTGGAAATTGTCGCGCAGGATATAAAAAATCTTGTCGCTGGAGGTCTTGGCCGACAGGTTGACATTGGAAAAGGAAGAGGTGACGTGAAACGAGTACCCGTACCGGGCCTGATACACCCGGTCGAAGTTGGTATCGAAAATCCTGAGAAAGTTGGGATCGCTCTGGTTATCGATCTTAAAGGCTATCCTGGTATTGAGAAATTTGATGTCCTGGATGTGCTCGGCATTAATGTAATGATCATAGGTGGGCCGCTCTTCAGGGGCAGCTCCCGTAGATTGGCTTTTAAAGATAAATTCGTCCTGGAAGGTATTGTCGCTAAAATAATTCAACCGGTAATAATTAAAACTGCCGCTCATGTTTTTAAACAGGTAGCGGAACTCCTCGCCGACGCCGAAGCCCACCTTCGAAAAATAATCGAGATATAGAGTCAAATCCAGATTGGATCTTATATCCCAAAAAAAGGAGGTGGAGGCAAAGAACCCCCTCATCGTGGATTGACCGATTTTGGGAAAGAGAAATCCGCTGGCCCGGCCGTCTTTTTGGATGGGGTAGCGTAAATAGGGCAGGTACAACAGCGGAATTTTTTTGATTTTAAGTACCGCATTTTTCATGGCAATGTATTTCTCTTTCTTGATCTTGCCGCCGGAACAGGTGATCGACCAGCGGGGCACCAACTGGGCACAGGAAGTAAATTGCATTTTTTTAAACTTCAGGGTGTCGTTATCCACCTGATCGACCTTAGCGGCCTTATAACGCACAGTGGGGGGGATCAGCCCCTGGACATCATACATCTCCCCCTTTTTTTTTTTTAAATTAAAACGCAACCGATCGCCGCTGATGACGGTATCGCCTGAGGCCATGGTGACCCGGCCCCTGGCTTCGATTTCCCTGGTCTTTTCATTGTACTCCACATAGTCGGCATAAATCCGGTATTCCCCCCATTCGACTTCCACATGACCGACAGCCCTCAAGCCGGTTTCGGTAAACTCCGTTTTATCGGCCAGCACCTTTGGCCCTTCGGTAGCGGCAGCCATGACCAGCAGCGGCAGCCATAATCCCACCACGAGTATAATCGCTTTTATCGATTTCATTTAGACTCCAATTTAACATACCAATGAAGAGCGGTCAAGGGAAAATTTGACTTTCGATTTCTTTTGAATTAAAATTCCCTATGATGAAAATTGCGTTTTCAGGCACTCCCAAGAGCGGTAAAACCTCCCTCATTACGGAGGTTAAAAAGATCCTGTCGTTAAAGTACAACGTCGAACTGGTGGACGAAATCACCCATAAAAGCCCCTATGACAACAGCCGGAAATCGGAGTTTAAGAGTCAATTCTTTTTTTTGACTACCCAGATCAATGACGAGAATATTAAGGCCATCACCGGCCCCGACCTGCTGCTGTGCGACCGATCGGTACTGGATCAATGGGTCTACTGGAACAAGCATATTGCCGGCAAAAAATTAAGCCCGCAGATGACGGAGAAGAACAACCTGCTCGAACAACTGTATCGATACTGGATCCAGACTTACGATATGATCTTTTTTATCCGGCTTGATTCTAAAGAATTCGACAGAAGAATCGATCCAGACGAGTTTCGCAGTGTAAACGCCGATTATATCAAGAAAGTGGAGGAAATATTCCTGAAGATCATTAGCGAAGACAACATGAAAGTGAACGAAATCTGGAACAACAACACCATCGACGAAAGTGCCCAAAATGTCATCCAGCTCATCTCCGAGAAAATGGATGCGAACCAATAATGTAACAATTAACGGGTGAGGAGATATTATGGACATTCACCTGGCCGGCTACAATGTAGATACCGATATTCTCAAAAAGCTGGGCACAGACCGGGACGAGTCATTGACCCCCGAAACCATCAGTGCCGCCTATGCCCGCATCAGCCGCAGCCCCGACAACATTACGGCCTTAAGGAAAAAAGCCCGGGACGGCGTGGCTAAGGCGAGGAAGTCCAACCAGACCATCATCTTCGAGTACGGCCACCACTCGGTGGCGGAACATGCGGTATTCAACTTCGACATCATGGGGGTATCCCGTCTGGCCTTAGAAGAGATCGAAAAATCACGGCTGGTGTCGTTTACCGAAAAATCCCAGAGATATGTGACCTTAGAAGGCGACTATCTCCTGCCCATGGAGTTTCAGGCCCCCCCAGCTATCCGCTCATTTCAGGAAATAGTCCAGACCCAGAATGAGTTTTACAAAAAGGCCTTTTCCCTGTTGAAAGATTTTATATTTGGCCAGCATCCGGCACTTTCGGCCCACAAAAAAAACCACAATCTGCTGGAAGGCTGGGCCAAAGAGGATGCCCGTTATATTCTATCACTGGCTACCTTAGGCCAGGTGGGCATGACCATCAACGCCCGCAACCTGGAGCACCTGCTGCGGCGGTTGGCCTTGAGCCGGCGGCAGGAGACGCAGGAGATAGGCAGTAAAATATACGATATAACGAAAGAGATCGCTCCATCCATCATCCTGTTCCCCCAACCATCGGCCTTCGAGACCCACCTCAACGGCCCTTTCCGGGAAAAAATCCGACTGGAGCGGCCGGGAAAACCCGACTTAATCCCCCGGATACTGCATTATACCCCGGATGGCGATGACCTGATCCTGACGGCTCTTTTCTGTATCCACCATTCGGCGGACTATGAAGAGGCCCGCCAATATGTCAAACAGATGAGCCATGAAGAAAAGAGGGGCATATTTGAGTCGCTGTTTAGCCAAATGGAATTTTTCGACACCCCGCCCCGGGAATTCGAGCTGCCGGAAATCACCTTCCAGGCAGTGGTCAGCGCCGCCAACTTTGCCCAGTTGAAACGCCACCGCCTGGCAACCCTGCTGACCGGCCCCTATCACACCGGCCTTCAAAATACCGTGCCCGAAAACATCAAAGCCGTGGGCCTGGAAAAAGAATTTATGGCCATCATTGCCGCCACCAACGAAGTCTACCTGGAATTAAAGGAAAAATACCAGGCCGCTGCCGACTACGTGTTAACCAACTCCCACCGCCGCCTGGTCATCATGAAGATGAACCTGCGGGAGATGTACCATTTTACCAGGCTGCGGGAAGATGAGCACGCCCAGTGGGACATCCGCAGCCTGGCCCGATCCCTGCTCAACCAGGTCAAACAGATCATGCCCCTCTCCACCCTGCTGCTCTGCGGCAAGAGCGACTTCGTGAACAAATACGAAGAAATTTTCAAAAAAAAGCCCGGACAATTAATATAGACAGCAGTTTTTCGGCCCTGATTTTCAGGAGTTAACATGAAATATATAAAGCATTATTTATTACCGGGGATTCTAATCATATTATTCAGTACTTTTCCCCTAATGGCCGAGAGCGACATCTTTGACCGCATCGGCATCATTGCCGAGCACGGACTGCACGGCGCGGTGCCGGAAGAGAATATCGATCTCTTTACCGGCAACCTGACCCTGCGGTTCAAAGATATCCACCTGCCCGGTCCCAACGGCTTTGACCTGGAAATCTGGCGGGTGTACAACTCCAAAATATTAAAAGACCGACTGCCCAGCAGTGCCTGGGGCATGCAGCAGGAACCCTACTCCTGGGTGGGATTGGGTTGGTCGCTGCACATGGGCCGGGTGCACAACTACGATTCCAACGAACCGGTCATCGAGTTTCCCGATGGCCGCTGGGAGACCGCCTATCCCAACAAGAACGGCAGCGACTATATCACCCGCTCTTTTCTCAAATACGACAAAAGCAATTACAAGCTCTACTTCAAAGACGGCACGGTCTGGACCTTCGGCGAGGTCAAGACATTGACCTATTTGGGCCACAGCGAACAGGTGCGGGTGGTCACGGAGATCCACAATTCCTACGACCACACCATCGAGGTGGAATACGAAAGCGGCAGTTCTCCCATCATCGAAGAGATCAGGGACAGCCTGGGCCGGCAGGTAACCTTCTCCACCAGCAGCAATAGGTTAAGCAGAATCACGGTGCGAAACGCCACCGGCGGTTCCGTTTATTATTACTACACCGTGGATGCCTACAGCGGTTGGGGCGGCTATTACCGGTTAACACGGTTCGATCCCCCCGAACTACCGGCCTCAACCTACGAGTATTACAGCGGTTCAGACGAGTATGAAATCAAGACCGTCAACACCAGTTACGGCAGCAGGCTGACCTACGAATACGACGACCACACCTTCTACTTCCAGGTGCAGCCCTTAGGGACGCGGGTAGTGAAGCGCAAGAGTGCCAACGGTTCATACTGGTATTATACCTACCCCGATTACCGCAATGTGTCGAGCGACGAGGTGCGGGTGGACGGCCCGGTGTACAACACCGAGGTAACCTATCATGCCTACTCTTCTTCATCCCCCTGGAAGATCGGCCTGATCAAAGAGAAACGTTTTACCGACGGCAGTTATTCGGAGTCCTACGAATGGGAGCCGCAGGTGATCTCCTACAACCACTGGTATGTATTAAATATCGACATGGGGGAAATCACGGCCCCGCTGCCGGAGGAGATTGAAAAGAGTTTCAGCGGTGATGCCGAGTTGAGGGAAGAGTACTATTATGATCGCTCCTCTCCCAAAAGTCTTGGATTGCCTACCAGAATCAAGTACTACGGCAGCGGCTCATTAAAATATTACAAAGACCTCCATTACTATTTCGAGACGAACAGTACATTCAGCAGCAAATACATGGTCGATTATGTGGGCGAGGAGGCGTGGCACTGCAGCAGCGGCGTAAAATTGAAGGAGACGCTGACCGATTACTACGCCAGTTCGGGAAAATGTGGGGCCATAGAGCGGATTCGCCGCTACAACGGCTCCACTTACCTGACCTGGGATTACACCTATTCCAGTTATAATCCCGACGATATTACCATAACCATCGATCTCCCTGGCGGCGGCGGCACCGAGACACACCGGTACCGATATGGTGTATTGGCCGAATTCCAGCGGCCCGGTTTTAGGGAGTTGAGCCGTTCCATTTCCAGTTATAACAGCGCCATCCGCTCCGAGACCAACCGTCATGGCGGCACCATGTATTTCTCCTACAATAATCTCGGCTGTATCACCCGCATCGATATGCCGTCGGGATTCAACGGCATATCGGCTTCTTGGTCTACCAACTCGGTCAGCATCAGCCAGGGCAGCCGCACAGTGGTAAAATACTGGGACGGCCTGGGTCGGGATACCGGCTCAAAGGAGAGCGGCGACGGTACCACCCTGTATTTTCGCCAGACTCTGGATGCCGAAGGCAGGGTAAAAGAGGAGAACAAAGGCAGCACCAGTTCGTCGGATGAGTACCGCTATCAACTGGATGCACTGGGCCGGCTGAAAAAAATCACCGCCCCCAGTGGCAAGGTGACTACCATCTCCTACAGCGGCGACACCAGAACCGTCACCGATGCAGAAGGCAACAGCACGACTTTTACCTA
>CBFDCR010000039.1:0-47740 GCA_965603365.1 uncultured bacterium
CTTATCCCAGGCAGACTCCAGAGGACGAGCCAGATCATGGAGGAATTCTGGCAGGGTTTTGGTGGTGGCACAAAAAATACCTCATAGGCTGTTGGTCATGTTAAAAAAAATTGCTCTAAATCCTCATCATCAAAGGATTTTGGGGCAAGTGGTTCAGTAGACAAATATGACTCCAGACGTCACCGCTGACGTTCTGAGTGACGGCTCTGAAACTTTTTCTTATACCCATTATAATAACTCTGAGTCATAGCGCCGCAGCAAAAAATGATGATCTTATAAGTTAAAGTGATAAAAGGAAGGAGATAGAGGGATACGACTAACACGAACACGGTCACTAAAACTAAAAATCCCCCTTAAGTTAAAAGGCAGGAAAAGGGAGGACGAAGAAAAGCCGGGAAGCCTCCCGCCAAAGTTTATGCGTTTATGCCCACCGTCCCCCGTGGACTCAAATGGGCTGCAGCGTCAGCATCTTCATAATCTCCGGGTGACGCCTCGCGTCATGAACGACTGTCCCGAAAAGTAAAAACTACCACCTCATCGAACAATGCAGCCGTGAATTCTCGGCCCCTAAAGTGAACCAGGGGGCAAATAGTGCCCCCGGTGTCTCAACAAAAACAAAAAAGCTTCCTGGAAAGAAGCCAGGCCACTATTTTTTTGTTTCTCCAAACGCATAAAGGTAAGTGTCATGGGACCCCACATAGACGGTGCCGATGGCCGGGGAGGACCATAACGCATCTCCGGTTTTGAACTGCCATTTCGTGACGGCTCGCTGTGCTCCCTTGTATTTGCTGCGGCCGGTATGTTGGGGGTCATGCCCGAACATGGGCCAGACCGGTTTGCCTTCGATTCTTTTTACAGGTTTTGTTGCCGATTTATCTCGCACGGCTACGGCTTCGATTGTTTCACTCCCCGTTAGGGGCGATGTTGGCGTATAGGTGTAAATGCCTATCTCCCCGACAGCCGTCATCGGATGTCCCGTACCGGCGGAGTCCACGAAGTAGACCTTTTTAAGGCTGAGAAAGGAGGTTACATGGGCCGTTACTTTGTTGACCTTCGGGTTGTAGTAAGCCCACTCGATGGTTGGACCTTCACCCGTGAGCTTTGTGAAGGTGATGTCCCATTGGTAGTCTGCATCCCGGTATACCACCACTTCCATTAATTTATGATTTGCTTCATGTTTTAACTGCTTGATGACATTCTCCAGGGCTTCCTGGGATATACCCACAGCCCACTGTTTATGCTTTTTACCATAGATCGAAAACTCGCCTGTACCGGGATCATAAGTAAAATCACTGCCCAGTATAAAGCCGAGTATATCTTTCAGCTTGATTGTAGGACCCAGGTCGGGGTCCCTGGAAGTGTGGGTCGCATAGACCAGGTGTTCCTGGACCGGGCTGCCGTCACGTTTATTAATGGATAGATGGGCGCTAATAACCTCAATTGCGGGTTTGTAATCCGACCACTTTTGTTTTTTGGAAAAGCCGCCGTGCCCATCAGCCATCTTGACCTGGGCACTCATCTAGGGGATAGTGAGCTTCACCGGGATGTCCATCTGGATGTTTTTTAATACGTCTGTCATGCCGGACTCGGAGTGGGTAACCGTATGCCTGGTGCCGTACCTGCCTCCGCCGCTGGCAGTTACGCTGGCGCTCCCACTGACACCGCCAAACAATCCAACACTTACACCCGCCGTTGTACTTACATCCCAGTGATATTCTGTGTCTTTTTCATCGCTGGTGGTATTGGTCCATGAGGACCGGGCTCTTCCCCCGGTTGTGCTGGTGATTGTGGCGATCGGTGTAACCGTGTATGTGGTCATTTTTACGTATATGTCCGGGTATGCACTCACCAGTGGATGATTGGCAGGGAAAGTCACGGACATATCCATACCGACTCCCGATACCTCCATGCCGTCCCCATAGGGGTCCTGGTCGATGGAAAACTGTGTGGGGTCGGTGAAGAACGGCCCGGGCGACTTAACTCCTTCCTTCCATAGTTTAAATGTACCGCTGCGAACATCAAAATAATAACCGTCAAGTTCAAGCCCATTCGCCACGCCATCATGATCACTATCAACATTTGGATTGTTTTTTATTTCCTCGAGGGAGATTTTTACCCTGGGGGAATATGGGGACTTTTTTTGCTGTTTTGCTTTTAGCTGTTTCGCCGGAGCGGCTGCCGATGCATCAAAACTAACGATTGAAACTGTAAATAAAAACGCTGTAAATACCAACAACGTTGTTCCATACTTCATTTTCATTTTTTTACCTCCTTATATTTCTGTACAACGTACAAAGTCAAAAGTTTTAAGGTAAAAGGAGTTTGCTAAGGGGGCACACCGTTATAAAACATTATACTTACCCCCTCATCGCTCGAGAGGTTCGATCACTATCCAGCGATCGTTCCGGCGGTATTAAAAGAAAAAAAATCGAGGGGCGCTATAACAAATAGACCAAAAACTATAAAATTTAGACCAAAATGAGTGAAAAGGGGGGAAATTGGAGGCAGCCGAACATTACTCCCCCCCAAAAAAATATTCAGGCAAATATTTGGGGGTGAAAGTTTCCCCATTTTTCAAAAATCACAGGCCCCTCACTTGCGTAAATCGAAAAAAACCAATATTTTGTCGATGGCTTGCAAATGGGGGCTCGAAAGCATAAAATAGAATGTCAAAAGTAGGAGGCGTATCATGAGGAACGTTTATCCAGGTAAGTTTATATTGATAATGATTTCCTTGATTCTTGTTTGTGGTGGCTATACTTTTTTACCAGGGGATGCCGAACCGCTGGTCTTGCAGGAGATGACCTGGCCGGATGTCCGGGAGTATTTGAAGACCAACGACATGGTCATTATCCCGCTGGGTTCTACCGAGCAGCACGGTCCCCACCTGCCCTTAGGCACCGATTATTACGAAGCTCTGGAGGTAGCGAAGAAAATTTCCCGCCGCACCGGCGTGGTGGTGGCTCCGATACTCCTGGCCGGCTACAGCGTGTACCACTCCGGCTTTCCCGGAACCCTGAGCCTGAAGCCCGAGACCATGGGGCAGGTGCTATTTGAAACCGCCGAAATGCTGATGAAGTACGGTTTTCGCCGGTTTATGTTTTTTAATTACCACGGCGGCAACGGGGTGGTGGAGAGCAAGGTGATGCACCGGATTAACCATACCACCGAGGCGGTTGCCGTCAACATCGGTATCGGCGCCCCCTTCCAGAAAGAGGACGAGCCGGTGGCGCCTTTCGACTATCATGCCGGTATTGGCGAAACCTCCATCATGCTCTATCTTAAACCCCGGATGGTGCGTATGGAGCGGTGCCAAAAGCCCACCATTACACTCTCCCCCAAAACCCAGGAACTGCAGACATTGAGCCAGAAGTATCCCCACCTGTCGGCGGTGCTGTCGTCTGTACTGGGGGTGCCGGTGGAGACCCGGAAAGGTGGGGCCAGCCATGAAATTTCCAGCAACGGCATCTGGACGTTGGCAGATCCTGGAGAGGCCAGCAAGGAGCGGGGCCAGAAAACCGTCGATACGATGGCGGAGCAAGCGGTCAAGTTCATCCTGGCCTGGAAGCAGGTCAAAAAATGAGCAATCTTAAAACCGTGAGGACGCCGGTCCAAAAAGATGACAAGGGGCAAATCGCCTTGATCGGTTTTCCCTTTGATGAATATTCGTCCCATTTGAAAGGCACTGCCGATGCACCGCCATTGATTCGGCAGGCTTTTCGTTCCGATGCCACCAACACCTGGAGTGAAGGCGGGATGAACCTGGGGGAACCAGGGATTATCGTCGATGCCCGGGATGTGGCTATGGGGGGGAAGTCCGATTACTCCCGGCAAATTGAACAATCGATCGCCCGCCTGCTGGAACGCCGGTTTTCCCCCATTGCCTTAGGGGGCGATCATTCCGTCACCTATCCCATTATCAAAGCCTTCCACCGGAAATTCCCGGACCTGCATATCCTCCTGTTCGATGCCCACCCGGACCTCTACGATGAGTTTCAGGGTAACCGGTTCTCCCATGCCTGTCCATTTGCCCGGATTATGGAGGCGGGATTGGCAAAGCGGCTGGTGGAGGTGGGCATCCGTGCCATGAATGGGCACCAGCGGCGTCAGGCGGAAAAATTCGGCGTGGAAGTAATCGCCATGCAGGATTGGCAGGATGATCGGCTACTGGAGTTTACCGGTCCGTTGTATATCTCTGTTGACATGGATGCGCTGGACCCCGCGTTTGCTCCCGGTGTGTCCCACCTCGAACCGGGGGGATTCACCACCCGACAGGTGATCACTGCCATTCAGCGGATCAAGGCTCCTGCCATCGTGGGGGCCGATATCGTGGAGTTTAATCCCCGGCGGGATCCGTTGGGCATCACGGCAGCAGCAGCAGCCAAAATTCTCAAGGAAATCGCCGCCAAAATGCTGTCCCGGTGAAAGAAATCGGGGGGGCGTTACGGTTTATTGGGGGAGACTTCTTAGTATAACTTCTGGGCACAATCGGGGCAGATACCGTGGCTGAACTCCGCCTGTGAATGTTCCCTGATATAGGCTTCCAGTTGCTGCCAGTATCCTTTATCATTACGAATTTTCTTACATGAGGCGCAGATCGGTACTATTCCCTTCAAGGTCTTGATTTCTGACAGCGCCTCTTGAAGTTGACGGATGAGTTTTTTGCGCTCATCCTCTGCTTTGTGTTTGAAGAGGGCCATCTCGATGGCAATGTGCAGTTCCCTCTCTTTAAAGGGCTTGAGGATATAGCCATAGGGCTCGGTGATCTTTGCCCGCCGCAGGGTATCCTCGTCGGAATAGGCGGTAAGATAAATCACCGGGATGTGAGAACGGTCGTGAATTTTTTCGGCAGCTTTTAACCCATCCATATCTCCCTTCAACCGGATATCCATTAACACCAGGTCCGGTTTCATATCCGCCGCTTTTTGAATGGCTTCTTTTCCGGAAGAGGCTGTGCCGGGGATGTCATATCCCAACCTTGTCAATCGCCCCTTGATCTCCTCGGCTACGAGGGCCTCATCTTCTACCACCAGGATCTTTGTCTTGGCCATCCGGTTTTTCTCCTTATTGTTGTAGGATGAGTGCGAAGGTGATGGTAAATTCGGTACCACCGCTCCTGACCAATTTGATGGTGCCTTCCAGTTGCCGGGTTAGGGTGCGGACCAATTGTAGACCCATGGAATCGGTATTGCGAAAGTCGAGATCCTCCGGCAAACCCGCACCATTGTCGAAAACCCTCAACATCAACTGTTTGTCGTCGGTATGAAGCTCGATGCCGATTTCCCCTCCGGCTTCATCCGGGAAGGCGTGCTTCAGGGAATTGGACACCAACTCGTGGACGATCAGGCCGCAGGGAATGGCCATATCGATTCCCAATAAAATATCTTCCACGTCGATTTTGAGAGAGATGACATCCCAATTGACGCCGTACGAACGGAATAGGTCGGTTACCAGTTTGCGGATGTATTCCCCAAAATCAATTCTGGACAGATCTCTGGATTGGTACAATTGCTCGTGAACCAGTACCATCGATCTGATTCGAAGTTGACTCTCTTCCATGATCTCGAAGCTCTTCTGGTCCTGGACATATTGAGACTGTAGGTAGAGCAGGCTGGAGATCACCTGCAAATTGTTCTTGACCCGGTGGTGGATCTCCTTTAGCAATACTTCCTTTTCCGCCAGAGCGGCTTTGAGTCGATCCTCCGCCTGAACCCGTTCGCTGATATTCATCACACCCGCCAGGGCGCCGCTGTAATTCCCTTCTTCGTTGGTGATAGGGGATGTCTCCAGGCTGACATAGACTCGACTGCCGTCCTTGCGCAGGAATTCGAAGTCGTGCTGTTCCTGGATACCCCGCTTCCGCTGCTCCAATTTACGTCTGGCGATTTTCATACCCTCTTCATCCATAAACTCAAACAGGTGTTTCCCCTCCATCTCTTCGACGGTATATCCCAGCATCACTGCCATGGCGGGATTGACAAAGGTGGTGTAGGCGTCTTTATCGATGACCCATATGCCCTCCCGCAAGTTCTCGATCAGTTGGCGGTACTTTTTTTCACTCTTCTGCAGTGCCTCCCCTGCCCGTTTGGGTTCGGTGATGTCTAAAATCTGGGCCACCGTGCGCATACGGCCGGTTGAATCTTTGATGACGCTGACACTGATTTCCGCCCGCCTCTTTTCACCGTTTTTGCGGACGATGTTGAACTCATAGCGGGAAGGAATGTCTTCTCCCCTCTGCCGACGTACGTATCGGTCGGTCAGCAACTGCCTTGACTCGTCGTCCAGGAATTCCCTGAAATCGTGGCCTATGACCTCCGCCGGTGAATATTTCAATATCCGGCACAGTTCATCGTTGGCGTAGGTAAATCGGAAATTGTCGTCGATGACGATGATCCCGGCATGGGAGTTTTCCACCACCGAGCGGTAACGCTCTTCACTTTCCCGCAGTGCCTCTTCCGTCTTCTTACGCTCGGTGATGTCGTGGGCCACATGAACACTGCCGATAAATGTACCGTCGGCATCGCAAAGGGGGGTTACCGATACGAAAAAATCGCCCCCTAACCGCTCCTCGTGCAGCTCAGCGGTATGTTCACGGCGGTCAGCTAAAAAAAGGGTGTGGGGGCAGAAATCGGGGGGTTCTTCGAGACCATGGACGACCCTGTAGCAGGTCTGGCCTACCAGTTTTTGTGGAGTCGTTCCCAATCGATCGGCCATGGCCTTGTTGACCCGTACAAGCCGGTACTGGCTGTCTACTATCATGATGAGATTCGGCACTGCATTGAATGTTCGCTCCCACTCGTCACTGGCCTGAATCAGTTGGGCCTCTGCCCTCTTGCGCTCGCTGATGTCCCGGAAGACCACCTGTACGGCCGCTTGACCCCGATAAGTGGTGGGAATCCCCAAAACTTCTACGTCAACGGTTGTCCCGCCCAGCCGTACAAACTTTTCTTCCCGTAGCTCGGCCGCTTTTCCTTCTGTTTCGATCTGCTGCAGCCTCCGGGTCACCATGTCCCGATAGTCGGGATGGACAAAATCGATAATCGGTCTGCCTAAAATTTCTTCCGGTTTTTTGGCTCCCAGGAGACGGGCACCGGCGGGATTTATAAAAACAGCCCTGCCGCCGCTGTGAATGGCAATCCCATCAAACGAGAGTTCCACTAACTGGCGATAACACTTTTCGCTCTCCAGCCAGTCCTCTGAATTATCGACTCTCTTTTGATCGGTTTTGCCCATTATCCGACCTCCTGTTTTGCCGCTTGCAGGCTCTCAAATTTCTTTTGAATTTTTTCTTGATCTTTAGCTGCCTTACAACAGAATTTTAATGGAAGTAAGAGAGAATTTCAATAAAAAAATATTTATTATTTTATTCTTTCCAGATTTTAAGGTCAAGCAAGCGCCGGGTCACCAGGCCGGCCCAATCCCGGTTGGCTGCCGGGTTGGCCGGGCTGGGGTGAAGGATGTGGCCGATCTGGATATCAAGGTTAGCCAGTGCCCGCAGGGCACACTCCCTGGCAAACCGGCCCACCCCGATGAGCCATCGCGGCTGCAGGATGTCCACCAACTGCTGCAGGTGGCGGTCGCAGGCCTCAAAGAGCAGTCGGCGCTCATCTGCCTTGAGCTTGTCGGGTGTCCGGTTGCGTCCGCTCTCTTCTAAGAAAGTCAGGGGGCAGTAATTGGCCACAAAGTGATCCTGAAAAAAGTCCTGGGGGCTTTTGAACCTCTGCTTAAAAAGCCCCCACAACCGTTGACCGCTCACTTCCGAGCGTCGACAGTCGAAGCCCAGGACCGGCCGCCTGGGGTGTTCCGCCGCCGGTTTTTTCACCGCCGCCTCGATATGCAGCCAGTCCTTGACGGCTGCCACTTCGCCAAAAGGGACGCCGGTCTGGACCATGCCCCAGGGCCCCGGATTCATGCCCAGAAACACGACTCTTTTCCGGGAGTCTCCATATTTTTCGATATACAGTCGATGGCTCGGCTGGGCATAGTCCAGGGGGTTGTAGACGATGACCACCGGCTCGGCAAAACTCAGCCCGCTGACTGCCTCACGCAAGTGCTGAGCCGCTTCGATCAGTTGTTCGGCGGGGGCAGTCATCCATCTACCCGCTCACCCCGACGGCAGCCCGTACTTCCTGCATGATCTGTTGGGCCAATTCCCTGGCCTGCCGGGCACCCCGTTTTAATACCGACTCCACCTGGTCGGGATTTTTTTGTAACTCCCGGTACTTCTCCCGGGCTGGGCCGAAGTATTCCAGGATTTTGGCCAGCAGCTCCTTTTTGGCCTGGCCAAAGCCGTAGCCCCCCTGGCGGTATTGCCAGGCCATCTGTTCGACTTCCTGTGATGAACCAAACAATTTATATAGCGCAAACACGTTGCATGTTTCCGGGTCCTTGGGCGCTTCCAGGGGGGTGGAGTCGGTGACGATGCTCATCACCTGCTTCTTGATGACCTTCTCGCTTTCAAACAGCGATATGTAGTTGTCGTACGATTTGCTCATCTTCCGGCCGTCCAGGCCCGGCACCACGGCGGTCGATTCCTGGGTTCTGATATCGGGGATCTTCAGCACCGGGCCGTAGAGGTTATTGAATTTGAGGGCGATGTCCCGGGCCACTTCCACATGCTGCTTTTGATCTTTTCCCACCGGGACGATGTCGGATTTGTAAATCAATATGTCGGCCGCCATCAACACGGGATAGGAAAACAGGCCGTAATCGGCGGCGATGCCCTGGGCCACCTTGTCCTTGTACGAATGGCATCGTTCCAGCAGCCCTATGGGGATCAATGTTCCCAGTATCCAGCTCAATTCGCATACTTCGGGTATATCCGATTGCCGGAACAGGTGGACGTTGTCGGTGTCCAGGCCCACGGCCATATAGGCGGCGGCGATATCAAAGGTGTTCTTTCGCAGAATATCCCTGTCTTTAATCGTCGTCATGGCATGGTAGTTGGCAATGAAGATAAACAGTTCGTTCTTCTCTTGCAATTCCAGAAACTGCTTCATGGCCCCGAAATAGTTGCCCAGGTGCAATATACCGGAAGGCTGGATTCCCGATAACACCCGCAGCCTCATTCCCGCTGCTTTTTCTTTGTTTTCCATGATTTATCCTCGATTCGTTTCGTTTAAATGCTTTTAGCTTTTTGAGATATCACAACAGCGCCCCAAAGTCAAGCGCTGCCACCTTCGATTTTTAGATGAAGGGGGGGGGCTTCCGTCAAAGCCCGGCATGTCGGCAACCGTATCGGCCGATTTGGTGGCCTCCTGCTGGAAAAGATGAAGTTTTGCCCTCATCGCTTCCGACTGCCGTGTCTTGAGGGATTCCACCAGGTCGAGCACTCTTTCAATCACATTGGCCTGAAGTTTGACGATCTCGTCGTTGTAGGCAATGGCCGAACCGGCGGAACCGCATCTGACGAGGAAAAGTACCAAAACCGCCATGCCGAAGACGCCAATTTTAGATACTGCATTTTTCATTGTTCTATCATTCTCCTTATCGAAATTTAACAGAATTGGGTATATTTTACCTTACCCTTTATTTTGAATCAACAAAAAATACTCAAGGTTTGTCCATTTGTCAACATAAAATGTGGAATAATCCTTGACTTTTTGGGAATTATTTTTTATAGTCTATTTTAATTCACAGCAAGGAGAGTGACATGAACTTTGAGCATGAGAAAACAAATGAAATTTTAAAGTGGTTTGAGGATCTGAGTAAAATTCCACGCTGTTCGAAACATGAAGAAAAGATCGGCCAATGGCTCGTCGACTGGGCCAATGAGTACGGTTTTGAAAATAAAATGGATAAGGTCGGCAATATAGTAATAAAAGTTCCGGCCTCACCGGGGTTCGAGAATTCTCCGATAACGGTGATCCAGGGACATCAGGACATGGTCTGCGAGAAGACCAAGGATTCTACCCATGACTTTTCCAGAGACCCCATTAAATTTGTCTATGTGGAAGAGAGCGACGGCTACTGGCTGAAAGCGGACCGCACCACCCTGGGATCGGACAACGGTATCGCCATAGCCATGGCCATAGTACTGGCCATGGACAAAGAGACTCCGCACCCACCGCTGGAGCTGCTGTTCACCGTGGATGAGGAGACCGGTTTGACCGGAGCCAATGCCTTAGAACCCGGCTTTATTGACGGAAAGATTCTTCTCAATGTGGACTCCGAAGACGAAGGGGTGTTTACCGTAGGCTGTGCCGGTGGAATCAATGCCTATTTAACGGTACCTATGGCAACCGAGGCTGTACCGACCGGTTATAAACCGCACAAAGTCGTTGCCGGCGGCATGAAGGGCGGTCATTCGGGTATCGACATCGCCCTGGGAAAGGCCAATGCCATCAAGGTGCTGGGAAGGGCCCTTAACCAGATTCAAAAGGAAGCGGATCTGCGGGTTGCCGATATCAAGGGCGGCAGCGCCCACAATGCCATTCCCCGGGACGCGGAGGCCATGGTATTTTTCCCGGAAAAGGATTGGCAAACAGTCAAGGGTATCGTTGCCGAAGTGGAACAGACTTTGAAAGACGAGTTTCGGAATACAGACCCCGATTTGAATATAACCCTTGAACAGGCCCAGGCAGGGAGCGACACGAAGATGTCCACCGCCGACGATACCAAAAAGATCAGCGATTTTATTGCCGCGGTTCCCCACGGAGTGGATGCCATGTCAACGGACATCGGGGGATTGGTGGAGACATCCGATAATCTGGCCAATATCAAGTTTGAAGACGGCAGCATCAAAGCCTTAACCAGCCAGAGAAGTTCGGTACCGTCCCGTCTGGATGCCCTGACCACTCGCATCGAAGGCATAGCCCGCCTGGCCGGTGGGGAAGGCATTAGAGGGGAGGGTTACCCCCCATGGAAGCCGAATATGGATTCACCGCTTCTGGCCAGGAGCATTAGGGTCTACGAAGGATTGGCTAATAAAAAACCGGTGGTGGAGGTCATCCATGCCGGCCTGGAATGCGGTATTATCGGCGATAAGAATCCGGGGATGGATATGATCTCCTTTGGTCCCACGTTAAAATATCCCCACTCCCCGGACGAAAAAATCCACCTCGGCACCATTGGCATGGTGTGGGATTTTATGGCAGCACTGCTCAAAGACCTGAAATAAAATTTTTAGAATTATAATTATTCAGTTATCTTTTTAACTTTTCTTTTTGCCGCTGGATATTCATGGCCAATTGCCGGACGACGGGGCTAATATTTTTGTCCCGGGAGAGTTGCTTTAAGTCCCGCGGATGAAGCCTTTTAATAAAACCCAACGCATCTTTTACCGGTGTTTTGGGATTTTGTACCAATTCTAACATAATTATGTAATTTTTGGTCCATTCCCTCTTCTTGGCGATATTGGCGATGATTTCGCCGGGAAGACTCTTATTCCTGACAATTAAGACCACCTCATCTTCGGTGACTTTGGGGCTATGGATCACCGCAGATGAAACCATTTTGTTGGCATCCTTGATTAAAATCATCCTCTCGCTTCTGTCCCCGGTCAATGCCATCTTGATTCGTTCCGAAATCGACATTTCATTAATCCGCTGAAGCAATGTCACGGCTCTCTCTTCGATAAGTTCTGCCGGAATTTCTTCGGCCGGTTCATCTTCCTCTCTTTCCCCGGAGATGACCTCCTTTATCTCCTCGATCACATCCTCTTTTTTTATCTCCGCTCCCTTCTCATCACTAATATAAAAATCCCGGATCTCTTTGGTTTTACTTTTAATATAATTGCTGGCCGTAGGATTATGATCCATGGCATCCAGAATTTCAGAGTAAGCGATCAACTTGATTTGATTTTCCAGAAGTATCTCCAGCATAGGGCTGCCGCCTCTTTCGCCGATTTCGACCAGGAACTGGTGGGGCATGGACTGGTTGCGCACGATTTTGCCGATGATATTGGTCTGGTTCAATTCCAGGGCTTCCGTCAAAATAAAGTGAGCCACTTTTTCATTAGCGAACGACTTGTCTACATAATTTTCTTTTGTCGCTTCTGATATACCATTTAAAATATCCTTTGCTCTGAACTTTAAAGACTCCTGCTCCTGTAAAAATACCAGACTTTCCAGGTATTCTTCCTCCGTAAAAGGCAGTTGTCTGGAGAGCAGCATCTCAATGAGTTCTTCTTTTGCCTCTCCGGCTATGATTTTATGAACCAACGGGTTTTTGGATATGATTTCGTTCATTTTGGTATGACCCCATCCACCCGAAGGGGGTCCAATCTGATCTTTACCGGTTTTCCTGGCTCGTTGTATTGGGTTAACTCTTTACCGTTTAGATAAAATTTGACCCCGGCGGGATTGCCCAGAGTGATGTCAAGCCTGTACCCTTTTATTTCTTCGGTTTCACCGGAATAAAACACCTTTTCAAAGTATCTTTGCCCTCCCCTATAAACATCAACCCAACACTGCTGTTGAAATTCCATTCTGATGTTTACAGGAGAACAATCGAGGCTAAATGAAGGGTTTGGGAAATGAGGGATAATCTTGCTGGCCAGGGTAGGAATAAGTCCTGGATGCGTAACCGGAAAGCGGAGTCCCCGTGAAGAGGAATCTAAAGCACCGAAGAAGTGATGCTTAGAGGAGTAAAAAAAGCAGAAAACCGCCACGATCAAGATCAATAGGAGAAAGAAAGTGAGAAACAGATTTTTCCTTTTGAACCTCGAGTATATTAATTTGTTGTAATGAATAAAAGGTGTATTTCGATCTTTGGAATAAAGGCTGCGGATGAGATCTTCATTCTCTTCAAAAAAGCGATCCGCATCCACCTCAATGGCGTCTAAATAACTTTTCAAGAAATTTTTAATGTAAAACTTCCCCGGTACAGCCTCAAATTTTCCGTTTTCCATGGCGTTGAGTATATTTACACTGATATTACTCATTTTTGAGATCTGCTCCAGTGTTATTTGTTTCCTCAGCCGTTCGTTTTTTAATATTTCGCCCATACCAGCCATTTGACTATATTTTAACTAACCGAAACAATATGTCAATAACAAATATCACAAAAAAACCAGATTATATATTTTTTTAACAGTATTAACCAAAAGTAACTCACAATTCAACCTGGCCAGCCAGTTTTCCCCCATCTTTGTCTTGCTACAAAGGCAAAAAAAGGGTATAATCTTTCAAAAAATCTTATGTTTCTGAGAGGTAAAGTAAGGTGAATTGGAAAAAATCGATTTTATTGTGGCTGCTTTCTCTGGTACTAACGTTGATGGTGGCAGTTTATCAAAGGATGACTGGCCCCACCCATCCGGTCCGGGGAAAGGAAACGGTGAAGGGCGAAACGATACAATACCGGCTGCTGCGGAGCTACACCGAGTTTGAGAGCTTACCGGTTCAAATTCGCGCTGCCGCGCCGGATATCAACGGGCAGATCATGTTCCGACGATACAAAACCGATGATCCCTGGACAGAACGGTCGATGAAGAGAGATGAACAGATCTTAAAGGCAGAAATCCCGGGCCAACCACGAGCCGGCAAGGTGGAATACCTGATCCGAGTTGAAATAAATGGCGAAAGAGTTTTCCTGAATGATAGTAAACCGTTAGTAGCGCGATTTAAAGGAAAGGTGCCGACAGTCTTTCTAATCATCCATGTAATCTTGATGTTTCTGGGCATCTGGCTGGCCCTGCGCACCGGTATAGAGGCTCTCCGAAAAAACGGCAACTTCCGACGACTGGTGAACTGGACGTTGGCCATTGTCTTTTTGGGGGGTATGATCTTTGGGCCCATCGTGCAAAAATATGCTTTCGGGGATTTCTGGACAGGATTCCCATTCGGCATCGACCTGACGGACAACAAGACGCTGCTGGCGGTGATATTCTGGCTGGCGGCTTTTTTCCTGAAAAAGAAAAGCCGGTGGTGGGTTGTCGCTGCGGCAGTTTTAATGTTGATCGTATACCTGATCCCCCACTCCGTGCTGGGATCCGAACTGGATTATAATACCGGTCAGATGAAAAACAAATATTCAGTGGTTCTCAAGGATCAACGAACCAAAATCGCGGAGGGAATATGCCCGGGCAGACATTTCGTGTCGAAAGAGACTCGCTGGGGGACGTAAAGATTCCGAAAGATGCCTATTGGGGCGCCCAGACCCAGCGGGCAAAAGAGAACTTCAACATCAGCCATCTGGTGTTTCCCCGCGAATATATCCACGCCCTGGGCATGATCAAGATGACCGCCGCTGAGGTGAATGAAGAACTCAACCGACTGGAACCCCCAATCGCAGAGGCCATCGCAAAAGCAGCCAGGGAGGTAATGGAAGGTAAATGGGACCGGCACTTTGTGGTGGATATATTTCAAACCGGTTCCGGTACCTCCACCAACATGAATGCCAACGAGGTAATCGCCAACCGGGCCAACGAAATCCTGGGGCATGAGATCGGGAAAAAAGAACCGGTGCATCCCAACGACCATGTGAACAAAGGTCAATCCAGCAATGATGTGATCCCCACAGCCATCCATGTGGCGGCGCTATTGGCTGTGACAGATCATCTGATCCCGGTGCTCCAGGAACTGGGAAAAGTATTATCTCGAAAGGCCGAGGAATTTTTCCCCGTCATCAAGACCGGACGCACCCACCTGCAGGACGCCACCCCGGTAAGATTGGGCCAGGAGTTCGGCGGTTTTGCCAGCATGGTGGGCCATGGGATAGAACGGCTGAAAAATACCCCACCCCATCTGTCGGAACTGCCTCTGGGGGGCACCGCCGTGGGTACGGGTATCAACTCTCACCCGGAATTCGCGGCCAAAGTTATCGCCAAGATCAATAAGCTAACCGGCCAATCGTTCCGGGAGGCCGACGACCACTTCGAGGCCCAGGGGGCAAAGGACAGCCTGGTGGAGGTCAGCGGCACCTTGAGAACGCTGGCGGTCAGCCTGATGAAGATTGCCAACGATATCCGCTGGTTGGGGTCCGGTCCCCGGAACGGAATTGGCGAGATCATTCTTCCCTCGCTGCAGCCGGGATCTTCTATTATGCCGGGCAAGGTCAACCCGGTGATGCCGGAGGCACTGATACAGGTCTGTGCCCAGGCGATGGGTAATGATGTCACCATTGCCATTGCCGGACAGGGAGGGAATTTCGAATTGAATACCATGATGCCGGTTTTGGCCCACAATCTGCTGCAGTCTATTTTTCTTCTCAGCAATGGTGTCAACGCCTTTACGGAGAAATGCTGCCGGGGCATCCGGGCGGACGAGGAGGTCTGCCGACAATCCATCGAAAAGAGTCTTGGTCTGGCCACCTCATTGGCCCCCCATATCGGCTATGACAGGGCGGCCGAGATCGCCGAGGAGGCCCATACCAGCGGCCGCACCATCCGGGAAGTCGTCCTCCAGAAAAATTTATTCGACGAAGAAAAACTGAATGAAATTCTGGACCTCCAAAAAATGGTTTAAAAAAATAAAGATCTGGCTTAGGTTGTTGACAAAAAAATTTTTTTAATTTATATTAATACTAAGGCGTCTCGAAAACAGTTACATTTCAATATAAGGAGTAGTTCAATGAGTAAAATTATTAAAGCTTTAGCGGTTTTGGTCGGGGTATTTTTTTTCGTTTCTCACGTAAATGCCTGGATTTATTTTAATGGTGTAGAGGTAAAAGATGGAGTTAGTTCGGGTAGCCAGGCTCAAATTGCAAGCCTCGACAGCGAAAATAACGATCTCTCCGGTCTCGTAGTAAAAGGGGCTTCCCATTTCATTCAGGCCGGCCATGCGATTTTCTCGCTGCTCAACGAGGCGGAAATGAGCGGTATCGGCGGCTTTAGTTTTTTACGAGCTCCGAAGGCAGCAGAATCGGCAGCAGAACACCTGGAAATTGCCCAAACCTCCTATATCCAGACCCTGTCGATGATAAAAGAAATGAACTTTGACCAGGAGTTGACTTGTAGGTTAAAGGAATTTGATTATCATGGCTTTGCGGCACTAAAGAAATTGCACCCCGATGTGATGGAGAAAGTGGCCTCTTTCATGTCCCAGGGCAACATATTGATTGTATATGAAAAGGCACCCAGAGATATTGAAGGTATTCTGAATACACTGAGACCCATAGCCAATACCATTCAACAGGGGATTGTTCCCAAAATTGAAGATATCAGATCCCTCTATTTACAATATTCCGACAGTATGCTGTTCGGATTTTATGTGAGCCTGGTTTTTAGCGAGATCCAGTAATAAACTGAGGAGAAAATAGCCTGGGAATGTTACGACGACTCAAATATGAAGCTGGCCAGATCTATCGAAGCGAGTTGAATATAATTTTCTTCATAGTCTTTTTGGCCCTCTCCCTATTTTTTGTCCTGTCCGGTATACTGGATTATCGAAATTTTGACAAGGAAAAAGAACCCTTTCTAAAATATGAAGCAAGTAAAGTTCGTCAATTCAACAATTATGAACAATATGGAGGATATGGTTTCCGCTTGCTGTATGAACCCTCACCCTTGAGTCTCTTTTTTTATAACAGTAGTATATTTGAAAATCTCTACTCCAACGTAGATAATTCTGAACGCATCAAAATTGATAACTCTTATAAAGGCAAGAACCTGTTTCAAAGGAAAGGGCTGTTCAAAGATTTTGCCGGAGTCTTCTTTCTGTTCGGCAGTCTTTTTATGCTCTATATGGGGGCCGCCAGCTTCAAGGGCAAAAAGTTATTCCCCGGATTTAGTAATATTCTGATCCGCCTGGGCATTCTGGATGCCAGCTTCGCCATAGTGATGGCGATTTTGTATGCCGTTACCCAACTGTTTGGCCTCCACTTTACAAAATCAGAGAGTCTTCACTACCTTAATTTTTGCCTTTTTCTGACCGTTTTCCTGAGTTTCTTTTTTGCCGCCGGTCTTCTCCTGCGGGTGCTGAGCAGAAACGGAATATTGCTGTATGTCTATGTCTTTATATTCTGGTTCCTGTCCGTCTCAGTAATACCAGAAATGATGACCCTACACATACTGAATAAATCCCAGCGCCTACCGGTCAATGAAAAACAAAACTATGAGAAATTGAAAGCGCTGATGTATTTTGAGAAGATTGCTGAACAGGCAGTTAGCGGTATAAAGGACAAAAATGAAGTGCTTAGAATATACAAAGAGAGGGCCAATACTTTTTTTAACACTAATTATCGAAAAAACCAGGATTTGGAGAACCAGCTCAATAAAAATGTTGAAAAAGTTGTCAACAATTACGGAAATATATCGCTCTTCTTCCCCACCGGTTACTATCACTTTTTAAGCGGCGAACTATCGGGTAAAGGTTACTACGGATATCTTCAATTCTCAAGGTATATACTTAATTTAAGGCTAAAGTTTTTTAAATTTTATCTGGAGAAACGGGCTGAATCTCAAAAAGGGGACATGGAATCGTTTATAAAGGGGAACGAAAACATCTTCCGGGCAAAGAGTATAACGCCGTCTAATTTTCTAGGCGGCCTGGGTATCACGGGCCTCTATTTTTTATTGATGCTGATCAGCGCTTTTTTGATATTACATAAAAAATTCAAGCCCCAAACAAAAGAAGATTTAAAGATCGATGTGAGCCAATTAAAACCGGGGAAAATATATTTTTTTCACTGCGCCACCGAGGAGAAAAAAGAAGAGGTCTTGAATCATCTGGCCCGAGAGGGAGCCGTGGTGGTTCAAAAGTTGGATCTATTCCGTTACGATCCCGGTACCTCGATGCGGTTCTGGCTTCAGTATGAATGTCGCATCCGGGGAATAGATTGGGACAACGTAATAGAAAGGCTGGAAGCGCTGGAGGTCTCGGAATTTGAACTTAACAAAAAAATAAAAGATATAGGACCGGAAGCGTTCAACAAGGCATATCTGGTTCTCAAAACTTCTGAAAAGGCCGACTTATTGGTATTTGACGATTTTATTAAGGGGGAAACCCGACGATTAGAACAGCAATTTCGCCGTTACCTGGAAGCCTGCAGCGAAGAAAAAAAGATCATCTATCTGAGCCGGGAGATGTATATGTCCAGCTCTTATGTGGACGATGAATTTGTCGGTGACCAGGGCTTTGAAATTTATCAAATCGATGTTTCCAGGGTCAGCTTAAGGTAATGGGCATGGCGCTGCTATCGACTTTGGGCTTTGCCTTGTGAAAGAAGTCCCCAAAAATCCGTTTCTTGATTTCCGGGTATTTCTGCATGTAATGGAATAATTCTCTAAAATTTTCTTCGTCTCCCTTTTCCTCATAATTCCATTCTGCCTCGATAATTTTCATGCCCGTCTCTTCAGACACATCCTTTTCGGGCATCTCTTCTTCACGAATGGCTCCCAATATGTGGTGATCGGAATATTTTGTGAATTCCACCACGTAGGCCCTTCCAGTTGCCCGAGCTTTCCCGGCCCCCTGGTATCGATAAATCTTCTCGGGACTTGTTTCGTAGCCGGAGATATGTTCAATAATGGCCTGGGGGACAATATCATCAATATCAAAATCCTCCGGTGGATAAGGCTCGATCTTCGACAGAAGCCATTTGTTGTTTTGCAGCCGATCCAACTCAAACCGATAGGTTTGATTCCCTTTGGGCGCCTTATTTTCGTAGATTTGCATGTGGCCGTAGGCAGTCTTTTTAAAACTGTTTTTTAGATTACGATAAATATTTATTTGCTCAGCCAGTACGTGCTTTAATTCCTCTATTTTATGATAAATGATTCTCTCAAACTCCGGGATATTCAACAGCTCACAAAATTCTTCAATGTCAATTCTATTTTTCATCTAAAACCCCCTTTGTTCTATCTGACAGCGAGTTTTTTCTCCTGTCCCAGTTCCTCCAAAAACTCCTTTATGATTTTCTTGTTTTTTTCCTTGTAGTCAAAATAAAACCCCAATACAGTATGCCTCACCATGGGAATTCTTCCCATATGATACAAAAGGTCTTTGATCTCTTCGGTGTGTTCACCGAATTCCAAAACGCTGGAGTTATCAACTTTATCCACGTTGGCCATCTTACCTTGATCGGTGATCAGCCAGTCTAACGAAATGTTAAATTGGGTCCTTAAAATATTTAATACGTTGGGATTGGGGAAAATTTCTCCCTTTTCGATCCGCGAATAATTGGCCCTGCCGACATCAAAGAAAGAGGCCATCTTGTCCTGGGTAAAGCCCATCGATTTCCTGACTTTACGCATCCTTTTGCCAATATCTCTTCTCAATTGTTCTTTCATCCTTTTATCCTAAAAATTTTATTTTTAAAATCATGACCGACCATATTTCTAAAAATTACCGTGTACCACGGGGAAGTAACACTACAGATAAAACCCGGAGGAGAAAAACTTACCGACTTTGTTTTCATCACTCTTAATATACAGTATTTTAAAAAAAAATTCAACAAAAAAAATGAAAATCCAACAGAAAAAATTTTACTGCTCCGGTTCCCTGGATATGATCCCCTTCTCTACCAGTAAATCCACCTGCTTGTTCACCGCCTCGGTGAATCTCAGGAAATGGGGGATTGTAAGATGAAGGTATTTCTGAATGTTGACCACATTGGGCTCCTGAACGTCTCTAATTCCCAACCCCATGCATACTTCTTCCGGATTTATATTAAAGGAAATCAGATTGGAAAAAATATGTTCGGCATCTTCGTCAAATATTTCGAGTTTTTCTTTTTCCGTCATTTTGGCCTCCCGTGAATTTTTATTTACTGCTCTGCCGCTCCAATTTTTTTAATAATTTATACAATCCCCTTTCTTCGGGTGTAGCCACCACCTGACTGTTATTCTGGGTGCGATGCCCTTTTTTAATCACATCCATGTGAATTGAGAAACCCAGTTTCTGGAAGGCCCTTTGGATGAACTCTTTTCCCGAGATCAGAGATTCATAGCTGATAATAATACTTTTGGGAATATTTTCATGGGCGGCCACCAGGGCATTGTTGTTGTCAAACCAGCTTAATTTGAACTGAGATATACCCCTTCGCAAAATACTGGCTTTGACATCCGCCGGGTTTCTAAATACATAGACGACTCTTATATTTTTAGCAATATGGTTATAGAAGAACAAAGAGGGGATGTGGACGATTTTTAAGCCCGTTAACCCTTTGGCCTGATTTAAAGTCCTGACAACTCGATTTAATTCCTCAACATTTTCATCTGTCATGGCCTGTTCAATGAGTTTTTTCTCCAGTTCTTTGGCATAGGAAAGTTCATAGTACCCCTCTTTGTTGTATTGATCGGCTGAAAGGTCAGAGGGGAAATGGACTCCAGCGCTTTCTAGTAGCTGACAGGCCAATGAGGTGCCGCTCCGGGGGTGCCCGACAACAAAGATCCCATTTTGCAAAACAACGGGCCTGATACTTTTCCCATTTGCAATTTTCACCGTCAAATTGTCCTCCTCAAAAACGTTAGATTGAGCCTCCATTTACAATCGATATACAATCACCAATAGAAATGTTTAATTATAACACACTTTTTATTTTTTAGCCGGGCTAAAAGCCTTATTTTTGTAGTTCTGTTAGTTTTTGCTTGACCGCAGCAAGGCAGAGATAATCCAACTGTAAAACACCGGCCTTGTCCAGGCGGAATTATTGGCTGCGGCGGCGAAAAGTTGACAGAGCCCGGGGGGTATGTTATATAACCTCATTCTATCGGGAACAGGTTTTTGGCGGTGAAAAAACATATTTTTTGTCTGATTATCTTCTGTATATTGTGTGTGGCCGTATTCCCTAAATTTCACCCCCGGATCAAATGGCAGAAAATCACAGACGATAAATTTACGGTAATTTTTGCCCGGGGATATGAAGAGGAGGCGTTTTACACCCTGGAGGCGGCTGGTGATATTTACCGGAAATTGGCAGAATTGTGGGGCCTGGAGGTCAGGGGGAAAATACGCATCCTGCTCTCCGACGTCTACGACGAGGCCAACGGAAGCGCCACCTTTTTGCCTTTTAACCTGATTGAACTGTACCTGTTTAATCCGCCCCCCGATTCCACCATCGGCAGCTACCGGCAGTGGCTCCACCAGGTGTTGT
Organism: uncultured bacterium; assembly: GCA_965603365.1. Lineage (GTDB taxonomy): Bacteria > Acidobacteriota > Aminicenantia > UBA2199 > UBA2199 > JAHELQ01. Next base: position 20,974 of record CBFDCR010000039.1, read on the forward strand.
CACACGAGATGACCCACATCTTCAACCTCAATGCCGGTTCCGGGCTTACTTTTTTCCTGAGAAAGATACTGGGGGCCAATCCCTTGCTGTATCCCATGTCCTACGCGCCGGTGTGGCTGGTGGAAGGCTTAGCCGTTTACGGCGAGTCAAGTCTGAACGACTGGAGCCGGCTGAACACTCCGGATTTCGATCTTATGCTCAAACACATTGTCGCCGGCGGCAAGGCGCGGCGCTGGCCCTATCTCTTCGGCGACTCCACTCCCTGGCCGGGCCCTTCCGCCCGGTACCTCTACGGTTCCAAATTCATCCAGTTCGTGGTGCAAAAATACGGGGCGGAAAAGATCCCGGAGTGGGTACGGGAAGCCACCTACTATCCGGTGCCTCTGGCCACTGCTGTCGGCAGCGAAGTGGGGCAGGGCAAAAGGGGGGAAAATATCATCCTGCTGACGGTGCGGAACCGGTTTATTCGGACGTTCCGGGCGGATCTGCACCGCCTGTGGGACGAGTTCATCCGGTCTATAGATGCCGGGGATGCAGTGAAATTAGACGCCCCGGCAAATCCGGTTACCCCAGTCACCGACTCAGGTATGTTCAAGAAGTATCCCCTGGCAGCAGGTGACGGCCGGATATTCTATGTAAACCGGGATTACCGGGCGTTTCCGGGAATATACGAACTGAGGCTGCCCGGCCGCAAGAGCAGACGATTATTAAAAAAAGCCGGGATAAGCGGGCTCTATCTGGCCGCGGAGGAGCAGAAAATTTACTTTTCCGCTCAGGAGTATTATCAATCTTTTCACCTTTTTTCCGATCTCTACGCCTTTGATCTAAAAGAGAATAGAGTGGAACGATTGACCCGGGGCAGACGCCTGTTTTACCCGGTAAAGATCGGCGAACACATCTTTTGCATCAAGCGTGAGAAAAGCCGATCCTACCTGACGGTTTTTGATCTAAAAAGCCGACAAGAGAGAGTCATATCGGAAGGTTTCAGCGGCCTCTGCTATATGGCCGTATCCCCGGACCAAAAGCATATTGCCGTCTCTCTAAAACAAAAAAACCGGAACTGGAGCATCGGGCTATTTAGTATGGAGGGGAAGCTGCGGCGCATTTTTTCTCTTAATGATAAAAAACTTTATTACCCCCTGTGGAAAAGTGTCGATGAGTTGTATTTGATCGCCGAATATGAGAACCATTACCGGCTGGCTTTGCTCGACTTAAGGAGCGCCTCCTGCCGTGTGTATCACGATTCTCGGACACCCTCCCTTAAATTTTTCACCCCCTTACCGGAGCAGGATAAAATAGCGGCCTCGTTCTTTTCCGCCAACGGCTACAACCTGGGCATCATGGATCTGAAGGAATTGGAATCCCGGCAGATAGAGCTCAAGAGCGAAGAGGCGGGCGATGCAGAAAAAGAAGAAAATGGGGCAGCCCCGACACCGGGAAAACCGGAACCTCAAATCACCGCCTATCGCTCTCTGGCCGATCTAGCCCCCCGCTATGTGACCCCCACCTATCGCTATGCCGGCAGCGAAATACAGCCGGGACTCTATGTTTCCGGCAGCGACGTGCTGGCACGCCATGCCTTTACCCTGGCCGGGTATTACGGCCCTGTCAGCCGCACCGCCAATTTCGATTTCACCTATACCTTTGACGGCTGGCTGCCTACCATCGAATTCCGGTACTCCGATTTGTGGGATCGCAGCCGGAGTGCCGGGCAGGGATACTATCGCCACAACTCCAGGAAATTCGAGATAGCCGGGCTTTTCCCGCTCCTCTCCAGGATCAAACGCCGGCTCTACTGGTACACCGACATCCATTTCGAGCGGCAGCGGGATGAGTATGAAGACGCCGGTGAATCATTCCAGGCGGATCTCAACGGTATCGGCCTGGCCTTGTTTTACGGCTCGGCCCGGCGGTATTACGACGCCATCTCCTACGCCGACGGCTTTAATCTATCGCTCTGTTTTGCCAGGGAGTTCAAATTCCTGGGCAGCGATTATAACATCAATACCGCCTCGTTGGAGTACAAACATTACATTTCGTTATTCCGGCCCAATGTACTGGCCCTGCGCTTCGCCGCGGCCGATTCCTGGGGACAGGCCCGGCGGCGTTTCTATATGGGGGGGGCGGAATCACACGATGGTTTTTACACCGCCGGTTCCGAACCCTTCGATCTGATGAGAGGCTACCCCTCGGGCTACTTCTCCGGCACCGGCGGTTATCTCTTCAATTTAGAATACCGGATATCCCTGTTTAAGTTCGAAAAGGTATTTCTGGTGCTGCGCAGTGTCGAAAGGTTTTACCTGAGCATTTTTACCGATATCGGCAATCTGTGGGGAATCCCGGATAGAGGGAAAAAGATCGATCCCGCCTTCTCTTTTGGCCTGGAACTCAACATGATTGCCTATGTAGGCGATGAGAAGATGAACCTTTCCGCTGGTGCGGCGCTGGGAACGAATCCCCACCACAAGGCGGTATTTTATGTAAGACTGGGAACCTCTTTTTAATTAAGATAAAAAAGGGGGCGGTCAATCGCTTGACCGCCCCTATTATTCTCTATTCGGACCTAACTTTCAATCTCAATGTTTAAAGGGTGGTCTTTTTGGACTCCTTCTCAAAGCCGCTCACATCGGCCACCGCGCTGACGGCGTAATGAATCGATGCGGCATCGTTCTGGTTGACAAAAGCCTGGGGATCCAGGTACTCATAGGTGGCGGCGGAATCGGTAAAGGGAATCTGGGTGACCGGTTCGCCCCAATTGGCCTCACCGGCATTACGGCGGTAAATATTAAAATGGGTGAGGTTATCGAATTTTCCGTCGTTGCGGCTGTCGTTTTTCCAGGTGAATTTATTCACCCAGGCCCGAAACAGCATACCCCGAACGATCTCGGTGGTCCTGGCCACATCGGTGGGCTGGAAGGGGGCATCCAGGACTTCCACCGTTACGGCGGCGTGTCCCATGTAGTTGTTGCTGTCCGACACATAGTAGTGGATGGTATAAAATCCCTCTTTGGTAAAGCGGACCGTGTACTCCGGCGTATCGCCGCCGCCCCAGATCTTGGCTTCCCGGATATAGAAGCGGTGATTGACGATCGGGGATGTAGAAGAGGTGACCTCGCCCTGAAGGGTCACGTCTTCGTTGGTCAGCAGGATTTCCGGCACGTTCAACTTAACCTTGGGCCCGCCGGACGGCTGGGGAACCCGTTCGTAATGAATGTCCATCTTAGGCCGGTTGTAAGGACCGGCCCAGACGCAGTGGGCGGTTCCGTTGTCGTCTACGTCGATCTCCAGCACCCGCTGGCCGGTGCCGCTGTCTCTCACCAGTGTAGGAGTGGATATGTTGTCATGAGTGAAGCGGACAAATACCGGACGGTATCGCGACCCACCTGCGGGATCGTTGTAGCCCTGGTTGTGGATGGCGTAGGCCACGTCGTTCCTGGCCACCTTTAGCCCGATCATGGTGATCAAGCTGCCCCGGATAATGGGGCCTAAATCCTGCCATTCTTCTCCCACCGGCTTGTAGGCTGCCTTCGTTTCGTTGGTGCGGCGGGAATAGACACAGTAGAGATTCCCTTTCGAGTCGGCATCCAGCTCACACCAGTAGCTGGGGGGGGCACCGCCGGGGAGATCACGGACGGTATCTTCCCTGGCTTCCTTATAGGTGGCCCCTGCATCCAGATAATTATACCTCAGTGTCCAGGCGGCTTCATGCCCCTCTTCATAAACGGCATGCAGCTTACCGTCGGCCACCACGGTGGCCTGGTGAATATCCACTTCCTGGATATTCCGGGACATCTTCACCGGCCCTTCCCACAAACCGTATTCCCCGGTCACCTGATTTTTGGTCTTCTTGAATACCACGATATTGCTGTGCCAGGTGGGGTCGGAAGCATACTCGTACACGTGCTGCCAGGTGACGTACAGATCTTCCCGTATTGGGTCGATGGAGATCCGCTGCCAGGCCGACTGCTCGCGGGTTCTGACGAGCATTTCCGGTCTGGACCATCGCTGGCCCGACGGTTTGCGGTAGTCGTAGCCGGTGTACCAGATATCCCGGTTCTGCCGGGCATTGCCGTCCATGTAGGACATGTGGATGACACCCTCGGTGTCTTCGCATATCTGGGGAAACAGGGCGGCATAGATGTGCCTGACCGCCACCAGCTTGGGCCCCCACTTCCAGGTGGTGGTATCCAGTATCCGGTAGACGATATCGGCGATCCGTTCCTCTTCCCCTTCGCCCCAGAGGCAGATGATATTGCCGTCCACCATCACTTCAATCACCGGGTGCTTGGCCCAGTGATTGATGTCGTTGGACAGGTTCTCGGAACCTTCCCCCAAAAGCAGCAGGGAAAAGACCAGTATTGTCATGATTAGAACGATTTTTTTCATCATAAAGTTATCCTCCGTTAAACATTGGCTTTATTTTTAAAAGTTATAGAGGAAGCCAAGGTGAAAGCGAATCCCCGCCAGATCCGCCTCTTCGTTGAATTCCTCTATGGTGACTTTCCCGATGTCGTATCTTAAACCTCCAAAGAGATCAAACTTCTTGCCGAGGCTGAAATAGGCACCCCCCAGGAGCGAGACGCCGTGGGTGGTGTGATAGTTTGTATCGGATCTAAAGTCGTTGGTCTCTTTGACATTAAAAACGGCCCAGGCCAGCCCCAGATAAGGCTTGATTCGGCCGGTATTAAAGACATATTTCCCGCCCAGGTAGAGGGGAACCATCAATAATTCAGATTCTAAGTTGATCGTCTCGATCATCCCACTCTTCTTGTAGTAGGCGATTTCGAAAAATATCTCGTAAGTGCCTTTAATGTTGTAGGAGAGATGAAACAGACCGCTGAAGCCGCCGCCGTAAACGTCCTTAAAATTCTCATCGGTTTTGGAAACATAACCGGCGCCTAAACCGAAACTGAAATAATTTCTACCCACCGCCTCTTCAACCGGTTCTTCGGCAACCTCTTCCTTTTTCTCTTCCACCACTTCCTCTTTTTTAATCTCCTCTTTCTCTTCTACCACTTCAACCGGTTCCTCTTCAACGGCTTTTCCCGCCATCTTTATCCTTTTGGCCTTCTTGAACTGTCCGCTCTCCGGATCTTTCTCCATCACCGCGATCTTCACACCATCTTCGATACAGACAAACTCTTCCCGGAGGGTACCCTCTTTGGGAGAGAGGATTTCTGCACAGATCAGGTAATCGCCGGCTAAAAGCCCCTCCAGAATCAGCGCCTTGTTATCCTCCACCGGCCCCACCTTCAGATAGCTCTTTTTAGCGATCTTATCGGCGACCGTATAGACGAAACTGCCCCCCTCATCCTGTAAAATTTTGCCTTTGGGCAGCACCACCACATCCTGGTACTCCTTTTTGAGGCGTTTAAACTCTAATGCAGCAACGCCTCCCAGCTTTTTATCGCTATTGTCAATGGCGAGGGTCACATCGCCTTCGTCGACAGCCACAACCACGGCGGTGATTTCGCCGGCCGGTTCAAGGGAAATCTGTTGGCCCTCGGAGAACAGGGTTTTGTCCTCTTCGTCGACGGGAGTCACGGCTAGCATTTTCTTGTCATTGACCACCACGGCAACGGCTGCGCCTTCGCCGACTTCGGCATCCTTCTCGACACTTAGAGACCGAATCTGGCCGGAAACCGGAGATTTAATCATGCGATCTTCGGCATTGGCCTTCAGCTCTTCCAGTCTGGCAGAGGCCTCTTCGATCTTTCTTTCGGCCTGAGCCTCGGCCCTTTCGCTTCTCTCTTTCCAGTTTTGCCTGGCCTTCAATGTGCGCTGCCACTTATTGACTTCATCTTCCTGGGTTTTGATTTGATCTGCCAGGGCATTGTCAATGACGGCAATTACCCAATCCCGGGAAACCAGGTCACCTTCGGAAACTTTCAACTCCGTCACCTTTCCAGAAACCACAGCCTTCACCTCTATAGATTCCGGCTTGAATTCGGCGGAAAAATGGCTGTATTCGCTAAAATCGGTGCCTTTGATTTCCTTTACCAGAATTTTCACTTTTCTGGGACATTTGACTTCTTCCGATTCCTGAGATTCCTGGGCAGCCCCAAACCCGTTTACAGAAATCATCATCAGTGAGAGTAAGATAACCATTACTCCTGCGAATTTTCTCATAAAAACCTCCTAAAATATACAGAGAAGTATTATATTAAAAGCTCCACTCAAAGTCAACCATCATTGTACCATTATACATTGGGGATGGTGCCTTTTAAGATCTATGTCCTGAATAAAATTTGACAAGAGCCGGTCAGTGTGTTAATTTGTGTTGAATCCAGAACCAGGAAGATACAAAATGAGGTATTCAATAAAAAAATCCCGTAAATGGATATTACCGCTGGTGGCAGCGGCTGCCCTGCTGATGCTGCCATCTCATTGCCAGCATCGGCAGGAAGTCGATTTAATACGAATCCCCTTCGACCGTGAAGACGGCCCGGCGGCCCTATCCCACCAAACCGCCGACTTTTCGCTGCAAAAGGCCGATTCCTATCTCTACTTCAAGAAGCCCCATAAAGCCGTATCCATCAAAGGCCTTCCCCTTGGAAACCTTAATCCGGCAAAAAATATTTCCGAAGACATAATCATCGAACCCCGGTTAAAAGGCAACTATTACATGGATTTTTATTACCTGTTGATGGGGCCGGAGAATAAGAAGGGTGTTTCCCCCCTACTCATCCAACACAAGAGGGGAAGTCAAACGTTAAAGAAGATCCGGCTCCCCCACACCCCCTCATTCAAACGACGCCAGATCCCCCTGGCGCTGTCTGCCGAAGACCGGATCGAATTTTTGCTGAAGGAAAAAGAGATTACGGTGGGGGTGCTGGGCCGGCCCACCTTTTACCGGGAAAATCGGCAAGAGAAAAAAAACTTTGTCTTTATCGTGGTGGCCGACACCCTGCGGCAGGACCGCTTAGGGGTCTACAATCCCACGGCAAAGTGCTCTCCGGCAGTAGACCGCTTTGCCCGGGACGCCGTGATTTTCGACCAGGCCTTTTCCACCTCCCCCTGGACCCTGCCGGCCCACATGTCCCTCTTTACCGGCCTCGATTCCCATGTCCACGGCGTCAATTACGGAAACGAAAAAATCGACCCCAAAATAAGGATCCTGTTCGAGCCAATCCAGAAAAAATTTATCAATTACTGCCTCAACGCCAACGGCTACATGTCTGGCCTGTACGGCTTTGCCCGGGGATTTGATTTTTATGAAGAATCGTTCCGGGACCACCGCTCCCGGACCGCCTCAAGAGATCTGTTTGCCGAAGCCAAAAGACTCGTGCAGATGGAAAAACACGCCCATGCCCTGTTCCTGCTCCATACCTACCAGATCCACACCCCCTACGTTCCGGAGATCGGACTTTCGGAAGATTACTACAACAGGGTGCTGGCATTAGACCACTTCCGCCGGTTCAGGTTTAATCCCATCGAATTTATCCACAACGGCAAAGAGCTCTTCAAGAAGGTATCCGATTCGGAAAAAGCGGCCATCGAACGCATTTACGAGGCCGGGGTCTACACCTTTGACAGTCGGTTTGGTGAATTTATCGAATTCTTAAAGAGAGAATATATCTACCGGGAGGCCGCCATCATCCTGATCTCGGATCACGGCGAGGAGTTTAACGACCACGGCGGCTGGGAACACGGCCACTCCCTGTACAACGAACTCATCAAGATTCCCCTGATCGTAAAATTCCCCCAAAGCCGCCACGGCGGCAAACGGGTGGACATACCGGTCTGTATCACCGATGTCCTGCCCGCCATCATGGAGTGGTACGGCATAGCGGCAGATGCAGATGTCCCCATTCAGGGGATATCCCTGCTGGAGGCCGTCAGGGGCACCGAAAAGGCCAGAAACCGGTTGTTATTTTCCTACCTAGCCCCCGATTCGCTGCGCAGCGGTATACCGGAAAAGATAGCCGTGATCTCCGGTAATATGAAGTATATTCACCAGAAGTCCATGAACGCCAAAGCGAAGAGTTTCTTCACGATACCGCCGCCGCCGCTGCCAAACGAGATGTACGACATCTTCAAAGATCCCTGTGATACCGATAACATCCGCATCCTTCACCGCCAGGAGGAGAAGGAATTCCTGAAGATCATCAAGGGGCTCAAACTAAAAAAGGGCCGGAAGGGCCACCTCAAAGAACTGGAAGAGACCCTCAAATCCCTGGGATATTTATAATTTCGGCATCGCTGTTTATCAGAGGCAGTGCTGATTTTGGGGGCTACCGCAGGTGGAGCAGGTGAGGGGAGTTTTAGAATTTTCTGGATCGTGGGGGTCGAGGCGGGAGCCGCAGGCGGTTTTGCGGCGTTTGTAGCCGCTTAGGTGGAGTACCAGGGCCATGAAGCCCATCAGTACCATAAAAAAGATAATGGCGACAATATATTTTAACATGTTCTCGTTTTTTCCTTATTTCTTAATTTATTATTGTTCTATTTTAACATTTAATACCTTTTTTTTCAAATTCTAATCCCTCATTATTTTAGGAATTCTGCCGTTTTTTTTATCCTGGCGTTCTTCGCTGCTCTGGCTTTTTAATCGCGGCGGAGGGCCTCGATGGGATCAAGACGTGCGGCCTGGGCCGCCGGATAGATACCGAATATCAGACCGGTGGCGGCACAGAACCCGACAGAGAGGATAATGGCCCCCAAAGACCAGCCCACCGGCCAGCCGGTGAAGGCTGAGATGGCCAGGGAGAGGAGGAAACCGAAAACGACCCCCAGTATCCCGCCAAAGGCGGAAATGGTAAAGGTCTCCAGCAGAAATTGACGCTTGATGTCTTTTTGCCGGGCCCCTACGGCCCGGCGCAGGCCAATCTCCCGGGTCCGTTCGAGGACCGTGGCCAACATGATATTCATGATGCCGATCCCCCCCACCAGCAGAGAGATCCCGGCAATACAGGCCATGACGATGGTGAAAATATTCTGGGTCTGGCGGTGCTGCTCCAGCAATGCCTCCGGAATGATTAATTCGTAATCATCGGTCTCTTTGTGACGCCGCTTGAGTAGGTGGGCCAGGGTGACGGCAGCTGGGCCACTGGTAATCCCCGGGTGCAATCGCACCCGGAACTCGTCGATCTCCGATGCCAGCGGTTTAAAATGGAATAATTTTAATGCCGTCTGCAGGGGAATATAAATGTTGTTTTGTTCCCCTTTAATGGAAATCCCTTCAAATTCCTTTTGGGTCAGGTTTTTGTCTGTTAAAACACCGACCACTGTCAGCCAGACATGGTTGATCTTGATATGCTGGCCGATAGGATCGCTGCCCGGAAACAGCACCTGGGCTACACGACTACCGATGACGCAGATTTGCGCGCAGGTGGTTTCGTCAACGGGCAAGAGAAATCGTCCTTTCTTGATGCTAAAATTGGCCATCTCCATATGTTTAGGGGTTACACCAAAGGCGGCGGCATCACTGGTACCGGAATGGCTGAACAGGGCGTATACATCCAGCTGCTTGACGGCACTGTATGAAGCTAAAAAGGGCAGGGTCTCCAGGGCCGCATTTAGATCCTGAAGGGTCAGCCCAATTGAGGTCTCCCGGATCTCCTTTAAACGGTTTTCGTCAAATTTTTTTTCCTTCACGATGAGGTTGCGCAGTCCCATAGAGTCTATGAGCTGCAGTGCTTCCCGTTCGGCCCCTTTACCGATGCTTAACATGGCGATCACTGCGCCCACGCCGAAGATCATTCCCAGCAGTGTTAAAATCGTCCGCAGCTTGTGGTGCAGAAGAGAATCCAGGGCTTCCACAAATTCCAATGACAGATTGGCTAGATTCATAATTTTCCATCCTTTTGGAGGGGATTGCCCAGCACCACCTCTTCACCTTCCTCCAGACCGGCGGTGATAATGGTACGGGTCAGACTGCGGTCACCTATTTTGACGCCTCTTTTCTCCAGCCCTGAGCCGTTCACAATATGGATAAATGCCTGCCCCTCCTCAAAAAAGAGGGCTTGATTGGGAACGGAGATGACCCCCTCTTGCCTTTGTACAAAGATTTTAGCTCTCAACTGGCTGCCGGGTTTCATCTTCTCTCTGTCTGTTTGATCAAGGCTGACCCTCACTTCAAAATATTTTAAGGGGCTGTCCTTTTCCAGGGATTTGGCGATGGCATCAATACCCATTACTTTTCCGGAAAACGTTAGGCCGGGTGTAGAGTTCAAAAAAACGGAGACCGGTAGTTCTGCCTTTAAACCGGCGGCTTCCGATTCCAGCACGTACACTTTCGCCTCCATCTGCTCTAAATCCGGCAGTTTGGCCAGTTTCATGCCCCGGTATACCGACATACCGAGCCGGGGCTTCTCGCCCCGCCTGATTTTCTCATAGATCAACAGCCCGTCATGTGGGACCTGTATCTCAAGGGATTGGAGTGCCTGGCTGTATTGATTCAACCTGACCTGGTGGGTTTTCATTTTTAATTGTAAGAGTTGTAACTCCGCCCTGGTTTTTTGTTCTAATTGTGCTTTTTTCTGTTCAAAATGACGAACCTTTTTCTGCAGGTATTCCAGGTTAATGGCGTCTTCGATGATCTCGCTGCGGGAGTAAAGGGATTCATCTCTGGCAGCGTACAGTTCGGCCATTTTCTTCTCTATTTCGGTAACCGTCAGCTCACCCTGGAGTTCCTTTTTTTCCTTGTGCAGCAATTGTTCCTTTTCCTCGATTCCCAAATTCAGTTTGGCAATACTGAATTCTTCTGTCTGGATTCTCTCTCGATACCAGGCGGCATCTAAACGAATAACCGTTTCCCCCTTTTTTACCATGGTATTCTCCGGCACAATCCAGGCGATGGTCTGGCTACCCCGTATTTGCGTGGGGACGATGATGGGGGTCGATCTGACAGCCTGCAGCTCGCCAAAGGCGGGAATGGTAATCTCAAAGGTCCCCTTTTGAACCGTCATGGAAGTGGCCCTATCGGGAGGAGAATCTCCACAGCCGCCAAAGGCGAAGAGCAGCAAAAACAGCCATAATGAAGAGTAGTAGCTCGTATGGGATTTCACCTTTCGCCTCCATTTTCTTCTGCCGCTATGACCACCCGGTCGTTTTCTCGAAGCCCCGCTTTTACTTCCACCATACCGCCGGAACGGGCTCCAATTTTTATGGGGGCCGGTTTTTTTTTCCAAACGCCTCCTTTCCACACGAAGAGACCGCCTTCGCCGTAAATCACGGCTGTTTCCGGTATCTGGAGCACATTTTCTTTTGAGGACACGATAATATCCACCCCTGCCGCCATTCCCGGTCGCATCAGTTCGGGATCGGGATCATAAATCGTGATGACGGCGTCGAATACGATGGCCGGTTGATCGGGGGCTTTGGTTCTAAAAATGCGGCCCAGAGATTGAATCTTCCCTTTAAATACCCGATCGGGACTGGAGTCTAAGCGGATCTCCACCGGCAGGCCGTTTTTTACCTTGCCGGCCTGAGGTTCCGGTATGACTGCGGCCACCTGCATCCGGCTGAGGTCTGGAAGCTCGATTATGTTTTCGCCGAACCAGCACCGGTCGCCGACGGCTTTTTTCTGACCCCGCCAATCGGCGGCATAGACCACGACTCCCGGTTTGGGTGCCTTGATCTTCATTTTGGCTATGGCCTCCCGGAATTTCCAGACTTCTTTTTCCAATCGCTTTACTTTACTTTCCTGGGCGTGAAAGCGGGTCTTCATGCCGACGATTTGATTTTCCACCCGGCTGCGGCACAGCGCCTCGTTCAGACTGGCCAATTCCAGATCCATACGCAGTTTCTTAATTTCGTTTAAGGCCGTTAATTCTTCCAACTGCTGGGCCTTGTGCGCCGCCTTTTCAGTGTTGACCTGTGCTTCTGCCAATTGCAAAACGAATTGATTTTTCTTTTCCTGTTCCACCAGGCGGATTTTTTCCAATTCCTTCCTGGCGGTTTCTAATTCCGATTTCTTGAGAAGAAACCTTTCCTGTAATTCTTTGATGTCGAACGTCAAAATCACTTCGCCGGTCTTGACTGCTTTTCCTTCAGGGGCCATTGAGGAGATGGTGTAGTTCCAGAATCTGTGAATTGGGGGGCAGCCGATGTAGATGGAAGCGGCAGACTTTAACTGGCCGACGGCGTGAACTTTAATATGTAGCGGGCCCTTGACTGCCTTCACCACCTGCAGGCTGGAGTTACGGTGACAGCAGAGGCCAAAGATGATCAACATCCCCCCCAGGGCGGCAAAGAGAAATTTAGTGTTTTTCATGATTATTCACCCCGATTTCCGACGGTTTCACCGGTTGGAGTAATACACCCTTTTCGATGGTTCCATCATCCACCAATGCCAGATGAAATTCATTAACCCCCAGAGGTTCTACTTTTTGCGGTTCTTTACCGGCCGGTTTGATCCAGAAGAATCGGCCGTCAAAATAAGCCATTTCCAGGGGAATCAACCGCACCCGGAGTACTCTGGCCAGATGGGCCACACACCTGACGCTCATGCCGGGCTTCATGATGGTGAGATCCCGGGCCTCCAATTCGATTATCACCATAAAATAATGCGCCCTCCCCCACTGTTTTCTTTTCTCGGCGTTATTTAACACCTCTTTGATCTTCCCGCTAAACCGCTGGTCCGGGTAAGCATCCAGAGTAACATCTACCGGTAGACCCGGCTTCATCTGGCGGATGTGGGCCTCATTGACCCAGGCCTCTACCCGAAGCGACTGATTGTCCGGAATAGTCGCCACCGTCATGGTGGCAAACACCGTATCCCCCACCTGGATCTTTCTCCCTTGAAATTCGTGTTCGGCATAAATGACTGCCCCGGCTGTTTTGGCCACCAGGGTAAGATCCTCCAGCATATTTTGATACCTTTCCAGTTTGCTTCGTTCCTCCTGAATCTCGATCTCCAGTTTCTGGGTTTCCGATTTAAGGGTGGTCAGCTTGACCCGCTTCTCTATCCGGGCTCTTTTACTGGCTTCGGCACTCTTTTTCAATTCCAACTGGCTGCGGTCATACTCGTATCTGGATATGAGGCTTTCGGGAACAGAGGCATCCAGTTCCCTCTTTTTATATTCGATCTCCGCCTGCTTGAGTTTCAGCTTCAGTTCCAGTTTTTGGTGGCGGTTTTCTGCCCGTTTTTGAATTTTTTGTTCCTGCTTATCCCGCAGGGACATTTCGATGTTCTCGATTTCCGACAGCAGGCTCGACGTATCAAACCTCGCCACCGGCTCGCCGGGTTTGACCTCAGCCCCCTCCCGGACCATCCATTTGAGCTGGATGCGGAACGTATTGGTCCGGGGGACCACGAAATGCTCGGCCTTTTGTGCCCGCAGGCTCCCGGTCAGGATGATGTTTTTAATAAACTCTCCGGATTCCACCCGTTTTTCCGCCAAAAGAGAGGTACAAAGGCACAATAAAAAAAGAAGAGCCGGTTTAATGGCTTGTGTCATTGGTAATCCTCCCGTCCAGCAGATGGATAATCCGGCCGGCATAGGCGGCAAGGTTCTGTTCATGGGTCACCATGATGATCGTTTGCCCCTGCCGGTGAAGATTTTTTAGGAGTTCCATAATCTCTAGGGCGGTGGCGGAATCGAGGTTTCCGGTTGGTTCGTCTGCCAGTATAATGTCGGGATTGTTCACCAGGGCCCGGGCAATGGCCACCCGCTGCTGTTCTCCCCCGGAGAGTTCGGTGGGTTTATGGTTCATCCTGTTTTCTAATCCCACCAATTTCAACATCTCCTTTGCCTGTTCATCCCGATTCGGGTGATGCTGCCGCGATCGCTGCGTATACCTTGAATACATCAAGGGAAGGGCGACGTTTTTTGGGGCCGTTAACCGGGGCAATAGATTGAAACTCTGGAACACAAATCCCAGGTGTAAGTTCCTGATCGCCGCCAGTTCGTCGTCCTTTAATCGGCTGACCTCTGTGCCGTTAAGGGTATATGTACCTTCGCTGGGGGAATCGAGACAACCGATGATATTCATCAAGGTTGATTTGCCGGAGCCGGAGGGCCCCATGATTGCTACAAATTCATTTTCCCGGATTCTGAGATCCACGCCAGCCAATGCCCGGACCGTGACGTGTCCCATCCGATAAATTTTCTTTAAATTCTTCAGCTTCAGCATAAACTTTCCCCGCAGCGCAGGGTTTTACGATACCCAATGATAATTATACGTAAAATCGAGTCAACAGTTTACCCTAAATTTTTTAAAAAGACAGCCCGTTGCAACTTAAAGGAATCGGAAAAGGCAATTGGTTTTACATAATGTACTGATTCGCGAAGTAGTACCATTCCCCCCCCCGAATATAACTTTATTTTGGGGGAAAAGGGAACTACTTCATGTAAAAGGACGAATTCCATTCATTAAAGTATTATACTATAATCGCCTTTGTTACATAAAAACAATGGCAATCGCGAGGAGGCTTGAAACGATTTTGAGAAGAGGCTGTAGTACTTTTTGGCTATCCCACCCATACGCCGCTACCAGGATCGGAAATCCAGAGAGATCGGCTTAATTCTCTATCTTGCCTGAATTGACTATGTCAATATACACCGATGACATTTATTTGCTGCTTTGCATTCTGCGCTGTTGAATCCGGCTCCTTAAGAGTTCAAAATTTTTAAGGTAACTATATAAAAAAAAGAGGCGATTTCGATTTAACAAAAAGGAGGATATTTTAATGAAATTTAAAACCAAGTTTTTAGTCGTTACCGTGTGTTTTGCTTTCCTGGCGGGCCTGTATGCCATTAGCGATGTGGATGAACACCTAATGAAACAGCCGACGTTGGATCAGATGCAGAGGGTAATTCAAGAGAACGGTTACACCTTTACTGTGGGTGTCAACGGTGTTTTTGGGAAGAAAATCAAGAATCTCTGCGGTTTGGTAGAGCCTGATAACTGGCGGGAGACCGGTACGTTCGACGGCAGAGGTGACAGAGAGTTGGCTGCGCCAGCCAGCTTTGACTGGCGGGATTACGGCAAAGTCGGCACCCCGGAGAACCAGGGATCATGCGGTTCCTGCTGGGCCTTTGGAACCATCGACTCCTATGAGAGCGATGTGGCCGTTGCCGGTGGGCCGTTGGACAACCTGTCCGAAGAGTGGCTGTTGGACTGCAATTCCTACGGCTATAGCTGCAGCGGCGGTTGGTGGGCCTTCGGCGACATGTACAACGGCGCGCCCAAAGAGAGCTGCTATCCCTATGTGGGCAGCAAGGGAACCTGTTCCACCGGCTGCACCAAGTATCATCCCATGTCCGCCTGGTATTATGTCGGCTCCTCCAGCGGCGTACCCTCCACCAGCGCCATCAAAGATGCCATCTACAATCAAGGCCCGGTGGCGGCAGCCGTCTATGTCGATTCTTATTTCCAGGGTTACAGCGGCGGTATTTTCGATCGCTCAGCTTCCGGTTCACCGAACCATGCCATCGTGCTGATCGGCTGGAACGATACCGGCGGATACTGGATCTTGAAGAACTCCTGGGGTACCAATTGGGGTGAAAGCGGTTACATGAAAATCGCTTACGGCACCTCTTCGGTAGGTTATGCCGCGGCTTACGGTGTTCCCTCCGGAACCACCCCCCCCACCGATCCCTATGAGCCCAACGACAGTTACTCCAGTGCCTATGGTGCCATCGATTCGGGCACCAATTATACCGGCGCCGAGATCAGCACCTCCAGCGATGTGGACTGGTTCCACTTCACCACCGAGGATACCGGCACCATTTCGGTCAGCGTCAGCCACGAGAGCGGCGCAGACCTGGATTGGTATCTCTACAAATCCACCGATACCGTTAACTGGGTGGCCCGGGGTTATACCACCAGCAACCCGGAGACCGGCTCTTACAGTGCCGACTGGATCGGCAAGTACTATGTCAAGGTAGTGGGCTACAGCGGCTCTACCAGCACCTTCACCCTGAACGTCACCTATCCGGACGAACCGGGCGGCGGCCCCAGCGGCGACTATTACAGGATCATGAACCGGTACAGCGGCTATGCCCTGGATATCAACAGCGGATCGAGCTATGTGTATCATTACACCTACACCGGCACTACCGACAAACACTGGGAACTCGTCCCCACCGGCGACGGCTATTACAAGATCATCAACAGGGCCAACGGCAATTGCCTGGATGTGGGCAGCACAAACTACACCTACAACTATCCCGACAACGGCAACACCGACAAACACTGGGAACTCATCGACCTGGGCACCGGCTGGTATCGAATCAAGAGTCGCTACAACGGCAGAGACCTGGATGTGGGCAGCGGCAGTTACGTCTACAACTACACCTGGAACGGCAACACCGACAAGCAGTGGCAGCTCATAGCGGTTGATTAGGCTTATCAAAAATTTAAACGATACACCCGATTAAAATTCAAGGGGGACGTAGCCACTGCGTCCCCTTTTTTTTACCCCTATAAATTTCTATTTTTTAAATCCCAATATCAGCGAATGCTCTGAATAAATTATCGACTATAAAGATTTAGTGGGGAGCTGAATTTTAATGTTTCAACTGGGGGAGCCTACCGGGGGTCCAGGGCGCGCCGGCCGCTTCCATGTCGGCTTCCAGTTTCCTGAGATCCTCTTCGGCGAGCTTCTTCAATTTCTTCAGCAGGGGGGCCGCCTCTTCTTGAACAATCCGGTAGGAATCCCACTGGGTACGGGTGGGAGGAGAGTTGAAATGATTCAGGCAGCGAAGAACGTAACGCAGGCGAGTTAGAATGGGCATATGTCCGGGGGGGATCTCCTCCCGGCTGGCTTTGGCTTTATGTCCCCTGAAGGCGAAGATCATCTCATCCAGGGCGGCGGCGATCCGGTTGGCTGCCGACATCAACTGCAGGCCGGTACCGGGGACCACCAACAATGTCTGCTTGATGTGGTGGACTCTTTTGATCAGCGCTTCCGTCATCGCCACGGCTCCCCGCACCACCCGGTTCAGTTCCAATGCCTCCTTCTGTAATTCTACCAGTTCCTGGCGGTCTTTGCCCTGCAAGGTGGCACCACCGGTGAGGAGTTTGACCTGGAATGACACCGGTTCCACCAGGCGGCTGACCCTGTCATTTACGACTTTATCGATAGAGACGCTATACGTGCCCGGCATCACCAATACATCACTTTTATCTTTAGCCAGGGGATCAAATTTATCTTTAGCTGCCTGTACGGGGCTGGTGTGAGGATATTTTAAATCCCAGGTGATACGCTGGATACCTTTCTGGGGTTTTTTGCGCAGCTTACGGATGACTGAACCGGCTTCGTCGTAAACGGTAAACAGCAGGTAGGGGGTGTGCTCCATCGTTTCCCGGCGCAGCTCGTCCCAGGAGGGATTGGGAATGGGCTGACCCTTCTGGAATAGCGCCTTGTCCTGTTTCCGGCGGGCCTGCTGCCGGGTCCGGTACGTATCTCTGAGAAAATAGGTAAAGGTGGCGCCAAAGGGTGGATTTTTAGCGGCATAGTAAGTGGCCCCCTGCCCGTATTTTCCGGAGGTCTGGTGATAGAGCCAGGTATCCTTGATGGGGAAGAGATGGGCCTCTTTTTCCAGCCATTCCGGTTTGAATTCCCGCAGCGGGGTGTAGTCATCGAGAATATAAAAACCCCGGCCAAAGGTGGCTGCCACCAGGTCGTTCTCCCGTTCCTGGATGGCGATATCCCGGATCGAAATGGTGGGGATACCGGCCTTTAATTGAATCCAGTTGCCGCCGCCGTTATAGGTGAAGAAAATGCCAAACTCGGTACCCACAAACAACAGGTCCGGTTTCACATGATCCTGGGCAATGGCGTGGACCGTGCCGTTTGGGGGGAGGCTGCCGGCCATGGAGTGCCAGGTTTTCCCCTTATCGGTAGTCTTCAACAGGTAGGGGGTGAAGTCGTCCCGCTTGCGGTTATCAAAGGCGGCAAACACGACGTTTTTGTCGAAGCGGGAGGGCTGTAAATCACCGACATAGGTGTAGCGGGGCACACCGGGAAAGGAGTCGATTTTCCGCCACTGTTTTCCTCCATCTTCGCTTACCTGGATGAGGCCGTCGTCGGTACCCACATAGATCAGGTCTTCCTGGACCGGTGATTCGGCTAAGGAGACGATGGTGCCGTATTGGGAGGTGGAGACATCCTTTCCCACGGCATCGGCGCTCCAGTATTTGCCCATTACCGGCCAGCGGTTCCGGTTGATTTGGGCGGTGAGATCGCCGCTGATTACCGTCCAGGAGTCGCCACGGTCATCGCTGCGAAACACCTTATTGGCGGCGCAGTAGAGCCTGGTATGGGAGTGGGGACTGATGATGAGGGGAGTATTCCAGTTCCATTTGTAGGTCTTTTCCCCCTTGCCGGGCAAAGGAGTGATATAGATCCTCTCTTTGATCCGTCGATCGTAGCGCGCGATACTGCCGTATTGGGACTCCGAGTAGACGATATTGGGGTCCTGGGGATCGATGGCGCACCAGAAGCCGTCGCCACTCTTGGTGACGAACCACTCATCGTTGACCACCCCCAGTTTACTGGTATTTCTGGAGGGGCCGCCCATGCTGCTGTTGTCCTGGGTGCCACCGTACACATAGTAAAAGGGAAACGAATTATCGATATTCACCCGGTAGAACTGGGTGACCGGCAGGTTGGGGATGTGGCGCCAATGTTGGCCGGCGTCGAAGGTTTCGTAAATGCCGCCGTCTCCGCCGATCAGCAGGTGGGCAGTGTCATCGGGATCGATCCACAGTGCATGGTCGTCCACATGGCGAGATTCCCGGCCCAGTTGTTTGAATGTCTTGCCGCCGTCCACGGTGAGGTGGGTATGGGTCTCCACCGAGTAGACCTTATTTACATCTTTGGGGTCGCAGAAGATTTCATTGTAGTATTGACCGCTGCTGGTATGGGAACTCATCTTCAACCACGACTCTCCCCGGTCCAGGGAGCGAAAAAACCCGCCCTGATCTTCGGCCGCCTCGATGATGGCATATATCACCTCCGGGTCGGCCGGGGAGATGGCCAGGCCGATGCCCCCCATGTGGCTGGTGGGCAAACCGCTGGTCAACTTTTTCCAGGTGATGCCGCCGTCGCAGGTCCTGTAAATGGCCGTCTGGGGGCCGCCGCCGATCTTGGTGTGTACGTGGCGGCGCCGCTGTTCCGATGAGGCATAAATCACCTTCGGATTCCGGGGGTCCATGACCATGTCGTTGATGCCGGTATCTTCGCTTATGTGGAGAACCTTTTTCCAGGTTTTGCCGCCGTCGTTGGTTTTATACAGTCCCCGGTTGTCCCCGGGCCCCCAGAGGGAGCCTTCGGCAGCCACATATACGGTATCCGAATCGCCGGGATCGATCAGGATCTTACCGATTTGACGGGACTCTTTGAGCCCCATATTCTTCCAGGTTTTGCCGCCGTCCGCGGTCCTGTATACACCGTCTCCATAGGAGACCGATCTCTGGTGGTTATTTTCGCCGGTGCCGGCCCAGACCACCTTGGTGTTTTTGGGGTCCATGGCCAGGCAGCCGATGGAATAGGCGCCGTAGTTCTCGAAAATCGGCTGAAAGGTGATGCCCCCGTTTTCGGTTTTCCAGATATTGCCGCTGGCCACTGCCGCATAATACTCTTTGGGGTTGTGGGGGTTGACGGCAAAGTCGGCGATGCGGCCCGAGGCATAGGCCGGGCCGATGGGCCTGAACTTCAAACCGGCAAAGGTCTTCGAGTCAACGGCCTCCGGTTTGGCAGACTTCTTTGCCCCGTAGGCAACGGAAAAGAGAACCGGGATTATTAAGCAAACTGCCCAAAAAGATCTCATTCGTATCCTCCTAAAAATTTTCGGTAGCTTCAATTTTATCACGACAGCGGTGATTTCCCAAACTCCTTGGAAAAGGTTGGTCGTCCCTTGTTGTTTTTTCGGCGGGTTTACTTTTCGATGCCGGGGCGGGCGGGGACGTTCTGGGTGTAGTAGTGTTTGATCTCCAGCATCTCGGTGACCAGGTCGGCCCGTTTCTGGATCTCTACCGGGGCGTGGCGGCCGGTCAGGATTAATTCCACCTGGTCCGGCTTCTGTTCCATGATTTCCAGTATAGTATCGATATCGATTATTTTAAAATAGAGGGCCACATTCACCTCATCTAAGACGACGATCTGATACGTACCGCCAGTGACGGCTCTCTTTACCGCCTCGATACCGGCCAGGGCTGCGTTTCGCTCCTCCTGGCTGATTTTCTCGCCGGTGGTGTGAAACTCCGTCAGGCCGAATTGCTCGATAGTAATAAGCGCCTTTAAATGGTCCCGGATGGCCCAGAGTTCGCCGTATTCGGTCTTTTTCATGAACTGGGCGATGTAGGTTCTCATGCCCCGGCCGGCGGCCCGCAGGGCCAGTCCCAGGGCCGCGGTGGTCTTGCCTTTGCCGCTGCCGGTGTATACCTGAATATAACCTTTAAAATCCATGTTTTTCCCCCTTGATTAAGGTCGATATTTTGATACGCATGATTCCTCCCGGATGGGTTTTATATTAAAAGACATTTAATTGTTCAGCGGTCTGAATTTATCTTTACCCGTCATCTTCATGGAGTAAATGGTGGAGATGCCGGGTTCATTCATGGTGATACCGTAGATGTAGTCGGCCTCTTCCATGGTCTTGAAATTGTGGGTGATTACCAGGAACTGGGTCTTCTCCTTCAATTTGTGGACAAATTTTAAAAATCTCTTGACATTGGACTCATCCAGAGAGGCATCCACTTCATCGAACACACAGAAGGGCGACGGTTTGTACTCGAAGAGGGAAAACAGAAAGGCCAGAGACGACAATGCCTTTTCGCCTCCTGAGAGCAACTGCAGGCTCTGGAGTTTTTTGCCCGGCGGCTGGGCCTTGATGTCTAACCCCGATTCCAGTACGTCATCCGGCTCCGTGAGCGTCATCTCCGCTTCCCCCCCTTCAAACAGGATCTTAAAATTTTTGACAAAATTATCCTTGATCTCGGTGAAGGCCTCCATAAAACTCTGCCTGGATTCGGCGTCTATTTTCTCGATGGCTTCGTGCATATTCTGGATGGATTTAACGATATCCTCTTTCTGGGAGATCAGAAAACCGTGCTCCTTCAGCAAGATTTCATACTCCGATTCGGCGGAGAAGTTTAAGCGGTTGCTCTCCCGCATGGTGAAGAGACGCCGGTTACCGGTTTCCAGTTTCTCTTCCAGTTCCGCCATTTCAGTCTCCACTAAGGCAGCTTCTGCCTGGATATTGGCAAGCTCGGTATTCAACTCCTGGAAGGAGAGCTCTTCCAGTTGAAAGAGATCCTTTTTAATGGAGGAGAGTTCGATTTCGATTTTATTTTTGTGCTCCTTGATCTCTTCTAGAGATCGGCGTTTTTCGTCCAACATCGCGGAATTGCCCTTGATGTCGCTGTTTAAAGCCTGGAATCGATTTTCCTGGTCCTGGATGGCTGCTTCTAGATCGGTCTTTTTACTCTCCAGTTCCTTTGATCCCTCTTTGGCGGTCTCGACCCTGGCTTCGATGGCTTTTAATTCTTCGCTTAAGCGGACGACCTCCTTTTCGTTAAAGGCGATCTGATCGATCAACTTCATTTTATTTTTTTTGAGTTCCTTCTGCTGCTGTTGTTGGTGAGCCAGTTTTTCCTTCAACAACCGCAGGGCACTCTCCTTCTGGAGGAAGCGCTTTTCCGTCTGGTTCACCTCTTCTTTCATTCTCTGGATATCCGTCAGATAGGTCTCCCGCTCCCCCTTCAATTGCTGGAGCTGCTTATCCAATTCAGCCTGCCGGGTTTCCAGGGCGTCGAATTCATGCTGCAACTGCTCCTTCTCTTTGGCTAACCGCTGAATTTCCGACTCGGTATGACCGATCCGTTCTAAATTGGCCTGCCGGTTTTTTTTCAGGCTTTCCAGTTCGTGGCGCTGCTGCTGGCACGTTTCCTGAAGCCGGTTCACCACCGAGAGGCGATCTTCCAGTTGGGCGGCCAGAGTCGCCTGCTCGCCGGTTTCTACTTCCAGTTTTTCTTTTAACTGCTTCAACCGTTCCTGTGAAGACGTCCGCTTTTGATCGATCTCCCGGATTTCATCGATCACATCTAAGATGCCCTTTTCCCGGCTGCGGATCAATACCCCCTGCCGGCTAATGACTTCGGCTTCCTGGGTTACCACATCTACGCCGTATTGGGCAAATATGCGGATGCCGGTCTGCAGGTCTTTGACCAGCACGCCGTTCTTCAGGTAACCGCCTATTTCCGGCTCTTTTAGGCGAAACAGGCCCTCCACGGGGCCCAAGACGCCTTCCTCCTGTAAGATCTCCGGGGGCAGGCTTTCCCCATTGTCCTTTTTCAATAGAAATTTGCTGCCGCCGCCCTTCAGGACATCGTGGTTATGGTGGGGGATAAGGGCGTCGATCTCCTCATAAAAAAAGTTTTCCAGCAGTTTACGGTAATTCTTGTCGGCCTCGATGTGATCCTGCAGCAAACCCCGGTTGGCTGTCTCTAAACCACCGGTATCCTGGGCCGCCATCTTTTTCTTGATCTCCAGGTATTTGGCCTTCTGATTATCCAGATTCTTGATCTCGTTTTCGAGATTTTTTAAATTGTCCGTTAACTCGTCGATGGCGGTGCGGCCCTGGCGGTGTTTCGTTTCAATATCAACATGCCGGGACTTTGCCGCCTCCAGTTCCTTTACGGATTGGTCCCACTTCTTTTCCAGGACAGCGATTTCCTCATCACCGATTTGCCGGTTCAGCTCCACTACAAAACTTTTTTTGGTGTCCACCTCATTTTCAAGCCGGATCACCCGCTTCTCCACTTCCCGGAGCTTGAGGGTAATCCGGGAGCTTTCCGACTGAAGGCGCTCTGTTTTTTTTGCCAGCCCGTTGTCCCGGGCGGTTGCTTCGGTTAATTTTTCGTTCAGTATCGATAACCGTTCTTCCAGGTCCTGATGGTCAGACTCTTCGGACATCGACTCCGACTCAAGGCCGGCCGCACTCCTGGCGACAAGGGAAATCTCCTCATCCAGACGGCCGATCTCCTCTTTGCCGGTTTTTAGGGAATTCTTGATTTCGGCTATTTTCTGGCCGATAAAGCCGTGCTGCTGTTTCAACTTGTCGATCTCGTTTTTGTTGGCCATGATCTGGCGATTGATTTCGTAGATGGTCTTTTGATGTTCCTTTAATTCCCGGTCCAACTGCCAGCGGGATTCCTCTCTGGACATTAAATCTTTCTGGGCAGTGGAGATTTCTCTGGCTGTGAGCGATTCCTGGTTGAGTAATGTCTCCAGCTCGGCCTTGTATTTTTGAAATTCCTGTTGATAAATTGTGTGTTTCTTTTTTAAAAGAGCCTTGAGAAAGTCATTCCTTTCGTTCTTTTGGTTTCGATACCGCTTGACGTAGTTGACCTGGTTTTTTAACTCCCGCAGCCGGATCTCCTTGTCGGCCGAGAGAATCTCGATATTTTCCAGGTTCTGCTGGGCGATGATCAGCTTGTTGGCGGTCTCCTTCTTGCGCTCCAGGTACTGCAGAATCCCGGCTGCCTCCTCGATGAGGATCCTCTTCTCCGTGGGTTTCAGGGAGATCAACTTATCGATGCTGCCCTGTTCAAAGATGAAGTACTTCTTCTCTCCCATGTGCATGTCGAAGAGTATATCCTGGATGTCCCGGTTGCGGCAGTATTTATCGTTCAGGATGTATTTGCTCTCCCCGCTGCGGAAGTAGCGGCGGGCGATGTAGATCTGCTCGCCGTTTTTCATGAAGAAGGCCCCCACCTCGGTCATGCCTAAAGGTTTTTGATTGATGTTGCCGTTAAATATTAAATCTTCGCTGTTTTCACCCCGCAGGTTCTTGATCCGCTGTTCCCCCAGCACCCAGAAGATCGAGTCTACGATGTTGCTCTTGCCGCAGCCGTTGGGTCCAATTATCGCAGTTATCCCCTTATGCAGTTTAATGACGGTCTTCTCCGGAAACGATTTAAAGCCGTGCAATTCAAGTTTGTCCAGGTAAACATCCATCGTGCATTCTCAGGAATAAAATATACGATAAAATAACACATTTTGCTCCTTTTGTAAATCGCCTTTTTGCCTGGAGTTACCCCAAAAAATAAAACCTGAAACCCCAAAACGTAGGTTAAATAGGATTTTTTGGATTTATGCCAGTGAGTAACCTCTGATTTTTAAAAATGGGTAAACTTTCATCTATAAATATTTGCAAAAGTATTTTGTGTATATTAAACTCCAGATCTGTAAAGAAGGTCAACAGTATTGAGACCAGGTACGAAAAGTAAGATATTGAGGGGACGCTCTCCGGCGTTTGTTGATCTTTCAGATTTGGGGTGTTTTTTTTGTTGTTTTTCAATTTTCCACTTTGCTATAATCCAATCATGAAACACCCACAGGTAGTGACAAAAGTTTCATGAAAAATTATGAAGGTAAAATTTGAGGTTAGGATGTTAAGACTGGGCGCTGTTGAAATGGCAATCCAACATCGCTTTTAATACATCTATTATATAAATATTTTAGTTCTTTGACTCTTTTGTTAGCCTTGTTGAGCAGCCATAGAGAGTATCTTAATCCATTGGGCCTGAATAGTATGGATCTGATCCAATTGTTCTAAATGCACTGGGGTATTGTAATTTAAGGCCATATGTGGTCTGAGGAAGTTGTAATGGGTAACAAAAAGAGTTGTCAGGGAGACAGCTCCGTTAAAGGCGTTGAAGCCGGCCGATGGCCTGACATGTTGTTTGAAGGTTCTGTTTAGTCGTTCAATGTAAGCGTCAAATAAACCGCATCTTCACAAGGGGCTATTTTTGTGTCATTTTATACCTCCATTTCAATTAGAAGGAGGTATAAAGATTTAAGATGAGTGAGATAAGACAAAATCAGGTGGTTAGTGGTTCTAAGAGGGAGAAATGGCAATTCCATGTGGAATCATGGCAGAGCAGCGGTCTGTCGCAGGTGGAGTATTGCCATCGTCAAAACATCAGTTACAAGAGTTTTCAGTATTGGCGGAGGCGTTTAAAAGAGGAGAGTCGGTGCCAATCGGCTTCCTCCTTGACGGTGGTGAAGTTAGGTGAAGTAGGCCGGGAGTTAAATTCACTGAATGGCATCAGGCAGCGATTATCATCGTCATCATCATCGCTTCGCTTTTGGGTAAACAATTTTTGTGTTGGGGCAGAAAGGGGACAAGCAAAAAAAACGGGCACTACCCAGTTTCGCCACTTCACCCTCCAAGATTTTAACGGTGAGGAGATCGATACATTTACCCACAAGTGGTACCGCAGCCGGTTGACCAACGAGAATGAAGCCCGGCAAAAGGCCGAGGATTTACAGGAAGCGTTAAGAAAAAAGCCCCGTATCATGGAGTTGGCCCGCAACCCGCTGCTGTTGACCATCATCGGTATCATCCACCGCTACGAGGCCCAACTGCCGGAAGACCGGCTGGTTCTTTACGATAAAGCCACCGAGGCTTTGCTTTACACCTGGGACAGTGTGAAGTCCATCATCGATGAGAAGTTCAAGTTGGAAGACCGGCGTCGATTCCTGGAAAAGGTGGCCTTCCATCTGCAAATGGAGGAAAAGGGAGAGGAGGCGGGGACGATTATAAACAGAAGTGAACTCTATGAAATACTCATTCCCG
Organism: uncultured bacterium; assembly: GCA_965603365.1. GTDB lineage: Bacteria > Acidobacteriota > Aminicenantia > UBA2199 > UBA2199 > JAHELQ01. The sequence goes on from CBFDCR010000039.1 coordinate 46,509, forward strand.
ATTTTAAAGAAATCTTTTGCTGTGGCAACCGCAGGGCGAGGTCCCTGGTGGAGGAGTTTCTGGAAACCATCCGCACCCGTTCCGGTTTGCTGGTGGAGTTGGCCCCGGACCAATTCGGTTTTGTTCACAAGACCTTCCAGGAGTACTTTGCCGCCCGCTTCATTGCCAATGAAGTCTGGATAAATCTTGACCTTCAAACCTTTATCGATTACGTTGACAAATATATCAGTAACTCCTTCTGGCAAGAGACATTACTGTTGGCACTAAGGGCTTTGCCCAATAAACAGGCCCGGATCGTACTGGATCACATTTTAAAGAAGGATGAGGAAAAGGAAATCAATAAATATCTTCACCACCACCACTACTTTGTGATGAAGTTTTTGGCCGAGCAGGGGCGTTGGCTGAATGACAGACCCTTCGTAGAAATCCAAATAAAAAGCTTTTTTGACTTTTCCTGGAACGATGGCAAAAATAGAGGTGGGGTTTTTTACGAACAAGCATGGAATCGTTATCTGAATTGGGTGTCAACAGTTACCGATTCCCTTTCCTTCTCTCTGGTTTCGCTATTTCTTTTATCTGTGGCCGAAGGCGAAAAACATCAGGGCTATCTCCGCCTCAACTGCGCTCTTGCTTTAGAAAATTTAGGGGTGAAAGATAAAGCGGTGTATATATTCCTCAGCCTGGCCGAAGATGAAAAACAGGATAGCGATTTCCGCCGCACCTGCGCTGAGGCTTTAGGGAAATTAGGGATGAATGATAAAGCGGTCGATATTCTGACCAAACTATATCTTAATCAGCCAGATAAATATGAAGGTGTTGCTCAAGAAATCTACAGTTCTTTGTGGGATTTAACAGAAGTTTAAGCCGCCTCCTCTTTTATTATCATGCCGGTATATGTCAATACCGCTGGCTGTGGCAATATAGTGAAAGCGGTAAGATATGTCTGACCAGGGCGACTACTCATTACGTGCCATTTGAGTTCAAGTCCAGGTTGTCTACCTCCGTTCTCGACAAAAGTCCGCTTAAAGAAGCGGTCATGCCGAAAATACCCCATCGATGCCAAAAATACCCCGGCGATGCAGGAAATACCCCGTCACCGGGGTTTAAACCCCGCCCTTGCGAAAAATCTCGAAACGTTTCAAAAAAAAGTCTCAACACTGCCAAAAATCCGGCAGCGTTTGCATAGGTTATAATAAAAGAGACAAAAAGTTGTTTAAATTCCCCGACAGTTT
>CBFDCR010000040.1:0-47720 GCA_965603365.1 uncultured bacterium
TTTCAGACAATCATAATGTTGTAAAACAACAAAGAAATAATCTTTTAGATTACATCATATTTCAAGAAGAAAAATTGGGCTTAACACTATTTTTTTTCTCTCTCTTTTTAAAAATAGACATCTTTTTTCCTCCGCTTTAAAACATCGATGAAATGCAGTTAAATCGCTGTTCTGAGCAGCTCAATCGCAGTTCTGAACAGCTCGATTGCAGTTCCGAACTGCTGTATCGCAGTTCTGAGCAGCTACATCGCAGTTCCGAACAGCTGTATCGCAGTTCCGAGCAGCTACATCGCAGTTCCGAACTGCTGTATCGCAGTTCCGAACTGCTGTATCGCAGTTCCGAGCAGCTACATCGCAGTTCCGAACAGCTGTATCGCAGTTCCGAACTGCTGTATCGCAGTTCCGAGCAGCTCAATCGCAGTTCCGAGCAGCTCGATCGCAGTTCTGAGCAGCTACATCGCAGTTCCGAACTGCTTCATCGCAGTTCTGAGCAGCTCGATCGCAGTTCCGAGCAGCTACATCGCAGTTCCGAGCAGCTGTATCGCAGTTCCGAGCAGCTATATCGCTGCTCCGAACAGCTACATCGCGCCTCTGGGAGAGGCTTCCGAGCTATATGCGCAAAAATGGCATCATTCAGGCTGCCTTCTCTTTTTCTTCCACCTGGGCACGGGGTTTCATTGCGCCTGTAAAATCCTGGCGGAAGGCGGCGGCCTGATTTTTGTAGTAGAGAAAATTTGGGCATGAGTCCAATTTTTTGGACAGGAGTCCAAGAATTTTGTATTTTTTAGGGCGGATCATGGGGGGCAGTAATGGTGGTTTCTGGTTAGAGGGGTTGAAATTTTGGGGGAGTGGTGATATATTGGGGGCACCAAAATGGTGAAAGACGGACGGAATTTTTTAGCGGGAGGTAACCATGGCCGCTTTGGTGGAATGGTTTAAGCATTTAGACCCGATCATGCAGGCCTTGATGGCCACCATCTTTACCTGGTTGATGACCGCACTGGGGGCGGCATTGGTCTTTGCCTTTAAAAGCATTAACCGTAAACTTCTGGACGGCATGTTGGGCTTTGCCGCCGGGGTGATGATTGCCGCCAGTTTCTGGTCTCTCCTGGCACCGGCCATCCGGATGGCGGAGGAATCGGGCACGCCGGCCTGGCTTCCGGCGGCGGTGGGTTTTTTGCTGGGTGGTTTTTTCCTGCGGCTCATCGACATGATTTTGCCCCATCTTCACCTGGGCTTTCCCAGGGAGGAGGCCGAAGGCATTCAGACCGGTTGGCAGAGGAGCGTTCTTCTGGTGTTGGCCATTACCCTGCACAATATACCGGAAGGCCTGGCAGTAGGTGTTGCCTTCGGTGCATTGAGTGCCGACTTGCCCTCCGCTACCATGGCCGGGGCGGTGGCCTTAGCCTTAGGCATCGGAATCCAGAACTTCCCCGAAGGCACGGCCGTTTCGGTCCCCCTGCGGCGGGAAGGATTCTCCCGTCTCAAAAGTTTCTGGTACGGGCAATTGTCGGGGGTTGTGGAACCCGTTGCCGGGGTCCTGGGCGCGGCCGCGGTAATCACCATAAAACCCTTACTGCCCTATGCCCTGTCGTTTGCCGCCGGGGCCATGATATTCGTGGTGGCGGAAGAGTTGATCCCGGAGGCCCATCTGGAAAAGAATACCGATATCGCCACCATGGGGGTCATGCTGGGCTTTGCCGTGATGATGACTTTAGATGTAGCCCTGGGTTAAATCTTTTAGTAGTGAATAATTTATCTTCTAAATAATTCACTTAAAAAAATTTGACAACTAAAATATTCAGGGATATAATAGTTATATCCATGGAGGTTCGATTGTGGAAGACAAGCATCCGGCAACGAATTATTACTCTCTTGAATTAGAAATTTTTTCTAACCTGCGAAAGATCATCAAGGCGGTGGACATCTACTCGGCGAAATTGCGGGAAACTTCAGGGTTAAATTCGTCCCAACTGTCCTGCTTATTGGTGCTGGGCAATACCGGCGCCATCTCATTGAGCCAATTGAGTAAGAAGTTATCATTCTCTCCCAGTATGATTACCGGGGTTGTGGATCAGTTGGAGCATAAAGAGTTGGTACAGCGGGAGCGAAGTTCTTCGGACAGAAGGGTAATCCGGATAAAGCTGACCGAGAAAGGCGTTCAAAAGATCAAGGAAGCTCCCGTCTCGTTTCAGAAATCCCTGATGGATGGCTTGAGCCGCTTGAGAGAAGGGGAAAAGGTTGAAATCAATAAAAACTTGCTGAGATTGTTATCCATTATCGTTTCGGAGGTGCTGATCGATTCTTCCATTTTTGGAGCGGAAGATAAATTGGTGGAAGTCGAACCGTCGGTGTTGAATACCGAATACAAATAGGAAAGTTATTGGCCATGGGTGCATTTTATTTACAAGGTAAAGATGCAGCCTTTATTTTTTAAAATAAGGAGGAGATCTTAGATGCCAATTTTTGATAAAATCCAGCAAGAGCTGGCTAGAAAAATAAACAAAAAAACCGTAATAGGGAATTGGAAGGATTGGAAGTGGCAGCTCAAGCATTCGATTAAATCCATATATATGTTTGAGAAGTTGACGGGCATACAATTCGATGAAGACGAAAGACGGCAGCTCAAGAAAACCCTGGCTAAATTTCCCCTTTCCATCACCCCCTATTACCTATCTTTGATCGATATCGACGATTACAAGAACGACCCTGTTTTCAGGCAGTCGTTCCCCGACCCGGCTGAGTTGATCATAGACCGGCACGATATGACCGACCCCCTGCATGAAGACGAATGCAGCCCTGTCGCCGGCCTTACCCACCGCTATCCCGACCGGGTGTTGTTTTTGGTGTCCAATGTCTGTTCCATGTACTGCCGGCACTGCACCCGGAAGCGGAAGGTGGGGGATGTGGATTCGATTCCATCTAAATCGGAAATCAAGAAGGGAATCGAATATATCAAAAAGACCAGAACGGTCAGAGATGTGCTTCTGTCCGGCGGCGATCCCCTGCTGTTGCCGGACGATTACCTGGGCTGGATCCTGACGGAGCTGCAAAAGATTCCCCACTTAGAAGTCATTCGCATCGGCAGCCGGGTTCCGGTGGTACTTCCCTATCGGGTGACCGATAAATTGGTCTCTATGTTAAAAAGTCATACCCCCATCTGGCTTAACACTCAATTTAACCATCCCCGGGAAGTTACCGACTCGTCAAGGGAAGCGTTGGCCAAACTGGCGGATGCCGGTATACCGCTGGGTAACCAGACGGTATTGCTGGCGGGTGTGAACGATTGCCCTCGTATTATGAAAAAACTGATGCACCGATTGGTGCAAGATAGAGTCCGGCCGTACTATCTGTACCAGTGCGATCTCTCCGAAGGACTGTCCCATTTCCGTACACCGGTGGGCAAGGGGATTGAGATTATCGAGAGTTTAATCGGGCACACCAGCGGCTTTGCCGTACCCACTTATGTCATCGATGCGCCGGGTGGGGGCGGTAAAATTCCCCTCTTTCCCAATTACATCATCTCCTTTTCCACCAACCGGGTGGTGCTGAGAAATTACCAGGGTGTGATTACCAGCTATAAAGAACCGGATTCCTATGAGCCCATATTTTGTGATAGAAAGTGTAATGAATGTGAATTGCAGTTGAAAATCGAAGGGGCAGACGAGTATAAGGCCGAGGGGATTGCCCGCTTGTTGAGTGATTTTGATAAGACCATCGCCTTTCATCAGGGGGATGAAATTTCGATGGATGATGAGGTGAAGGCAGAAATAGAAAAGGAGAGATAGAGAATGAGCATAAAGAGCCAATACAACGTACTGGTGGTGGGTAGCTGGGCCAAAGAACAAATCACCATCCAGAATTTGCAAAAGAATCCCAATCTCGGCGTCTATGCCTATATGGACACCGTCAATCCGGGTATCGTGAAGCTGGTTAAGGGCTGCAAATTGGGGCTTTTCAGCGATATAGACGGCATCGTAAAATATGCCGGTGATATTGAGGCGAAACTGGTTCTACCCACCACGGCTGAGCCCCTCTCCCTGGGTCTCATCGATGCCCTGGCCAGGAAGAATATAAAGGGATTCGGCCCTACCCAAAATGCCGCCCGCCTGGAAGCGGATAAAGCCTTTACCCGGAACTTATTGGCCCGTTACCGGGTCCCGGCTATTCCGGAATTCAGGGTCTTTGATTCCCCACAGCCGGCCGTGGACTATGCCGCCCAATTGGGCTGGCAGGTGGCGGTGAAACCCATCGGCCTGACCGACGGCCTGGGGGTCAAAGTCTTTGGCGATCAACTGAAAGACGAGAACGCAGTCAAAGAGTACATTCAAACCATTTTTTTCCAAAAAATCGGCGGCGACTCAAGGGTGATTGTGGAGCAGAAGTTAACCGGCGTAGAATTTACCCTCCAGTGTATGGTTGACGGCGATTGTGTGGTCCCCACCCCTGCGGTTCAGGATTTTAAAAAACTGCTGCCCGGGGAAGAAGGCGTGAATACCGCCAGCATGGGTTCATATGCCGACACCGGCCGCCTGCTCCCGTTTCTGCTGCCCCAGGATTATGCGTTTGCCTTGAGAATAATCAGGGAAACCCTTAAAGCCTTTCACCAGGAGACCGGGGAACGGTGCCGGGGCTTTTTATATGGACAATTTATGTATACAAAGGATGGCATCAAGTTGATTGAATACAACTTCAGGCCCGGTGACCCGGAGTGGATGAATACCCTCTACGTGTTGGAGGATAACATCCTGGATATTATCCTGGACCTGGAGCACGGTATAGAGCGGGAGCTCACCTTTGCCGAGAAGGCGACGGTGTGTCAATATATCGTTCCCCCCGAATATCCCCATAAATTGAACGAGACGCTGCACGTTCAATTTGATGAAGCCGATATTAAAGAACGGGACGTAGACCTGTATTATAGCTGCGGCATCACCGCCGAAAAAGAACTGGAAGTGGGCAGTGAACGGGGCATCGCCCTGCTGGCTAAGGACGATACCATTGAAGGGGCCCACCGCAAGATTGAAGAGGCTTTAAAATGGGTAAAGGGCGACTATTTTTATAGAAACGACATCGGTACCGACGAACTGATTCAAACCAAAGTGGATATGGTCAAAGAGATGAGGGGACACCAATTCGACATTCGGCAGCCGGACGAAAAAGAGTTTATCCAGGTGTATGCCTTTGTCTCCCACTGTCCGCCGCTGGAACGCTATTTTGAACATTTCTACAAAATTATGCTGCGCTATTTCAGGAATACCTGTTTTATGGTAAAGTATCAGGAACAAGTCGTCGGCTTTGTCCTGGGCTTTATCTCCCAGACCCAGGAGGCGACCTATTTTCTCTGGCAGATCGGCGTCGACCCTCTCCTCCAGGGAACCGGTCTGGGGAAGATCCTCCTGCAGGAAGTAGAAAAAGGGATAAAACGGCAGGGGGCAAACCGCATCGAAGTCACCGTCGATCCGGAGAATGCGCCCTCCCGGCAGTTGTTTGAAAAAATGGGCTATGCCAATATCAGTGTCAAAGAGGGCGATACGGTCGAAGTGGACGGATATACAGCGGTAAAAGATTACTACCGGCCCAATCGCCACTTCATGTTGTACGAAAAGTATATTTGAAGCGAAAACCGTTTCGGTTAAATACACATACAAGGATCTTGACATGCATATAGTGGACTATATCATTTTTGCCATCTACATGTTCGGTGTACTGGCGGTGGGGGTTTACTTCTTTAAGAAAAACCGAAACGCCGACGACTATTATGTGGGCGGTCGGTCCATCTCGGCGCTGCACGTGGGACTCTCCATCGCCGCCACCGATGTGGGCGGCGGGTTCTCCATCGGTCTGGGCGGGCTGGGATACGTCATGGGCCTTTCCGGCAGTTGGCTCCTGTTTACCGGAATTTTGGGGGCCTGGATGACAGCCGTGTTGATTGTCCCCAAACTTAAACGCCTCGATACCCGGAACAATTTAATGACCTATCCGGACTTCCTGAGATTAAAATACAACGAACGGGTGGCCACCACTGCTGCCGTGATTTCCGGTATCGGCTACCTGGGATTTACCGGTGCCCAGATGCTGGCCGGCGCCAAACTGGCCTCCGCCACCTTGCTCACCCGGGCCCCCTTTGGCCTGACCCCCTTTCAGTTTGCCATCATCATCATTGCCTTTGTCATCATCGGTTATACGGTCCTGGGAGGCTTGAAAGCCGTGATCTTTACCGATACCATCCAGTGGATTGTGCTGCTCTCGGGTCTGATCTTTTTTGCCATTCCCTTTGCCCTGGCTAAAATCGGCGGTTTTTCGGTATTAAAGCGCCTGCTGCCCCCGCCGTTTTTTTCATTAACCAATATCAGCCCGGGAACATTCCTGAACTGGATGATTACCATTGTCCCCATATGGTTCGTTGCCATGACCCTCTACCAGCGGGTCTATGCCAGTAAAGATGTCAGGACGGCCAAACGGGCCTGGTACATCGGCGGTCTGTTTGAATATCCTTTGATGGCCTTCACCGGGGTCTTCCTGGGTATGTGCTCACGGGTATTGTTCAGTGGAGTTGAGGCGGAGATGGGGCTTCCCCTGTTGATCCGGGAGGTGCTGCCTATCGGCATTACCGGCATCGTGGTGTCCGCCTATTTTTCCGCCATTATGTCCACGGCAGACAGTTGCCTGATGGCCTCGTCGGGAAATTTTGTCAACGACCTGGTGGCGCGATACCTTTTAAAAAACCCCGGGGATAAGGCCGTGGTTCGGATTTCCCAGTTATCCACCCTGGTTTTGGGCTTATTGTCCCTGTTCATTGCCGTCTCTTTCGAGACCGTTCTGGATGCCATCCTCCATGCCTATGCCTTTATGGTGTCCGGTCTTTTCGTGCCCACGCTGGGTGCCTATTTCTGGAAGAGGAGTCATTCCACCGGTGCCTTCTGGGCGATGGTGAGCGGCGGTTCCAGCACCCTGATTTTGAAAATTTTGAATGTGACCCTGCCGTTAGATCTGGACCCTATCGTTTTGGGAATATTGCTGTCGGCGGTTGTTTTTATCTCTATCTCGGTTCTCAAAAATCCCGGGACGGACCGATAACTTAAAATAAAATTTTGTTTCGGCGGCGTTTTGTGTTAAAATAAATACCCTATGTTAGGTCAGAGAGAAAGAGAATTCTTTTAGATCGTCGTGCCTCGCCGCTGAAACGGGTGTGGGCATCAAGAAATTTTCCAGCCACCATTTCAGGAAAAACGAGGAATTGGGCTTTTCCAGTGGCTCGAGAAGGAAGAAGCAAATAGTGATAAAAAAAAGAGAAACATGGAAGAAATAAGAAATAAAGAGGAAGACAGAAAATTAGGAGACAGCATGAGGAGACGCAAGCTGTTTGTGGGCAATCTCGCCGATTCTGTCACCGATAAAGACTTAGCCAGAGAATTCTCCTATTTCGGTAGTGTCAAAGGCGTAAGGCTGATCGAAAGTAAGAGAATCGGCTTCGTGGAAATGACCGACCCCCGGGATGCCGCCAGAGCAGAGGTTGGTGTGAACGGGGTGTTGTTGAAGGGTCGGCGGATCAGGGTCGAGATGGCCCACTGAAATGGTTGACTTTTTTTAAAGACATGTTGGCTTTTGCAAAAAATAGAGTGTACATGACCGCCATCCCCCTCGGTATCTTTGGCGGAGCGATCATCATTCTAATTTCCTTTATCGAGGACTACGCCGCGCTCATCCTGAAGGAAGGATCTTTTCCCCGCCTAAAGCAGTCGATGACCACCTACCGCCCCAGAAATTTTAACTGGCCCCTCTTCCCCCTGGGCGAAATCCTCATATTAACCACCGCCCTCCGCCCCCAAAAGTAATAAGGTCTGGTTGTAGAGAAGGATCGGGACTCTGTGGAATGGGGTTAACAACCCATGGAGGACACTTCCCGGGAGACATCTTTCATGTGTTCTCATGACCCCATTTTTCTTTAAAATCTTTTTGCTTAAAACAGAAGGCGGGGAAAATTTTGTTGATATAGTGGGGGATTTGTGATAAAAGAAGAGGTGGCGTGAAAAAACGGCTAATGATGGAGGAAAATGAGGTACGATTTTGATCGGTTTGTTGATCGGTCAGGGACCCACAGCTTGAAGTGGGAGTGGGCCGAGAAGCGGTTTGGAATAAAGGATGTCCTGCCCATGTGGGTGGCGGATATGGACTTTGGGGTAGCAGAGCCTATTAAAGCCGCTATTATGAAAAGGGCTGAGCATGGAATTTTTGGTTACACCGACCGGCCCGATTCTTATTACCGGGCGGTTATTGGCTGGATGAAAAAGAGATTTAACTGGCCGGTTCAACGGGAGTGGATTCTCTTTACGCCCGGGGTGGTTCCGGCCTTGAATCTGGCGGTCCAGGCCTTTAGCCGGCCTGGTGACAAGGTGATTATCCAACCGCCGGTATATTACCCCTTTGCCACCGCGGTCTTAAACAACGGCCGCCAACTGGCGAATAACGAATTAAAAATAGAAAACGGTCGGTTCACGATGGATGTGGAGGGCCTGGAAAAGGTCATCGACAGCCGCACGAAAATGTTGATCCTGTGCAGCCCCCACAACCCGGTGGGCCGCGTATGGGGGGCGGCGGAATTGAAAAGGTTAGCCGGGATATGTTTGAAGCACGGCATTTTGATCATTGCCGATGAGATTCATGCCGACCTAATCATGCCGGGGCAGCGCCATATCCCCTTAGCCTCACTGTCGGATGAGATTGCCCGCCGGACCGTTACCTGCACCTCCCCCAGCAAGACCTTCAATCTAGCCGGCCTGCAGGCGGCCAATATTGTCATCTCCAACCCGGAGCTTTACCATCGCTTTGAGCAGACCTTGACCAATGCCGGCCTGTGGCTCAGCAACCCTTTCGGTATTGCTGCCTTAGAGGCGGCCTACAACCAGGGTGAAGAGTGGCTGGCCCAGCTTACTGACTATCTGGCGGGTAATTATGCGTTTTTGTGCCGGTTTGTGGCGGAGACTATGCCGAAGGCGAAGGTTCTGCCCCTGGAGGGCACCTACCTGGCCTGGTTGGACTTCAGGCAATATTTCTCAAAAAGGGGAGACGCAGACGGTTTCAACAAGAGGCTGCTGAAGCAAGCGAAGGTATGGCTGGACGATGGCCCCCTGTTTGGCGGCGAGAGCCGCGGCTTTCAGCGCATCAATATTGCCTGCCCCCGGCAATTGTTGGAACAGGGTTTAACCCGGATTGTGGGGGTATTAAATAAGGAGATAAAGCATGACGATTGATGAAAGAATGCAACTGTTTCGGGATGTATTTTCGCCCCGTAAAGGTGAGAAGGTCCTCTTTTTGGTGGATTTACCTCAGGGCGGCCTAAAAGATACATCTGCCTGGCAGGCCCGACGCCAAATGGCCCGGCAGTGGATGACAGATTTTAAGGTCTTAGCGGCCCAGATCGGATTTACGGTGGAGATGAAGGAGTATCGGGCCACCGGCCGGAACAACGCCGATATCCCGGTTGAAACGATCGAGGCCGCCAGAGGCGCCAATGTGGTGATTGCCATGACCGAATTTTCGGCCACTGCCCCGCTGGACGGGGTTTGCAAAGAACCAGGCAGTATCACCCGCTGCGCCAGCATGCCGGGGGTGGCCAGGGAGATGGAAGAGACTGCGCTGCGGGCCGATTACAAAGAAGTAAAAGTCTATGCCGAAGCCATTACCTCCATGCTGGACCGGTCTGTAGCTGCGGAGATTGCATTTTCTACCGGCGATTTTCTGCATATCGATTTAAGGAACCGCCGGGCCGAAGCCGATACCGGCGATTGTACCCGGACCGGGCAGTGCATCAATTTGCCGGCCGGTGAGGCCTTTAAAGTTCCCTATGAGGCGGTAGAAGCTGAAATTGCAACTTTTGGGCAGAGCCAGACCCGGGGTATAATGCCGGTTGATTTAGCCGGCCAGATGGTCAAATTGGTGATTGAGGACAACAAAATCACCGAAGTGAGGGGAGAGGGACCGGAGGCTGCCGGTTTGCGAGATCTTTTTGAAGAAAATGTTAGCCGCCGCAACATTGCCGAATTGGGTATCGGCTGTAATCCCCAGGCGGTAGTCAGCGGCAGTGTGCTGGAGGATGAAAAGGTTGGGCTGCATGTTGCCTATGGATTAAGCAAGCATCTGGGGGGAAAGGTGGACAGCGATTTGCATGAAGATATCGTATATGCACTGGGCTGTCCGGTAGAGGGCACCACCATGAGCTTGATTGACGAAGAGGGAACCCATACCGAATTGATCCGCCGAGCTGCACTGCGCTATGAATTGCTAAAAGGGCCGAATAAATAACATATTGTTTATATAGGAGGATCAACGTGAAATTGTTGAAAAAAATCATGCTGGCCACGGATTTTAGTCCGGCCGCGCAGCAGGCGTTCCGGGTTGCTCTGAACCTTGCCGGGGCGTTTCATTCCGAGATTATTCTTGTGCATGTACTGCCGGAAATAGAAGATTATGCCCAGACACTGGATTTTTTAAAGAGAGAGGCGGCCAGGGAACTGGAGGCCATGCAAGAGCAAATCAAGCAGAAGGGAATCGAGGTTTCGGATGTGATAACCACCCCGGGCCATCCTTCCGAGCAGATTACCCGTCATGCGGAAGATTTAAACGTCAATCTCGTCCTTCTGGGGGCCGGTGAAAAAGAGGAGGGGGATCGAGTTCAATTGGGCATCACCGCCGAAAGGGTGATCCGGGATTCCCACAAACCGGTCTGGGTGGTAAGGCAGGATGGGTCTGCAGATATCGACAGGGTGCTCTGCCCGGTGGATTTTTCCGATTCGTCACAGCGGGCGTTGTACACGGCCATTCATCTGTGCCGCCAGTTCCAGTCAGAGTTGACGGTGTTGACCGTCGTCCCTTCGCTGTCGAGCCTGGGCCGGGGCATGGGCAGTGTCGCCGAGAAAGAGCAGAAGGGATTGGAGAAAAGTGTGCAATCGAGGTTTGAAGAGTTTTTGAGTCAATTTGATTTCCATAATGTCAGTTGGCAAAAGAAGGTAACCCAGGGTAAGCCCCACCGGGAGATTATATCGACTGCCGCCGACGGTCGCTTTGATCTGATTATCATGGGCACCGCCGGCAGAAGGGGGCTGGCAAAATTTCTAATCGGCTCTGTGACCGAGAAAGTGATACGAGAACTTCCGGCCTCCATCATTACGGTGAAATCGGAACATGCCATCCGGCTGCATATGGAGGCAGAGATTGAGGACATCCAGGGCCACCTCAAGCGGGGCCGAGATCTACTGGAAAAAGGCTTTCCCCGCGAAGCTGTTGACGAATTTGAAGCTTGTATCGAAAAGGACATGATGTTTGCCCCTGCCTGGGAGGCATTGGCTGAAGCTCACCAACGATTGGGAAATGACCGAGAGGCCCGGGATTGCCGGGAAAAGGCCCGGATGATCCGGGAATCCCTCTGGGTGAAGCAAGTGGTGGCCGATGCCCGCAAAGAGGTATTGGGGAAAAAGATTTAGTGCCGTGGACCTGGCAGGCGGGCGTGTGATACAATAATAAATATGGCTAAAAGGGTTATGGTTTTCTGTGAGTTTATACTGACCTTCTTGTGGTCTGTATGGATTTTTTTGGCTCTGGTGCCGCCTCTGCCTGCCGTTACCCACAAGACCGTTAGTTTCGAGAAAATATCTCTGGAACGAGGGCTGTCCCAGGCCACGGTGTACTGCATTTTACAGGACCGAAAGGGGTACATGTGGTTCGGTACCCAGGATGGGCTGAATCGCTACGATGGATACCATTTCTACATTTACCGGCTCGAGCCGGACAATCCCCACAGCATCAGCAGTATTGTCATCCGTTCCCTGTACGAAGACCGCCAGGGGAATATCTGGGTGGCGACATTAGGGGGATTGAATCGCTTCGACCCTGCTTCCGAACAGTTTACCTCTTATCAACATATTCCCGGTGACTCTCACAGTTTAAGCAGCAGCAATGTGAGTGTTGTCACGGAGGATACCGGGGGGAATATCTGGGTCGGCACCGACGATGGATTGAACAGGTTAGATCGGCAGACCGGTATGTTTTACCGTTACCGGGTTCAGGCGGGCCAGCCCAACAGTTTGTCCGGCAATCGTGTTACCGCTCTCTATCGAGATCCCGAAAAGCCGGCCGTACTCTGGGTCGGCACCGACAATGGGCTGAATCGATTTAATTACCGAAAGGAGGTCTTTAAACATTACAAAACCGAACCCCAACGTCCCGGCAGCCTGAGCCACAACGGAATCACTACTATTTACAGGGCCCCCGGCGATCCGGAGGCGCTCTGGATCGGTACTGCCGGCGGAGGACTCAATCGATTCGACCTCAAAAACGAGACCTTCGCCCTTTATCCCCCTATGTCTGTCCCTGACTCCGGCCTGAGGGGACGATTCATTTCGGCGATTTTCGAGGATGCCGCGGGCGCCCTGTGGATCGGCAGCCGCGGACAGGGCCTCTATACCCTTTGTCCCGAAAGAAAAAGAGTCAGCCGCCATATGCACGACCCGAGAGATCCTCAGAGTTTGAGCAGCAATGGTGTTCAGGCAATATATGGAGACCGCTCCGGGGTGCTGTGGATCGGGACCGATGGTGGAGGAATTAATAAATTCGATCGGGCCAAGGAAAAATTTGTCCATTATCAGAACGACCCCTTTGATCCCCGAAGTTTAAGCAGCAATTATGTATTTTCCATTTTTGAAGATTCCTCCGGAACCTTATGGGTGGGCACCTATAACGGTGGTTTAAATCGCCTCGACCGCCAAAAAGATTTTTTAATCCACTATACCTATAATCCTTACAATCCTAACAGCCTGAGCAATAATCAGGTCAGTGCCATTCATGAGTCTCCCACCAAACCGGGGGTTGTCTGGGTCGGCACCATGGGCGGCGGTCTCAATAGATTTGATCCCAAGGGGCAGCACTTCCGTCGGTACCGATATGACGCCGGTACGCCCGGTGGTATCGGCAGCGATATGGTCAGGTGTATTTACGAGGCGTCTTCTGAGCCTGGGATACTGTGGGTCGGAACGGACGGCGGTGGTCTTAATAAATTTGTCATAGAAGATGAGATTTTTACTCGCTATAATCACAATCCCGCCGACCCCGGCAGTCTCGGCAGCAACCTGACCCGGGCCGTTTACGAAGATCGGTGGGGCAAGCTGTGGATCGCTACCTACGGCGGCGGATTGGATGCCTTTGACCGGGAAACGGAGACCTTTAGCCATTTTCGCAGCAATCCCAACGATCCCTTCAGCCTGAGCAGCGATTATGTACAATGTCTCTACGAAGATCGGTCGGATAATCTGTGGGTGGGCACCGGCGGCGGCGGACTCAACAAATTGATTCGGGAGACCGGACGGTTTGTCCGCTACCGGATGAAAGAGGGGCTGCCCAATGAGGTAATCTACGGCATTTTAGAAGATAAGAATGGTAATTTATGGATAAGTACCAATAAGGGCCTGTCCCGGTTCGATCCCCGGACCGAGACGTTCAAGAACTATGATACCCGCGATGGACTGCAAAGCAACGAATTCAATTTTGGCGCCTATTTTAAGAGCCGGCAGGGGGAGATGTTTTTCGGTGGTATCAATGGTTTTAATGCCTTCTATCCGGAACAGGTCAAACGTAATCCATACATGCCCCAGATCGAGATCACCGCCTTCCACCTGTTTAATGAACCGGTATCCATTGGTGTCGGCAAACCCAATGTTTTGCAGAAGAGTATTTCGTTAACGGATAAGGTGGAGTTATCTCACCAGCAAAATGTTATCTCCTTTGAATTCGTAGCTTTAAGTTACACCATCCCGGAAAAGAACCAATATGCCTACAAGATGGAAGGATTCGACAAAGACTGGATCTACGCCGGAGACCGGCGTTTCGCTCACTATACCAACTTGAATCCCGGCAAGTATGTATTCCGGGTTAAGGGTTCCAATAACGATGGTGTCTGGAATGAGGAAGGCCGGTCTATCCGGATCGTCATTCACTCTCCCCTATGGAAAAGATGGTGGGCATATATTATGTATGGTTTTGCCCTTTTAGTGATTCTGTATGGCATAAGGCGGTTTGAATTAAGCCGGGAGAGGGCCAGGATTCACCTCAAGGAGACCGAATTACGGGCTCTGGCAGCGGAGGCAGAGGCGAAGGCCATACAGGCGGAAAATGAGCGTAAATCCCAGGAGCTGGAGGATGCCCGCAAGCTGCAACTGTCTATGCTGCCCGCCGGGGTGCCGGAGCTGCCGAATCTTCAGATTGCCGTTTATATGGAAACCGCCACCGAGGTGGGGGGGGATTATTATGACTTTCATGTGGATGAGGAGGCTGGGGTGACGATCGTTATCGGTGATGCCACCGGTCACGGTCTTAAGGCCGGTACCATGGTCTCGATGATGAAGAGTCTTTTCTGGGCCGATGCTTCAGGCATGGATATCCTGCCGTTCTTTAAAAAGAGCTGCCTTACCATAAAAAAAATGAAGCTCTGGAACCTGTATATGGCCATGACTTTAGCCAAAATTAAGGATAGGGAATGCACCATTTCGGCGGCCGGTATGCCCCCGTTCTACTATTACAATGCCGAAACACGCCGGGTGAAGAAATTTGTGCTGAAGGGGCCGCCTCTGGGGGCCATGCCCGACTATCCCTATCAACAGAGAAAGATCAAACTCAACAGCGGAGATGTGCTGCTGCTGTTAACCGATGGTTTACCGGAGTTGTTCAACGAGAGGCAGGAGATGCTGGAGCATCGCTGTGTCAAGAGATTATTCACAAAGGTGGCCCACCAAGAGCCGAAAGAGATCATCTCTTACCTGGTGAAGGCGGGCAAAGAATGGGTCAACCATTCGCAGCCGGATGACGACATCACCTTTCTGGTCATCAAGGCAAAATAATAAAACTTTTTCACCGGATGGTAATATATATCAGGTGAGTCTTTATCGGGGGCTCGTTCTTTTCCCAGGGGCGGTGGTACTTGAGTTTCACCGCGGCTTCACCGGCCTGAAGAGACTGAAATTTCCATATTTCATATTCCGGCGCCCCCAATCTGGGCTCCTGCCGATCGTCAGCCTCTTCATCGGGCTCTTCAGGCTCCAGGCCCTTAAATTTTAATAGGGCCTCATCCGGCGGCTGTTGAAACGACCAACCGTAACCGGTGGAGGGATTGGCCTGGATCTTGATGATGAATTCCCGTCCTGCTTCAACCGTGATACGGGTTTCTGCCTCCCCTGACATAAAAAAGACCAACGAGTTTTCCTGTTCATCGCTTTTATCTTCTGACATCATATTCTCCCCGGCAAAAAGAATGCAAAAAAGGGTGGCCACTGCAAACCAAAAAATGTATAACGCTTTAATCCTTTTCATGATGATATTGTATCACATTTTTAATAAAAGAAAATAGGGGCTCTGCCCCACTTCCGGACAGGGCCCCTATTTTAACAACTCTTTTTTCCCGGTTGCCGGTTTAGTAGATGAAGTAGTTGGCCTCTTCACCGACTTTGTCGCAGCCGTAAGCGATCCACATGAAGCCGTTTTCACCCCAGTCGGTACCCCAGGAGTTCTTTAACAGCCAGGCACCTTTGGCATCATCCCAGCCCACCAGTTGGATGGCATGGTTGGTCCAGTTGACTCTTCTCTTGCATCTGTTAAATACACCGCTGGTGTAAGATTGGAACCAGCGGGAGACATAAACAGCGGCGGCCACGCCACCGTAGGTGTAGATGGCCTGCTTGATTTCCTCAACAGAAGGAACGTCGACGCTTGGATTTACATAGGCCCAGCCCTGGGCCTTGTAGGGATAGGGGCAACTGATACAGGGCACATCATCCGCCACGTAGGGGAAGCAGGACTCCATCATGGAGCCGGGGCTAATGTACATGTCATTGGCCCACAGGCCGCCGTTGCAGCCCCAGCCATAAGTGTTGCAGGAGACCAGGTACTGCTCCGATAGATCTACGGTCACACCGTCTTTTTTCAAGATATGGGTCTCGAGCTGGGCGGCAATGGAGAAGGCCCAGCAGCTACCGCAGGACCCCTGGTTTTTGATGGGGGTGTAGTAGCCGGTGTAGATGGCGGGCAGGGCTTCGGGAGTGGAGAGGTCGGCTGCCTGAACGGCATAGAGATCTTCACGGTGAAGATTGGGATTAAAGCCGCACAACTGTTCCAGCTCATACTGCATGGCCGGATTGGGGCCAACGGTAAAGGTGTAGCCGTTGGCCTCGATTTCGGCCCGCATCTCGGCCAGTTCCTGGGCGATTTGTTCCCGCCTGTCTACCGGCGAAATAGGCCCTCTTTCACTTAAGGCCTGAAGGGATGGGATTAAGACAAAAGATGCCAATACGATTACCACGGCGATTCGGGGTAACCAGGTTTTTGAAAATTTGTTCATAAGAACCTCCTTTTAATTTTACGCAGCTCCCTGCAGCATCTCCTTTTTTACGACTGCATCTAATCTAAACTGAATTGTGGGTTTACAATGCGGCCCGAATATAAAGATAGTGAAAAGAAACCAAAATGTCAATACATCGAAAGTTTGAAATTCGGGTTGATTTTTTTTCCAAATTTTTTACAACTGTAGTTCTAAGATGAAATTTTTTGGCGTTCCCCGTGAGGTAAGAAAAAGAGTAAAAATGAAGGCCCTCCCGTGTTTTACAACGGAAGGGCCTTTAAAATTTTTTAATACTTTGGGTCTACGGTTTTTGTACTAAGGGCTTAGTAGATGAAGAAGTTGGCTTCTTCACCGACTTTGTCGCAGCCGTAAGCGATCCACATGAAACCGTTCTCACCCCAGCCGGGGCCCCAGGAGTTCTTTAACAGCCAAGCACCTTTGGCGTCATCCCAGCCGACCAGTTGGATGGCATGGTTGGTCCAGCCGGGATTATTCTTGCATCTGTTAAATACACCGCTGGTGTAAGATTGGAACCAGCGGGAGACATGAACAGCGGCCGCCACGCCGCCGTAGGTGTAGATGGCCTGCTTGATTTCCTCTACCGGGGGGATAGCGACGCTGGGATTTACAAAGCTCCAGCCCTGAACCTTGTAGGGATAGGGGCAACTGATACAGGGAACATCGGACGCGACATAGGGGAAGCAGGACTCCATCATAGAGCCAAGATTGACGTACATGTCATTGGCCCACAGGCCGCCGTTGCAGCCCCAGCCATAGGTGTTACAGGAAACCAGGTACTGCTCAGATAGGTCTACGGTCACACCGTCCTTTTTCAAGATTGCCGTTTCAAACTGGGCGGCAATGGAAAAGGCCCAGCAGCTACCGCAGGCCCCCTGGTTTTTGATGGGGGTATAGTAGCCGATGTAGGTGGCGGGCAGGGCTTCGGGAGTGGAGAGGTCGGCGGCCTGAACGGCATAGAGATCTTCACGGTGAAGATTGGGATTAAAGCCGCACAACTGTTCCAGCTCATACTGCATGGCCGGATTGGGGCCAACGGTAAAGGTGTAGCCGTTGGCCTCGATTTCGGCCCGCATCTCGGCCAGTTCCTGGGCGATTTGTTCCCGCCTGTCTACCGGCGAAATAGGCCCTCTTTCACTTAAGGCCTGAAGGGATGGGATTAAGACAAATGATGTCAGTACGATTACCACGGCAATCCGGGGTAACCAGGTTTTTGTAAATCTTTTCATTTAAACCTCCTTTTATATTTGCGGTTCTTGTATTTTCCTGGATTTTACAAACAACTCGTAATCTTCTGTCATGGGTCTACCGTTAGATGATATTTGAGTAGTAAATAGAAGTCAATCCACCAGATGGTTGATTTTTAGGTGGATTTTTTTTGCAAAAATCGTACAACTAAAGTTGTATGCCAGAAGATATAGTTTTATTTCGGAACTTTTTATCTGATTTACTCTTCTTTCCAGATGGTGCAGAGGTTATTTCTACCCATAACGTATTCGTAGCTGGAGAGGGGGGGGCATAATAGCTGAAATACACATCGTTTACAGGGTTCTACATTCATACGCACCCGGCGCCAGGTTTTGCCCTGAATCATTTCTCGGTACAGGACATCGTAGAGGGAGTCCTTTCCCAACCATCCCAGCCTGGGGGTATTGACGTTGGCATGGATGCTGCCGTTACTGCGCACCACCAGGCGACCGAAATGGATTGGATTAATCGCCTGCCTGGCCAGTATCTCCTTTAAGGTCGGCCTGGACTTTAATACCATACTTTTACTCACAAATACGTTTTTTTTGAAAAAGGAGAGATTGTTCCCGTTATAGTAGGGCCGGAAGGAGAAATTTTCCATCTTGAAGGTGTCGATAATCTCCAGGGATTCGGCCATTTCCCGGCTGTTTTGCACCATAAACGTCCATTTTGTATCGGGGCGGATTGTGTTAATCCGTTTCAAAGTATGTGTCAATTGGCCGGTTTCCGCCGGAAAGGTGATGGCCACGTTCATACCGCAGTTTGGCCTCTGAAGAAATTGCAGGTCAATATTGTTTTGAAAATGTAAATAGTGGAAATAAAATACCTTTGGGATGGGAAACCGGTTCAGTAAATCGGTGAGTCCATTCAGCCTTGAATATTGCAGGATATTCCCACCTAAGATGTTGAGCCGGCGCAGCGAACTGCCCCGGGTCTCCTCCAACAGTTTTTTGATGAATTCAAAATTCAGTTCAGGGGTTTTATATCTGCCAATTCGGGGAAATGGGAATTGACGGTAGGCATCGCGTAATAGGGGGGAGACCGGTTCGCCGCTGCCGTTGATATATAAAGAGATTTCTATGAGCTGGGTCGCGATGCCCTCTCCCACGGAGCGGGAGGGATCTTTTTTCAGTTTGACTGCGTCTTGTTGGATGCTCAATAGGGGCATGATCTGGATGGGTTTATTGTTGGAGTGAGCGGTATCCAATAAATCCCCCATGAAGTGATTCCGCACATGTCTGACAAATCTTGAAATGTCAGGATGATCCTGCAAATATTGATCGGTTACCCGGATGACCAATAGATTTTTTTTTGACCGAAGCCGACGGATGATCCGGACGATCTGGGGTCGGTCTCGATATTCTAAGACCTTACCGGTCAAAGTGTGATAGAGTAGGGCATGGTTGTGTTTTGTAGAGACAAAAACGTCCGGTTCAAGAAACAACCAAAAGGATTTAGGGTTTTTTCGCCTATTCAACCACCACCTCTTCCATAATTTCGGCATACATGTCGGGTTTGACTTCGAGATGGGACACACATGATGAGAGGTAGGCGGAAAAGGCAGATTCATCCATCATACCCTGGCAGGAAGGATTTTTTTCTTCGATGTCCAGGCTGAAGATACATTGTTGGCAGGCCTGGGTATGATGACAGGTATGGCACTGCTTTCGCATTTGCTCATAATAGCGGTTGTAGCGGTTGGCGATCTCCTGGAAATCCAATTTTAGCCGCTGCTCATCCACTGTTCCCAGGGCATATTGGTGGCCGATTCGTTCACAGGGCAGGATTTTTCCATTTACGGTTAAAAATATTTTCCGGGAAAAGGGGAGGCATGTACCGGTAGGAACATATGTTTTGCCCTCGCCGGGGAATATTAAGTCTGAATACTTCTTGAATACGAAACCGCTGTGGTGATGTAAACAGTGGATCACCCGCCTCCCGGCCGGCAGGTCGAAGAATTCATCTCCGCCAATGGCTGAATATTCTTCTGCCTCCTTTAAGCTGGATTGGATACTCCGGTAGGTTTCCATAAATTCTTTCCTCTTTAGAGGATTGATGCCGTTCCCGTTTACCTCGGCGATGCGGGGGACCTTGTTAAAATTAGATTTAAAAAACTCGTAGATTTCCGCTACCGAGTTTTTGTTGTGTAACACGGCATTAAAATTTACCTTTTTTTTGAAGTATTGGGGGTAATGGTCTTCTACGAACCTGACATTTTTTAAAATCATATCAAAGGCAGGTGTGCCGTCGGGGAAAACCCGGCAGCCGTTATTTTCCCGGTTGCCGTCTAAGCTGATTAACAGCTTGAAATCGTTTTCAACCAAAAAGTCGATGTGTCGGGCCAGCAGTAACCCGTTGGTCGTCAAGGAATAGGTGAAATAGTTATGCCGGCTTAAAATCTTTTTAATATATCTCACCATCTTTTTGATAAAATTAAAATTGAGCAGGGGTTCTCCTCCATAAAAACCGATATTGATCTCCCTGTGGTGAGAAGTATTCAGAGGGGAGTTCCACAGATTAAAAAGGTATTGCAAAAGGATTTCTGCCCGCTTGAAACTTAGATTTCGGTTTCCCCTCCTGTCATAGTTTGTATAGAATTCTCCGTATCCACAGTATTTGCATTTTAAGTTACAGGCATCGGTCACCTCGAAGACCACTTGCATGGTGTTGGCTAAGCGTGAGACGATATCCTGGGCCGAGAGTTTGCCGCCGAGCTTCTTCTCCATGTTCACAGCGGAGAAATAGCCGCTGTTTTCTAAGAGCAGATATTTTCGATAATAATAGATCATTTCGTGTCGGGAAAAAGTTCCGTAGGATTCGACATGAAATTTCTTTTCTTTAGAGTGGTTAAACCATTCCTTCATATCGACCCCCCGATTTTTCAGCTTTATCAGGAAGTAAAGAACCGGGTGACAGAGCAAGAACCGCTTTTTTCCGGCATCGTAGAGGTACCGGTTTCCACTTTCTGTTTGAAAAAGCGCAGTCCCATTCATTGATTAATTAACGCAGCACCTCCCAGCTAAGTTTGATCGTACTGTCAGGTATTTTCAGTTCATGTCTGGCTAAGTTTAGGGGTGAAGACGGTTGAATTGATAGTCGAACATGTCGAAAGTGGGAATAGGGGCAATAGAGGCTCCGCAGACACAACAGCAGCCGTCGATTTCATGCATGGGGAAGCTTTCACCGCCAACGGTTATTTCCTGGAGTTCCTTCTTATTTAGCTCGATTAAATTTATTTTTTTCTGCATTGCTGCCTCCTCTTCCTGATATTATTCTATCTTATTCACACTAACTAATGCCATTGCCTATGATCGTTTGGTATTACATTATCATTTCACGATAAAATAGTCAAGTCAATTTTCCAAAATTTTGTTGTTTTAAATAATTTTTACTTCTTGACCCTGATGGGTGCAAGTTGTAAAATAGATGTGTTTTTTTTTAAACTTATAAATGGAGGTAAACACATGGTTAAAGAGAACCTGGTTCAAAATATCGAAGACAGTATAAGGAAAAATTGGGATTATCCGGCATTCTCCGATTACAATGGCGAGAGTGTCAACTTTTCTGAGGTGGCCGAAAAAATTGCCTGGTTTCATATAATTTTTGAAAAGGGTCGTATTAAAAAAGGGGATAAAATCGCCCTATTGGGTAAGAACTCGAAGAACTGGGCGATTGCGTTTATCGCCACCGTTACCTATGGGGCTGTTGTGGTTCCCATATTGCCAGATTTTCCCGCCAGCGATATTTACCATATCGTTAACCATTCGGATTCGGCTTTATTGATGGTGTCCCAATCCTTATATGAAAATTTAGATGAAAAGAAGATGCCGGGCCTGGAAGCAATCTTTTCGCTGGAGGATTTTGGCCTGCTGTCTTACCAGAAGAAGAATATTGTCAAAATTCATAAGACGGCGGAGTCGGATGTTAGGGAGAAGTACAAGGGGCGACTCGGGGCGAATGAATTTTTCCTCCCCAAAGTAGACAATGCTGAAGCATTTTCCATAAACTACACTTCCGGCACCAGCGGTTTTTCCAAAGGGGTCATGCTGCCCCACAACAGCTTGATCGCCAACGTCGATTTTGCCCGCCGGTATATTCCCCTCAAGGCCCAGGATAATGTTGTCTCCTTTTTGCCCCTGGCCCATGCGTATGGGCTGGCTTTTGAATTCTTATTCCCCTTTGCGGTGGGCTGCCATATCACCTTCCTGGGCAAAATCCCCTCGCCCCGGATCATCCTGGAGGCCTTTCGGAAAGTCAGGCCCCGCTTGATCCTGGCGGTGCCCTTGATCATCGAAAAGATTTACAAGAAGCAAATCAAGCCCACCTTAGATAAGGGAGCGGTCAAGCTGCTGCGTAAGTTGCCACCCGTCGATAAGGCCATTGGCAAAAAGGTTTGCAAGAAATTGGTCGATGCCTTCGGCGGAAATTTCATTGAGATTGTGATCGGCGGTGCGGCCCTGAACAAAGAGGTGGAAGAGTTCCTGACAAAGGTCAATTTCCCCTTTACGGTGGGCTACGGCATGACCGAATGTGGGCCGCTGATCAGCTACAGTCCCGGGAAGCAGACCCGCATCTTTTCGGTGGGTCACCCGGTGGATACTTTAGATGTGAAGATCGACTCACCGGATCCCCGGAATGTGGCGGGGGAAATTTTGGTTCGGGGTGAACATGTGATGAATGGGTATTACAAAAATGAAGAGGCGACAAAGAGTGCCATTGACAAAGATGGCTGGCTGCATACCGGTGACCTGGGATTGATAGACAGGGATAATTTCGTTTTTATCAAGGGCAGGTGTAAGGATATGATGCTGGGGCCGTCGGGCCAGAATATTTATCCGGAGGAGATCGAATCAAAAATCAATAACCTGCCTTACGTGCAGGAATCGCTGGTGGTGGAGAAAGAGAAAAAATTGTTTGCCTTGATCTATCCGGATTTTGAATCGGTGGATGCCGATGGGGTTACCGAGGCGCAACTGCAAGAGATCCTGGAGAAGAACCGGGATATTGTGAACAAGGAACTGCCCTCCTTCAGCAAGATCGCTAAATTCGAGATCTACCCCGAAGAGTTCGAGAAGACCCCCACCAAGAAGATCAAACGCTACCTCTACACCATGCCCCTCTCCGATTAGTACTCCGAACCCCCGTACTACTATTCATACTTCGTCTTCAATATGAAAGTTTCTTTTATGCAAGAAACTCCTCCTGCTTTTTTCAAAAGTTTTCGATACACAGGAAACTTTAGCTGCATCACCGTACATTTATGTTGCATTGTACCACCAAAGATTTTTTTTGCACCAGCAAAAAGTAAAGTTGCATCACCCAAAAGTTCTTTTGCACCACTGAAAAGTAAAATCGCACCGCCAAAAAATAAATTTGTACCTGCCGGAAGTCATTCTTTACGTTACCATAATCCATTCCCACCTTTTCAACTTTCCAGGCCCCGTCCCCATATTTTTGATCGTTGACATTTATTGTATGAAATGTTATGTTCAAAATGAGATTATTGGTTAGTAAAATTTATAAATAGAAAAAATGAGTGAAATACGCGATCCAATTTATGGTTTCATTGAACCGAATAAAGATGAATGGAAAATTTTAGACTCGCCTTTACTTCAACGCCTGAGAAGGATTAGACAACTTGCTTTAGCCTATCTTGTATATCCAGGGGCATTACATACCAGATTTGACCATTCTCTGGGAGTTTATTATTTGTCTTCAAGAATGGCGGACAAGTTATTAACAGAGCGGGAGGAGAGAGAGAAAATCCCAATAATAAAGATGGCTACCTTACTTCATGATGTGGGACATGGGCCGTTCTCGCACGTTTCGGAATCAATTTTGGATTTGTATTTTGATCAACACCAGTCGAGCGAATTAGAAGAAAAAATTCATGAAAAAATCACTGCTAAATTGATTAGAAAGGATAAGGTTCTCAAAGATATAATTGGTAGAGATAAAATTGATGACATTATTGGCCTTCTGTCGGGAGAGAGGGTTGATATTTCTTTGATGAAGCAGATCGTATCAGGCCCGATTGATGCCGACAAGCAAGATTATCTACTGCGAGACAGCTATTTTTGTGGGGTGAAATATGGAGTTTATGATTACAATAGAATGATAAACACTTTTCAGCGTTACAATATTGATGGCGATTTTTTTATTGGAGTTCAGAAGGATGGCATTCATGCCCTGGAACAATTTATCCTGGCAAAATACTACATGACATGGCAAGTATACCGTCATAGAATCAGACTCATAACGGACGAGATGATTATCAGGGCGATTGAGTTAGGAATAGATAGAGATGAAATAGATGAATTGAAGCGGCTATACATATTTGATGATTCTGAAGATTATTTTGATAATTATCTCAAATGGTGGGATGATAGACTCATTAATTTTTTAGTCTTTGAGAAGGAGAGGGGATTTGCCCATGATATGTTTGTACGACTATACAAAAGGGATCTTTTAAAAAAAGTCTTTTCCATTAAGATAAAAGATGAAAAGGGAATCCCCGGCCCCGCTCGTGCGGTCCTTCAAAAGATCACCAAAAAGGAGAACAAGGAAAGAAGAAGGAAATTTGAGATGAAAATAGCCAATGTAGTGAGTGCCAGGCCCGAAGAGACAATAATAAATTCGTATCAGGTAAAATCTGTAAAAGAGATGTCAAGAGATAATGAAGGAGAAGGGAGAATATCGATCATAAGGGAGGATGGAAGTAAAGCAAACTTTGAAGAGGAATCAACGGTGTTTGAGTCGATCGATGAATCTTTAAAAGAAGTATGGGTAGAGGTATATGCGCCGGTCAATTTTAAAGATAGAAGGGATAGAGAAAAGAAGTTGAAGGAGTGGAAAAAAGAGATAATTGATATTATAACAGATTTAAGTTAAAATAGAGTAGGTTAGAAATGATTAGAAATTATGCGTTGGGTTTCTCGGAGGCAATGTCATGGATATAAATGAAATTATTTTGTTTATGATTTCTGAATTGAAGGGAAAGATATCCAGCAAGACCAAAATTCACAAATTGTGTTATTTTTACTCGGTTCGTTCATATAGAGATATGGGATTCAGGCCCCATTATTACGGTCCGTTTTCGCCGCAGGTAGAAAAGGCTTTAGATGAGTTGGAGGGCATTGGCCTGGTTGACAAAAAAGTAGACCATCTGGGTGAGAGCAGCGAAGGGTTTGAAATTAAGAGATATGACTACATTATAAATGACTATGGCAAACAAGTTGAGGCCTTAATTGAGGATAATCAAGAAAAGCAAGAGTTAAAGAACTTTATAGAAATTATAAAACAGGCGGGAAATCCTGGTTATCTGGATTTATCTATTGCAGCCAAAGCACATTTCATTTTCAAGAAGGAGAATCGGGTTGTAACCCCTGATGAGATACGGAAGAAGGCGAAAGGTTTTGGCTGGGATATCGGCTCGGCAGCCATAAAAAGAGCCGAAAAATTTATGCTCCAGTTGAAGTTGATTGAGTTGCGGTAAGTTTAGCGGAAGCGGAAGCGTTTCTTTTTGGTTTGTTTTTCCATCCGCTTGATGTAGTCGGCCACTACCTTTTGGGGGTCGAGGAATAGTAGTTCGGCGTATTTGCGGACAAAGGCCTTTATGTAACCTACGGGCGGCAGTTGATCGTAGCGTTCGGCCTCGACGCATCGGAGGTGTTTGATGGAAATACCGCTGGAAAAGGCGATCTGCTCCAGATCAATACCCAGCACCTCCCGGGTCAACCGCAAGGCATCTCCGCTGTAGACTTCAAATTCAGGGATATTCTGGTTCTGCACCCTCGTCCGGGTGATGCCCTGCTTTTCTATCTTCTCATTGGTAAAGTATTCCTTCAGACTGAGGTAGGCCTTTTGAATGTGGATTAGAATCTCCTGCTGCTCTTCTTCGGACAGGGTTTCTGAAACCGAAGACAGCAATGGAGATCGGGATGAATAGAGATCCTTGAGATGCAGATAGGAACTCTTCACCTCCTCAAAGGAGGCGTCAAGCCTCAGTTCCAGGATCTCGAAATATTCTTTATATTCCTCTTCACACATGCTTAAAGCCGTCGATTTTCATTTGACCGTTGTTCATAATATTTTCGGTAATTTTTTTGAATTCCTTCTGGATTCTGGGGGAAACACCGAACTTGGGTAACGGTTGAAGAATGCTCAGGTTTTTCCACAGTTTTTCGTCGAAAGTGATATAGCCCACATAGAGTGCCGGGATCCCCAGATGCTTTATACACAAACTTTTTAATGAAAACCCCTGCAAGATTTCACTGGAATTTCGCAGCTTATTTAAAATAATGTACAGGGAAAATTTGGCCAGGGCTCTGGCAATGCGTTGATGGGGGTCCAGGTTCTGTTTGATGTAAGCGGTTAAATCGGCGATATTCTGGATACCGTATTCTTTCCTTTTATCCCATAAGGATTTAACAGCAACTTTTGATTTCTTGTCATGCAGCAAAAGTTGTAATTTTCGCATATAAGCACACTTGATAAACTGGAACAAATTGTCGATGGCCGTTATGTCGGTCAAAGTTACCAGGATGGGTTTGTGAGCGGTGAGAAAAATGTCTATCATATCCGTATGAGTTCCCCCGGGTAGATCGAGTAGGATATAATCGGCATTCAGTTTTTTTACATGGGTCAAAAGGTTTTTT
This sequence comes from uncultured bacterium, assembly GCA_965603365.1. Taxonomy (GTDB): domain Bacteria; phylum Acidobacteriota; class Aminicenantia; order UBA2199; family UBA2199; genus JAHELQ01. The sequence goes on from CBFDCR010000040.1 coordinate 26,305, forward strand.
TTCTCCGATTGGCCGATATTCCTGGTGGGCATACAATATGGGTCACCCGAGATAATTTGCAGGTTTTTGTAAGAAGTCTTGACGGTCAATGTTTCGAGAGGTTCGTTATCTTCAAAGAAATTTGTTATGGATTTGGTCTTTTTTTTGATACCAAGGAACGAATGCAGGTTGGCGCCTTCGAAATCGGCATCCACCAGGATGATCCGTTTTCCCATTGCTGCCAGAGATTGGCCCAGTTGGCTGATCAGGAATGTTTTTCCTGTACCGCCTTTACCTCCACCAACAGCCCAGATTTCTTTGGGGGGACCTGGATGCACCGTTTTATCCGTCATTTTAAATTAGTTAGATTTAATTTTTTTAAGGAAAAAATATTATAACATTTTTAGAAAAAATATTACACTAATTTTACGGATATTGGGCAATATTTTAAAAATATCGATAAATAGAGTAACGTTTACGCGATTTACATTTAAATTATTCGCTGACTTCGGCCTCTACTTTGACAATCGTTATATACTGCCGGTAGGCATTGGTCCTGATTTTAATAAATGAAGTAAATTTACCTTTCTCCATGGGACTTAACACGATCTTCAGTGCAGCTTCAGCCTGGGGTTTGATGATCTTGTGGCTGAATTCGGTCGTAATCTCGGGGCTGTGGGTGACCTCGATGATGCGCAAATCGATGGTGCCGGAATTCTTGATGGTGAGGGTTTGGGGATATTTTTCCCTTAATGTCACCTCCTTGAAATTGAGGCGGTCGGGATTGATCTCAGCCTGGGCAAAGTCTTTCAGCGTCACCACACCGGTTATCTTTAAGACGGTATAGACGTTATCTTTATCGTTGGAGGAGACCGTGATGGATTTGGTGACCCGGCCGCGGTATCCTTTGGAAAAGAATTTTACCGGGATTGAACCTTTTTCACCGGCCTGGTATTCCTTCTTGTCGAGTTTGGCCACGGTACATCCGCAGGTACTGCGAATGTTTTTGATCTCAAGTAGACTGTCCCCGGCGTTTTCAAATTCGAATTGTAGATCCGCTACCTTACCGGAGTCAATTTCGCCGAAATCGATGGTGGTCTGTTTAAACTTTATCACTGCCCCGGCAAAAAGGGATATAGAAAACAGGGCAATGGTAGTGGTGATCAGTAATGATTTTTTCATTTTTCCTCCAGTTCCTTGATTTTTTTCTCCAGTTCCTTTATTTTATCGATATATTTTTCGAGGTTGCGAAAGATGGCATAATTTTTTTTCCACTTGCCGAACTCCTGGTGGGGGCTGCCGGCGATGATGCTTTTGGTTTTGATATTCCCGGTGATTCCCGATTGGGCGACGATCATGACCCCGTCGGCAATTTTGATGTGGTCGGCCAATCCAACCTGTCCGCCCATGATCACATTGTCGCCCACCTCGACGGAACCGGAAATACCGGTTAAGGCCGAAATGGCGGTGCCTCGACCGATTTTACAATTGTGCCCGATCTGGATCAGGTTGTCCAATTTTACATAGTCCTTGAGCACCGTCTCTTCGATGGTAGAACGGTCGATGCAGGTGTTGGCACCGATTTCACAGTGGTTACCGATTACCACTTTCCCCTTCTGGGGGATCTTGACGGGTGTGCCATCAGGCAGGCGGGTAAAGCCAAAACCATCGGAGCCGATTACCGCCCCCGACTGGATGATCACGTTGTCGCCGATCTCCACCTCTTCCCGGATGACCACGTTGGCATAGATGAGGCAGTTTTTACCGATTTTAACATCCGGATAAATGATGACGCCGGCATGGATGTTGGTGTGGTCCCCGATCTGGCAGCGTCCTCCCACGTAGGAAAAGGCGCCGATATTGACATTCTGACCGATATGTGCCGTTTCTGCGATAGAGGCTTTTGGATCGATTCCTTCGTTGAATGGTTGGGAGGGGAAGAAATAGTTCAGTAACGCGGCAAATGCCAGGTAAGGTTGATCGACATAGATTAAGTTGGGGTATTGAATGGAACTCTGTTTCCCCACGATCAGGGCCCCGGCCTTGAGGCTTCCGACGTTGATGTCGTCTTTAATGGAAAATGCGATTTGCTTCTGATTCGCCTTGTAGAGGGAGTTGACACCGTTGATGATGGTTTGGGGGTTTCCCTTTAAATCGCCGCCGATTAGCTCACTGACTTGTTTAAGATCTGGCATGATGCTCCCTGTCAAAAATGTATGTAAGCCTGGCGCCGTAGAGCATGAGGGCCAGCGAGATTTCCATCCAGAATCCGAATAAAATGATCGCGATCAAGGGGCCTTTAATCTTTCCGATGACGGAGACGTTAACTAAATAATAGGTGTATCCTCGCTTGATGATCTCCCAGAGCAGGGTGACAATTACGGCCGATATCAATGCCCCTTTGACATAGATCTTTTTCTCGGGAATCCATTTGTAGAGAACGAAAAAGAATATAAAGTTGATGAAAATGGGGACGATGTAGAGAATTAAAAATTTGTTTAAAAATTCGATGAAGTGGGGATTAATATGGGACGCTAAAAATTCATTATTCTCGAAAATAGAGGTAATGAAGGAGATGAAATTGGTGGTTAAAAAATTAAATATCACTAATATTCCCAAAATAAACAGCAATCCAAATTCGCTGATCCGCCTTATCCAGAAGCCCTTCTGTTTCTTGAAGTCCTCCAGGTGGGTGTCGCACATCTCGTTGACATACTGAACGACCTTCTTGATGATCAGGAAACCCAGGAATATGAATATAACGATACCGATTATGCCGATCTCCGCAAATTTTGTTGAGATCTCCTGGGCCTTGGAAAAGAGCCCTGGGGAGATCTCGGTAAAAAAAGCGGGGGAAAAGGGATACACACTCTTTAAGGCAAAGTCGGGATCACCTAAAATTTTAGTAAAAATAAGAGTGGCAAAGGTGAATAAAAAAAGGGAGGAGAAGATGGAATAGTAGGCCAGCACGCTGGCCTTATCGATTCCGCCCTGTTTGTAAAACTCTTTTAACGCCAGCCCCAGGTTTCGAAATGTATTTAACTTTTTCCCGAGCATCGGTATGTATCCAGGGGGTGTAGAAACAATATCCACACCCCTTTTTTATCTTTCGGTTAATAGGTATAATTCCCCCATTTGGCAAAGAAGATGATGAGGTCAATCAGGAGTACGTAGATGACCAGCGATTCGATCAAGGCGAGCCCGATGATGACGACGGTTCGGATGGAATCGGCAGCCGCCGGGTTTCGGCCGATGTTATCCGAGGCCACCCGGATGGCCTTTGATTGGGCCATGGCGCCAAAAATAGCGGCCGCGGCCAGTACCACGCCGCCGACGATAATGGACCACAGGAAAAGAGGGGTGGCATCAGCTACATTTTTTTTGGCCGGTGCCTCTTGAGCCATTAATGGGAAAGTCAGTGAAGAGATCAAAATGATGAACAGTACAATTGTTAATTTTTTATTCATTTATGTCAATCCTCCTTAGTTTAATGTTCTTCTGCCACTGCCCCGGAGAGGTAAACCAGGGACAGCATCACAAAGATAAAGGCCTGAAGCAGAGAGGTGAAGATGGCAAAGGCCATCATGGGCAAGGGGGCAATAAAAGGGATAAGAAAGGCAACGATGATGATGACATAATCTTCACCGAATATATTTCCAAAAAGCCTGAAAGAGAGAGACAGCGGTCGGGAGAAGTGAGAAATGACCTCAATGGGAAAGAAGATCGGCGCCAGCCACCAGGCCGGTCCCATAAAGGTTTTTAAATAGCCGCCGAGGCCGTGTTTTTTGATCCCCTGGTAGTGGTAATAAATAAAAATAAAAATGGCACAGGCCACCGTGGTGTTTAAGTTGGCGGTGGGGGAGCCCATTTCTGGCAGTAACCCCAGCAAATTAGAGACTGCGATAAAGATCCCCAAAGTGGTCACAGCGGGGATAAATTTTCGGCCCTCTTCGCCGATAAAGTCGTCGATCAAGGAACGAAAAAATTTGTACAGCATCTCGATAAAAATCTGCATTTTGCCGGGATTTTTTATGAGGTCTTCCTCAGAGTAGGTGCAGATGAGTTTTCTTACCACAATTCTGAAGAAGGCTACGATCAACAAGGCCGCCAACGCAGCCATAAAGGCATGTGCGGGTATCTCCCCGATTTCAATCCCCACCAGGGAAAACAACCATTTGAAAAACCGGTTCAATAACACAACTGTCGCCAGTTCATGTTCCATGGGTGAAACTCCTATAGATTTGATAGATGCCTTCGGTTATGGTAGAGATGACGATGACCGAGAGGCCAAGGATGTAAAATAAAATCGCCTCTTCTGAAATTCTGGATACCGGATAGAATATGGCTGAGATTAAAGCAAGTTTCGAAAACATAAAGAGAAAAAAGAGTGCTTTGCCTTTGCCTGTTTTGAAATATTTGTCTATTAATTTAATCATAATTGAAAAACCTAATAGGGCAATGGTTGAAGCCCAGAGGGTAATTATACAATAAATAATGTTTTTTGTAAAAATAAAAACGAATCCCACCAGGGCCAGTAGAGATATTACCGTTACTTTTTTTATCCTGCCAATGATGTCGGGATTATTTTTTGGGTGGTGTTCCATTGTGTTTTGAGACTTTAATTAGGTTGATAAATCCGGCAGCGACTCCGTAAAGGGTAAAAAGAATCAAAAGATAGGGTGAAGTCTTGAGAAATCGGTCTAGAAAGTAGCCGATGGCAAATCCCACGGCAATGGAAGCCGGGAACATGATGCCCACAGTTAGGTGGTCGGCCCAGTTTTTTTTCTCTTTCCAGTCGTTCATTGTCATCCATGCAAACTTTGCTTTTTTTTTGATCGACCTTTAAAAATCGTCTTCTTCGTCTTCGTCTCGAATGTTATACCCATTGTAATCTTCGTTTGAGTTTTCGTCGTCGAAATTACTGTCTTCACTATAGTAATCCATGGCATCAAAGTCCTCTTCACCGAATTCATTTTTGCGAATGCCGATGTATTTAAAAAACTCCTCCTCATCTTCGTATCGCCGGATAAAATTGGAATCCAATTCACTATAGTACAGCTCAAGGAAGTCTTCTTCGATTATACAAAAGACAGACATCTGCTCATCCGTATCCAGGTCACCAATAATTTCGGTTACCTTGGTTGCCGACTGTTTTAAGGCATCCAGTGTCTTCCACGAGATAACTTCAAGTTGCTCCATTAATTCACTCCTTTTAATTTCGCAAATATCTCAATGTTCTATATATAAATATATATATCAATTTGTCAAGACCTTTTTAAATTTTTTTTTAGATAATTCCCGGTTATACTCACTTTTGACACCATTAATGCTTCTATACTCCCTTGCACCAGTAGATAGCCACCCCTTTCGCCTCCGGCAGGCCCCAATTCGATGATATAATCGGCGTTGGCAATGAGATATAGATTGTGTTCCGATGCTGCTACCGTATTGCCATGCTTGATGATCCTGGAAATTAACGTTTTAATCATCTCAATATCGTTTGGGTGCAGCCCGAAAGAGGGTTCATCAATTAAAAAAAGGATATTGCTTTTTCTGATATTCAGGTATTTGACCAGTTTAATCCGCTGCAATTCCCCGGCGGATAGGGTGTTGAGCCTCTGGCCCAGCCTTAAGTATCCCAGTCCATTTTCTTTGATGTTAGTCAGAATTTTTTGGGTAGGAGAGTGATCGTCTTCCAGTTGTTTTATGCTTTCATCTATGTTGAGATTGAGGAACTCAGATATGTCGAGTTCCCGATATTTGACCTTTAAAACTTCCGGCTTGAATCCCTTCCCGTTACATTCATCACATTTAATCTTAACGGAAGGCAAAAACTGCATTTCGATTTCCAGAAAACCATTTCCCTTACATTTCTCACATCTCCCCTTAGGGGAATTAGATGAAAAGTGTCCAGACACATAACCGAGCCGTCGGCTCTCCGGCAGTTTGGCAAATACCTCTCGGATTCTGGGATAGATATCGAAGAAGCCTGCCACCGTGGTGTTGGCCCGCATCCGATTCAATCCCGGATCGATAAAGATAATATCTTTGATACCCGACAGCTTTGGGGCCTTTAGATACATTTCATTGTAAAGTAGGGTGGTTTTCCCAGCGCCGCTGACACCGCAGATAACGGTAAAAGCCTTGGCGGGGATCTGGTAGTCAAAATGTTTTAAGTTGTGGGTGCTGGCATTTTTGAAAATAAACCATTCGCTGAAATGTCTCTCCCTTCTCTTCATGGTCAGGGGGGCCTGAAGAAATTTTTGGGTCAAAGTTTTGGAGCCGGAGCTATAAAAAAATTCTTTTTTATTCCCCCAAAAGACTTTTTCTCCACCTTCCTTCCCCGAAAGAGGGCCCAGTTCGATCACATGGTCCGCCTGTTCGATGATATCCCGGTTGTGTTCCACCATCAGCACCGTGTTGCCGTTTTCTTTTAGGTTCTTTAAAAATTGAATCAGTTTGTGGTAGTCGTGGGGGTGGAGATCGCAGGAGGGCTGGTCTAAAATGAGCAGAGAATCCGACAGGGTGGAGCCTAAAATAAAGGCTAGATTGATCCGCTGCAACTCGCCTCTGGACAGGGAAAAAGTCAAACGGTTTAAGTGGATGTAGGAAAGGCCGCTCTCCATCAGGTATTTTAATCTGGAGTTGACATCCACAAGCACATCCGCTGAAATTTTGTCTTTGTAGTCTGTCCAATCAATCTCCTGGGAAAAATGAAATGCTTCTTCGATAGTAAAGGAGAGCAGTTGGGCAAGATTGATCCCCCTCACCTTGAATGAAAGGGCCGTATTGTTCAGGCGGCTGCCGCTGCAGACTTCACATTTTGAATAGGAGGTGTAACGGCTCAACAAGACGCGGGCCTGTACTTTATAACGCTTCTTTTTGATATAATCAAAAAATCCCTTGACGCCAACAAAGTGGCTGTCACCATACATGATATAGCGCAATTCGTCATCACTTAAGCGTTCCAGAGGCTGGTGGACATCGATCCCTTTTTTAACGGCATTCCGGATTACATAGTCCCGGAAGTCTTCGTTGGTTTTCGTTCTGAAGGGGGTCATGGCCCCTTTTGCCAGAGATAGTGATCGGTCAAAAATCAGGTCCGGGTTCAGTTCCTGAATATCCCCGAATCCTTTGCATACCGGGCAGGCCCCTTTGGGGCTGTTAAAGGAAAAGAGGTTTTCGTCAGGCATTGGGTAGTTGATTTTGCAGGAAGGGCAGAATAGGTGGGCCGGAAATTCAATCTTTTTTTTCTTAAAAAAAATCACTGCCGTCTCTTCCCCATAGGCGATGGATTTGTCAACCGCCTCAAAAATCCTGCTCTTGTCGCCCTCCTTAACTGTCAGGCGATCCAGCAATACATAGGTCGATCTATCCTTGATAAAAGAATCGATTCTTTTTTTTTCTCCCGTATTTTCGTCGATATGGAAATAATATCCCCGGTTGATTAAAAAAGCCACCTCCCCCTGATAAGGAAAGCAAATATCGATGGTTTCGTCTATCATATCATGGAGGAGCTTTGACACGATTTCATCTGCGGTATAGGCGATTACTTTGATGCTGCAGTTGGGGCAGTAGAAGTCGGCGATTTTGGCGTATACGAGCCGGAAGTAATCGTAAATATCCGTGGAGGTGGCTACAATGGAGCGGGGATTTTTGGCCGGTTTTTTGTGGCGGAAGGCAATGGCTGGCGGCAGTCCGCCGATCCGTTCCACCGGTGGTTTTTCAACCTTGTCTAAGAACTGGCGGATATAGGGTGAAATGGATTCGATGTAACGGATGTAGCCTTCGGCATAGAGGGTTTGGAAGGCTAATGAGGATTTCCCGGCACCGCTGATGCCCACAACGGCAGTAATCTTCCCCTTCGGAATCTTCACATCAATGTTCTTCAAATTATTGGCCTTTGCACCTTTAATTTCGATCCAGTCACTCACAATAGTCACCTAAAAAAATGCAGAAAGACACCCTACCACCAATCCCCCAAAATTTCAACCCCCCCAATCAAAAATCAGATTATTTTTAGATTAAATTGGATTTGGGGATTGATCAATCGGGGTACGGTGGGTTGGTGAAGATGGGGGAGTGGCCCAGTTCGTTACCCCATTGGGTCCAGCCCGGTCTGGGGAATCTGGCAAACAGTTCCAGGTAGGGCCCCGGGCTGCATCTTTCGATGATGGAGTACAACTCATCGGGTTTGCGGGAATGTTTTCCTTTTCGGGCCAGAATGATGTTCACCTGGCGCCGGCCGGGATCGTCGGTTCGTAAGTTGCCTTTGACGCCAAACAGAACCAACTCGGTGACGTTGCGAAAATAAAATCCCACCCCCCGGCCGTCAGGGCCACCGTCCTTGCGTATCTTGTACCACACTAAATTGGTCTTGTAGGTAAAACCCCAGCGTTTCATCACTTCCAGACCTTCGGCAATAAGGGCATTGGGTACCCACAGGTAAAGATGACTCCGCACTGCCGATACCTGGGTTACAGGTAAATCCATGATGTCGGTTAAGGCCATGGTTGGATAACGCATGAGCCTTTTATATTCTGGTGCCATTTTGCCGGTGCGGTTAGAGAATCGCCAGGGCGGATCCGCCAGGATGGCACCGAAGTTGCCCTTGACTGTATTTTGAAAATCCTTAATTGTATGTGTCATCCTACTGCTGGAACTTTGCTGTTGTAAAGATGTCAAATGTCGGCAATGTACAACCTCTTCGTAATGCCAAAAACCAGGAATGGGCAGCCGCCGCCGACGCCACTGTTGATGCGGGGAATTAGCTTACCCATGTGGGTGGTGGAAGAGCCATACGAGGCTCCTTTCCCAAGCTCGTTGAATATGTCCTGAAGGCTGTCGCTCCGGGTAATAATCACACCCACCCTGATGGCCTGTAGCTCAAACAATAAACGGAAATTGGCTAAATCCCGGTCAAAGAAAGGGTCTTTGTTGTTCCATTCGATTTCGACCCCCACCTCGTTTTTGTAGCAGTCAATTTTATGGGTAGCGGTTTTTTTGATCTGGTCATCTACCTCGATTTTGATGTTAAAGGCACTCTCTTTCCAGCCCCTTTTGTATAGGAACGAATCGATAAAATCCGAAATGGGGGATTTGCGTCCACCGGGTTTTACGATCCAGCTTTTTTCCAGCCTGAAATTTTCTAACAGGTCGTTAATATCGTTAAATTCCCGGGGATAATCCATTTTTAAAATTGCGCAGGCATTATTCCACTCATAGGCTTCATAAAAGTCTCGCAAAAAAAACGGCAGCAAATTAAGACCCATCGGTTTATTAACCTCTAAAATAAATTTATTTTTTTAGGTCAAAGATCCATTAAATTGATAATATACCACAATAAATTAGTTTGTACAAGCATAATACCGTTAAAAAAACAAATTTCTGGATCTTCCTGGTTTTTGGATACTGCCCTTATTTTTTAGTTGAGGCAGTCGCTTTAACGGTGGGTAGGCACACCTATGCCTTTAATTTATCTACTTATAATTACATGGAAGAGAGATGTGAAAATATTTATCTTTATTTTGAAAAATTTTTTCAAGTTAATAAAAAAGGGAATTATGCTTTTTTGCCTGCCGCGGCCTTGGGTTTTGCTTCCTCTTCTTTTATTTCTTTTTTTAGCCCTTCTTTGGCACCCTCCACAAAAGCCTTAACTTGCTCGACCGCTTTTTCAGTGGTTGTCTTGACCGTTTCGATGGCTTTATGGGTTTCCTGGGAGAGCTTTTCATAGTTCTCTTTGGCCTCATTGGCCAACTTGTCACTCATATCCTTGATTTTTTTTCTGGTCTCTTCACCCGACTGCGGGGCGAATAACAGGGCTAACCCTGCCCCAATAGCAGCACCGGTTAAAAATGTAAAAACCGTCCCTAAAAAGGTATTTTTCTCATCAGACATTTTATTTACCTCCCTTGTGTTTTTTTACTAGATTCCAGCCGAATTTAATTGCCGGTATGAGGGCAAGAATTCCGGCTGCTTTTTTGAATACAGTTGTGTTGAGCATACTTAAGGTCTCTGACACCACCTCTACCGCTTTTTTCGAGGAGTCCAAAATAGTGCCCACTTTGTCTGCTTCGGTTTCCACCTTTTCGCCGATCTCCTTGATTTTGGCTGTCAATGCCCTGAATTCGGAGGAAGTCCGTTCCAGGTCGGTGAGTAGAGATTTAAGTTGATTGATAGCCGGGACCAGTGTCACGACTAATAACAAAAATCCCATCGAGATCAATAAAGCAACGATAAAAATAATAATAATGATAGCCGTATTCATATCACACCCTGCTTCATTATAGTATAATTATTGGTTTATATCAACCAAAAAAGAATTTATTTGTTATTTTGGTAAACTTAAAAAATCAAAATCTAATCGTTACCGGATTTATCTATCGTCTCTTTGAGTTTTTGTACATGGGGGCGGATGAGATTTAAATCAGCGGGATGAATTCTCTTTTGCAGTTCAGTACCCTGGGTTTTCATTATGCCGTAGGCGTTTTTTAATTGCTCCTTCAGTTGCTCCTTCATGGCCGGCGGGATATTGGGATTTGATTCGATCTCTTTTAAGGATTTTTCAAATCCCGCCTGGCTTTTGGTGGCCTGCTTGCCATATTCGATGGCGCTGTAGCCCATCATAATGACGGTCAGTTTTTGGAAAAAATTCTCATCCCAGCCATGCTTTTTCAATATGTTCATAAAATCCTGGCTGGCTTTCATGGCCTCGGGAATGGTCACGTTCCCACTCTGGGCCTCGTATTGGGCACCGAATTGTTTAAAATCTTTTTCCATTTGGGGGAAGGTTTTGATGAAGCGAACCACATCGCCTTTTTTCAGGAGTGGTTTCGGTGTCTCTGGCTCATCGGCGATTCCAAAAGATGAAACAACAAACAATGCCAGCGTAATAAACAAAATCCATTTTATCTTCATTTTATTTTCCTCCTAAAGAAAGTCATTATATCATTTTTCTCCCCCTTTGTCATAATCGGGACGGCCTTATTCTCCTCTCTATGAATGTGTAAAATACGCACATATAAATGCGCGTTGGTTGCAAATATTTAACATTTGATGGCGACAGTCGCAGCCGAGAATCTGCCGTCGTTTCCGGCAGCCTGAGAAAACGCCGTGATCCGCCGCTGTTGATTGCCAGTACCCTTCTGGTTCCCGGTTATATCGATGAGGCCGAGGTGTCGCAAATTGCCGGAAATTTCGGGATATTGCACGTTCAAACAAAATGATGTATAAATTTATTGTGGAGATCGATAAGAATCATCAGGAGAAATAATGGGCCTTAAACACAGATTAGAAAAAAAAGCTGTATTAAATGCCATTTTCTTGCTATAGAAAATACAAAAACGCCACATAGAAAAGGATTAGTTATTGATATGGAAAGAGAGAAGATTAGAGAAAATGATTACTCTTGGGTAGAGAAAAGTAAAAATTTATGCTGCTTTTGCATTATTTTTCGGCGTTTTCTTCCGGGCTTGTGAATACTTCAAAAGCAAACAACAAAAAAATAATCAGCGTCCTTCATATTTTGTTAAGAAATATTCAGACTGGAAATATTGAAGTGTATTTTCGGCCTTCTCGAAGTAGGCATCGATCATACGGTCATTCCAGTTCGGTTAAGGTTTGCCTGTCCTGCTGCTGCATTTCATAGATTCCGGACCAGACCATGAAATCTTCATCGTCCCCCAGCTCGCCATTGCCAAACTTTCGGTAAAACTCTTCGGATGAAAGGTTGTATTCCTCTTCAAATTTTTGCAGATCAATCCCCTTTGATTGATGATATCCTGGAAAAATATATCCTGGTCTGATAGTTGGGCCAATATCTGTTTTATCTTTTTTTCAATATCCGGCTTCAGATTTAAATTAAGGTTTAACATACTAAAACCTCAGCGAATTTATTATAGTATGATATCTTCCGGTTTTCAATCTTTTTCATTCTTCTTTTTATGGGATTCTCTCAAATGCTTTGAGATTTTTTTTAAATCACCGATGTTCTTAAGGGTAGCGTGGAGTTCGATTTGTTGGTGTTCGAAGAAGGGGGAGTGGGAGACTTTGATGTGGGGAGGGAGGTTTAATTTTTTTATTTCCCTTTGCCACTCTTGCTCTTCGTTGGTGTAGAGGGGGTAGCGCAGTTTGAAGAGGGCGTCGATGATGGTTTTTTGGGGGCGCTCCAGGGGGAGGAGATCGATTAAATTTATTTTTTCAAATACAGCGTCAACAGGGATCTTGTCGCGGAAACAGATCTCCTCGAGCATTTCCACGATTTGCTGGGCCTGGCTGCTGGTAAAGGAGACCTGTTCAAACAGGGAGACTAAAGAGGGGCGATCCTTTTCGGCGGCGGCGCAGATCCGCAGGGCGGTTTTGAGATTGATTTTATCCTGGATTAGAATTTTTTTGAAGGTTTCGCCGCAGAGGCAGGCCAAATTTTCCAGCAGTTCCGGGTTAATATTAATATCCAGGCCGGTTTTTTGGTAGATTTCGCGGATTTGGGCCAGGGGCATGATCCCCTGGATAAATACTAACTTTTCATAGAGGTTCAAGCCAAACAGGGTTTTATGGAGATTAACATTGATAAACAGGGCCTCTTTGGCAGGCATATCGACTTTTAGAACATTGACCGCCTCGATTTTCTTTGCCCGGAAGAGACGGTAAAAATCGCTGCCGAAGAGGATAACGTAGTCGGCGTCCACAATGATTAACGGCAGTTGGGCAAATCTTTGCGCCTGCGTCTGCCTCTGTTCCGGGTCGGCCGGAAAAGAGAGGTCGTAGAAGGGATCTATCTTTAATCTGGCTAACTTTACCCTTTTAGTTTCCATTTTTTCCGGGTAGGTCTGGGTCATGGGACTAAGATGTTTCGATTTGCAGGCCGGGGCCGATGTTGATGATATAGGGGGTGCCGCCGGCCCGGGCGATGGCTTCGGCCACCGCCGGCTGTTTTCCCGGACAAAAGGCGAACATGCAGCCCCCTTCGCCGGAGCCGTTGATTTTGGCCGACAACGCGCCGGCAGCCATAGCCCCCTCGATCATCTCTTCGATTTTAACGGTGGAAATTTTAAGTTGGTCCCTCAAGATTTGATGGTGGCGGTTTATCAGGTTGGCAATTTCCCGGGTGTCCGGCGAGGGCTTTGATAGTTCCTCTCTGGCTTTTTGGGTGATGCAAAGGTTGGTGACCACCGCTTCCAGGTAGGGGCGCCATTCCTTTGAAATCTTTTGGAAATAGGGCCGGGCCTCTTCCAGGGTAAGGTGATAGGCGTGACGGAAAGGGAGGTGTTGCCAGAGTTCCCGGAGTCCCTGTTCCTGGCCGGTGCGGATGCGCTTCAGGGTTCTCTGGGTGTCCTTGGGCTGGCGGGAGTCGCCTAAGACAAATTCTTTCACCGTCCGGTGGGCTGGCAGGGGGGTGGCCCTAATGTTCCGGTAAAAATCGAGATGCACGATGCCGCCGATGGCCGAGGTGTACTGGTCCATCCTGCCGCCGCTCTCGCCGAACTCGGCCACCTCGGCCAGGTAGGCCAGCTCGCCGATTTCTTCCGCCGGGATGGGAAGTCGGCCCTTCAGCCGGGCGGCCTGGAGTAAAAAGGCGGTCCAGGCCACTACCAGGGCGGAAGAAGAAGAGGTGCCGGCCTGGATGGGGATGTTGCCCCGGATTACGGCCTGAATGTGCCGGGGGCAAAACGTTTTTTTGCGGGAGAGCACATTGACCGTACTTTTTAGATAGTCTCTGTCGGCAGTATAGCGAATATTTCGAGAATTAAACTCAATTTGTTGGTGCAAATCTTCTAAATCGAGGCGGATGTGATCTCCTTCTGAGACCTCCCCCTCGATGTCGATGGTGAGATCGATGGCAGCGGCAATGACCGGTAAATCCATGTAATCCTGATGCTCGCCGAACAGGCATATCCTTCCGGGGGCTCGGCTCTTTATTCTCATTTTTTTAATGCCGATTCACTTCGTAACTCTTTTTTCAAAAGAAACGGTCTCGCCATCTTTAATCTCAACACCGGCCAGATAGGTGAAAGGGCCGATCCGGCAATTTTCCCCGATCTGGCTGCCGGCGGCGATATAGGTGGACGGATAAATCACTGTATCCCGGCCGATCTTCACGTCGAATTCGACTGTTACGGTCTCCGGCTGCAGGATGGTGACTCCCGCCTCCAGGGTTAGCCGTTGTAAGCTTTCTTCATTAAATCGCCTTTGCGCCTGCTGCAATTCCCAGCGGTCGTTGATGCCGATGGAGACAGAATAATCATCTGCAGTGACCGCATGGATGTGATGATGGTGTTTTTTTAAGATTTTCACGATATCCGTCAGGTAATATTCTCCCTTCTCGTTTTCATTGCCGATTTCATACAACAAGGGATAGACGGTGGGGTTATCGAACATATAGATCGATGAGTTGACCTCCCGGATCTTCAACTGCTCTAAGGTGGCATCGATCTCCTCAACCACATCGATCACTTCGCCGTTGGAGTCACGAATAATACGGCCATAAGGGGGGGGGCGATGGGGAAACAGAGCGGATATGAAGGTGCATGTTGATTTTTGGTGGCGATGATAAGCCATCAATTTTTTCAACTCTTTTGCCGTGATATAGGGATTGTCCCCAACCGCCACCAGAAAATCTCCGGAAAAATCCTTAATGTACTCCCTGGCACTCAACAGGGCATGGGCAGTGCCCAACTGCTCTGACTGGATACAATAGCGGACATCCCTTTTCACCGCCTGCTGAACCGCCTGAAGGTTTTGGCCGCAGACAATGATAATATCGTTTTCGGCAATACCGCTCTCCATCAGGCTGTCCACCAGAAAATTAATGATTTCTTTACCCAATATTTTGTGAAGCACCTTGCTGCATCGTGAGTTCATCCGTTTGGCTTTACCGGCCGCCAGAATTACCGCTCTGATTTGTCTTTTCATGATCCCATTCTATTGATAACCGCCGTTATTGTCAAGAAACACACCGACCGCGAACTCCCCATTTTTTACAATTTAATCCACCCCTTCATGCTGGCCTGCCCCCCATCGATTTCTATAACAAGTCGATGAAAATCGACGAGAAGAGGGGAGACGACAAAGGCGAATATGAAAATGCCTTAAATTTGGTTGTTCAGTCATTTTTGATTTTTGCAAAACTGCAATCCCCCAATGCCCGAATTGCCAGAGATAATATTATAAAAATGCGGGAGAAGATGGGGGATTCGGCGATCGAAGTGCCGTATTTCCAGTCCGGAGGGCAGTCCGCTATATATCGGGCATAGCCGCCGCTGCCGCCTTCGGGTCTGGCAAAACCGATGATGATCAAGTCGCCCCTTTCCGGGACCTTATCCAGGTTCCTCATCCCCTCCCCCCTCCTCAATATATATTATATTCCATTGAGAATTTATTACAACTTTTCCATAGGGATTTAACTATCCTTAAGCGAGTCTTTGACTTTGAATGTCGTGGTAAATCGATTGTGCATCGGCGGAGAGATCTTGAGCGACTTTCAATTTTTCATGAATAAATTGTGTGGCCATGTCCACCGCGCCATATTTATCATTTAGAGAAATCCGGCTCGAAATTTTTTCATAGACATCGTCAATATCAGGGCTGTCACTTAAGTATACGATGGCCTTTTTGAGTGAACCCGGTTCGATTTTTAACATCCTCCTGCCATAGGTCCTGGCATACCTTTCCAGGGATAACTGCCCCGGCATGGACAGCAGGCTGACCTGGGCCCACCTCTTTTCAATCTCGGATAGATTTTTAAAATAAATCCGATGGATCGAATTGGTGCACTGGGCCTGTGTCTGGTTGTTAAACATGAGATAGGGTATGTTTGATATTCGGTAGGGAAAGAAGGCATTGGGTATCCTACCAATTTTTACGTTGTACCAGGGGGTTCGCAGGCGTGAATGGGCTGTGAGGTGGCATTTTTTGCTTTCCCCTTCCTTGATATAAGCCGTCTCGTACTCATCTTTTTTGTCTGAAAATAGGACAAGCTGCTTCAACTCTTTTTCCCCATTCAAAACAAGACCGGAGAACTCCTTTGAGGTCGTCAAAATGGGCAGTAATTGTTCTTTACGGAGACATTTTCTCCTTGCCTCTGCTTTGGGCATAATAAAAAAATCGTCGGCCCCTGTCACCACTCCGATTCGAACATCGGCGACTTCTTCAAACCGTCTGAATCGGCATTCCGCGATATATCGTTCAATGACGGTTTCTATGTCCTGTGCCCGGCGGCCCATGACGGTAGACGACTGCCAGACATCCTGATTTAAGCCATAGTAGTCGATATGATCCGATATCTCTTTGCTGAAAAAAATTTCGATGGAATGGGTTTTGTTACCGTAATTTTTTAGCCATACCAGCAGCACCCGTTCCTCTGTTTTAGCGAAATAATCGGTACTGAGGGCGAGGATCCGGATCTCTTCGAATTGGTCCAACAGCCATTTCCGAATCGGTTGGGCGTAATCTGCCTGTAGAAACGACCAGGGAAGGATGGCCCCGATACTGCCCGACTCCTTTAGATGGCCGGTTGCCTTGATGAGGAAGTATGCCCACAAATCCGATCTCATATTGAGACGGCAGAGGGAGGAAGTCAAGTGCTGGTACTTTGCCCTATTATCGTTGCCGATTAAATAGTGACGGACATACGGCGGATTCATCAGGATCACGTCGTAACTGTGGGCGAAGGGGTAATCGAAAAAGTCCATCTTGAAAAGATTTGATGGGGGTAGGTGGCCCAATCTTCCATTGATGGGGTTCTTGTCACAGCCGAAGATCTTGTTGGCGGGATTTTTGGTTCCGGTTTTCCCCTTCAAGATCTTCTCCGCGGCAGCAAGCAGTGCCCCGTCTCCATAGGCCGGATCAAAAATGGTCTGATGGGATGACTGAATTAACGGTCTTACCAGGAATTCTGCCAATTGCCGGGGAGTATAATAGATGCCGTTCTTTCGATTCTCATCCATATTATTAGCCCCCATAATAAAAATCATTCGTAAAAAGATGATTGCCACTTCTGTTTGAAAAAAAATTGTGACATCTTTCAAAGAATGGCTTGAGGAAAAAATTTTCGTTCTTTTTGATTAGACTTCTCCATTCTGGCTTTTTCATTAATTTATAACTCTTTTCATCCGGATTGAATAGAGAGTTTTTGCTGCTCTCCAACATGCCCAGCAGGGACTTTACCTCATGGGAAAAAATGAGAAGCAGGGTGGAGGTGGAGGCGATGAGGCGAAGATGAAGCAGCTCTTCTTTTGTAGCCTTTCCATATTTGAGGATAGCGGTTGTGGCCCTGGTAACAGACTCATCGAACTTTTTTTTTTCAGTTTTCGGGATATAGGCGGCGACACCCTTAATCTCTTCCTGAAGGTAATGAACGGCCTGTTGAATGATCTCTTCCCCTTCGACTTTTTTACCTGCAAGTTCTTCAAATTTTTCCCGGGCCCCTTCTAATTCTCTCTGGGCCTTATTCTTCAGGTAGAATTCTCTGTAAATGGTGCCCCAGTCAATCACGAATCTCACAAAACTTCTGAGTTCATCCACCGCCGGTGACGATAGGAAACCTTCGCGATTGGCCTTCATTTCAAAGCTCTCTGCGCCGGCACCGATTTCGACGTTTCCCACGTAACTCCGCATGGACAGCATATTTAACATTACCCGCTTTGGATCGATGCCCCTAAGGGATTGGGCAAAAGCGTAAAGTTCTCTGGCCCCGGGCTGCTGCTTTCTAAGTCCACGATCCCTGTCGACTCGCAGCCAATCGTCATCGCCAAAGGGATAAACTCTGAATCCCTGGTAACGAACCTGGACCCCGCCCCAGTCTGAAAGTATCTCACTTAAAGTACCCTTTGAGATGACACCGGTATCACGCATTTGAGGTCTTTCGTCTACCAGGATACCTATCTTCAAACCGATATCCTTAAGATGGGGAAACGTTTCTGTAGAAATGATCGTCTTTCGGCCAATTCCCATGGCCTCCAATTCACATACGGCCTGGTGTTTTTTGTTAATGTGGGCTGTGAGCGTTCCCCAGCCGGCATTGATTAAGTCATCCCGAATGTCCCTGATCCCTCCTTCGAATTCCGGGGCTTCCAGGATAATATTAAAACCCGGGTCTTCCCGATACCCCGGCCGCCGGGACATCTAATATCGGTTACCTCGGTGCCGGGTTCAAATGCTCCCCAGTTGAATTCCACCTCGGTTTTTTTAAATTCTGTCGAGATCGCCTTGATCGCCCTGGTTTCTGCTCCCACGGTGATGAGTCTCAATCCAGCCCCCAATCTTCGACAGCAGAACCTGCCGATTCCTTATTTCACCGGTACTGGGCCTGCCGTATAAACTGGATATCCTGTTCTCATTTCCATTATCCTCCTGGGTAAACCTTACCGTGACTTCAGTGGCATCTGCGTCGTAAGAATTTTTAATCAATTCCGCCAGCGCCAGGTGGACACTTTCCACCAGCTTTTCTCCCAGCTCACGCAGCAGGGCACTGTCAACAGTAAAGTTCAAATATTCCATAATACCTATCCGCAGTGGATGTATTGGTTGACGATGTCTCTTAGGGCGTCGGCGTTGCCGAATAGTTTTTCACTCATATTTTTGTCGCCGTAGGCCTGCAGATCTTCGGCGATTCTATCGATCATGCCCGGTGGGAATACATCGTAATTTTCATAAAAGCGTCGACCTTTTAATAGAGCCTCTGCCGCATCGTAGCAGGAGGCGGGCAACTGGTTTAAGCCTTCCACCCGGCTGGCATCTTCACTGACGTAGAGTTTTTCGGCAACCCGGAGGGCATCTTCTTTCTCAAGTCCGTACAGCGCGGCCACGGTGAGGCCGGCTAAGAGTTGGTGGACATTGGCGCTGCCGTCGGGACTCCGAAGTTCTACTGTCTGATTGTCCATGATTTTGCTGTCTTTCCCGGGCTCTTTGGGGTTGGCATCGTAGATCATGTGTTCGACTCCCACCCAACCGAGGGGAACCCTGACCAGAACAGAGCGGTTCAGGTCCCCCCAGCAGATACTGGTGGGGGCCTCCTGGTGGGGAACCAGCCTCAAGAACGAAGTGGGCACCGTATTGCCAAAAGCAGTCAGGGAGGGAGCCAGTTCCAGGAACCCGGCGATGAGCTTTTTGGCCGTATCGCTCAAGCCTTTTTCACCCGCCATCATATTCTGGCTGTCCTTGACCAACCTGGCGTGGATGTGGAAGCCGCTGCCGGCCTGGCCCACAATAATCTTGGGGGCAAAGCTCACTTCCAACTCGTATTTATAGGCCACCTCTCGAATCGCCCATTTGGCCAGTACCAGTTGATCCGCCGCGTCCTCTACCGGAGCCGGTAAAAATTCGATTTCGTGCTGTACCATTTCGATGTCGTCATGAATAATATTGCCCACCTCGGCATGCCCATATTTTATCTGCCCGCCCATTTCACTGATTACCTTCATGGCCTCTCGTCGGATTGCCCCCCATTTGGAAAAGGGATGGGATTCGTGGTAACCTTTCTGTTCGGCGATGGGGTAGATGGAATCGACCTCCGATAAGAGATAATATTCCAATTCCCCCAATACCTCGAAGGTAAAGCCTGTCTTCCCTTTTAATATCTTGTGGGCTTTTTTAATAATATTTTCCGGTGAACTTTCCAGGGGCTTGCCTTCGCCTGTATAAAAAGAGCATAGGATGTCCACAGTGGGGATCTCGGTAAAGGGATTCACAAACGCGGTTTTGTAACGGGGGACGACGTAGAGATCACTGGAGGAGGCCTGAATATAGGAGAAGAGGTTGGAACCGTCCACCCGCTCTCCATAACTCAGTAGTTGATCCAGGTGAGCCCGGCTGTTGATGACAAAATTTAAAGTCTTTAACCGGCCATCTCCGGCAATATACCTGAAATTCAGCATCTTGATGCCGTTTTCTTCGATGAACTTAATGATGTCTTTTTTGGTAAACTCTTTTGCCGGTTTTTGCAAGTACTGCACCAATTTGTTGGGATTTAAGGCAGTCTGATCATCCATGTTTTATTCTCCTTTGCTATCTTTTCATTTTTTTAATATTTATGACAACTCTTAATATTATGAAAAATTTCCCCAAAAAACAAGCATTATGATTGAAGAATATTTTCCAGACCCTATTTTTTTACAGGAGAATCTTGACTTTTGAGGATCATTGGGGTAAAAGGTAATGCCAACTTTTCTAAAAGGAGGTAGTCAAGTGGAAAATGTAAATGCGGATGATGGGGAGAGGAAATATCGGCAGGCATTGTGGTTGGAATATTTCACGGTGATTTATAATATCCTGGAGGCAGTCGCTTCCCTGATTGCCGGGGGGATTGCCAATAGTATCGCGTTAGTCGGTTTTGGCCTGGACAGCATTGTGGAATCGTTATCGGGATTTGTGCTGATCTGGCGGCTGAAGCAGCATAACAAAGTATCGAAGGAGGAAGAGGAACGGTTGGAAGAGAAGACCGAACGGTTTGTGGGAATTACCTTTTTTATATTGGGGACTTACATATTGTATGAATCGATCAAAAAGATCGCTCTAAAGGATATTCCCGAACCCTCGCTGCCGGGTATGATCATTGCCGTATTGTCTATCATTATAATGCCGATTCTGGCCTATCGGAAATTCAAGATCGGCAAAGCACTCAATCTAAAGTCTTTAATCGCCGATTCCAAAGAGACCCTGGTGTGTTCCCTGCTGTCGGTGGCCTTGTTGATCGGACTCTCTACCCGGTATTTCTTTGGCTTCTGGCTTTCCGATCCTATTGTGGGAATCATCATTGTCCTCTTTTTGTTTAAGGAGGGCTACGAATTGGTCTTCGAAAATGAAGATTGACCGGCGGCAGTTGAAAAATTTTACATTTTGTTTTAAAATAAAACCATGAACAAAGGAATTTTTGGATCAATATTTGGAATAGTGTTGGTGGCCGCTTATTATTTATTCTTCAGCGGCTCCGGTGCGGTCAGATACAATGATCGGATCATCGACAATCAGAATGAGATCGTCGATGGATTTGAGCAGTTTTTTGGTGCCCTGGAAAAGGGAAGTGTCGGTGAAATGAGGATGGCTCTGGCTGAGCTGAAAGTGGAGATTGACGAAGCGATCGGCAATGTCAGTAGTATGTCCGATTACAAGGGTAATACGGAATTCCGGGATAAGGCCATTGAAGTGTTTGAATTTTACGATACGGTGGCCAGTGAAGATTGTCCGGAGCTAATCGAAATTTTCCAGCCTGGGAACGACGCTCTTAACGACGATGACCGGCAGCGCATCGACGAAATCGTAATGAATTTCCAGGAAGACGAGGACGCTTACCTGGATGAGCTGGATGAGATTCAACGGAAGTTTGCCAAAGAACACAATTTCCAGGTCCAGCGAAGACGCTAGTCGATAAAACACCCTCTCCTAAAACCTAGTGTCATGTCATGCTTGAATTGACGTAAGCGATATGGTATAATTGCTCGTGA
>CBFDCR010000041.1:0-46027 GCA_965603365.1 uncultured bacterium
GTACGGGCGGCAAACAAACCGTAGGTAATGGTCTGGGCGTAGAGATCGGCAAATCCCTCTTTCTCCAGATCGATGATTAGATATTTTTTAAAGGCTTTGTAGAAACCCAGGATAGGATTATGGCCATCCTCCGGCTTTCCCTTCAACTCTTCGATAATCACTTGATCCCGCAAGAACCGGGTCCGTTTGGCCAACTCCCTGGCCAACTGCCGGGCATTAAGATTGCGGGGAAACGTGAAGGAGAAAAACTTGTTAAACAGTTCCAGAAACAAGCCCTCGTTTTCCACCACCGGCTTCAGGCTCAACTGCACCAGTGTATGCCGCCGGCCGATAAACAGCCGCTCGATCAAGGCGCCGTCCCGGTAAAAGCGGAATTCCAGGAAATTGGTCAACATGAAGTTGGGGAAAATATCCCGGTAGCGCCGCACCTGCTCACTCTCCTCCACATCGTCCAGGTCGATATCCGGCCGCTTGGCTTCTATATAGCCCACGATCTTTGCCTTGCCGTCCCAGACCCGGAAATCCGGGTTGCCTCCCTCTGTCTTCCGGGGCATGGTGGTAACGGATATCCAGGACCGGTCCAGATGCCCTGCCGTCTGGAGAATCAACCGCTTCAACAGGTCGTAGTAACTCTCTTCCCTGGCATCCCCCTGGGAGAACACCCGGTGAATCTCCTGCAAATACCCACTTATCGACTTCTTAACCATCCTGTATTATATATCATTTTCCCCCCAAAATATCAACCAAAAATATGCCCCGGAGTCATAGATCTGCGTCAAAAAGTGGTGATGAAGGATGCCTCCATCACCCTCAAGTCGGCCTTCAGGTTAAAAGGCAGGAGAACCGGGGATGGCGACGACAGTTCGGGGGATTAGGGGGAATGAATGGGCAGGGACGGCGAATGAAGCCGGGAAAGAGGTGGTGGGCAAAACTCTTTGAAAAAGAGTAGTCATTGAAATCCCATTTACAATTTCGGGGTAACTCCTGGTTAAAAAAATTTGACAAATAAACGGGTATGGTAATAAAATAAGCAGATGAACATCAGAGCAGAATTAGAGAAAAGGGAGGAAAACCTTCATCCCCGGGCCGCCAGGAGCCGAAACAGCCGCAAGCTGCGGGAAGAGAGGAAATCGCCTGTCAGGACGGAGTTCCAGCGGGACCGGGATCGCATCCTCCACTCTAAATCCTTTCGCCGGCTCAAGCGCAAGACCCAGGTCTTTATTGCCCCCGAGGGGGATCATTACCGTACCCGCCTGACCCACACCCTGGAAGTCAGCCAGATCTCCCGCACCATTGCCAGGGCCTTGAACCTGAATGAAGACTTAACCGAAGCCATTGCCTTAGGCCACGACCTGGGCCATACCCCCTTTGGCCACACCGGTGAAAAAGTCTTAAATGAATTGTCCGCCGATGGTTTCAACCATTACGAGCAGAGTCTGAGGGTGGTAGACAAGCTGGAATACGACGGCAAGGGGTTGAACCTGACAGTCGAGACCCGCGACGGGATTCTCAAGCATTCCAAAGGGCTGGGGCCGATCATACCGGCCAAAGTATCGGAGCTGCCCCTCACCTTAGAAGCGCAAATCGTCCGGGTTTCAGACATCATTGCCTATGTCAATCACGACATCGACGACGCGTTCAGAGCCAGTATCATTACCCGCAGCGATATCCCTGTATCCACCAAAAAATTGCTGGGGGAAACCTTTGCCAAAAGGATCGATACGATTGTGACCAACGTGATCGGGAAGAGTCTCGAGAACGACCTCAAGTATATCTCCATGTCCGATGAAATCTATGAGGAACTTATAAACTTGAGGGAATTCTTATTTGAACGGGTGTATACCACCCTGGAATTGTCCAGCCAACGGGGGAAAATACGGGGAATCATCATTGCCATCTTCGATCATATCCAGAAATCCCCCCATCGCTATGTCCAACCTTACCCGGAAGAAGACCCGGTGGCCAGAAGAATCATCGACTTTATTGCCAACATGACCGACAATTATGCCCTCAATCTCTTCCAGGACATCGTCTATCCGAAATATGTTTATTGACAGGGGGCGGAGAAAATGAGAAAATTTTATTTTTCAAGCCAAGGAGCATGAGGTAAACAATGAGCGAAGAGATCATATCAGAAGATTTGCTGGAGATCCTGGCCTGTCCGGTATGCAAGACGGATGTGGAATTGTTGGAATACAAAACGGGCCAGCATGGACTCAAATGTGTGAAGTGCCAGCGCATCTACCCCATCAAAGACGGCATTCCCGTCATGCTGGTGGACGAAGCCATCAAAGAAGCTTGAACCATAATATCCTATTTATCCGACTCAGGCTGCTGGGGGATATCATCTTTACCATACCCTCGATTCGACTGTACAACAAACACTTCCCCCAGAGCAGCATCTACTACGTGGTGGAAGAGGCGTTTAAAGAGGTCACCGAACTTTTGCCCGGGATTCAGCGGCGTATCGTCGTCCCCCGGAAGATGGGGATCAGGGATCTCTACCGCTTCAGACAGGAGGTCAGGGCTGTCGGTTTCGACACGGTGATCGACTTCCACTGCGGGCCAAAGGCGGCCCTGTTGACCTACTTGAGCGGCGCCAAAATCCGGATCGGCTACCGGACGCCCAACCGCAACTGGGCCTACAACCGCCTCACCCCCCGGATGACCGGCAGCGGTCCCGACCACTCCGTCTACAACCAGGCCAGACTGCTGGAACACCTGGGCATCGACAGCCAGGAGATGCTCCCCTACCCGGAAATCAAGATCTCGCCAGACCGGGTCTCACCGGAAATACGGCAGTGGCCCGAGCAGCACCGGCAGCCTAAAATTGTCGTTCACGTGGGCGCAGGAAATACATTCAGAGACTGGGGCCTCGACAATTTTGGTTCACTGATCCAAAAATTGACCCGCCAGGGCTGCGCCGTGGCCCTCATCGGCAGCAGCGCCGCGGAGCAGCACAAGGCCGCTTCATTGACAAGAGATTACCCGGTCCGCAATTTTACAGGTAGGCTCTCCATCAAAGAAGTCCTCTACCTGATCGGTCAGGGGGATGTCTATTTCGGGGTGGATTCAGGCCCCCTGCACCTAGCCTCCCTGACAGCCACCCCCATCGTTGCCATCTACGGGCCCAACATTCCCCGGATCAGCGGCCCCTGGCGTCAGAGGGACGTAAAAATCTTGCAGTTGGACATGGAGTGCCGTCCCTGTTCTCAAAGAGAGTGCATTTATGATACAATAAGGTGTATGAAAAATATCACTGCGGAAGATGCCTATGAAAACATTATTCGATATATCCAGTAATTTTTCCTTTTATCTGTTGTTGATCTTTCTTCTATTGATCAACCTTTCCATTGCCGGCTGCTACCTGATATTTATCGTTCTCACCATCCAGCTCATCGTCTACCTTTTAAAAAAGGGGAAATTCCCGCCCCCGCCCCCCTATATCTATTTTTTCGCCGTCTTTATTGTCCTGACCCTGGTGTCCACGCTCTTTGCCATCGATAGATGGAACAGCCTGAAGGACAACAAAGAGCTCTTCATCTTCCTGCTGATCCCCATCTTTATGCTGGTCATAAATTCCCGCCCCCGCCTCCAATACTCCCTGGCGACCGTCCTGGCTTCCGTCCTGATCTCGGCGCTGATCGGTATCTTTACCGCTCTCAGGCAGGGTATATCTTTAGACCACCGGCTAAAAGGGCTGACCTCCCACTGGATGACCTTTGCGGGGCTGTTGATGTTCGTATTTATCTTCTTCTTTGTCTACTGGTTTTACGAAAAGAGGAAGAATATCAAAAAGCTGCTGCCGGTTGCCCTGGTGGTGATACTCACCGCCATCTTATTCTCATTAACCCGGTCGGCATGGATGGGTATCATCGTCTCGATCGGACTCTTCTTGATCTACTATAAACCCAAAATCGCCCTCCTGCTTTTGCCCCTGGTAATGATTGTCCTGCTGGCCCTGCCCCGTCCGGTCAAGCAGCGTCTCGTCTCCATCTTCGATTTGAGCAACGAGACCAATCGAGACCGGCTCCATATGGTGTATACCGGCTGGGAAATTTTTAAAGACTATCCCCTAACGGGGGTGGGGGCCAACAATATAGAAATTGTATATAAGCATTACCAGCATCCCCAGGCGCTAAAAGTCAACCCCCACCTGCACAACAACTTTCTGCAAATTTTAGGGGAACGGGGTATCCTGGGGCTGCTGAGCCTGATCGCCGCCTTCGTTGTCCTATTTTTAAATATCATACAGCGGATAAAAGGCAGTCAAGATCTGGGGCGCACCGTGGCCGTCGCCGCCTTCTTTGCCTATATCGGTTTCCTGGTGGCCGGCTTTTTTGAATACAACTGGGGGGATTCGGAAATCAAATTCCTGCTGTTTTATTTTATCAGCATTCCCTTCCTGTCCGCCGGTTCTTACCTGCCGGAGGATCAGCCAGAATGATCGGCCTGAAGAGATTGGACGAGATTTTACGCGCATTTTCCGGCAAGGCCATCCTGGTCTACGGCGATATTATCCTGGACCGCTATATTTTCGGCACCGTGGGACGCATATCGCCGGAGGCGCCGGTGCCGGTGGTCAAGGTGAGCCGGGAAGAGTTCCGGCTGGGTGGGGCCGGCAATGGGGCAGCCAACATTTCCCGACTGGGAGCAGAGGCGATACTGCTGGGGGTGAGTGGGGACGACATCTTTGCCGATGAATTGATGAAACTAAAAGCCACCCACAACCGCATGATCCGCACCAAAGAGAATCACACCATCGTCAAGACCCGGGTCATTTCCGGCCGCCAGCAGATCGTGCGCATCGACCGGGAAGAGTCCATCCTTCTAGGCGCCGACGCCGACGATAAAATCATTCAGGAAATCAAGGCTGCCCACATCCACGGCATCCTGATCTCCGACTACGGCAAGGGAACACTCACCGCCAGGGTCATGGCCGCCTTAAAAGAAAAGTCCGGCCGGGATCAAATCCCTCTCATCGTGGACCCCAAACCCCCCAACTTTCACCTCTACTCCCACATCACCGGCATCACCCCCAACCAAACGGAGGCAGAAGGCATTACCCGCAGGGAAATTGAGGACAACGAGGCCTCCGCCAGTGCGGCCAGGTCGATTCAACGAAAGTTTCAGGCCGACTTTTGCCTGATTACCCGGGGCAGCATGGGCATGACTGCGGCCCAGAAGGGGAAAAAGACCTTCCACTTACCCGCCTACGGCCATGAGGTCTTCGACGTCACCGGCGCCGGCGACACGGTGGCGGCAGTATTGACCCTGTCATTGGTTTCCGGCGCCGACTTGAAGGAGGCGGCCTTCCTGGCCAATGCCGCGGCCTCTATCGTCATCGAAAAGATCGGAGCCGCCCCGGTCAGCCCCGACGAACTGCACCGGCGAATCGCCTTCCTCCTGAAAAATAAAAAATAACCGACAAAGTTTTCAAAGCAAGACCCAGAGGGTTTGACATAAAAATCCATTTCGGGTACATTAGGGGCATGGAAAAGCCAAAAGGTTCGTTGATTAGTTATTTTAGTCGAATGGTGACTCGCGGCGGGGGCATCAACCTGGCCCAGGGCAAACCCGGTTTTGCCCCGCCGACGGAACTGCTGGAAATCCTCAAGGAGAAGACCGATACCCCTTCGCTGCACCAATATGCCCCGGGCATCGGCAATTTCAAACTACTGGAGATCCTGTGCCGGTATTACTCCCGGTATCTCTCCATTACCGAAGATCATTTGTTGATTGTACAGGGGGCCACCGAGGGGATATTTTTGAGCTTTTTCTACCTCAGCAAAATCCTAAAAAAACCATTCACTGTTCTATCCTTTGATCCCGACTACGAAAGTTATCCCCAGTTGGCCAGGGTTCTGGATGTTCCCATCGAGTACACCGAATTCGACGAAGACTTGAAGGTTGACTTCCAGCGGCTCGAAGAGATCCTCAAACAGAAAAGAATCGGCATCATGTTTATTGCCTCCCCGGGTAATCCATTGGGGAAAGTATGGGAGCGGCAGGAAATCAGCCGGGTTATTGCACTGGCAGAAAAATACGATTTTTACATTATTCTCGACGCGGTCTACCAGGACCTCTACTTTGACGAACCTCCCTTTAACCCGCTGGCCTTACAAAGTAAAAAATTGTTTTATGTGGGCTCCTTTTCCAAGATGTTGAGTATTACCGGCTGGCGCATCGGTTATATGATCACCACCGAAGCGCACATGGCGGCCCTTCGGGACATCCATGACTACACCGGTTTGTGTGCACCGTCGCTTTTCCAGGAAGTGATTGCCGAATATCTGTCCCGCTTCGATTGGGGGAAGGAATACACCGCCGACATTCGCCGGAAATGCAAAGAATCCTATTTGTACATGCGGGCTACTCTGGAAAAGACAGGTTTTAGGGTTCCCCATATCGGCGGCGGTTATTTCATCTGGGCAAAGTTACCCCGCCAATATCGGGATGCCTTTTTATTCGCCTCCGAACTTTACCGGAAGGAAAGCCTGGGGATTGTACCGGGAGAAAATTTTTCCGGCACCAAAAAGGACTATGTACGCCTCAACATCGCCACCGAGCTGCCCATCACCCGGCAGGCGGCCCAGCGGATAGAACGTTTTATTAAAAACAAAAACTGAGGCTATTTTTTCTTTTTGTTATTCCTATTCAATTCCTCACGGACGGTTTCGGTGGCGGTCCTAAAATCAATTTTGCCGCTGCCCATCTTGGGAAGTTCCTCCACCACCACAAACTGCCTGGGCATGGCAATGGGGGGTAATTTCTCTTTCAATTTTTTCAATACCTTCTTTTCCTCAATGGGTTTGGTGACCGCGGCTACAATTTTGGCGCCTTTCATAGAATCGGGCACCTCCACCACACAGAGATCCACATCATCCGGGATTAAGGCGTTGAGCTCGACTTCCACCTTGACCAGGGAGACCATCTCCCCGCCGATCTTCACAAACCTCTTCAATCTTCCCCGATGCCATAAATAGCCATCTTCATCCAGCATGCCCATGTCGCCGGTATCGTACCAACCGTCCTTGATCCTCAGAGATGTTTCCTCGATATCGTCAAAATATCCCTTCATGACCAGGTCACCTTTGACCAGAATTTTACCCTCCTGGCCCCGGGGCACCTCTTCACCGCTGTTGATATCGGCGACCTTGACCTGAAGATTATTAAGAGGCTTACCGATACTGCCGGGCCTGTTTTCGTCCGGCACATTGACCGAAATCACCGGGCTGGTCTCGGTGGCGCCATAGCCTTCTAGAACTTCAATATTGTGCTTCTCCCTATAACCCTTGCGCAGGGCCTCGGGCACCTTGTCGGCCCCGGCTACGGCCAGGCGAACGGTGGCCAGATCTCCCTCCTGGGATTGGCGCAAATACCCCATAAAAAATACGGGGGTGGCAATCATGATGGTGGCCCCTTCCTCCCGCACAATGGTAGGAACCGTCTTGTAATCGAGGGGATTGGCATAGGTAACGATGGTCATGCCTACAAAAAAGGGAAGCCATAAGTTGGTATTGTGGCCGAATACGTGGAACAGGGGTAAGATCGCCAGCATGATATCGCTTTCATCAACCTTCAGCCTCCGCAGAGAACCCTCGATGTTGGACCACAGGGATCTATGGGTTAATTCCACGGCCTTGGGATCCTTTTCGCTGCCGCTGGTAAACAGAATCACCGCATCGTCATCAAGACTCCCTTTATAAACGGTTTTCGACAGAAGACCGGCGGGCATTTTAGAACGCAGGGCAGCCGCCAGTTTGTCCTTGATAGATACCTTCTCCATGATGTCTTCGATAAAAACCATGCCCGGCACCAGGCGGCAGCCGATTTTTTCAAGCAGGGCCCGGGAAGTAATAATGGTTTTAAATCCACATTTTCTCTGGGCGTATTCGGAATTTTCGGCTGCGCCGGTAGAATAATTAACCATGACCGGTACCTTACCGGCCATTACAATACCCAGTATGGACAGAATCGAACCGGCAGAGGTGGGGATCATCACCCCGATAAAGCCCTCTTTATACGCTTTAAATTTTTTTGACAGTATAAGAGCGGCAATCAGGGCTTTCGAATAGGTAACCCTTTTATTGGTGGTACGATCGATGATCGCCAATTTAGGGCCAAATTTCTTGGCAATCTCAATAAACTTGTTGTGTAACATCATACTAATACCTCCAGGTAAAGCTAAAATTTTGCATAATACGCTCTATATACCATAAAAGAAATTTTTTTTAAACCAAAAAATCACAAAAGAGAAATTTTTTTACCAGGAGTTACCCCGAAATTTAAAATGGGATTTCAGTTACTACTCTTTTTCAAAGAGTTTTGTCCACCACCTCTTTTCCAGCTTCATTCGCAGTCCCACACTAATCAACATAGAGAGGGATAACAAGATGATGAAAATCGAAAAGATTATATTAAACTTTTTCACACTCTTAGTAAACCCGAAGAATTCGGGGGCGGTAACTCCAGAAAATTTCCCACACCGCCTCTTCAAAATCATGCAGCCATTTGTTGGCCGAATTTTTTTTATAACACTTCGAACCTTTCGAAGTATTATGCGTATATACTCTCTTCAACACTTCGATTTTTTCGAAGTAATACTATGGAGGTCTAATATGCGGGAAATGACGCGCAAGGAAGAGCAGATTTTGCTGGCGATTCATCGTCTCGACGACAATGCCTACCTGATTACCATCAGGGAACAGATACACAACTATACCGGGAAATACTATTCGGTGGGCACTATCTATGCCCCCTTGAACCGGCTGGATATCAAGGGATACATCGAGGCCCGGACAGGGAATGCCGGCGGTTTCGGCAGTAAAAAACCGATTAAATATTATCACTTGACCCCTAAAGGTTATCAGGCACTGCGAAAGCTGCGGGAACTCTACCACCGGATGTGGAACGGCCTGGAACTGTCGCTCTGCGAGGAGGTGTCGTCATGACAAAGCAGAAAACAAGAGGACTGGCCGTGGCCCGGCGGTTTTTAAAGTACTTGCTGCCGGCCGAGGATGTCGCCTATATGGAGGGTTATTTTGAAGAGATGTACGAAACCGTCCGTTCCGACAAGGGGACGGTATTGGCAAAGTGGTGGCTCCTGGCCCAGATTGTTCGATCGGTTCCCGGTTTCCTGTCCCATCGACTCTACTGGAGTTTCACCATGATGAGGAACTACCTGGTCATTACCGTCCGCAATATACTTAAATACAAAGGTTTTTCGCTGATTAAGGTCTTTGGCCTGGCTGCCGGCATCGCCTGCGGCCTGGTGATCATTCTCTATGTGACCAACGAGTTGACCTACGATGCCTACCACCCCCAGGCGGATCGCCTGTACCGGGTGGCTGCCAGGCGGATTAGTCTCACGGGGGAACATTGGTTCGCCTCCACCCCCGGGCCCCTGGCATATACCGTCCGGCAAGAGATTCCCCTGGCTGAAAGAGTCACCCGATTTGTCCGGCCCTACGAAAATGCCGACCATGTACTGGTGGCCAACGGGGAGAGGCGTTTCTTTGAGAACCGTATCTGGTTTGCCGAACCGGAGGCGTTCACGATGTTCCGCATCCCCTTTTTACGGGGCAACCCCAGAACCGCGCTGGACGCTCCGGGGTCGGTGGTAATCACCGAGGGGATGGCCCAAAAATATTTTGGCACACTGTTGGCCGTGGGCAAAACCCTTAAAATCGAACTGGATTACGATACCGGGACCAGCATTGCCGAAGACTTCCGGGTAACCGGGGTCATCGAGAACGCACCGGCCAACACCCACCTGAAGTACGACATGCTGGTATCCTTTGCCACCCTGCTGGCCCACCGCCCCAACCTGAACCGGGACTGGATAGATTTTCATCACAAATATACCTATGTAAAACTGGCAAAAGACGCCGATCCTCTGGAGTTTGAAACCAGGCTGAAACCTATAGCCGATCAGTTCAAATCCGCCTATGATAAGCGGACCAATCGCACCCTAAAACTGTATCAGCTTTTTCTCCAGCCGGTCCGCTCCATTCATATGAATTCCAACTACCTCGGTGAAATTGAGGCCCCCGGCAGTATGTATTATATTTACATCTACGCCATCACCGCACTGCTGATTCTGTTAATCGGCTGCATGAACTTCATCAATCTTTCCGCCACCCTGGCCACCATCCGCACCCGGGAAGTGGGTATTCGCAAGGTGGTGGGGGCCCGCCGCCGGGACCTGGCCTATCAATTTTTCGGCGAATCCTACCTGATCACCCTGCTGGCCTTTGTCCTGGCCTTACCCTTGACGTCTACGCTGCTGATGCACTTCAACCGCCTGGCCGGTACAGTCCTCAGCCTGCAGGATCTCGGCCAGACCGCTGTCTTAACCCTGTTGGGGGTGTTGTTTATACTGGTGGGGGGCAGTGCCGCCGCCTACCCGGTGCTGGTGATGTCGGCCTATAAGCCGGTATCCATGCTGCGAAAGCAAATCACCCCCGGCAAAAGCGGCTCCACCGCCCAGCGATTATTGGTGGTGGGCCAGTTTGCCATCTCCATATTCCTGGTCATCTGCACCTTAATCGTCTTTCGCCAGCTTCGTTACATGAAGGGCAAATCCCTTGGTTTCGACCGCCAACAAAAAGTAATCCTGAAGATTAAAAGTAATCAGGCCTATTTTCGCCGCAACTACGAGGCCATCAAGAAGGATTTTCTCCGGCATCCGGCCATCACCCAGGCCAGTGTGTCCTCGTCGGTACCGGGGGAAGAGTTCAACGGCGGCTATTACCTGGTGAAGACCGACTTCAACGGCGCAGAGAAGCCCAAACGCTGCAAAATCCTGACCGTGGATTATGATTTTATTTCCCAATACGGCATCGGGATAAAGGCGGGCCGCCGATTTTTAAAGGAGAGGCCCGGCGACAGCGAAGGCGCCTTTCTGGTAAACGAATCGGGGGCCCGTGAACTGGGATATGCCAATCCCGAAACCATCATCGGCGCGGCGTTTAAGGCCCACTACCATCGCAAGACCAAGAGGGTCGTGGGGGTGACCGCCGATTTTCACTTTATGGGCATGAAGATGGCCAGCGAACCCGTGATCATGGATATTGAAGCCTCCCTCTTGCGGGTACTCACCCTCACGGTGAATATGGAGACCATCTCCCGGACCCTGGGCTTTATCCAGGAAACCTGGGAGAACCATTTCCCGGACGCCCCTTTCGAGTACGCCTTTCTGGACGAGACCTTCGACCGGGTGTACCGCTATGAAGAGCAGATGGGAGAACTGCTGGGTATCATCACTACCCTGGGAATCACTGTGGCCTGTCTGGGTCTGTTCGGTCTGGTGGCCTTTTTTACCCAATTGAGAAAAAGGGAGATCGGCATCCGTAAGGCTTTAGGGGCATCGGCTTCACACATCGTTTTTATGATGACCCGCCAGTTCATCTCCCTGGTGGTGCTAGCCAGCGCCATGGCGATACCGGCGGCCTGGTATGCCATGCACCTCTGGCTGCAGGACTTTGCCTATCGCATCGACCCTGGATTCCTGGTATTTGCCATCGCCCTGTTCACCGCCCTCATCATCGCCTCGGCCACGATTTTCTTCCAGGGCTACCGGGCCGCCACCCACAACCCGGTCAACGTCCTGCGCTACGAATAAGTCCCCAATCCTTTACTCCCAGGCGTGTATTCAAAGTAATCTCTGAGCTAGACGCAAAACAGTATTATTTTCGCCTTCAACAGGGTTTACTTTAGTCGTTAGATGTGGTAAGATGCGGCTTCCTCCGAGTCAGGGGTACTACCGTGATACGAATAACAGAATATTTCAAAAGAGCCTCTCTTCTCCTGATGATCCTTTTGCTGGCGGGGATCTATTTGCCGGCTGAAGAGACCCAGGAACCTATTCAGAACAATGATTTCTACGACAACAATGAATTTCATACCCTTCGGGGGCTTGATGTCGAGGTAGGCGGCGAGATTGTGAATCCCGGCAAGGTGGATTTTTCCCGATTGCCCCTCCGTTCCCTGAATGTCAGTGAAGCAGTTTTGGCCGGAGGGAAACAAACGTTTGTCGGGTCCTATACCTACCGGGGGTATTCTCTGTTTGACATCCTCAAAGAGAGGGTTCTGGACAAAAAAAATAAGCAGGAATTTTCCCCGATTATTGACCTGCTGGTCAAGGTGGAGAATCGGCAGGGCGACAAAGTGGTCTTGAGCTGGGGGGAGATCTTCTATCCCGCCGCCTTGCACCGGATTATCGTTGCCGCCCAGGTGGCTCGTATCATCCCCGCCAAAACCGGGGAGATGTGGCCGCTGCCCCGGCAGGCCAAACTGGTCTGCGGGGATGACCTGTTTGCCGACCGGAATATTGAAAACCCTTCTAAAATCACGGTTTTTTCGGCGCCGCTGCATTTTAAGGTCAGGCGGAATTTAAAGCCCCTATACAGCGGCAAGATCGGTGTCTATTCGGGGGAGAGGAAAATCGGCATCATCGAAAAACTGGCAGACAAGCTGCCCGTCAGGACCTATCCGTCGGTGTTTTACGGCCGGGGCAAGGGATTTCACGGCATCCGCTATTTTGAAGGCAAGCTGTTAAAGTCGGTATTGGCTGAATATGCCGGCCTGGATCGAAAAAATGTCAGGCGAGGGTACTGGGTGATCTCCGCTGTCGACGGTTATCGGGTGGCCATCACCTTTGCCGAATTGTTCAATCGCAGCGACCAGAAGGAATTTTTGATTTGCGATACCGGGGCAGGCAAAGATACGGGCCGGTTCAAACTTTTCCCGTCTGCCGATTTCTTTTCGGACCGGGCGGTGAAAGCGATCGCCGGCATCTATTTCATGCGCATTAATTAATAAATATAGTGGTCGAGTGGGCTACTGGACACTTTTTTTTTAGATACGGTTGCTTTTTTCCCTTTACCAGTATAAAATAGCTTTTTGGAAAAATGACAATACCGAATATTATTACGACAATAAGGATCATTTTGATTCCCATTTTCCTGGTGATCCTGCTGACCGAAATGGAGGGCAAGGAAATTATTGCCTTTGTGATTTTCGTATTGGCCGCTATCTCTGATGCCGTGGACGGGTATATTGCCCGCAAGTATGACCAGATCACGTCACTGGGGAAATTCCTGGACCCGTTGGCGGATAAATTGCTGGTGGCTGCTGCACTGCTGGCTCTGGTCTATTTGCAGGTGGTGGAAACCTGGGTGGCGGCGATTATTATATTAAGGGAAATCATTATTACCGGATTTCGCTTTTATTTTTTAGTTCAGGACAATGTGTTTTCCGCTTCGTGGCTGGCCAAGAAGAAGACCCTGTCTCAGATCGTTGCCATCTCAACCCTTATCCTCTCCCCCAAGCTGCCGCACCCGGACTTTTTCTTTACGGTGGGAACCATTGTGTTGTATGCTGCCGTGTTTTTGACCATTTACAGCGGTATGGAGTATGTAATAAAATATTCAAAGACATTAAAAGGTAGTTGAGTGCCCTACAAAAAATATCCGTTATTAAACAAGAAGAAAATTAATACCATCTCCATCAACGACCGCAAATCGCTGGTAAATGTGAAAGATTTCGCCAATCCCCCCTTGCCGGGAACCGACTTCGGCTCTTTTTTGGAAACCCTGCCCCGCTATTTAGCAGCCAAAGATTTACTGGAATTTAGAGATCATATGAAACTGGCACGGAAACGTGACAAACCCATTATTGTGGGCCTGGGTGCGCATGTGGTTAAGGTGGGATTAAATCCCATTATCATCGATTTGATGGAGCGGGGCTGGATTTCGGCCATTTGTGTGAACGGTGCCTTCATGATCCACGATTTTGAGATTGCCTTGAGTGGGCAAACCTCCGAGGATGTTTCGGAAAACCTCCACAAAGGTATATACGGCAATACCGAAGAGACCGGTTTGTTTCTGAATATTGCCCTGAAGGAAGGCCTGGAAAAGGGCCTGGGGGGCGGCGAGGCGGTGGGGAATTATCTGATCCAGGCTAAATTCTCCTTCAATCAATACAGTGTGTTATACCATGCCTATAAGCTCAATATCCCCGTCACCATTCATCCGGCCATCGGCACCGATTTTATCCATTACCATCCCAATTTTGACGGTGCTGCCCTGGGTAGCCTGGCGGAAAAGGATTTTATGTTGTTTGCCTCGGTGGTCTCGCAGTTGTCCGGCGGCGGAGTATATATTAATGTCGGCTCTGCCGTTGTGCTGCCCGAGGTGTTTCTTAAGGCCATCGCCTTTTGTATGGCCCAGGAGATTGAACTGAGGGATTTTTACACCGCCGTGTTTGATTTTATCAAACACTACCGGCCCCTGGAGAATGTGGTGAAACGGCCGGTCCAGAATGGGGGTAAGGGTTACTATTTTATCGGCCACCACGAAATCATGATCCCCCTCTTCGCCGCCATCCTCCTCAACTCCTGAAATAAGCCCAGAAAAGGGCTCATCCGTTTATGCCGCACTTTGCGACTGTCCCCAATTTTTCGTCCTTAAGCAAGAATTCGAAGAAAAAATCGATCAGTGGAGAGCAAAACAAACAGAGTGACTTAATTTAGTCCTCTAAAGGTCAACGCCTTCATGTCGGGCAGGGCGTAGACACGGGTGCGGCCGTCCTGTTTGAGCACCAGTCCGGCTTTTGAGAAGTGGAAATACTGCCGGGGATCGACATTCTCAAATTTTTTCAACCGCTTCATCTCCCCGTTCTTCAACCGGAACAGCGTCTCGACCCAGTAATTGTTGTCCCGGTCGTGGCCGTATATCGCCCAGTAGAAATCCCGGGGATAAAAGTAATAGAGATGACCGGTCCGGTCGCCCAGCATGGTCAGGGTCATTTCGTTCATGTCGAGACGGTAGATCCCCCGGTAAGCCATCTGCTTTGAATCGAAACAGGTGCCGTAAATT
Organism: uncultured bacterium; assembly: GCA_965603365.1. Classification (GTDB taxonomy): domain Bacteria; phylum Acidobacteriota; class Aminicenantia; order UBA2199; family UBA2199; genus JAHELQ01. The sequence continues at coordinate 14,883 of CBFDCR010000041.1, forward strand.
TCGCCCAACCACTGGGGATTTAAATCAAGACACCTGGACATGGCGATAAACTCCACCTCCCTGCCCGCCGGTAGACGCTTGACCGGCTCCAGCCCCCCGGGAGTCAGCTTACTGATGAGCATGGCCTCCCGGTCGTAGTGAATCAACAGGCGGTTGACATAGACCGGGGATTTTGGCCCGGTGGTTAGCTGCTGCCAGGTGCCGTCCTCCCAGACCCGGGAAACCGGGTAACTCCGGCCGGAGGCAGGGGTGATTAACCAGTAACGTCTCCCTTCGGTCACGTCGGTTCCCAGGAGTTGCAGCACCGGCTTATCCCGGCTGATTTCCAGCGGGATGTCTATTTTCTCGACAGCCAACAAATCCATGTCGATGGACACCAATACCCTTCTTTTTTCTCCTTTTACCCGCTCAAACAAGAGCAGGCTGTTGGCAAATCGACAGAACCAGTAGTTAAACTTCTTCGCCCCTTGCGGTTGATAAAAGATCTCACTCCGATAATCGTCAAGATTGATTCGCCAGACCGTATCCCCCTCTCTTGTACGCCGGGTATAGTATAAGTCGTTCCCCGATTCCATTTCTATATCATAGACATGAAACGTTTCGATCTCCCTGGCGCCTTCGCCATCGTAGACGCGGGTGCGGTAGCCGTCATACTCGATCAATTTGTGCTCCCGTGTCAGGTAATAACCCCGGTATCCCCAATCCCAGCTCTGGTAAGCAAAAATCAGTGACAGTCCCAGGCAGACGACAAGCAGCGGTATGAAGAGTTTCAAATACCGTTTCGTATAATTGCGCACCGGCCGGAGATCAAACCGCTTAAAGGCCCAGCCAAAGGATACCACGAAGGGCACAACCAGTATAAATACAGCCAGGAAAACCCAGGAGTTCGTCACATCCTGGAATTGAAATCCCGATATCTGCCCGCCCCGCCAACTCAGGGTGAGCCAAAACAGCAGGAAGAGTACAGCCAGGAAGAGGACAAAGGTAAAGAGCGACAGCAGTACCGAAATGACGAAATTCTCCCGGGAAACCGAAAAGGTGAGGGAGAGGAGAAACAGGATGACATAGAGACAGGAAAAGGACATGTGGGCCATGAATACGTGGTCCAGGCCGATGGTGTAATAAAGAACCAGGTAGAGGCCATAAAACCCAGCCAGGGCCGCCAGCCGGGGCAGCAGCTTGAAGGCCAGAAGCTGCAGACGGGAATAGGGCAGCGACAGGATGTATTCGATCCCCTGCCCCTTCCGGTCGGCGGCAAAGAGGGAGATCCCCGAAAACAGGGCCCAGAAGAGCAAACCCGCCTGGAAGGTGGGGAAAAACACATCCAGGAAAGCCTGGGGGCTCTTTGACAGCGCCGCCGCCAGGCAGATCAATACCGGCAGCACCGCTACCGACAGGACCAGGTACAGGGCCTGCTTCAACACTTCGTTAATCTCTTTTCTTACCATAATATCCTCCAATAAATGCTTTTATGATCTCGGTCAGGTCTACCCCCTGGAAAGGCAGTGAATATTTCTTCGCCCATTCCGGCTTGAAGGGGTAAATAAAATACTCGTTAAGCAGGGGGGATTCCTTTTTGAACAGGACCGGCAGGTCACTCTCCAGGGGTTGGTCGGTCACCACCTTCTTGACCTTCTGGGTCAACTGTTCGCTCTTTTCATCCAGTACAAAACCGCCCTCCTCCATCACCACTATCCGCTCGGGCAGCCGGCCGGTCTCGGCAAAGGTTTGATTCACCATAATCACCGTGGTATTGAATTCAGCGATCAGGTCGATCAGGGTGTCCAGGAACAGTTCCCGCATGTAGGGATCCATCATGTGAATCACCTCGTCCACCAGCAGGAGCTCCGGCTGCTGTGAAATCAACAGCGACAGGTGGTAAATGGCCCGTTCCCCGCTGGAGAGGTGTTTGATTTTCCGGTTCAGCGGCAGGTGGAGTTCATCGATCAGGGAAGGGTTAAAGGCTGCGACCCCATAGACCCGGCAGTGAAAATCGATGCCCTGGGCCAGTGTCCAGTGTTCCAGTAGACTCATCTTATCGGAGATAAAACCCAGCTTTTTCCGGCTGGAGAGTCGCCCAAACTCGATCTCCCCCTCATCGGCAAAGTAGATGCCCGCCAGGCATCTGAGGAAGCTGCTCTTGCCGGAACCGTTTTTACCGGCAATCAACACCGTCTCCCCCTGTTCAAAGGCCGCACTCAATTGGTTGAGCACCGGTTTGCCCGCCAACCGCAGACAGAGGTTGTGCACTTCTACGATTTTATTTTTCATGGTCTAATACCCTCCTGAATAATGCTTCGATATCTTTTTTGCTAAAACCCAGGGAGAAGGCCCGGCTTAAAAAGTTCTTTAATTCGTCCTCCATCATGGCCACCTTCAATTTATCCAGCCTGGCCTTCTGTCCCTTGACCCGGTAGCCGCTGCCCCGTTTGCCCTGGATAAAGCCTTCCTCTTCCAAATTGTAGTACACCTTTGCTACAGTGTTGGGGTTCAGTTTCAACATTTTGGCCAATGTCCGGATGGAGGGCAATTGGTCGCCTTCCCGGAGCCGATCGGCCATAATATCCAGTATTATTGACTGTTTAAGCTGCTGGTAGACCGGCACCGGCGACGCATTATCGATCTTCAACCCGATCATTCAAACCTCCTTCTCAATAATTGTATTATTAATATAATACAATTTTCCTCTCCTGTCAACAAAAATCCCAAATAAAATCACTCCCCAGGGGCCGTTCCCAGACCTCTGATTAAAAATGCGATTTATCTCTTCAAAATTTTAAAAGGGGGATTGGCATTCTCCCAGTTTTTTATTGATTTATAGAGTCGGGTGACACAAAAATGAGAATATTCATAGGCCATCCTCAGCATTCCCTCCACCACCTCTGCTGTCAGCGCTTTTGCTTTTCGATTCCCGAAAGTAAAACGGAGACCAATGGTCAATATTTCCACCATATCATGACCAGAACACACCTGCCAGGGATCGTATCCTTCATTTTTCATAGATTTGATTTTAATCTTCAGGGATTCTTCATCGACCTCGGCATCTCTTACATTTTTTTTGGCTTCATTGATTAATTCATCCACATTTGTCTGGAGTTTGGTTTTGTCTACAAAATTTTCAAAAGGCAGCTTCCTGAACTTTATCGGTATATTATCCCTTGAAGCTGAAGAGAGCCAACGCAAAAGTCCGATAGGTAAAGTGGCTTCTATAACCATTGTCTGAACAGGCCCAGCCAGGTTTCTGATTCTTTCCCTCTTCCCGAACTCGGACAAAATCCTCTCCAATAAGTTCGATGTTTTCAAGATCATGGTTTCGAGATCGTGGGTGTCGGTTAGCAGGAGGTTCTCACTGTTTGGCTTTATATTTTCCAGGTGCCAGAAATCGGCATCCACAATGGTAAGGATACCGTCAAAACCGTCGCTTTCAAGAATTTCCAGGGCTCCGATGGCATTATCCTTGCCATGAGCCGGGATCACCATACAGTCTTTTTCACAAATAAAACGTCCATACACCCGTGCATCCGTGTCCCCTTCCAGGACCAGGAAGGTCCCTTTGTGCAAAGTGCGGCTTAATCTTACATCATTGGCAATATCATAAGCTGTTAAGTGCTGTTTCACTATTTCGGACCTTCTAATTCAACGGCCAAATTCCAGCGTTTATTGATTATCTGGGGAGAGTGAGTGGCAATCAAAACGTCGAATCCCGCCAATTTCGTAATTTTCTCTAAGTCTTCAAGAAACTCATGCTGCCAGACCACATGGAGAGATATTTCTGGTTCGTCGATGAGAATGAGGGAACCGGCTTTGAACTTAAACAGCATCTTATAAAGCAAAACCAACTCGTGCTGCTCCCCGGAAGACAAACTGGTGGGAGGTAAAACTTTGCCATCAGGGGTCTTGAAGACAAAGCCATCGGCCTTGCTGATCGACAATTGTTTATAAAGAAATCGACTGTTGATGATTTTAATCATCAGGTCGATTTTTTCGGTTAACTCATCAAATACCCTGAGTTTCTCCTTAACATCTTCCACATATACCGACAACACGTTGATGTTACTTTCATCAATTTTCTGCAAATCCTTAAAATCGATCTCACTCTCTTTATCCAATAAACCGGCAGCGATAAGGCGCGAACGTTTTTTCTCCAGTTCGTTTAATTCCTCTTTCAGCGCTTCTTCGGTAAGCCCATTCAGGCGCTGTACTTTTATTAATCTTGTGGGAAAGGTTCTATCCAATGATTGGGACAGGGAGGCGTATTCGGCCAATTTTTTCTGGATCGCATCCACCAATTCTTCGGAATAATCCAATACCGCCGGAGACATTGGCACATGTTCCTTGTAATCCCGCCGCCTTCTGGAAGGGGAGACACTGATTAAACGCTGGGTCTCTATAAGATTGATATCCACAGATTCTTTGATATTTTCTAACCAGGACGGTTCTTTTCTACTCTTCAACTCCGGTAAATAAATGGGAAATCTGTAGCCGAACCGATCCAGTACGTCATCTAGAGAAAGTTCTTCATGAGTCTTTAAATTCATCCATGCCTCTGCACCCACTCTCTCCAGCTCAGGGACCAGGCGCTCGATCATGTTCAACGGTAAAGGTATATCACGACTACCCAATGTCTCTACCGTATAACTCTTTACCTTCGAACCTGATTTAGAAAAGTCCAGGAGCAACTGTTTTCCATTTTTGCTCTTCCTTTTCCCGTTCACGGAAGAGCTACTATTTTTTTTCAAAAGAAGATGACTCTTGTTGTCAAAATATATTGCCAATTCATCAAAGGGAATGGGACGAAGCTTATGATATTGGGAGTTGAACAGGGCATCGAGCATAGTTAGCAGAATAGTCTTGCCGTACCCATTAGGGCCGACTATTATGGTGATATGTTCTGCCGTGTTTAGCGGAATCTCGTGATTAAATATCCCGAAGAGGTTTTTAACCACTATTTTTTCTATTTTCATCGGATTTCTCCTGCTTCCGACATTTTAATACATTTTCCCCGATCTGACAACTTTTCTAAAAAAATTATCCGCCCAGGCCTCAAAATAAAATCAAATATTTGCCCGAAGGCTAAAAAGATCAAAGAGGAAGGGAAAAATTGGCCTGTCCCCTTCCTGTGCACATTCGGACGGCATTTTGACCCGTTCGGACGAGGTTTTAAGGCGCTCCTACGCAATGTTGACCCCTTCCTACGGCTACTTGACCCGTCCCTACGCAACTTTGACCCGCTCCTACGCACTTTTGAGGCGCCCCTACGGGATGTTGACCCGCCCCTACGGATTTTGGCCCCATCCCTGCGGATACCGGGCCATTCATTTATTGTTCGGGTTCCGCTTTAAATGGATTGAACAATTGGAGATCCTCCAGATGTTCGCTTATTTTAGAAAAATGCTTATCTAAGGTCCATAATGGGCAATCATATTTGATACAAACAGCGGCGATCAGGGCATCCTGGAAGGGGACGGTGACCCCGGATTTCTTCAGGCGGTACAGATACTCTGCCAATGATTCCCATATCTCCTCATCGATGGTTAAAAAGGTTAACCCATTCAGGGCTTCTTTGATATTTCTCTTCTCTTTTTCGCTCTTAGCCCCGTGAATAAGTTCGGCCTTGATGACCGGGCAAATGGCGATTTCATGGTTTTCAAATATTTGCCGTTTTTCGCTGTCCGGGTTTCTCCAGAAATCGATGATAATGCTGGTGTCGGCCAGGATCATATTAAACTCTGTTCCCTCAAGTTGGTTAACTCTCCCTGGTCCAGATCAACCTTACCGCATAGGGCAAAGAACTTCTTTAGTTTTCGCTTTTTGTCTTTTACTCTATACTTTTCCTTTACGGTGACTTCCACCATTTTGCCTCTATATTTCTCCAGACCGGGGATCTCGATGAAGCGGTCGGTCACTTTTAGGGTTCGGGTCAACATAATGCCTCCAGCACTAATATATTGCATTCTCCACCTTTTGTCAACGAGTAAAGACAAAGCCAGGCAGACATTCATTTTGCATTTTGCAATGGCTGTTTTGCAATTTGCAATAAAATCTGTTTCTCCCATCTTTCCAACATTCCACCATTCCATCATTCCCATTCTCTTAAGATATTGCCCTTACCGTTAGAAACCGTTTACAAGGCGTTGGGGGCAATAAAAAATTAGCCTGTCCCCTTCCAGCTTCATTAACCGTTTAAATATACTTGAAATCCCGGTTTCAGAGACGCGCTTTTTCTGGAATAATATGCAGATCTGGAGGGATAATACTTCAAAGCACAAGGGAGTAAGAACTGGTCATCCATTCTCGGTATTATGAAAAGGTTATTCGCAGTGGATCTGGGGGAGCCGCAACTGAATGTTAGCCGGGGGAATCTTATATTGAAATATCGTCAGTGGGGGGTCGCCGGGAAAGAGGGATTGGATATTTCACTGGCGGGCCGCGGTTTACAGCAAATGCTGCTGATCCTGACTTACCTTTATGCCCATACCGGGAGTGTCTTGCTGATCGATGAACCGGATGCCCACCTGGAGATCCTGCGGCAAAAGCAGGTGTACGAGATTCTCAAGGAAATCGCCCACCAGAATAAATCCCAGGTAATTATTGCCACTCACTCGGAAGTCATCCTCGACGACGCGGTGGACACCAATCTGACTCTATTGATTAATGGAGAAGCCGTTAACCTGGCGACGCAAAATGATATGAAGAATGCCCTGCGGACCTTTGGCATCGATCATTACTACAAAGCCAGGATTCGGCCTCGCATCTTATATGTGGAAGGCAGTACAGATCTGGAGATGATTAAGGCGCTGGCCCAAAAACTAAAACATGATGCTGCCTATGATATACTAATGGGCGAATTGAACTACTATAGAGGAAGGGAAAAATTGGCCTGTCCCCTTCCTGTGCATTACATCCATCGTTCCACCATTCCACCATTCCATTATTCCAATTCTTTATGTTGTTGCCTTGATTAATGCGTGGGGTTGTGATAAAAGTAAGGCATGAAGATTCGCTTCGCTTCCGAGGCCCGCCGCCAATTCGACCTGCTGCTGAGATTGGATTCCGGGGAAACCGGGTTTATCGTGGGCCGTGATATCGGTGGGTTTAGGATTATTAAGAATTTTTTTTCGGTTCACTTTCAGCGGAAAAATATCGGTGAAGTGTATGAGACATTTTTGCATGAAATGAACGAAGAGTTATTGGGGGTCTTTTTTATCAACCGGCGGTTGTTTGTCAGCGATTGGTTTTGTGAAGATATCATCCTGAAGATTGAGGGGCAGCAGGCGACCTTTTTTGACTGCCGGTTCGACTCCGTTGGCAGGCGAAAGGAATTGATCGAAATTTTAGATTGGGAGGTAGACTCATAATGGACGCAGAGGAATATACCCAAAAAGAGAGGCTGGAGCTGCTGAGCCTGGCCAGGCAGACCATCGAGAACTATTTGCGGCAGCGAAAAAGGGATTACCCGGAGAGCACAAACCCTAAGTTTGCCCAGAAGCGGGGGGTGTTTGTGACCCTGCACCGGCACGGTGAACTCCGGGGCTGTATCGGCTACCCGCTGCCCATCAAACCTTTGTTTCAGGCGGTGGTGGACAATGCCATTGCCTCGGCCACCGAGGATCCCAGGTTCCCGGCTGTAACGGCAGATGAACTCGATGAGATCGATATCGAGATATCGGTATTAACGGTTCCCAGCGAGGTGGGCGGTGTAGAGGATGTCCAGGTGGGCCGCGATGGCATCATCATTTCAAAGGATTTTAACCGGGGACTCTTGCTGCCCCAGGTGCCGGTGGAGCAGCAGTGGGATCTGGAGGAATATATTTCTTACGGCTGCTTGAAGGCGGGACTGCCGCGGGACACCTGGAGACGCGGCGTCAAGATTGAGACCTTCCAGGCCATCGTGTTTGGTGAAGAGGAGATGAAGGCGTCATGAAATACCTGACGGTCATCGAGGTGAAGACCCATCAATCGATAGAATTTGTGGACATCACCGCCGAAGTAAAACGGTTTGTGGCCGACAGCGGGGTGCAGGAGGGGATCATCCTGGTGTATACCCCCCATACCACTGCCGGGATTACGATTAACGAGAATGCCGACCCGGCGGTGATGGCGGACATCAGGCATTTTATCCGGCGCCTGGTCCCCCAGGAGAGTTACTTTACCCATATGGAGGGCAATTCCCCCTCCCATATCATGTCCAGCTTCGTCGGCGCCTCGGAAACGCTGATTATCGATGGCGGACGCCTGGTTCTGGGCACCTGGCAGGGCATCTATTTCGGCGAATTTGACGGCCCCAGGACCCGCAAGGCCTACCTGAAAATCATCCCCCAGGAACATTCGTGAAAATCGATATTCGGGTGTGGCGCAGAGGTGGGTTTTGTGGTAAAATAGGGCTATCTATTCGGGGCGTGGCGCAGCCTGGTAGCGCGCACGGTTCGGGACCGTGAGGTCGGAGGTTCGAATCCTCTCGCCCCGATATTTTTCCCCCATCGTCATCCTGTCTCATCCGGCTGGAGGATCTGTTTGAGTTCCTTGAGGTTTTTTACCGCTGCGCCCTTGTAGTGGTTGTTGCCGGAGATGAAGATCTGCTTGACCAGATCTTTTAATCTTTTTATCCGTTCGGCGATGTGGTTGAGTTCCTTCATACTGTAATCGTAATCGTAGCGGGCATCCCGGCCTTTATCGGAAAACCAGTGCTGATAGTTGCGGCCGTGGAGCCGGAAATAAACGGTGTCCGGATGGGTGATATAGGCGGTTAAGGGCAGGGAGAGGGAGATCACCGGCTGGTCGATATTGACCCATACCAGTTGGTTTTCCCGGAAGAAATGGAGGACATCGTCCCGGTTCCAACTGCGGTGCCGGAATTCAACGGCCAACAGGTATTCCTGGAAGGTGCTGCGGAGATTTCGCAAATAATCCAGGTTTTCGGAGTTGAGCTTAAAGGAGTAGGGGAATTGGGCCAGCAGGCCGCTGAGTTTGTCGGCCTGCTGCAGCGGCGCCATGACCGTTTTGAACTGGTCGATCTCCGCCGGCAGACACTTTTTTTGGTGGGTCAGGTTTTGGTGGATTTTGATCCAGAAATTAAAATGCTCCAGCGATTCGGTTTTGTGCACCCAGCCGGAGGTGAGCTTCAGGGAGGGGATGCGGTAGAAGGTGGTATTGACCTCGACAAAGTTAAAGTCCCGGGATAAAAAGGCCAATGGGTTGAAATCTCCGGGTTTTGGCCGGGGATAGACCAGTCCCTCCCAATCCGCATAACTCCAGCCGGCGGTTCCATACAGGTAAGCCATTTTATTTCGTTTCTCCTTTTAATAGTTTTTCCTGCAGCGCCGCCATTTCCCCGGTGTCGGTTTCGTGGTCATAGCCCACCAGGTGAAGAATACCATGGAGCATCAGGGTCAACAACTCTTGTTCAACGCTCAGGTGATTCTCTTTAGCCTGCTCCCGGGCCAGGGGATAGCAGATAAATATATCGCCCACATAAAAGCCGTCCGGCAATTTTTCGTTGAGAGGGAAACTCAACACATCGGTGGGATAGTCTTTTTTTCGATAGCTGAGATTTAACTGCCGAGATTCCTCTTCTGAACCCAATTTGATACAAATCGTGCCCCTGATGTTTAGTTCGTTGGTTACAGCTTTCAGTTTAGAGGTGTAATACTCTTTGTCTATTTGGTATGGGTTATCCAGTATTTTGAGCATCTTCCTTATTCTCTTTTTCGGTAAAGTCGAAGCCGGGATATGAAATTCTCATGTGGTAGATGGAAGAGAGCTTTTTGTAAAAACTATTGGCAATGATATGGAGTGCCTTGAAAGTCAGCCCCTCGCATTCGTCGAATTGATTCTCTTCAATATTGACATCGACAATTTGCTGAATGACATTGCGAATCTCTTCATCCGAAGGGGAGGCCAGGGTCTTGGAGGCAGCCTCCACCTGGTCTGCCAGCATAATAATTGCATTCTCAATATTCTGGGGCTTTCTTCCGGGGTATCGGAAGAAGGTGTCGTCAAATTCGTCGGTATCGATGGTGGACATTTTTCGCGCCTTGTCGTAAAAGAACCGAACCAGCTTAGAACCGTGATGTTGGGAAATGGAGGCATAGACAATTTCCGGCAGCTTTATTTTTTTAGCCCTTTCGAGCCCTTCGGTAATATGGCTGATGATCATTTTGGCACTGTCCCTGGGCTGGAGTTTGTCATGGGGATTGGGATAGATGGTGTGGTTTTCGGTGAAAAATTGAGGGTTGTCGATCTTCCCGATGTCGTGGTAGAGCGCCATCGTCGTCAACAGCAGAGAAGAGAGGTCGAGTTCTGAAGCTGTGGCTTCGGATAGAGAGGCCACCATCTGGGAATGATGATAGGTCCCGGGTGCCTTTTCCAGCATCTCCCTGAAGATTGGCAAATTCAAGTTGGCCAACTCAATCAGCTTCAGATCGGTCACCAATTTAAAAATAGCCTCCCATAAAGGGACGATAAAATTGGCCAATACCGTGGCTACAACGGCAGAGAAGGCGCCCATGGCCATATTTACCAATATTAGATTCAAGGAGATATCTGACTCTGTTAAATTGAAGAGCAGTATGGTGATGGCATTGGCGGGCAGAAGCCAGAACAGGGTAGCTTTCAGAATAGGGGACCGTTTTAATCGTTGATAGAATTCGATGCCGTAGCTGACGGCAAGGTTGCCAATCAACACGTACAGGGCGATTTTGAAATTCCAGCCGCATATGATACCGCTGACAACGGCATTGGCAAAAGAATAAATGACGGCACTCTGGAGGTTGAAAATAAAGGCGATAATAAGTGCGCCAGCGCCGAAGGGTATGGCATAAAAAATACTGGACATCTCAATATCGATACCGATCGTCCAGTTTTTAGTAATCAGGGGGAAAAGAAAGATGGATATGCGGTAAATAATTGCGCCCACCGTCAGGGTAACCATACTGATGATAAACAGTTTTTTACGGTTTATACCGCTGGAGTGCCAGATTTTGAAGAATTGGTGAAAATATAGAAATATGAAGCTTAAAATGGTCAGGATGAGAAAGAAGTCTGACAATATCTTCTTCTGGATTTCCTCTTTCTGGGCGATGAGTTTTAGTATTTTCATGTTCTCGTGGGTGACCTCGTCGCCTTTTCTCAAAATAACCTTTCCAGCCTTTAATCTAATCAATACAGGATTGACTGCTGAAGTGGCTTTTATTTCCTCTTCTCCGGTTAATTTTGGCGAAAAAGAAATATTCACATCAATGAATTTCATGATGATAGAGGTAAACGGATTGACCTGGGCTGCCGATAGCTTTTGCTTGTTGAGAAAACGTCGGAGCATATTGCTCACCTCTTCCCGGTCAAAGAGTTCTTCGATCTTTAAAATCGCGGGTTCTTTGTCTTTATAAAGAACTTTAATTGTACCATCCTTACTTTTTTTGGTTCCGATTCTTGAAGCCAGTATTCCCGTTTTTTCTATCGATTTGATTAATTCATTCAGTCCGTCCAGGTCGATGCTTTCAGCGAGATCGGATTTCAACAAATTTAAAATCTCTCGGTCTGACAGTTCGAGACTGAACTCCGATCGCAGGGTGTTTTTGATTTTGAGCAATTCGCTTTTATCTTTTTGAAAATTCTTGCTCGACTGTTCGATAAATTTAATCCATCGGTTTACAAGGATGATGCTCTGTGAGCGTTTTTCTGAATAATACTCATAGACTGGAATGAGTTTTTCAAGGGCTTCTTTTCTCTTTTCTTCTGTGCTTTGTTCATCCTCTACTGTAATGTCTCTTTTGATGGTGATATCTTCTTTGACAATGTCGCCAACCTGGAGTCTATGGTCCACAATGGACTTTTCCTGGGGAATGTACAAAAGATACGAAATAATGAGTACCAGTCCAAATCCCCCAAGAAGCATGATGAATGGGGTTTTCCTGGGTGTGCCGTTCGTGGAATTATATTTTTTAAAAAAATTCAGCTTAAATTTCATTTTTCTTTCTTTCATAGGCCTCGATGATCTTTTTAACCAGGTAGTGTCTGACCACATCTTTCTCGTTCAGGTAAACGATGGCGATTCCCTTAATATTTTTGAGGATTTTGATGGCATTGAAAATCCCCGATTTATTGGGTTCCGCCAGATCAATCTGAGAAATATCGGCGGTGACGATGACTTTTGAGTTCTGGCCGAAGCGGGTTAAGAACATTTTCATCTGGGAATTCAGGGTGTTCTGTCCCTCATCCAGGATGATAAAGGCGTTATTGATCGTTCGACCTCTCATGTATGCCAGGGGTGCAATTTCGATAACCTCTTTTTCAATCAATTCCGTGGTTTTCTCAAAACCGATTAAGTAGTACAGGGCGTCATATAAGGGTCTGAAGTAAGGATTCACCTTCTGATATATGTCACCCGGAAGAAATCCCAGTTTCTCACCGGCTTCCACTACGGGGCGGGTGAGTACGATTCTTTCCACTTTTTTACCAGCCAGGAAATTTAAGGCTGTAGCGATGGCCAGAAAGGTTTTCCCCGTTCCGGCCGGTCCAATTCCGAAAGTCAGATCGTTTTTAATGACAGCCTGTATATACGTTTTTTGGTTTAAGGTTCTGGGGTAAACTTCTTTGTCGTTTACCTTGAGAATCACTTTGGTGTTTAGTTCTTCTTTAATCAGATGGATTTTCCCCTGGTCAGCCATACTCATACCGATTTTAAAATCGCTTTCGTGTAATTTCCCGTTGTTTTTTGAGGCCGCTATATAGTTCTCAATAAACTTTTTAAAGTTGCGTTTATCAGCAGTGTCACCTTCAAACATCAATTTATTTCCCCTGAGGGCAATTTCTATGTTAAAGGTGGTTTCCAGGGCAGCGATGTTTTTTTGAATCATCATAAGAAGGCTGTTTTTGATGTTCTCGGGGTATATTATTTCTTCCATGCTCAAATTGTCCATAGAACCAATCGATACAACATTATAACTATGATAATTTCAAATGTCAACAATTTCTGACTTTTTGTCGGGGGTGTAAAAAAACTGTTTGCTAAACCGGAAAATTTTAGGTATAATTTAACATGAAATCAACAGGAGGTAAATCATGAATGTGAAAAAAAAGCCCTGGACCAAAATTGTATTGGGCTTGTTTATTTGCTTGACGATCGGTTCCTATTTAGAGGCGATAATATGGTCGAATGGTATTGAAGCCAAACTGGCTGCTGCCCAGAGAAATGCAATTTCTGGTTTGACCGTCGAGGGGGCTTCGTTGTTTCTTCGCTCCACTGCCGCTACCTTCCTGCTTTTGAATGAGGTGGAGACCGGTTATGAGGGGGAGTTTGATTTTGCCGCTGCTTTGAAACTGGCCAGCCCGGCAATTTCTAAACTGGAGGAGGTGAAAACCACGTATGAAAGAATTACCGAAATTTTCAGAACAACTCCATCTTCGCAAGCAGTGATCCATAAATTAACAACCTTTGATTATGAGGATTTCGCCGCTGCCAATAACCTGAATAAAGAGATTATGGATAAAGTTGCCTCATACTTATCAAGGGGAGATCTCCTGGGACTTTGTGAAAAAAACCTCGAACATTTAAGGGATACCCTCTCCCTATATTACACGATTCAGGATCGATTAAGGAGTCGTATAAAACCACCCATTGGGGATTTTTGGTCGTTACTCAATCAGTATTCAAACGCAATTTTATTTGGTAACTATGTTACTTTAGTGTTCAGCAGTATTGGATGATTTTATTATTGGCGATTTAAATGAAAAAATTTTGCTTTGCTTTTTTTTTAAAAGTTGGTAAGATAAGAACACGAAGGCAATGTTTTTTATATTGAAATTTGAGTGGCGCAGAATTTATACGAACAAAAGGGATCTATCCATATTTTTTTTGATCACCCTCATATCTTTATACTTTGTCTATTCCGGGATTGCTGAATATAAGAGATACCAGGCTGAAAAAGAAGTTTTTAAAGATTATGAAAAGAGTAAGGTGCCCTATTTTTTAAATTATAAACAGTATGCTGATCTGGGTTATCGTATTTTGCTGGAGCCATCTCCCCTGATTGTCTTTTTTAAGAACAGCAATATCCTCTACAACATCGAGAGTAATGTAGATATAAAAGAGCTCGTCAGGATTTATGCCCGTTTTAAGGGCAAAAAACTTTTTGTGGACCGCGGCTATTTTAAAGATTTTTCCGGTTTTGTTTTTTTAGTGGGCAGCCTGTTTATGATTTATATGGGGATCATTGGCCTAAAGAATGCCGAATACCTGAAATTCAATTTAATGTTTGTCAATTTTAAAAAATTGGTATTTTGGGGCACATTGGCGCGACTATTTTTGTTGAATGTTTTTTTTGTTATTCTACTTCTGGCAGCCTTCTTTTTAGTTAAGATGCAGGACATCCATTTTTCCAGATTGGCGGTTAACCATTTTTTTCATTACACCTTATTCCTGATCGTTACCCTGGTGTTCTTTTACTTAGCCGGCATGCTGCTGGCGGTTTTATTTAAGTTCAGGAAAGTGGTCTTTTTATGGATGTTTGTGTTCTGGGTTGTTTTTATGTTTCTGGTCCCGGAACTCAGCCGGGTTTTTATTTTTAACAAAGCCGGGACATTGCCTTCAAATGAGTCCTTCAGTCAGAAACAACTTAAGGCCCTTCTGGCTTTTGAACATGATGCTCAAGAATATTTTACGATCTATCCACCCCCGAAAGATGCAGATATTGATCAGATTGTTCGCAAGTTCGCCAGGGATTTTTTGGATACCGTTCACCACTTTAGCAAGTCCCAGGAACTCAATTTAAACAGTGATATTAAAAATATTGTTCATTCTTATGAATACATATCGGCTCTATTTCCCACCCAGTTTTACTATTTTCTGGCTGGTGAGATCTCCAGCAAAGGCTATTATGGATATACCGATTTTACCGATTATGTAATCAAGTCCCAGGAAAAGTTTGTTAGATATTACCTCAATAAAAAGTTTTTTTTAAAAGAAAAGAAGGTTGAATCCTTTGTAAAGGGTGATGAGAATGTTTTTAAAGCCCAGAGCCATTTACCCAATGCTTTTTGGCCTGGCCTGACGGTGGCGGTTTGTTATTGTCTGGCGATGTTTATCATCGCCTATTTTCGTTTAAAACGGTTACTCTACGAATCATGATCGAAGTGAAGCAACTTAAATTCAAGTTCGATGCAGTGTTCGCCGAAGACATCTCATTTCAAGTCGAAAAGGGTGAGATATATTTTATTCTCTGTAAGGAAGAGGCGTTTCGGAGCCATTTTTTTGAATTGATGAGGGGGTATCGGAAACCTTTTACCGGTGATATAATTATTGGCGGACGTTCCGTTACCGATCGGCAGAATCATTCGAATGTGGCTTTTATCAACATGATCGATGAGGTGTCTGATTTTGAAACGGATGTGTCCATGGGCCAGTTTGTGGATTATGTCTGTTCGATGGTAAAAATTGATAAACTGAAGGTTTTTGAACATCTGATCCGGCTGAATGTAGATGAAAGTTGTCTTAAACATCGTATTAAAGAGGAAAGGTCGGATATTTTCAAAATGGTATATCTCTCAATATTGCTGGGGATGGATACCGATTATATTGTCTTTAATAATTTTGTTAACGTAGAGGATAAGATTGTTCAAGTTGAGTTTAATAAGACAATGTTACGAAAACGAGATGAGGGAAAGGCGATTCTTTATTTAACGAGTGATATTTTTTATGCATTTCAGGTCGCCGATAAGGTTAGCTTTATTAAAAGCGGATATATGGCACCTGCAGCCCCTCTGATTTCTGCTGACTTTAGGGATATGGATGTCATGAAACTTTATAAGCAGTATATGATTTAAATGGGGGATGTGGAGGTGAAATATGACGGCAGATGATGATCGATGGAAGATAAGGTTTGGGCAGATCTTCCAGGCTCTGCTGGCAGAATCGGGCCAGAGGATAGAGGATCATCTTTATTTCATTCCCGCTGGCCAGGAACTGGACTATAACTCCGAAAAGTCATATGACCTGATCCGTTTGCATGCCCAGAATATCTATTACAAAAAATATTTCTCCGTAAAGATTCCTGAATTTCAAAACTTGAGCTCTGAGACTGTTAGGAGGTTGAATGCTACCATAGTGATGATACCGGGTTTTGGCCATCACCTCATCTCTCAAAGGGCTTTTGGTGAACAAATTTCTCTATTAGAGGGGATGGGATTTAAGGTCCTGTATGCCTGGTATGAGGATTCCTTTGAAAGCACGGCTAAGTGTGCCAAACGGGTGTATGACATTATTAGAAGAGAGTTGAATGGCAATCAGGATTTAATATTTCTTACCTACAGCAAAGGCAGCCCCATTGTGGTTGAATTGTTGGCAGATACACAGTACAAAGACGTGGCCGAAAGAACAAAAGCGGTAGTTAGTATTGCCGGAGCTTTGCGGGGCACACCTCTGGCTTCTTCCGCTTCCAGCCGGGCTACGTTGAGATTGTTAAAGGCCTTTCGAAGGTTGAGTAAGGGAAAAAGCATCATCCAGAAGATTGTTAAAGGATCGGTCAAACTATTGTCGAAATTTCGAATTAAATTTTTTAAAGAGTGGCTGGAATTGCTTGACAAGGTTGAAGAATTTGCCGACGACCTGATGGATTTACCGGAAGGTATTATTGATATGATGCGGGTTACGGTTAAAAGCAAACATTCTCATATTCGTCTGCCTCTTTCTATAAAATTGTTTTCTATTTCTGCGGTCTATCCCAGGAAGGAATTTGAGAGGGGGTTACAGTTCATATCCAATCCCGATGATCTGTTTTTGTATATTTCCGGTAGCGAGTTGTACCAATATAATGTTTTTAACGACACCCAACTGTTGCTGCCGGACTCCCGATTTTTCCCCGGAATTGGGGGAATTGTTGAGCTGGGAGTTGTAAAGGCCGATCATTGGGGGATTGCTTTGCCCAATGTCTATTCCAGGACTTACATAGATCCCTTTCCCCGCATCGAGATGATAAAAGCAGTACTGATTGTATTGGATGAATTTTTTACCCAGGAGGTTTAAGGGGAAACTATTAAGGAGGAAACAGGTGAGAATATTGGTGGTTGTTTTTATTGTTTTGACAGGCTTTATCTCCGGCTTTGCTGAAAGGCTTGCTATATTGCCGAAATTGGCAAGACCAGCGAGAATCGAAATTGACGGGGATGAGTTGTATGTCATTGAGGGGGTAGAGACCTTTATCTTCTCTTTAAAGGATTACCGTTTATTGAGAAGATTTGGCAGGGAGGGGCAGGGCCCCGGTGAACTGATGCCCCATCCAGAAAGGGGAATCCTGGTGGAGATTGCCAATGGAAATGTCTTTTTAAATTCCTATAACAAGGTGGCTTGCTACTCAAAAAGCGGCGCACTCATAGGGGAGAAACTCTTTCCTTTCTACCTTCTTCAGTTCGTACCCTGTGGGGAAAACTATGTGGGTGTTAAATTTGCCCCCGGTAATGAAGGTAATAGAATGATTAATGTCTGCCTCTATAATTCCGAATTTTCCGAAGTCAGAATGATTCATTCCAGCAGGAGAACCAATCCTTTCAAAACCAGGAGGGTGGAGATTCCTCCACCGCACCTCTTTGTCCGCACTTACGGAAAGAGAATATTTGTGCTGGATAAAGTCAAGGGATTTCATCTAGATATATTTGATGTCGATGGTAATCCAATAAAGGCCATTGATCTGGAATGGGAAAGGGTGAAGGTTACGAGATCATTTAAAAAAGATGTTATTTTATGGTTCAGAACCCAGCCGCATTTAAGGACGGTTTCCGGGATAGAAGAGATGATCGAATTTCCCGATTATTTGCCGCCGGTCCGAAATTTCTTTGTGGATAGCGGCAAGATTTACGTGCAAACTTATAAAAGAAAAAACGATCTTTCGGAGTTTGTGATTCTCGATTTTAAAGGGAAAGTGTTAGAGAGAATTTTTCTTCCTGGTGGTTCCAGGGAGGCAGTTCAGGTTGATCCCAATTCCACCTATACCATTAAGGGTAATGCCTATTACTACCTGAAGGAGTGCGAGAAAACCGAGGAATGGGAATTGCACAGAGAATTGATTAACCCTAACTTTACCCGTTGACAACTATATATTCTATCGTTTGATGCTGTAGTCCCTCAACTTTTTGTAGAGAGTGGGGCGGGTGAGGCCTAAGAGTTGGGCAGTTTGCTGAATGTTGTAACTGGTCTTTTTTAGGGTATTGATGATATGGCCCTTTTCCACTTCGTGGAGGGTCAGGTACTTTTTCTCTGTACTGCGGGATTTTCCGTAATTTAGTATCCTGGAAGGCAGATGTTCGGCTTTTATCGTGTTGCCGGAAACCAGGAGTGAGATTTCGGTAATAGTGTTCTTGAGCTCCCTGACGTTGCCGGGCCACTCAAAATTGGTGAGCAATTCGGCGGCTTCGTCGTCAATCCCTTCGATACTTTTGGAGTGGGCAATATTGGAGATGTGAATGAAGTGTTTGGTCAACTGTATGATATCCTGCTTTCGTTTTTTGAGTTTAGGCAAATGGATTTTCAGCACGTTGATGCGGTAATATAGATCTTCTCGGAATTGCCCGCTTTCCATGACATCTTTAAGGTTTTTATTGGTGGCGGCAATCACGCGGACGTCGATGATTTTCGGTTTTTTGCTGTTCAGGGGGAATATTTCGTGCGATTCCATGACTCTTAACATTTTGGCCTGAATAGGCAAGGATAGTTCGGAAATTTCATCCAGAAAGATCGTACCGTTCTCTGCCAGCAAAAATTTGCCTGGATAGGGCCGCGTGGCACCGGTGAAGGCGCCGGCTTCGTAACCAAAAAATTCGGATTCCGCTAAATTCTCCGGTATGGCGGCACAATTGACGGGGATAAACGTATTATTTTTCCTGGGTGAATGATTGTGGATGGCGCGGGCCAGCAGCTCTTTGCCGGTTCCGGTTTCGCCGGTAATTAATACCGTGCTGTTGGATGGAGCAATCTCGCCAGCCCGTTTCAGGACGTTTTCCATAATTTTGCTATGATAGATAATTTTTTCAAAGGAAGAGGCTGCACCGATATCGGTTTTCAGGTCGTGAAAGTTGTCCAATTTTCGGTTCACTTCTATGGCCTTGGCAACGGTGGCCAATAGGATGTCGCGGTCGACCGGCTTGGTCAGAAAGTCAAACACACCTTTTTTCATGGCAGTGACTGCGGTATCGATCTGGGCAGTCCCGGATACGACAATAATCCTGTTGGGATTGATAAATGTATCCTCCTCCAGAATATCCAGACCCGATCCATCCGGAAAAGTAATATCCAGCAGGGCCAGGTCATAGGGCCTCTTGATCAGTTTTTTCTTTGCCTCTTCAATGAGGCCCGCCTCGTCAACCTCATAATCCCGGCGGGAAAGTACGCCTTTTAGCGTTTCCCGCAGCGACTCATCGTCTTCGATAATTAAAATTTTATTTTTTGTTTTCATTTTAGTTCGTAGGTAAAACGATCAGGACCGTGGTCCCGTTTTCGTTGCTTTGAATTTCCAGATCACCTTTTAGGCTCTTCATAATTCCATAGGATATATAGAGCCCCAGGCCGGTACCCTCTCTTTTGGTGGTAAAAAAGGGCTCAAAGACTTTCTCTTTGATTTCATTGGGAATACCGGCACCGTTGTCATTCACCGAAATGATGATTCGGTCGCTTTTGGTAATATCTTTATATTCCTTGTAGGTTTTAATGATAATCCTGCCGTTATTTCCCACCGCATCAAAGGCATTGAATAGAATGTTGAGTAAAACTTGCTGGAGGCGGTTCTTGTCTGAGGTTGTGGCCAGGTCATTATCGATATCGGTGATAATTTGTGTATCCGGGGGGTATCTTTTTTGGGGAATATCACCCAGCGTCTTTTCAACAAACTCTTTTAAAAGGATGGTTGCCATGGATATTTTTTGGAATTTGGAGAAACTCAACAAAGAGTGCACAAAATTATTGATTTTATGAATTTCTTTGTTGATTTTTCGATAGGAATTTTCCAGATCCTTTTTGCTGAAGCTGAATAACAGGTCGTTCATCTCCTGAATTTCCAGCATGATGGTACTCAGGGGTGTTTTCAGTTCGTGGGAGATGGCGGCCACCATTTCTCCCAGTAGAACCAGGCGATCGAATTTGAACAATTTATAATAATTCATGTCATTGCTCAGTTCGATACGTTTGATCTCAATAGTGGGAATAAAGATAGCACAGGCTATTTTGATTAATCGTTCGGCTGTTTTGAGATGCTTGCGGTATTTGGGATGACTCCAGGTAATGAGCAGCCCCCTAAAATAGTTGCGGTAGCGGAGGGGAAAGATCAGGTTCAGGTCATATCGGTCCAGAAAGTGATCGGTATCCCGGTTAAAGAGTTCACGGTGTAAATTGTTTTTCCCATCCAGATATATGGGTTCATGGCGGTGGGCAAAACTCTCGATGATGTTGGATTCTTCTTTTAACGACGAAATCTTTTCCGGATCGAGATTTTGGGAAAAGGGATTGAAAATATTTCCCACCCTCTCCCGGTAAAATATGATGGTTTTTTTGAATTGAAAAACGTTGTCTATAATGCCTGTTAACAGGCCAAGAAAGTCTTCGATAGTATGGGGTGTGCTGATGGCGGCGTAAACTTCTTCAATAAACTTTCTTTCTTTATCAGCATTCATCATTATATTTTATATAAATATACGATTATAGCAAATTGATGTCAACAAAAATTGTTCTCGCTTCCTTCTTTCGCTATAATCCATAATTTATAATTGTATATTTTAATATATTTTTACGTTTTGGTGAAGTATAAAGTTGGTTAAAAATAAAATTCTTCACGAAATAGTGGTATAATGAAACATAAAAGATCAGTGAGGTTAAAAATGATTGAAGAAAAACGAGAAGACTCGGTTCCGGCAGAGGTAATCTGGCTGCATATGGACGAATTGATCCAGAAAGGGATGTCGGAATACCGGGTGTTCGATATGCTGGCGGGTTTAACGGTTCCTGCCGCCGATATCGATGGGATTCGGCGGATTCTCATTGAACTGGTAGAGCTCAATATCGCCGAACAACTCAACCTGGGTGAGGAGATCGGCGCCGCGGCCCGGAAACTGCTGCAAAGGAGTTTTCAGCCGGGGAAATTGTTGTTTCAAACCTGGTGGGATTGCCTCGAGGCGGTGAAACCGGAGCGGAAATTGCTCAAACAGTTGGTCACCGATTTTGACGGCATCCTGGATCAAGTAAAACCCTTCAGCCGGGAATACATAGAATTTTTGCCGTTGTTGTACAAAAGTTTCGGCAGTCAGGCCGAGCAGGTGATGCGGTCTTTGTCGGCTATTTTGACGAATGAAGTCCCCTCTGAGCAAATATCGGACTTTTTGGCTTTCCTGGAGCTGTACATTGGGTTTTCGCCGTATGAGTTATTTTCGGCGATCCTGCAGGTCGGTGCGGTGATGGCTGCCGCCGATGCCTCAATACAGGCGGAGTTTAAGGAGATATGCAACCCCGACGTGTTGCAGGAGAACCGGGAGGCCCAGAGGTTTGTTTTGGCGTTGGGAAGTAATCTCGAAAAGTTTCCCGGTGCCAATCGCCATCGTTTGCTGCGGCTGGGATTGTTGGTGGCCTTGAGTTCTCTCAGCAGCGCCTCTTTTGTGCAGTCAAAAATTGAAGTCAGTATGGGGAAACTGCCGGCAGAATCGAAGGCGGCCTACCTGGATGCCCTATTTGACATCATCTCCCATGCAGGTATCGGCCTGGTGGGCTTTTGTCTCGGCGATTTAGCCGACCTGTTTGCCGCCCATCCCCAAAAGACCCGGGACTATGCCCAGGTTATCACCGCCATTGCCGCCAGGTACGGACCCCAGGCGGCCTCTTGTTTTGTAGGAAAAAAGACGGCGGCAGCTAAAGATTATATTGAAAAAGTCTTTCATTAATAAAAGATTCTATCTGGATTTACCGGCTATTTTCTTGACATTTCCCGGATTTTATTTTATAAGATAAATTATCTATTATGAATATTTAATGTTGTATTGTATTATCGAGAATGTTTCTAAAAACGGAAAAATCGAACATAAATACGCCCCAAAGGAGGAAATTTACAGATGAGTAATATGGGTTCTTACGAAGAAATGAGGCAGAAATTCAAATGGGAAATTTCTGAAAACGAACTGGGCTACCACAAAGGAGATAAGATCAACATCGGTTACTACTGCAGCGACCGGATCTGTGAAATGGGTAAGGCTGACAGGCTGGCCCTGGTCTGGCAGGGACATGCCGGTGAACTCAAAAAGTATACCTTCGACGACATGCGGGTGTTAACCAATACCATCGCCCATTATCTAACGGAATTGGGTGTCGGGCCGGGGGAGCGGGTCTGTCTCTTCCTGGACAAAGTCCCGGAATTGTATTTTGGCTTTTTAGGCATATTAAAGATGGGTGCCATTGCCCAGCCCCTGTTTTCGGCCTTTGGCGGCGAATCCCTGTTTACCCGCCTGGAGGATGCCGGGACTGCGGTCATCCTGACCCAGAAGAAACACCTGGGCAAGGTGAGAAAGATAAAAGACGATCTGCCCAAACTGCGGCATATCGTGGTGGTGGACGACGACGGCAAGAAACCGCTGCGGGAGCGGGAGCAGGCCTTCTCTATGGAGGAGGCGAAAAGGGTGGAGACCGTTAAGATCTATCCCTCCTATGCCGAGACCCCGTCGGTGCTGCACTATACATCCGGTACCACCGGCCAGCCCAAGGGTGCGCAGCATGTGCACTATTCGCTGATCTCCCAGTACATCACCGCCAGGTATGTGCTGGATTTAACCGACGACGACATATATTGGTGTACCGCCGATCCCGGCTGGGTCACCGGTACATCCTACGGCATCATCGGTCCCTGGGCCAATGGGGTGACCCAGTGTGTGCTGGATTCCGGTTTTAAGGCGGAGACCTGGTATCGGTTTATCCAGGATCACAGGGTCACCGTCTGGTACTCGGCCCCCACCGCCATCCGCTCCCTGATGAAGGTGGGTGAGGAGGCGGTCAAACAGTTCGATCTCTCCTCGCTGCGGCATATGTGCAGCGTGGGCGAACCCCTGAATGCCGAGGCGGTGATATGGTCCAAAGAGACCTTTGGCCTGGCCTTTCACGACACCTTCTGGCAGACCGAGACCGGCAGCATGGTGATCTGCAACTACCCGGACATGAAGATCAAACCCGGGTCCATGGGCAAGCCCTTTCCCGGCATCGAGGCTGCGGTAGTGGATCCCAGGACCCATGAGCCGCTGCAGAAAAACGGGACGGTGGGCCTGATTGCCCTCAAACCCGGCTGGCCCTCCATGTTCAGGACCTATTGGAACAACGAGGCGGTCTACAGAAGCAAATTTATAAACGGCTGGTACGTGTGCGGCGACCGGGCCAGCATCGATGAGGACGGCTACTTCTGGTTCGTGGGCCGCGACGACGATGTCATCAACACCGGCGGCCACCTGGTGGGCCCCTTCGAGATCGAATCTGCCCTGCTGGAGCATGAGGCGGTGGCGGAGTCGGCGGTGGTGGGCAAGCCGGACCCCGTCAACATGGAGGTCGTTAAAGCCTTTATCACCCTGAACCCCGGGTTTGAGGGGTCCAAAGATCTTGAACTGGTCATCATGAACTTCGTGCGCAAGAAATTGTCCCCCTTAGCCATGCCCCAGGAGATCGAGTTTGTCGAATCCCTGCCCAAGACCCGCAGCGGCAAGATCATGCGCCGACTGCTGCGGGCAAAGGAGTGGGGCGAGGAGATCGGCGACACCTCCACCCTGGAAGACGATGAATAATTATAAAATAAAAAAAAGGAGATTAACATGGCGGAAGATTTAAAAGACATTATCTTAGATTACGTGAAAGAGGAATACCTGGATGAGGACGAGGACGATATGGAGCTGACCCATGACACCAAATTGATATCCAGCGGCATCGTGGATTCCTTTTCCATGGTCTCTTTGAAACGTTTCCTGGAAAACAAATACGACCTTCAGATACCCGATGCCAAAGCCACCCCCGAAGCCTTCGATTCGGTGAATAGTATTGTCGAACTATTGAAGGAATTTGGGGTAGAATAGGGGATTATCATGGCCTTTTCAGACGAAGTTAGAAATATTTACCGGAAAGAGCTGGGGGATATCCGGGAGGCGGGATTATTTAAAGAGGAGCGCATCATCCATGCGCCCCAGGGTTCCGAGATTGACGTGGTCTTCCCGGTGGGTTCGGGCAAGAAACATGTAATCAATATGTGTGCCAACAACTACCTGGGGCTCTCCTCCCACCCGGATGTGGTCAAGGCTGCCCATGCGGGGCTGGATGTTCGCGGCTACGGCATGTCGTCGGTGCGGTTTATCTGCGGCACCCAGGATATTCACAAGGAGCTGGAGGATAAGCTGAGCGAATTTCTGGGCACTGAAGATACCGTCCTGTTTCCCTCCTGCATGGATGCCAATGCCGGGGTGTTTGAGGCGGTCCTCACCGAGGAGGATGTGATGATTGCCGACCGGCTGGTGCATGCTTCCATAGTGGACGGCATGCGGCTGTGCAAGGCCATGCAGGATACCTTTAAACACTCCAATATGGATCACCTGGAGAAAAAACTGCAGTTGCACCAGGATAGGCGGTTGAGGCTGATTATTACCGACGGTTCCTTCTCCATGGACGGCGATCTGGCCAGATTGGACGAGATCGTCAAGCTGGCGGAGAAGTACAATGCCATGGTCCTGGTAGACGACTCCCATGCCACCGGCTTTATCGGCAAAACCGGCCGGGGCACCCACGAACATTTCGGCGTGGTGGGCAAGATCGATATCATCACCACCACCTTAGGAAAAGCATTGGGCGGTGCTTCCGGCGGCTGTGTCGCCGGCCGGCGGGAGATCGTAGAGATGTGCCGCCAGCGGGCCAGGCCCTACCTGTTTTCCAACACCATCGCGCCGGTGGTGGTGGCCGGTGCCAATGCGGTGCTGGATATCATTTCCAAAACCACCGAGCGGAGGGATAAACTGGAGAAAAATAGCGAATTCTGGCGCCGGGGCTTAACCGAGGCCGGGTTTATCATCAAGGAGGGGGAGACGCCGATTGTACCGGTCATGCTCTTCAATGCCAAACTCTCCCAGGACTTTGCCCGGGATCTCTACGAGGATGGGATCTACGCCATCGGCTTCTTCTTCCCCGTAGTGCCCAAGGGCCAGGCCCGCATCCGCACCCAACTGTCCGCCGCCCACGACATGGCTCACCTGGAAAAGGCTTTAGACGCCTTCATCAAGGTGGGCAAGAAGTACGACATCCTCCACAAGACCAAACAAGAGATCATCGACAAATACGGCAATTAGTTTTAGCCATAAACCGTTTCACTGTTTTTGTCAGGCAATACCTTTTCTAGAAGTTCGTATACCAATATAAGGAGTAAATAGAAAAAATGCCAAAGAAGGGAAAAAGAGTGCTATTGGTTTTGGCTGTTGCCTGGTGGTGTGGATTATTTGAAATTTATGCCTTAAACGACATTCAACTCAAGGAATCGACGAAACTTAAACTGGATCTGATCCTCAGGACAAACTGTATCAATGATCAGCGTATTTACTGGAGCGGGCTTGAGTTTAGTTTTGGTGTAGAGGCCATGATTGGGGCGGTGGTCGAGAAAAAATTTAACTGGGGATCGTTAAGTTTGGAAAATGAATTTTTACTGAACCAACCCTTTGGGGACAATATCTTGAAGGATGAAGAACGGAGTCAGTACCTGGCGAACTTTTCGGTTGACTCTTTAGCCATTTCCAAACTCAACCTGCAAATCCGTGTCGGGGATTTAAAAATTAAAATTGGCAAGGCCGAGACACCCTTCGGCAGAACATTTTTTCCTGTGTTTTCAAACAATTTTAATTTTGGCTCCCCTTTTATTCGCTCGGAGGCCATACTATGGCGGGAGACAGGAATTTTTATTCGCTATAAGCTCGGCATATTGATGTTCGATCTGGCGGCGGTGAATGGTGGGGAAAATAGGGACACCAATTCCGGCAAGGGGGGGGTTTTTCGTCTGGGTTTGGAAGGAAAAAAATGGGGAGTGGGGATCTCCCACAAAGTTCATGATGGCGTCGGCTCTGAATGGCAAAAAGTATACAAAGGTCACTCCGGTGTTGATTTCAGGCTGGAGTTCTCCCCTTTAATTTTTTCAGGTGAATTGATATATGACCGGTACGGCTTCCACCGGGCATTTGACGAGAATGATATATTCTGGCCCACCAGTATATATTATCGGGACGTATTTTATCAGTCTAAAACACCGATCAGCGGTGTGGGTGGGTATATTAACCTGATGTACCGGTCTGCAAAATGGATTTTAAATCTTAATTACGGGGAGTATTATCCCCAGGAGATCGGCAATATTTATCACGATACCCCCAATAAGCGGGGCATTGTCAAATTGGCTTACAACTTCGGTGAAGAGTTCTGGATGTTCCTGGTGGGGATCCTTGAAAACCAGAGACCCAGGGAACCCTGGCGTTCCGGCGCCAAACCCTTTGCCGGCATGTTGAGCTTCGAATACCGCCTGTAAAAATCCCGCCTCCCCCCCCGATACAAAGCGACTGCGAATGTTATCCAAAGAGGGTATCGACCAGATCTTCTTCTGGTATATCTTATAAACTGTCGAAATGGCAGTCGATGGCGTCTTTGATATTCTTTTTTAACTCTTCTTTGGTATCGCCTTGAGTAATAAATAGAGTGTCCCAATGCCCGGGCGCTGAAGCCGCCCTCGGAGTCATCCTCGATTAAGAAAATGATCTCTTTAATTTCCATATTACTGGTCCCAGTGGCCGGCGATGTATTCGGCTAAGTTGTTGATGGTGACCTTTTGATCCTTGATCATCCGTTTGGCCAGGTCGCCGATCGATACCAGGCCCAGCAGTTTTTTGTCCTGGAATACCGGCAGGTGGCGGCAACTCTTTTCTCCCATCACCGCCAGCCCCTCTTCTAAGCTAGCCTCCGGCGTAATGTAGGCGATCTTCTCCGTCATCACCGCCCTAACCGGCGTTTCCTTTGAGGAGAGCCCCTTCACGATGATTTTTTTCATGTAGTCCCGTTCGGTGAAGATGCCCTCTAACTGTTCTCCCTCCATGACCAGCATGGCGCCGATATCTTTCTCAACCATTAAGCGGATCGCCTCCAAAACGGTGGTGTCCGGCGTGACGGAAACGATCTGTCTCTCTTTTTCTTTCAGGATGTCTGCGACTTTAGTCTCCATGATTGGCCTCTATTGATCCTGGATTTATAATTCTTATTATAACACAAGTTGGGGATGGATAACAATGACTATCCGGCGCCAAAGCGGGGAGGGGCGGCCCACCGGGGCCGCCCCTTTTTTGTCTACCCGCGTGTAACCTATAACGTATAACTTACAGTATCGGGAAACCTAAGATTCTACCAGGTAGCCCATCTTCTCCAGCAGTTGGGGGGTGGCTTCCAGGGCGATGGCCGCCGCCTCTTTAAGGGTGCTGATCCATTTTTGCAGCCGCCGGAATGCGGCGTTGCGGTCCAGGGTGGCCTGCTGAGCTTCGGACTTGCGCCGCTCGTGTTCCTGCTCCAGTTGGACCGCCGCCTCCACCAGTTGTAAGCCCGCCTCCAACTCCTCGCTGCCGATGGCAAACAACGCCAGCTTCTCCTGGATGCTGCTGCTCTTTAAGGCCTCGGTATAGAACTCCCGGGTCTGGACCAGCCAATCTCCCAGCCTCCGTTTGCGGCGGCCCTCCAGCCCCAGCTTCACATACTCCCTGGAACCCTCGTCAATGACCCGCCGGGCCAGCCGGACCACCTTCATGTAGTGCTTCCGGCACTCCCGGGCCTTCTCTTTCAACCGGTTGGCGGCAATGATCTGGGCCTTGTGCTTCTCCTTCAGGCTCTCCAGGGCATTGTAGGCCTTTTGGTAGATGGCGACCCCTTCCTGCAAACGCTCTTCGTCGTAACCCAGGCGAAGGATCGCCTGTTTGACATCTTCCTCGTTCAGGGCACTCTTCAGGGCCAAATCGGCATGATTCAGCTCCCGGTCGTACGTGTCTGTAGATAGTGTCATCGTTAACTCCTTATAAGTAGATTGATTTTGACCTGGTACCACCCCACATTGTTTCCGTACAACGCCCCATCTTGCCGGTACAACACCATATTTTTGCGGTACAACGCGATATTTTCCCGGTCCGCGCGACATTTTCCCGGTACAACACGACAACTTACCGGTACAATGCGATATTTTTTTGGTCCGGACGATATCTTTGCGGTACAATACGACATTTTCCCGGTACAACACGACAACTTGCCGGTACAATACGATATTTTCCCGGTCCGCACGACAACCTGCCGGTACAATGCGACATTTTCCGGGTACGTAACCCGTCGATTCGATTATCATGATCCTCATAGGTGATCACTATGCCATAAAACGGAGAAAAAATCAAGAAAATAGATGTAAGATCTATAAAGTAATGTGTATTGCCGAAAAATTTGATTTCAAGATCCGCAGGAAATATTAGCCATGTAAAAAGTAGAAGGCCGGAACGGCGGAAAAATAGATTTGTCCCCTTTCCGTTTCGGTAATAGAGCCTTCAAGATAATGGTGATTTTGGCTATTGGAAAAATGATGGATTTGCGTTATTATAAATAGGTAGAGGTATCGATAGAATGAAAGAAGTCTTATCTATTGCCGCCATAGAGGCGCAATTTAATTCCGAATGGGTACTGCTTGGAAACCCTGAAGCGGATAATAGTCTCAATATCAAGGGTGGAGTTGTATTGTATCACAGTAAAAATAGAGATGAAGTATATAGAAAAGCGAGAGAACTAAGCCCGAAGCACTCGGCTATTTTATACACCGGCCAAATACCGGAGGACTCAGCAGTTGTCTTATGAAGAGCAAATTTGATCCTACCCAGGGTTTAATTGTTATCCCAACTCGATTGTACGGGATTCAAAAAGATACGATAGTTCGGCTTGTATTGGATTCGGGCGCAAGCGGTTCCATGATCAATTGGGATATTGCCGTACTTCTTGGTTACGATCCTGTTTCTTCTAAAGAGCGTATCCAGGTAACAACGGGTAGTGGGGTAGAGTTTGCCTCCCGTATATTTATCAGAAAAATCAACGCATTGGGGAGAACTATGGAAAATTTTCCCATGCTTTGCCATACATTACCTCCCAGTGCAATGGTGGATGGCATATTGGGATTTGATTTTTTTCGTGGAGAACGGTTAATTATTAATTTTAAGAAGGGAATTGTCACGCTTGATTAGTCAGATACCGGTTTTGGCTGTCCCGTTTCCGACCCACCGCCCAGCCGGATGCGGCCGGGAGTGAGGGAATAGTGGAATAGTGGAACAATGGAGCAATGGAATGATGGAAGGGGGGAGGAAAAAAAAAGATCCGGGGGTGTGGTATAATGGGGGTGGCCGGGTGGTCGAGGGGTATATTCAAGGTTCGATTCTCTTTATATCTTCCAGGCGGTCAAAGTCTCTGTCATAGGAGTAGATTTCGCTACAGCCATTGTTTTTTAGAAAAACGGCATTATAGGCATCGATGTAATCAATGTTTTTTTGGCCAAAAAGGGCGAGTACTTCGAAAATCAGTTTTTTGTTGGGTATCTTGAGGTTGGGGGTATTGATAATGATTGTTACCTTCTCGATTATCTCTTCTTTGGGGACTTTATAGAAAGAGTGTAGAGTCCAGATTATTTCGGCAATGACCATGTCGGACGTCAATAACAGGATCTTTTTTTCTAATGCCCGTTTAAAAAGTTCCCTGCACCTTTCAAATTTCCGGGGATCATCCCCGGTCAAGTACCTGAGAAAAATATTGGTGTCGATAAATTTCGCTCTCATTGTTCTTTTGCCTTTTCTGCTATCTTGTTGATGACTCGTTTTCTCACTTCTTTGAACTGGATGGGTTTTTGGTCTCCGGGTAGTTTGATGGAGGCGCCGATATCGAGGATATCTCCACTTATGGGTTTGAGGATCAATGTATCGTCCTTGACCATAATGGTCATTTTATCGTTGGTTTTCAGGCGCAGGGCCTTGCGGATTTTTTGGGGGATGGTGATCTGGCCCCTCGACGTTATGGTCAATGTTGCAGTCGCCATGTTGCATTCTCCTGAAGTTTCGGAATTTTAAATCACAGGTGAATTATAATATGATTTTCTTACTTTTTCAATTTTTCGGAACCTGGAAGAAAAAGATCCGGGAGCAGGCCAAATTTTGCCCCCTACCGTTGATCTTTGACGTAAAAAAAACCCGCCACCTGGACTACTGGCAGAACCAACCGGTGGATGTCTTCCTGGTCATCCGCGACGACACCGGCACCATCCGCTGGATGAATATCACCCGCTGCCTCAAAGTAGTAAGGAATTTTCGTCTGTCCCCAATTTTCATCCATCTTCTCGAGTTAACACCACAGGTAATTTTCGGTTAACCTTGGCCCTTACTGTGTTTTTCATATCTCCAATTTTTTTATGGAGGCTATTCCGAAAAAAAAAATAATAAGGCCTTAAACGCCTGGTTTTGGGTTGAAGATGATACTTTATCATGGGTGGCCAGATGGGATAGGTACTCTTTTACTTGCTGACCATCAAGTGTATAAGGATCTTTGTCTTTAAAAAAATAATAGAATTTTTTTATCCAATGAATATAAGTTTTTTCAGTACTGGCAGAATAATGACGTAATTGAATTAATCTTCTGGTTTCTTTTATTAATGTGTCCCATTTATTATCATATTGATCTTGAATTTGATAAATGGGTGAAACACTACTATCTAACTGTAGGTTTAAGATATTTTTAACAAAAAGGCATACAGCTTCTGTTGCTTGCTTTACTTGCCAGTTCTCCTATTTCGTGTTTGATTCTAAAGATTCAAGGTATAGAGAAATGTTGGAGGTTAATTTTTCATTGACATTTATTCTTTATTTTAATAAAATAGATACTGATGTTTATTAATAGTTAGGCAGCACGCGATCACTCGGACTGATACGTGGTTAGGAGGAATAGTATGGTATCGAAACCAGATAATCAAAAGGCGGCTCAAACAGTGTCCCCTCGCCATTGGATCAATTTAGTTGTGGTGTATCTATTCATACCAATAGTTCTATTGGTATGCGGAGGGGATTTCGGTTGGTGGCAGGCGTGG
>CBFDCR010000042.1:0-40900 GCA_965603365.1 uncultured bacterium
CTAGCTGAGATTTTTCCAGCGTCTTCCTGACTGCCCGGATTCTCTGACCAAAGGGAATCAACTCTTTTTTTCTCATTTGTCTATTCTACAAAAAAAACGATTTAAATTCAATAGTAAAACCGAAAGATCAAACACTTTTATTTAGTATTGAAAAAAATATGCCGCTGCTCATTGTTCGTCACCCCCATCTCCACAACTTTTTCTCTCTTCTTGCCGGTTTTTTTAATATCTCTTTTGACGTCCGAAAGAAAGCTGTTGGAAACATGAATTGTCCTGGCAAAGTCAAGCTGATTGATGCCCGGGCTCTTCCTGGTCTTTTTATTCCTGCGGCCAAATTGTGTAACCTGCTCATCTTTCATTTTTAAATAATTTCAACAAGATGCAAAAAAATAAATTAAAGACTTGACATTTTCAATTAAATCAAATATATTATTGCCATGTTCAAATACGACATCAATGACAAAGGGGCAATCCGCAAAACTTACTATCGTATTCATCATACCTTTTTATCTTACAGCAAATTTATAATAATTTCAATAATCCGAATAGAAAAAGAAAATAAATGGCAATTTTTTTGGCTTCCACTTTATCATATCGTTTCCTTATGGTTCCCTGGTTTTGCGATCCTCCGCTTTCAGGGGGGTACTCGATCCAGACTTGGTTTCACCTCCTTTTTTTATATAGTTTCCTTTAAAAAAACAAGGCCCCCGGTAAAGCCCGGGGGCCCCCTCCTTTATTTTGCCAACGACATTTACGTCAAATATTCAGCCCCCGGACATTTTTTACTCCTATTTTGCTTTCCGGGACATGCCGGGGGCTGTCTCTTCCAGGAGTCAGAACCGGTATTGTTAAAATGGCAGGGAAAGAATAAGTGAGTTTCCCGGAAGTTGAACACCAGGCTTTGATTCTTCAGCAGCAGGTTGGGGAGTCAAACAGGCTTTGCTACTTGCTCAATGCCTTTACCTATTTGCTCGACTCTGCCTTTATCATAGAGATGGGCAACAATTACCGGCTGTTGGTGAGGACACACGGCCAGGTATTAATGGATCAGAGCTGCCGCAGTGTAAAAGAAGCCCGGCAGTGTTTTCGCCGGATGCTGAAAGACCTGGTGGTCGATGTGGTTACCGCGCCCAGGTGGAGCGATTTTCTAAATCCCGACCGTGATTTTTTTATCCGCCACCTCCGGGAGGTCAACCAATTCCGCCAGTGGTTGGGCCAGATTTGTGGGATGGTAACGGGCCATGATTTTTCGTTTGGGGAGACAGACACGATACGGGATTTTAAAGAAAAGGTAAGAGGTCAGTACGGCACCATCCTGGCCGATCCGCCCTGGCGATTCACGAATCGTACCGGCAAGGGCGCGCCGGAGCACAGACGCTTGAACCACTACCCCACCCTCTCTTTGCCCGAAATTGCGCACCTGCCGGTCTCCCAGGTATCGGCCCCCCGGAGCCATCTCTATCTATGGGTACCCAATGCCCTGATATGGGAGGGCCTGTTGGTGATGAAGTCCTGGGGCTTTACCTACAAGACCAACCTGGTATGGTACAAGATCCGCCGAGACGGTGGCCCGGATCGCCGGGGCGTGGGCTTCTACTTCCGCAACGTAACAGAAATGGTACTTTTCGGGATCAAAAACAACCTGCGAACCTTAAGCCAGGGCCGCCGCCAGGAAAACATCATCCTCTCCCCCAAGAGCCGCCATTCCCAAAAACCTGCGTCCCTCTACCACATCATCGAACAATGCAGCCCCGCTCCCTACCTCGAACTCTTCGCCCGCACCCCCCGCCCCACCTGGACCCAATGGGGTGAAGAAATCCCCTCACAAATCAAGAATTGATTCAATTTAGTGGATAGATCCCCCCATGAAGATTACCCCCACCAGGATGCCGCTGCAAAAAGGTGCAAACTCGATACAGTGTTGGCAGTATTTCGGCTTCAGAATAACAACAATGATACAGACCAAAACATCTTTGCACCATTTCCGAACATATTTGATACATTTTGTCGAAAACTTGATACACTTTACGTCGATTAAGAGTAAATGAGGTGCAAAGATGAGTGAATTTCGCACATTTTTGAGTCAAATTCACTCATTAACGGCTCTTTTGGGTGCAACTTTGTGCAAAATTAACTCAAACTTGCACACCCCCCAAACCGCAGCCAAAAAAATTTCAGAGGTTCCTTGATCAACGACAATTATAATTCCCATTTTGTGTATAAATCCACCGGGATTGCCACCATGTTGAACTACCGGTAATAAACGGCTTAATTTAGGTGAGCAAAACTGGCTCAATTTACCAGAGCGGCCTATTTAATGATTACTGCAATACCCAACATTCCAATATTCCATCATCCCAATCAATTGAGAGCGAAGCGAGCTAAGTTATAATTTCCCGGACAAGCAAGACCCTTTTTGATCCCGGCATGTCCAGGCCAGAATGAGTTTGAAAATGCTATTTTAATATATTCTCTTTGTATTTGATTTCAAAAGGTTTATCACTGGTATCAAAAGGGAAATACCCGGGGATATTGAAATATTTAATAACTGTAACCTGGCTTTCTTCAATGGTGTTAATTTTTAAACATTTCATCCCGGATATAAAATCGCGGCTTATTAAAACACTGTTCTCAGTCTCTTCCGAAGGATCTGTTTGTTTTTTATTTCGGTTTAAGAATCCTATCTTTTCCCATCCGCTGTCTGCTTTTACCGGAAACGCACCTGCTTCGAAATTTTCAAAATCCTCTGTAAAGAGCGTTATGAACCTGGTTTCATTTACAATTCCCCATGAATCTAAAATCCTTACGGTAAAATCATCGATTTCGACACTGGTAGAATATCCCGTGCTTTTCGCCTCAATTGAGAAAGAGGCCGCAGGGAAAAAGATTGATCCGGGTTTCAAGGGGAGATTTTCAAAAACCATTTGACCATTCAACCATAAAGATGTCGACAGCGTTTCCTGGTTTAGCAGTACTCTCAAGCGGTTCCAGCGGTTAAATACCGGTTGAGTCTGCGGCAGCTTCTTTATTGTGTCGTTAAACCGAACATAGTTATCGCCATAGGCTTCCCGTATTATTGAAATTTTGCACAGAAAATCCTTAATCGGTTCGTTTAAAACGTCACCAAAGAATATGGTAAAGATTTCACCGCCAGTTATGGTTAATAAACCGGAGCCGGGAATCTTAAATTTCAATTCATATTGTAGTACGTGTTGTGTGGGTGTCCACCCGTTCGCATTGCTGACCCTTACCAGGCAATTTGAAGAAATGTGATGAGGCACCTGCCACTCATAACAACCATTATCGGGGATACGGTCATTTATTGTAAAGTAAGTGGAACCATTGTCAGGTGAGTATTCCAGTTTAACATTTTCAATTTTTGCATCGTTTTCCCAGGTAATCAAGAAATTTTCTCCAGGCTGGAGTATTTCGCCTCCATTGGGAGTTGTCATGTCGAGAGAAGTAGATATAATTGAGAATAAGGCGTCACTCTGATCCGATGGATCTTTATCCGCATCCAGCGCACTAATTTGAACCAGGCACTCATCCGCTGGCGTATCCGGTACAGTCCAGGTGTAAGTACCAGTATTAGGTATCGATTCAATAATGGCTGTCCATGAGGCACCCCTATTGGTGGAATATTCAATCATTACATTATTAACAGTCCCGGTACTTGTCCAGGTTATCTCATGTGTCGAGCCTGCGGCTAAGGTTTCCCCTCCATTGGGAGAGGTAACCGTGATGGTTCCAGATGAAGGGAGAACGATTGAAAATTCCGCATCACTAACATCTGACGCTTCTTCATCCTGGTCGCTTCTACTGATACGAACCAGGCAATTATCCGACGGATTATCCGGTACTGTCCAATTGTAACTGCTATTATTAGCCGGGGATATCACGATATCTGTCCAGGAGATTCCACTATCTACGGAATACCCGATAATCACATTATCGCTGTCATCCATTCCGTTACTGGTCCAGGATATTTCATGGGTGGAGCCAATTTCAAGGATTTCTCCGCCGTTGGGAGAGGTGACGGTAATGGCTGCCGATGAAGGGGAAACAATTGAAAATTCACTGTCACTTATATCCGAAGGTTCACCATCGGTTTCGCTGATTCGCACCAAACAATTTCCCGAGGTTGTATCCGGCACTGACCATTCAAAATAACCGATATTTGACATGGATGAAACTACTTCTGTCCAGGAGGTCCCGCTGTTAGTAGAATATTCTATTTTTATATTATCCACGGTTCCGATGGTAGTCCAGCTTATTTGATGTATTGAACCTACCCTTAATTTTTCCCCGCCGTTGGGAGAAGTGACGGTGATGGATGGTGACGAAGGCGGAACGATTGAGAAAACGTCATCGCTAACATCCGAAACACTTTGATCTGTACTGCTTGTACTGATCCTTACCAGGCAATTATCCGCTGGTGTATCCGGTACTGCCCAATTGAAGATGCCATCATTGGGTGTGGAGAACTCAATATGTATCCAGGAAGCCCCATTATCGGTAGAATATTCTATTTTTAAATTGCCCGGGGAACCGGTACTGGTCCAGGTTATATGATGAGAAGTGCCAGCTTCCCAACTCTCACCGCCGCTGGGAGAAGTTAATGTAATGGAAGGAGTAGAAGTAATAGTAAACACTGCATCACTGACATCCGCCGGATCGCCATCAATGTCACTGACTCGTACCAGGCAGTTATCCGACGGAGTATTCGGCACAGTCCAAACATAACTGCCATTATTAGCGGTGGATACGGTTATTTCTACCCATGATGTACCGTTATTCGTAGAATATTCAATCTTTACATTATCAAAATTATCCGTTCCCGCCTTTGCCCAGGTGATCTCATGTGTCGTACCGGCCGTGAGACTTTCTCCGCCGTTGGGAGAGGTGACTGTAATGGTTGAAGGGGAAACAATTGAAAATACCTTATCGCTTACATCTGAGGGGTGGATATCTTTATCAAGGCCAATAATTCGTACCAGGCAATTATCCGACAGAGTATTCGGCACAGTCCAGTGGTGACTGCCGTCATTGACTGTAGAAGTAACAATTGTTGTCCAGGAACCTCCCCTATTTGTGGAATACGCTATTCTTACATTCCCAATATTCACTGTTCCCGCGCTGGTCCAGGTTATCTCATGTTTTGCACCTACGGTGAGGCTTTCTCCACCATTGGGAGAGGTGACCGTTATGGTTGAAGGGGAAGGAATTGAAAAAACCGAATCACTGACATCTGACGGGCCTGTATCCGAAGTGCTTCCACTGATTCGGATCAGGCAATTATTTGATGGTGTGTCGGGCACTCTCCAACTGTAATTACCATCGTTAGGGGTATAAGGCACAATGTTTGTCCAGGAAACGCCGTTATGTGTGGAATATTGAATCGAAACTTTGGTTCCGACCTCCATTCCTGTACTTGTCCAGGTTATCTCATGAGTAGAGCCAACTTCCCAGCTTTCTCCACCGTTGGGTGATGTGACGGTGATCGACTCTTGTTCCGATATATTTAGCGCTGCATTACGGGTGGTATTTCCATTTCCGTTGGTGGTGTTGGTAAAAATAACAGAATCGCTGTAAGTGCCGATGCCCAGAATATTGGCATTATCATTAATAGACACCGTGACAGAGACACTTTGGTCAGGGGCCAGTGTTTGGCCTGTATTTGAAAGAGTAATCCAGGCAGCGGATTTGGTTACAGTAAAATCAATGGAGGTATCGCCGGTATTTTTAACCGTATAAATTTTGCTTGAGGGTGTAAATGGGCCGCCAGGTGCACCCGAAGAGCTTAAACCTTCAACCGGGACAACGGACAAATTGCCGGGTGGAGCAAAATTTGCGGTTATGTTTTTGTTGGAATTCATGGTGACAGACAATGGATTGGCGGTACCTGAAGCGTCACCGCTCCAGCCGGCAAAAGTATAACCTGATGATGGAGTGGCTGTCAACTGCACGACTTCATTATGATCGTAAGATGGTTTATCCGGGTTCTTTGCGACACTGCCGCTGTCGGGGGGACTCACACTGAGAGTCAATGTATGGGTAATAGGCGTAAAATTTGCGGTTATGGTTTTGTTGGAATTCATGGTTACGGATAAGGGATTGGCCGTACCGGAAGCATCGCCACTCCAACTGGAGAAGGTATAACCTGCTGCCGGGGTGGCGGTCAACTGCACCACTTCATTATATTCGTAAGCTGATTTATCCGGGTTCTTTGTCACGCTGCCGCTGCCAGCGGGATTTACATTAACCGTTAATGTGCGGGTCATAATGGCAAAATTTGCGGTTATGGTTTTGTTGGAATTCATAGTGACGGATAAAGGATTGGTTGTACCCGAAGCATCCCCGCTCCAACCGGTGAAGGTGTAACGGGTTGCCGGGGTGGCGGTCAGTTGAACCACTTCATTGTAATTGTAAGACGTTTTGCTGGGATTACTGGTGACGCTGCCGCCGTCTGCCGGATTTGCATTAAGAGTCAATGTATAAGTAATGGGAGTGAAATTTGCGGTTATGGTTTTGTTGGAATTCATGGTGACGGATAATGGATTTGCCGTACCTGACACGGAACCGCTCCAACTGGAGAAGGCATAACCTGCCGCCGGATTAGCGGTTAACTGGACCACCTCGTTATAATTATAAGATGATTTGTTTGGATTCTTGGTGACGCTGCCGCTGCCGGCAGGATTTACGCTCACATTTAACGTATAGGTAATAGGTGTAAAATTCGCAGTTATGGTTTTATTGGAGTTCATTGTGACGGATAATGGATTTGCCGTACCTGACACGGAACCGCTCCAACTGGAGAAGGTATAACCCGCTGCCGGGCTGGCAGTTAACTGGACCACCTCGTTATAATTATAAGACGATTTATCCGGGTTCTTTGTGACGCTGCCGCTGCCAGCGGGATTGACGTTCACATTTAACGTATAGGCAAGCGGAGTAAAATTCGCGGTTATGGTTTTGCTGGAATTCATGGTGACAGACAATGGATTTGCCGTACCTGACACGGAACCGCTCCAACTGGAGAAGGCATAACCTGCCGCCGGATTAGCGGTTAACTGGACCACCTCGTTATAATTATAAGATGGTTTATCCGGGTTCTTTGTGACGCTGCCGCTGCCAGCGGGATTGACGCTGACATTTAATGTATAGGTGATAGGAATAAAATTAGCGGTTATATTTTTGTTGGAATTCATTGCCACTGAAACCGGGTTGTTTGTAGAAATCACATCCCCGCTCCAACCGGAGAAGGCATAACCTGCCGCCGGATTAGCGGTCAACTGGACCACCTCATTAAAATTATAAGATGATTTATCCGGGTTCTTTGTGACGCTGCCGCTGCCGGCGGGATTGACGCTGACATTTAATGTATAGGTGATAGGAATAAAATTAGCGGTTATGTTTTTGTTGGAGTTCATAGTGACGGATATTGGATTGGCAGTACTGATCACATCGCCGTTCCAGCCGACAAAGGTGTAGCCCGCTGCCGGGATGGCGGTCAACTGCACCACCTCATTTTGATTGTAAAGGGATTTATCCGGGTTCTTTGTGACGCTGCCGCTGCCTGACGGATAAACTGTCACATTCAGTGTGTAGGTGATAGGAATTATTGTCGTAAATGACCAAACAGGACCTTCCGCTTCCGCATGATCATCTCTTGCCACAATTTTCCAATAGTAAGTTTGACCTGCAATTAATGGGCCAACCGGAAAATAACTATTGGCGGTGCAGACTAAAGGGGGTGGATTTGAATTTGTCCCAAAGTAAACATCATAAGATGTCGCATTATTTGAATCCTCCCAATTTAAGGTTAATGATAGAGGTTGATTTATACTTCCATCAGCAGGTGAAGGACCGGTAGGCGTTTGAGCAATAAACGACATATTATGATCTAAAAAGATTCGAGTCATTTCAAGAGCATAACCATATTGTCCAAACCATGAGTCCCAGAAACCAACGATATTATCCGGTTTATCAACACCATTCACAACGTTCCAGATTTCATCATGCCCTAAACTTAAAGTATCGTTATTATCAAGACTGTGGTTATTAGCATCATATATATCCCATAAGAGGCAGCCATTTAAGCATTCAAAATACTCACCGGGAGAATAAAAGCTGTTAAGGGAAGTATCGGTCTCTAAATTGTTTTCAATATTATAATTCCCTGGAATGTCATTTGCATCATCTAAATCATGGTAAACAGGATCAGTGGTCTTGCTGTATTGGGATGCTATTGAAAACCACGTCGGCCATGCTTCTCTAAAAGCTAAATTCATAGCTTCTTCATCAGTTCTATTGACTGGCCAATTTCTTAGATCCGCTTCCCATGTATGACTTGTACTGCTTCCCACAGAACCTAACTGAAATCCAAAAGTATGTTGAATGAAATGTCCATATTCATGAAGTATAACATCTCTGTCCCATCGGTCACCAAGTACCAGATGAATACCACTTTGCTCTCCCCCGGATCTATAGAAAGTGCTTGATGATTCCCACCAAACATCTATTGATGGCATCGTTTCTGAGAAGTACTGATGGACCAATAGATATCCTTCAACTATAGAATCATAAATAGAAAATGCTCCATTCTCGGGATGGTTATTAAACGTAAAATTGATATTTAGATCTTCGGATTGATTATTTTCGTAATAGGGGGTTGTTTCGTCTGTGGAAAAGAAATAAATTACTTCAATATCTGGATCACGGACTACGGCAATTGAATGATTTGCAAAAGGATTGCCCGCAACAGATCCTTGTGCAAATAAAGTTATAATAAGGTCAGCTCCTGAACCATCGATCTCCCTGTTCTGGATGGTTATGTCATAATTCCCGCTTCCATTCGTATACGTTTCATAAACATCATCAAAAACTAAATCTCTATCTCTTATCTCAATTTTAGCATATTTTATGGGGCGCGATGCGCCATTAATATCTATATATTCCATCCTCCCGTGAATCCTTACTAACTCGGGTGTAGCAGCTTCGTAATAATCTGCCTTAACCGGTTCGCCTGTCACCGATGTGTCCGTGGCCAATTTCGTGGTTTTTGTGGAATTCCATATCTCAACGGTAAAATCAAGGTCTGTATTCCCGGAAATATACCCGGAAAAATCCGTTTCATCAAAGGCAAAATAATAGTAATCAGTGGCTGTGCCGCTAACGGTCCATGATGAGGCAGACCACCAAACCTGACCGGTGGTATTACATATCATCTTTGCATATATAGTGGCTGACCCCGGAGAAACGTCGCCATCCACTCCTATCCGAAAATCAAAGGTTTCATAATAGCCGTCTCCATCCGCATCGGTTCCGTATACCAGGCTGTCTATCACTCCATAGACCCAGTACGAAGGTGGGACATAATAATCCGCCTTAACCGGTTCGCCTGTCACCGATGTGTCCGTGGCCAATTTCGTGGTTTTTGTGGAATTCCATATCTCAACGGTAAAATCAAGGTTTGTATTCCCGGAAATATACCCGGAAAAATCCGTTTCATCAAAGGCAAAATAGTAATAATCAGTGGTTGTGCCACTGATGGTCCAAGGAGATGAAGACCACCAAACCTGACCGGTGGTATTGCATATCATCTTTGCGTATATGCTGGCAGAACCTGGAGTAACATCCCCATCAATTCCTATCCGAAAATCAAAGGTTTCATAATAGCCGTCTCCATCCGCATCGGTTCCATAAGATAAACTGTCTATTTTTGCATAGACCGAATATGTTTGGGTAGTGCTGGTGTAATATATCGTTATCCACCATTCATCAATATAGCCGGTATCACCTGCAGCGGTATCTTGTGCCCATAAATACCAGGTCCCATTAACGGACAAACCGTTAAAAGTAGAAATATTATATACTGTTCTTGAAGGATTGTCGGCACTTCCTCCCTCGTTCTGCCAGAAATCATAATTTCGGGTAAATCCGGAATCGTTTATGTCTACATCCAGGTCTCCCGAATACGTATGAATACATGAAAAGTGAGCATCAACGCCTGTTACTATTGCATCAGCCGGTGCCCCTGAAATAGTAATGGAACTGTACACCCAACCATCATTATCAGGGATGCTTACATTAGAAGTGTTTGAACCATATTGACTATCCGCAAACAAAGGAAGTCCGATAAATATAAATGCAAAAATAAAAACAGTTAAAAAATTTTTTTTATTGTTCTTTTTTATCGGCATCATTTTTACCCCCGTCCTTTTTTCTACATGGCTTTCTTTTTTTCTTTAGCCTGTTCACTGTCTTTATAGTTTGATCTTTTTCCATCCAAATCTTTTTTCTTTTCTTTATTTTCTTCAATGCTAATATCTACAACTTTTTTTGTGTTCTCAAGGGGTGCTACTTTTTGAATGGGAATGGATTTCGTCAAACCACTTGGCTGTCTGTTTGAAATAGAAACAATATTTTTGATACCAGTTGATGGAGCGCTTCTTTTAGGGGAGAGGTCATGTTTCGATTTTATTGTAATGTCTTTCGCTATTTGTTTTGTTGAAATAGAAACAGTTTTTTTTGTACCTATCGTTGGGGCTTTTTTTACTTTAGAGGGTTCATGCGCTGCTCTATTATTAATACTTTTTTCTGTTGTTTGTTGGGAAACATATACGGTTTCTTTTGTAGCGGTTAAGGGGGCTTTCTTCACTTCACTGCCAATTCTCTTTTCCTTTTCGTAATCTACTTTATTTTCCGTTGGCTTGTATATGAAATCCTTCTCATTATTCTTTTTCTGTGTACTTACGGATTCTACCACCTCTCCCTTTACCTTACTCAATCCCAGGATTCTCCTGGCGATCTCCGGATCGGTTTTCTTTATTTCACTAATTGATAGGCCCTTAAGACCACGTCTTTCTATCTCTTCTCTTAATTCAAGACGTTTTATTTGTCTAAAGGAAATGTTTGAAGATAAAATTTTATCATTTCGTACATCGATATATAAAGCCTCTGAGATTCTTATTTCGCGAGAACCCTCTCGAAGAGGGAAAAATTTTAAATAAGCAATGAACTTAAATTCTCCGGGCGAGAGAACAGGCAGCAAATATTTCACAGACCTCTCCATCGGACCATTAGGGGAATCCCCGGACCACAGTTCGACCTTTTTCGATGGAAAATTTTCTATTTCAGGA
This sequence comes from uncultured bacterium, assembly GCA_965603365.1. GTDB lineage: Bacteria > Acidobacteriota > Aminicenantia > UBA2199 > UBA2199 > JAHELQ01. Next base: position 11,142 of record CBFDCR010000042.1, read on the forward strand.
ATGATTAGTTCGATACGTCCATCTTTGAATGGAATTTTAAAGTATGCAACAATATTAATGTCCAGTGGCTCACCAGGTATTGAATCCTTTTGAATAGTAATTTTTATCTCTCCCGGAAGTTTTATCTTTCCATATACTCCTTTAACCATCATTCCAATACTCATAAATACGATGATCGTTAAAGATATTACCCTTTTGACCTCAAAACACTTTTTACTTACCATCATACGTGTCATTTTACTCCTCCTGCTTTTATTATCTCTTCCTAATCTGAACGATTTTTTCAAATCGCTTGCAAAAAACAGTCCCCTGAGCTAGAATATAACTTCATTCCCTGACAAAAGGATGAAAATTAAATTCCACCCATAAGGTGTTTCCATTGTACTGGATAACGACGACGCCAAAAAACGAGCGGGAGTCAGCCCAACCTATAAGAAAAATAAAGCTAAGGTAGTATAACGACTTTGAATCAAATGGACGTTCGGTATAGCTCTTCATTAGATTAAAAGAACAGGCCATCCTGTTACTTACATTACCTAAGCTTCCGCCGTCGCCGAATTTTACGGTTGGGCCTACATCTCTCTAATTTTCTCAATTTACGCTCAATCTCCGCAAACTGTGTTTGGCGAATTCTCCGTTTCCTTTTTCCTTTCCGCCTGGAAATAAAAAAATAACTCATTGGAAATAAAAAGTCAAGAGTTTTTTTATTTTTTTTTAGGGAAAAGTTGACATTTTGGAGAGGTTATGCAATATATATGTATTCGAGGTCTTTTATGGATGAACAATTGAAGTATAAAGGTTACACACAGCATGAGTGGTTGACTATCGATGTCAGGATGTTTGCTAAGATGGTGGTATTTGCGGTTGTGTTTGGGTTTGTGGTGTTTGTTCTGTATGCCCTGGGGGTGTGGAATGTGGTTAACAGGCCGTTTGTTAACCTGGGGCTGGGGGAGGGGGTGTTTAAGAACTATTTGTTGAATAAGTATGTTTTTTGTGGGCTGGCGCCGGATTCGAGAGTGGGACTTGAACCGGTGTTGAGGAACATTGTGGGGGTGGACCGGGTTTCCAGGGTGGAGTATAACCGTTGGGTTGAGGCGTTGTTTAAGGGGCAGGGAGCCGAAAAGATTCGGGGGCTTTTAGAGGAGGGGGACGGGGCGTTTTTGAGATTGCTTTATTATGGGGTGTTTGTGGGGCTGGGTTTTTCGGTTTTGTACATTGTGTTCTTTTTCCTGGGGTCGAGGAAGCATAAGAGGTCTGAGTTTTTGAGAGGGTCGAGGCTGTTGGGTAAAGAGCAGTTTTTAAGGAAAGTGAGAGAGTATGTGGAGGATGATTTGAATATCGAGATCGGGGATCTGGTGATTCCCCGGAGGCTTGAGACTCTCCATACCCTGGTTTTTGGGGCTACCGGCACCGGGAAGTCTGTTTTGACCAACCAGTATGTGGGGCAGATTATCGAGAGGAGAAAGAGGCACCGCCTGGATGAGAAGTTGATACTCTATGATGTGAAGGGGGAGTTGATCAGCATCTTTTACCAGGAGGAGAGGGACTTCATCTTCTGTCCCTTTGATCAAAGGTCGGTGAGGTGGAGCTTTTTTAATGAGATTTCCAGTTACCCCGACTTTGATATCATTGCCAAAAAACTGTTTATCATTCCGCCGGGCAATGAGCGGAACGAGTACTGGTACAATGCGGCCAAAGCGGTGTTTCGCATGGGGCTGATCTACCTGGATATGACCAATAAAAACAAGAACGAGGACATCGTTAACTTTTTCAGCCTGCCGTTAGCGGATATCCGGGAAGCGCTTTCCGGGGTGCTGCCGTTAAAAGAGCAGGGCCCGCTCAAACACATCAGCGGCACGGATAACAGGCAGGCGGACAGTGTGTTGAGTATTCTCCAGGACAGGATCGATTTCTTTAAGTACCTGATCGGCATGGACGGCGAATTTTCCTTCAGGACGTTTATCCGGGAGAAGTTCCAGGAGAGTAACCTGTTTTTGTTAAATCTTTCGATGTTCGGCGAGATATTCAAGCCGCTCTTGACCTTTGCCATCGATGTGATGACCAGGGAAGTTTTGTTGAAAAAAGATTTGACCGGTCTTTACGGGGAGCGGACGCACTTTATTATTGATGAGATTAACAGCCTGGGAAAGATCGATTCCATTGTGGATTACGTGACCCAGGCCCGTGTCAAGGGCGGCTGTTTGTTTGCCACGGCCCAGGACAAGGGAAAACTTGAGGATATTTACGGGCGGAATCTACTGACTACCATCAACAACAACTGCAATACCAAGATGACATTCAGGATCAATGATTATGGATCTGCTAAGTATAATGCCGATGACCTGGGGGAGATCCAGGAGATCAGGAAACGGGATGCCCGTTCGGTCTCTCCATCGCCCTACGGCGACCGGGCCACCATCAACGACCAGGAGAAAAAAGACCCGGTGGTGCTGCCGGCGGAAATCCAGAACCTCGATGACCTGGAGTTTTTCATCAAGATGTCCAATATCGGGATTACGAAGATGAAGATCCCCCGCAAACATTTTACCCAGGCCAATAAACATTTTATCCTGAACGAGTTCCAGGAGTTGTCATTGATCCAGGATGGGGAACTCAAGGAAAAATTTAAAAATAGACTGATTGAAATTTAGAGGAGGTTAATTATGTGGAAAAGATTAATCTATTTGTTACTGGTTGTTTTGCTGTCAGTTGTGGGCTGCAAGCTTTCAAACGATGGTGCAGCGGAGCTTCATCAATTTTCGATTTCCATCCACACCGGGGCTACCATTGCCATTTTGGTGGGATCGATTGTGTGTGTTGTTCTTTACGCTAAAAAGAAGGTCAAACGCCAATGAAATGGAGGCATATGATGAGACGAAGATTTTTTGTGATGATCATCCTGGTTTTGTTAATGGCGGGTCTGAGTTTTGCCGGTTCGCCGTTTACGTTGAAGAATGTGGCCGATGATGTGTACAATTCGGCCAAAGATATTGCCCGCATCTTTGTGGGGGTGATTGGTTTTATCGGTTTTGGCATTGCCGCGTTCCAGTTTGTATCGCAAAACATGGGATCGTTAAAGGGCCTGTTGTTTGCCATCTGCGGCTATGCCATTGCCAATATTGCCGTATCTGTTCTTTAGAGGGTAAGTGATGAATCCGGTCTATCCCACACTGAACAGGATGCCTGCCATGTTTTCGCTGCCCTGGCTCCATTTTGTGTTTGTCATCATGGTAACGGTTCTACTGATGCTGCCGCTTACCGAGATCTTCTCTATGCTGGGCCTGGTGCTGTCGTTTGTGGTGGGTGCGGTGCTCTACCGTTTTCTCTATGCCTTTAATATACTGGATAAGGTCAAATACTATGGGAGGCTGGATTTTTCGATCAAGAGGAGGATGACCTCTGTGTGCCAGACAGGCCAGGCGATTTTATGGGAGTGACGATGTTTGATTTGAGAGGGACATTTCGGTTTTTCAAGGAGAGCCGGTTTCAACAGTTTTTGGGGGATATCCTGATGTACTATGATTTTTTAGACCCGGAGGTCTTCAACACCAGGGGGATTCCCGTTATCCTGATGAAGAACGGCTCGTTGACTGCTGTTTTCAAGATCGAGGGCGTGGATATCGAGACCCTTTCCAGAGAGAGTATCCGGCAGTTGGATCTCACCTGCCGGAGTTTTTTCGATATTGTCAAGGAGAAGGTCACCTTTTCAAGTTTCCTGCTGCGGCGCAAGATCCGGAAGATCGAGGCGGGATTGAACGGTAATGGGCCGGGGGTGTTTCACTATATTGGACAGAAGAAACAGGCGTTCTGGAAAGAGCTCTGTCAACATGCCTTTTCCACCGAGATCTATTTTTCCCTGACCCTTCACCGGGCACTCAAAGGCGATCTCAATTTCCGCTCCTTTTTGAACTGCCGGGATACCTTTACCGTAAATATGGAGCAGACGGCAAAGCTGCTGGAGCGGTTGGTGGACGTGTGGAACGTGGCCCGCAGTGTGTTTTCTAAGGTGGGCTTTAGCAGGATTTGTGAAGAGGAGATCTTCTCCTTTCTCTACCGGCTGGTCAACTACGACGATCCCCCACCATTTAGAAAAGATCTATCCCTTCACAGCCAGTTGACCCGCAGTGAACTTGAGTTTAAACGTGATTTACTGCTGCTCAACAACAGGGTGTGTATCGGTGCCGTTCCCATCATCGATCCGCCGGTCCATACCGATTTGAACTTCTTTTTAGAGCTTCAAAAGCTCGGCAGTGAATTTCTCCTGGCCCAGCATTTCAGGTTTATCGATTTTCGCGATGTTTCTAACCGGTTTTTGCTCAACCGCCGCATCGCCGGTGCCATGCGTTTCAAGAGCCGGGAGGCTGACCGCTGCTGTGAGGAGTTTGACGCTTTCCAGGAGAAGATGGAAAAAGAGCGGTTCAGGCCGCTGTTGTATTCGTTCTACATGATTAACTATGCCCAAAGCGGAGATGAACTCGACAGCATCAATCACGAGGTTTCAACCCTGCTCTCATCCCTGGGGGCCTATGGCAAGGCAGAGGCAGAGTTTCTCCGCCACGCCTTTTTCTCCACCCTGCCGGGACACGATATCTTCAATACGAAGAGACGGTTTTTTATCCTGTCCGGCAACGCCTCAAACCTTCTCTCCACCTACCGGTTCTCCCTGGGGGATGCGCAGCCGGTCGAGATATTCCAGGATCGAAACCGGGGGATCTACTGTTTTAATCCCTTTTCAAAAGACCAGGATGCCTGCCACACGGCCATTACCGGGCCTACGGGGTCCGGCAAGACCTTCCTGGCTATCAAGATCATGCTCTCCATCATCCACCGGAATCCCTTTCTCTTTGTCATCGATCCCAAGAAATCCTACTACCCGCTGTTTGAAATACTGGAAGATATCTACCCGGATAGGACTGTTATTCTGAAATATTCCGACGATGGGGTGGATTTTACCTTCAATCCCTTTTTAGTGGGAGATCCTGGAAAAGGCGTGGATGAATTCCAGTTCAAGTTTTCCGAAAACCTGCTCTACCTGATTGTGGGAAAGCAGAACGTGCAGAGCCAGCACCGCTCCCTCATACGGCGGGCCCTGGAAAAGTTCTACTTTGAGTATTGCCAGTTGTTAAAAAGAGTGAGTGAACCGGTTCAGCCGTTGACGCTGCTGCATTCGATTTTCAAGAACATGAAAAACGGCCGGTCAATAGCAGAATCTCTGGAGAACTGGCTCAAGGGGGAGCGGGCACAGATTCTCAATACCGGCCGTGATAATGTCCGCTTTGCCCGGTTCTGTTACTTTGACCTGCGGGATCTCGATAACAGGGACGATATCCTGGCGGTCATCGTGTTCCTGATCATCCACAAGTTGAAAAAGGTGATTGAAGATGAATCGCTCCTGGAAGAGTTGAAGCTGCTGTGTCTCGAGGAGTCGAGTGTCTATTTGAAGAGGGATGAATTCAAAGAGGTGGTTGACTTCTTTATCAGAACCGGCAGGACGAATAATCTTAATGTGATGTTGATCTCCCAGAGCATCGACGACTTTTTCGATATCGACCTGGCGGGGATATTACAGCCCTGGTCCAATGCCATTGTCAACAACCTGGTGAATATCATACTCTACGGCGGCCAGCGCAATATCAAGACAGCCTTTGATATTTTGCAGATGAACGAGGAGTTTGTGGAGAAGTATAAGACGTTGAACCGGGTCAGGCGGGAGTTTTTGCTGTGGCGGGCAGATGGGTTAAGGCGAATTTTGACAGCCCCCACAGACGATGCCACCTACTGGCTGGCAACCACCAGCCCGGATGAGCGGGCTTTAAGGTGCCGCCTCAAGAACGAATGCGGCGGCGACTATATCAAGACCATTGAACAGTGCATTGAATGTGCAAAAGGGGGTCTACAGTGAAATTAAGAAAATCAAAATGGCTGGTTTTGTGTTTATTGGTTTCGATTACCTTTTCATCCTGTATGCCGGTTTTTGACGAACTCAACTATCTTTTGGACCAGGTGATCCAGGAGGTTCAAAAGGTGCTGCTGGAGGATATCAATGTGGTGCTCAAGGATGTGAGGCGGCTCAATGAGATCCGCTACATCGCTTTCCTGGTTTCCAACTACGGCCTGAGCGCAGCAGAGTTAAAGTCATTGACACCGGCAGATATTACCGAAATCCTGAGACTGGGAAGCTTTATCACCGACAAACTCAAGCGGGACACCTGGCACCGGATATGGAAGCGGCTGGAATCGATTTTTGACCGCTACCTGGTGTTAAAGGATTTTACCTTTATTACCGATAATCCTCTTTACCGCACCAACCAGGCGGTACGGCGCTTCATGGATCAAAGCATCAAGCGGGAGGTAGAGAGGCTCAAAAACGAGGAGAACCTGCTGGAGTTGTGTGCAACGTTTCGGGAGATCGAGGACGAGCGCCTCGACCTGATACGGAAATGGGAAAAGTATCTCCAGGAGTATGCCCGGATCAAGGATGAGCGAACCGGTGCAGCCAGTACCTCTAAATTGCTGGCCCTGCTGTCATTCATGAAGATCGAGAGCCTGAAAAGCGACATGCAGTTTAATATTCTAATGCGTATCGACGTGGAGAACCGGGTCAAGGAGGAGATATGGGATATGGACTGGGTAAAGCGGTTCATGAAAAATGCCCATGAAAACAACAAACAGTACCGCTCCTGGAGGCAGGACAATGAGAGGTAGAGATTTTTTAATAGGCATTTTTGTTGTTGTGCTTTTTGTTAATTTCAGCTTTTCTCTCCCTGCCGAGATCCCGGTGGTGGATTTCCAGGTATTCAAGCAGGCATACGAGGCGTTTATCGAGGGGGACGGCATCTTTGATAAGTTGAAGTTCCAGTTGAGGCTGCTTCAACTCTTGAAGGAGAAAATCGATATCTTTACCGGTTCGGTTCTCCATACCCTGGAAAAACTCACCTGGGAGGAGGTGGAAAAGACAATGGCCTTTGATACCTATATCTACCTGGAACCGGGCTATTTTCTCATCGATAAGTACCAGCAGGAGATCTGGTACAGGATATTCAAGAAGATAGAGCGGATAACCGATGTGTACGATATTGGCGTGGATAGTGTCTACCAGGAAAATCCCCTCTACAAAAAATACCCGAAGGTCAGGGAGTTTATGGACAGGGCCGCCGATCTTCAAAAAGAGCATGTCCGGGATCTGCTCAACCTGGTCGGGTTTTTCGCAGATAACCGCGATATCCAGTGCATCCGGGCAGAATCGATCAAGCAGTGGAATGTGGCGTCCAAGCTCTTTTCCAGTCCTTTAAAAAGTTCTGACATCAAAGCCTTTGAAGATTTCGACATTTCAAACAACACCCTTTCGCAGCACAAGGTGATCTTTCTCATTGCCCGGCTGGAACTGGAAAATCTGAAACAGAAGCTTGAACGAAACGTGATGAAGCGCAGCCTGATCGAGATGGAGATCAAGAGTAAAATAAGAGAAGACGATCTTCTCAAGACCTTTTTAAACGAACAGATGAAGGAGGTAAATGCAAAATGATTATCGGAGTCGAGATATTAAGCATACTGGACATTATTTACAAAGCCATCGAACCTTTTTTTAGAGACTTTAAGACGCTGGGGCTTTTTATATTGGGACTGTTTATCTTCATAGAACTGTTAAAGTCTGCCATCTCCCTGGCCCTGGGAAACGGCGTCAAGTTGACCTATACCATGCTCAACCTCATAGCCATATCCATGATCCTAACAGCTTACAAGCCGCTGATCGATTCCCTCTGGTCAATGGCCTTTACCAACCTGCGAATCATCCTGGATCACACCAGGTCAGGAGAGCTGCATAACCTGGCTGACGGATCGATGGGCAGCCTGGAGGCTTTGTGGGCCTCTTTTTCAACCAGCTTCATGGGGGGGATCAAGTCCCTGTTTTTGACTCTTCTGACTGTACTTCCTTTGATGTCGATTTTGTTTATCATCCTCTTGCTGGTCAATGTTGCCTTTTACCTGGTCATTGCCGGTCACTTTTTCGGATTCATGGTGCTGCTGCTTTCGGGTTATGTGTTTATTCCCTGCCTCTTTTCCTCAGACCTTCGCAATGTGGGTATTGTCTGGATTAACAACCTGCTGGTCTACATCGCCACCTTTATCGGTTTCAGCATTGCCGTTCAAATCTGTGTGGCCCTGGAATATATCGGTGTCTTTACCCTGAACTGTAAGTTTATCCTGCACCACGACCCCTCTTACCTGCTGCAAATCCTGTTGATTCCCCTTTTGCAAATTACGGTGATGTTAAAGGTGCCGGGCACCATTTCCTCTCTCATTGGTTACGGTGGCGGTGCAGGGGGTGCCCAATATGGTTATTCGGGTATTTCATTTTTAGGGGCTTTGGGCCTGGGCGCGTTCCGCTCTGTTCGCACGGTTTCGAGGGTGTTCAGATGAGTAATAATAATAACAAAGAAAAACCGCAGGATCGCATTGTCGGCTACTTTAAATCGACTGCCAACACCTCGTTTTTGCTGCGATTCCTGTTCTATTTTAACCTGTTCCAACTGGTTGTGGTAGTGTGTGCTCTTTCGTTAATCGGCTATCAATCCTGCCGGATCAAGTACCGGGTGCCCCTTACCATATTTGTAGACCGCTCAACCGGGGTGGCAACACCGGTGGACTACCGGGTGGTTGACGCCAGGGGCGAGATGAGAGACGAACTGGAGGTTCACTACTTTTCCAGGACAGTGCTGGAAAACCTCTACACCTTTAATGTGCATACGGTCAAGTCCAATCTCCACAAGGTGTTGAATGTGTGCGGAGATGATGTGAGACAGGGTATCACGGAGATCTTAAAGAGAGACGATAGGGCCAAAATGGTCAGCGAGGGTCTCCAGGGTATCTGTGAGATCGAGAAGAGTTCCATTCTTGAGACCCTACCGGATCTCAAGGTTCAGGTGGTATTTTGTAAAAAAGTCATTGGCAGCAGCCGGACGGTTCTCCAGGGGCGGTATATTGCCACCATGAGGATCAAGACCATTACCCGCCAGGAGGGGAACTGGAACGGCCTCGTCATTACCGAGTACAAAGAATCCAAGATCAGGGAGAATTAAGATGAGACGAATCATAGTGATACTTTTTGTTGTACCATGCCTGGTTTTTTCCCTTGAAGGCAAAACCAGGACGACTTCGTTGACTGCCGATTTTTCAGGCGCAAATAAAGATCGGGTCTACAACATCTTTACCTGCACCGGTTATACTACAACGGTGGTCATGCCGGAGAAGAGATCTGCCAAACATGTGGTATGCGGGGATGTTTCCTCATGGCGCATGGAGTGTGATGGGAAGTTCATCTTTCTAAAGCCTTTGCGACACTCTCTTCACACCTCCCTGACCATTGTTACGCACACCAACAGGGTCTATATTTTTAACCTGATCGAAGATTCCGGCAAATCACGGGATTATGAAATCACCGCCAAAGTCAATATCAAGGATGAACCGGAGGTGCTGGTCCAGGTCAACCGGGAAGTTAAGCCAGCCGGTCAACAAGAGCAGGGATTTCCTTTTTCACCCCTCAAGGCCAAAAACCACAGATACCGGGTGAAGAAAAACCGCTTTTTTGTTGAAAAGGTCTTTGACGACGGTATCTTCACCTACATCTACATGCCCCGTGCCCAGGTAAAACCGGCCATATTTATCAAGCGGGGCCGGGGCAAGGAGGCGGTAAAGTATGTGGACAGCGGCGACTGGGTGGTGGTTCACACGGTGATACAGAAGGGGGAGAAAATACTGCTGATCGTGGGCAGCAGGCGCTCAAAAATCATCAGGAGGAGGTAACTTATGGATTATAAAGTCAAGACAACCGATGACAAAAGACAGCATAAAATGCCCGCTTTAACGCTGCGTAAAAAGAGGGCCCTCTGGATGCTGGCGGTTTTTGTGTTGGTGTTTGTGCTGGTGTTTATGATCTCCCTCTTGGGCAAGCCTGGCGCAAGTGCGCCGTCCCTGATGCCCACCACGGCAGACGGTATGGCCCAGCGGGAGGTTTTGCAGGATGAGGAGCGGTTGAAGGAGAAATCCCTGGCTGCACTCGAAGACCGGGTGCTGCGTGAATACCGGCACAGCGGCAGCGGTGATACCGATGCCCTTATCGACGAGCTGCTGGAAGGCAGCGGTATAGTAGAGGATGAGAACCTGATCCACCAGGTTGTTAAAGGGAAAAACAGCGATCTCTCCACTGCCAACCGGCAAAGCCTTATTTTTGACCTGGATCGTATTATCAAGGCGGATAAGGGCAAAGACACTGCGGATAAAGCAGCCGGTCATAAGAGCCGAAGCCGTTCTCATAAGCCAGCATCTTTTAAAAGAAAAAAACCGAAGCCCGACTCAACAGAGAACGGCCTGGTCGTCTATTCAACCGGCAGCATCTCTACCGCAAAGACTGCCCAATCGACTAACAATGCCCTCATCTACAACCATCAATACGAACCGGTCACGGTGTTTGAAGGCGAGTTTATCGACGGCGTGCTGCTGAACAAGGTGGTGGCCGGTGTCGATAACTCTGTGGTTCTGGTATCGGTGTGCAAAGACTATTTTGACCGCAGCGGTCGATATGTTGTGTTTCCGGCCGGCACCCGGATCATCGGCTCCACCCACCAGGTCGGCAGCCAGGCCGCCTCGAGGCTGTTTATCTCATTTCAGCGCATGATCCTGCCAAACGGCGTCAGTGTCACCTTCCCGGACAATCACAAGGCCCTGGCCCTGGATCGTGAGGGGACAACCGGGGTCTCATCAAAAGTCAACCGCCATGTGTTCATGAAATACAGGAGTTCGCTTTTGGTGGGTCTGCTCGACGGCATCGGTTCCGTTGTCCAGAGCCGTCTCAAGCTCTCCCCCTGGCAAATGCTGCTCAATGAGATCAGCCGCAGCTATTCCGGTGTTAACAAAAATATCCTGAATCGCGACCAGGATATTTTACCCACCATTACCATCAAGGCCGGGACAGAGATTAAAATCTATATTGCCAACGATATCAAGATTTCACCCTATAAATTAATCGAGGAGAGAAGTTATGCTCAGTAAACAGTTACGATTCATCCTTTTTTTGTTGTTTTTGTTTTTTATCTATTTTGTCTCAAACATGTACGGAGAAAAGGAGAAAAATCCTTTCAGCCTGCTCAGCCGCCAGGACAAGGAACAGTTGATAAAACTGATTTTTGACGCCCGGCCCTTTCTGGAAAGTGCTGTGGATGTTCGTTATGAGCACACCCTGAACCGGTTTTTTAACAACCGGATCTACCGGAAACTAACGGGCAATCCCTTTGTGGGCTACATCTACGACGAAGGCATCTCCATCACGGACAACCGGTTCAAGATCGACTGTGTTAAATCCCGAAGCGACCTGAAAGAGTACGGCCAGGTATTTGAACGCCTGTTTCACGAGATGGTCAAAGCGAAAAAAAATTACATCGTAGACGACAAAGCAGCCGCGAGTATAGGAATCTTCATTGCCGATATCACCCCTGAACCGGAAGACAAACACCTCATTCCCTCCATTACCATCGAATTGTATATCAAAGACAACAGGTCGAACCGGGCGTTTTTCAAGAGGTTTTCCACCGGCAATCGAAAGGAACTTTACTATGCCATGAGATTGTCTATCAAGCGGATCTTTTTGACCCTGGACTATTTGAAGGGCAGAGATGTTTGAAAATCAGCTTCTTAACCGGCAGATCGAGGTGGCCCTGGAGGTCATAAAGCCCCTACTCCAGGACGACACGATTACCGACATCTACATCGACGATTTCGACAACATCAGGTTTAAGCGATACGACTGTAACCTCTACAGTTCCGACTTTCGTTTTGAGTCAAGAGATCATTTAAAGACTGCTGCCGACCTGCTCTTTCGCCAGCGGGGTCTGGAGTTGAGTGCCGGAAATCCCTTTCTGGATACCGTAACCAGTGGGGGACAGCGGGTCAATATCGTGGTCTCTCCCATCTACGATAAACCCGTGTGTATCACCATCCGCAAGTTCCCGGAAAAGACATTCAGGGGAGAGGATTTGATCCGGTTCCAGACCATCGATCAGCAGGGATTGGACCTGCTCAAGATCCTGGTCCAACTGGGAAAGCGAATACTCATTGCCGGTGAGACCGGTTCGGGCAAGACCACCCTTCTCAATGTGTGTTGTTCGTTTATCGATGAATCCATTGGCCGGGTGATTACCATCGAGGATGCCCGGGAACTGCAAATCCCTCACCCGTATCTCATCTCTTTGCAAACATCATATCTTGATAGAGAGTTTCTGTCCGAAGACCATCGCAACAGGATGTTTAACGACATCCTGATTAACAGCCTGCGCATGGACCCCTCCTGGACCATCCTGGGGGAGATCCGGGGCAGGGAGGCCCTGACCCTGGTGGAGTCGTTCATCTCCCATCCGGGCATGGCCACCATTCACGCCAAAAGCTGCCGGGCAGCCCTGATCAAGTTAAAGATGAAAATCGGCGAGAGCCACAACATCCCCACCGACATTATTGACCAGATGATCGTCAGCGCCGTCGATGTGGTCATCTTCATGAAGCAACTCACAGACAGGACCAAAAAGGTCATGAACATCAGCGAAGTGGCAGCCGATTCGGAGAGCGGTTCCCCATACCGTTTAAATCCCCTGTATGAATTTGACACCCAGGACAATACCGGCGCCTTTAAAATCACCGGCAGGCCGTCCTTTATGGCTGAGATTACAAAGAACGGCCTTGATATACCCACCGTATGGAGGTAATACTATGAAACGAAGAGAACGAAAAGCCCGTCGATATTCCACTCTATTCCGCCTCATCAGGAATTACATTTTCGATACCCTCTGTATCGATACCATCAGGTATGAATATACCTATGTAATTGCCTGGATTCTGACCTTTGTCTACATCGTCTCTATCGGTTTCAGGATCGTCAACCGCTCCCGTTTCCATATCCTGGAAATCATCATCTCCCTTTTGATCATGGCAGCCTTGATTTTTTTGGGCCGCCGGTATGGAGAGAAAATGGCCGATGCCCCCGAAGCCCTTGAACCGGTAGATACAGAACTGCAATTCATCCTGGAAAAAGACCTGACAGCACTCCTCATCCAGAAGGGAATCAATATCACCGACCCCGATGAAGTGGAAACCTTCATCAAAAAACTGATCAAAGACCATGAAACCCAAACCCCTTAACATCTTCTCCAGCCTCAAGAAAACCATTCTTTTTCTTATCGCCACCCATCTCTTCATTTTGCTCGTCTCTTCAACCCTCATCTTTCACAGTTACTTTTCCCTCTACTATCCCGGCATCACCATTCCATTCTCCAGACACCATGTCCTGGACTACTTCATCATCAAGAGGTCAACTTATATCCTGGACCAGGATTTTCAACACTACTTAAAGACCCATTTCTACCCGGTGACATATAAGAAAAGCGCCATTTTGTACCGCTTCTTTAATCCCCCCCATAAATACAACATCCCTATTGCCTATTCCCGAAAAGATTTTAAACAATTAGTCAATCTCATCTTTGCCAGTAAATTCAAAAGATCGGAGATTCACTTCAAAAAGTGCTTTCTCCTCTCTTTTGGCGTCTATATCATTTTACTCTATCTGATATGCCGTAAATTTTTTAGATATCTACATGATCATTTCAAACAGGTTGACTCAAAAAATAAGGATTTAAGGCTCAACAATGATTGAGATATTTCCAAAAGATAAACTACTTACAGCAGAAGAGGTGTCATCCGTTTTAAATCTTAAACCTTCAACAGTTATGGAATGGGCTTTAAATGGGAAAATTCCAAGTTTAAAATTAACCGAAGGAAAAAAAGGTGTTGTTAGATTTATTGGAAGGAAATTGAACGAATGGTTAGAAGAAAGAGAACGTGTTCCTATGAATAGAGAAGAAAAAATAAGAAACACCGTCAAGACTGGAAAATTGAAAGCTAATAAAAAAATAATGCAAGATTTTGATAATTTTATTGAAAATTTGCACTAAATATGATAAAATAGAACATGGGCGTATATAAAGATAAAAAAACAAAAAAATGGTTTATCAGTTATACTCTAAATGGAGTACGAATCCGTAAGTCTATTGGGAAGAATAAAAAGCAGGCAATAGATGCCTTAAATAAGATACAGTACGAAATCACCAATAAGAGGTTCGGACTTGCAAAAAAAAAGAGAATAAAATTCGCTGATTTCGCCAAACAATATCTTAAAGAATATTCAATTCCCACAAAGAGAGATTATAAACACGATATTAGCCGATTAAAACACCTCATTCCCTATTTTGGGAATTTATATCTTGACGAGATATCAAACTATCACTTCGAACAGTACCGGAATATAAGGCTGAAACAGAAAGCAAAAAAAAGAGATAATTTCGTTTCACCCACCACCGTTAATAGAGAAGGCTCATTGTTATTGGGTATACTGAACAAGGCTGTCAAATGGGGCTTTTTAACTCATAATCCTTTAACAATTGAAATGACAAAAGAGATGAAAAAGGAGTATATATTACCGCTAGGGGATATAAATAGACTGATCTCAAATGCAAATCCGCCACTGAAGTATATAATTATGATAGGCATCAATACAGGGATGAGGAAAGGCGAGATACTAAAACTCGAATGGAGTTATGTTAATCTTGAAGAAAATTTCATTACTCTAAAAGCCCAAATCACAAAGACCAGGACAATTAGACGTATTCCTTTAAATAATACCATGATAAAGCTCTTTATTGAGCTTCGGGCACAAAGAAATGGTGAAATGTATATTTTCACAAGCCCAAAAACAGGCAAGCCCTACACAGATTTAAAAAAATCCTGGTACAGCCTTTTAAGACGCTGCAATATAAAAGAATTTAGATTTCACGATCTCAGACATTGTTTCGCCACCTATACGCTACTCAAACATCCTGATATGGTATCATTGCAGGAAATACTGGGACATTCTGATATTACTACTACTTCTCGATATACGAAAGCGATGCTGGAGGGTCAGCGGAAGTTGGTTAGCAGTTTTGAAGTTACCGGGGAGCCAGGGGAGATAGTAGACTTCTCTGTCAGTAAAGCAAGTTCATGATAAAAAAATTTCTCAGTGTCAGTATATTGTCAGTAAATCAAATTTTGATCTTTTTGAAACCCCCGAAACCCTTGATGTCACTATGCGCCTGGCAGGACTCGAACCTGCGGCACTGGGATTAGGAATCCCAAGCTCTATCCTCTGAGCTACAGGCGCATCGTTTGCTTGCCTTGATTATAGCACTTAATGGAAACCCCGTCAATTTCATGGCAAAAATTCCGGCTGATCGAATTATTTAACAATTTATGAAAGGAATAATTGACAGTATGCCCATTTCAGTGATACATTATATGACTAAGATGACTGAAGAAAAAGATAAAAATAACCAGGAAACAAAAATGGAAGGAAATAATGTGAAGGGAATCCGGCTGGTGGTGGCGGGGATCGCATTATTTTTTGTTTTTTTTGTCATTATCAGGATATTCCTCGACGAAAGCAAGAACTTCTCGCCCCTGTTTATCGACAGTACTACCTTGATCTGGGGATTGTGGACCATCATCATCCTGTTCAGTCTGACCTTTATCTTCATCCTTATTCGCAACATCATCAAACTTTACTATGATAAAACCAAGGACCATGCCGGCGGCCGCTTTAAAAAACGATTGGTCTTCTTCTTTATCACCTTCTCCATTGTCCCCACTTTGCTGCTCTTCTTCTTTGCCACCGATTGGATCGATCGCAGTATCGAAAAGTGGTTCAGTACCGATATAGACTCCATCATGACCAAGATCGAGGGATTGGAAGAGAGTTATTATGAAAAAGCCAAAGAGGATCTGAACCACCTGTCCAAAATTATCGCCGCCGATATCCAGGGTTATAAAAAATATACCTATGCCAACCGCATCTGGCTG
Organism: uncultured bacterium; assembly: GCA_965603365.1. GTDB lineage: Bacteria > Acidobacteriota > Aminicenantia > UBA2199 > UBA2199 > JAHELQ01. The sequence continues at coordinate 27,075 of CBFDCR010000042.1, forward strand.
CGGAACTCTATTAAAGAAAAAATGAAGGAATATCGACTGGATATCATCAATGTCTATAAAAATGAGCAGGAAATCTTCTCCCTCTTCAATCCCATTATACCCATGCAGGAGTATAAAAATCTACCCCGGGATATCGTGTTCAGGGGCCTGGGGGGCAGCGATTTTGTCAAGGTCGATTCCCTCACCAAGGGAGAGCTCATCCGCAACGGGGTCTCCTTTGACGCCATCGACGGTGATAAGATACTGGTAATCACCGGGAAATATTACCCGGAGAGTTATATCAAGAACCTCAAGAGCCTGTCCTCCATGGTGGACAAATACACCCAGTTAAAAACCATCAAGGATCCGGTCAAGACTACCTATTTTCTCCTCTTCATTTTTATCACCATCCTCATCATCTTTGCCGCCTCCTGGCTGGGCTTCTACCTGGCCAAGGGCATTACCATTCCCATCGAAAAACTGGTGGCCGCAGCCTCGGAAGTCAGCAAGGGCAACCTCGATGTGCAAATCGACTATGCGGCCAAGGATGAATTTAATACCTTGATCACCGAGTTTAACCGCATGGTCAACGATTTGAAGGAAAACCGGGACAAGCTCAATACCCGGACCATCGAATTGCGGCAGCGAAGAAGCATGACCGAGACCATTTTGAAAAACATTACTTCCGGGGTGATTGCCCTCAACTCCCGGGGAGAGGTCATCGACATCAACCCCGGTGCCTGCCGCATGCTGGCCCTAAAATCGAATAACCTCCGGGACCGACACTTCTCCGAAATACTGTCCGAAAATCCCTACAAGGATATCACCCAGGTGGTGGAAAAGGCATTGAACTCCAGGTTCAAGGTCATCGAGGAGGAGGTGGACTTCAAAATCAAGGGGAAAATATTCAATTTGGCCATCAAAATCACCCAGATCCGCAACCCGGTGAACAATAAGTTCTCCGGTATCCTGGTGGTGCTGACCGATCTCACCGAATTGATGAAGGCCCAGCGGATGCTGGTGTGGCGGGAAGTGGCCAAGCGCATTGCCCATGAAATCAAAAATCCTCTGACCCCCATTCAAATCTCCTCCCAACGCATTTTAAAGGCCCTGGAATTACCGGACGAAAAATTCAGGAAAATCGTAGAAGACAGCCTGAATATTATTCTACAGGAAATCGACTCCATAAAAAATCTGGCCGAAGAGTTCTCCAATTTTGCCCGGCTGCCGGAGTTCAAATTTACCAGGGGAGATGTCAATCTTATCTTAGAGAAGCTGGTTTCCGTCTACGCCTCCATTTACAATAAGATTGAATTTAAAGTGAATCTGGATGTGGATGCCCCGATGCTGATGAAAATCGACACCGAACAGGTCAAGCGGATTTTAGTCAATATCATCGATAATGCCATCGAATCCGTAGAAAAGGAGGGCACGATTGAGATTGTCTCCAAATACATCAAGGAGAGCCAATTTGTGCGGATCGAAATTGCCGATAACGGACCGGGCATCAGCGACGAAGATAAACCGAAACTATTCACCCCCTATTTTTCCAAAAAGAACACCGGCACCGGCACCGGCCTGGGCCTGGCCATTGTCCACAATATCATCGAAGAACACAACGGGCAAATCTCGATGGTAGATAATTCCCCCCGGGGGGCCCGCTTTATCCTCGAAATTCCCGCCTGATATACTACTTAGGTAAGTTCTCTAAGATGCTGTGCTCCATGCCGTAGATAACCGTCATAAGGCCAAATCCCCCGTCATACAGGATGGCCTGCTTCACCTCCTGAAAATAGTCGAAGATATTTTGTCTTAATACCGGTCTGGCTTTTTTCTTAGTCTGGTAATGGTCCCAGACATCCCAGATGATGATGCCCACCGCGATAATGGTGCCCAGGAATTTTCCTCCCACCCGGGCCGCCACCTTGCCGCCGGTCTTGGTGGCCATACCGGCCGCCGCTTTGCCCGTCAACCTGGCCGAAATGCGGCTGCCGATTTTGGCAATGATCGGCCGCAGCGAGCGGGCCATAATCACCACGCCGCCAGCAGTGGCCCCCACCAGGGCCTTCAAGGGCAGCGACGTCTGCCTGCTGGCATCCACATTCTTGACCATAACGGCAATATCGCCGAGGTAACGCTCCCAATCGGCCCTTTTAATCTCGTATTTTTCGGGAATCTTCCTCAAGTCGGATCGAAGCAGCTCGGCATACCGGGAAACCACTTCATTGATGATGCGTTCGATCTCCATCTGGGCGATCTGGGGCCGCAGCACCCGGGTGGCAAACTCCTCCTGCACCTGCTGGGTAATCTTTTCCGCTGCCGTGGGTTGATCCCCGTCTACCCAATGGATGACCTGGTAGAGCAGACTCTTTAGACCGATCTGCTGCTGGGTCCAATAACTGAAATACCACTCCAGGAAATCTCTGTCCACCCGCTCCATGTGCTGGACGATCCATTGGTCCAGTTTTACCGATGCGCTTTTTTCGATCTCCTTCCGGGCATTGCGCAAAATCGTTTCCACCTCTTTATTGACTTGACTCCAATCCACCTGCGGTGCCACCGTTTTCTGGATGGGTTTCGGCGGCGCCTCTTTCCTGGCGGATTTAAAGAGGAAGATCTTGCCCAGCGCCACCAGGACGATCAAAATTACGAAGACCCACAACAGTTTACTGAAGGATCGCAAAAGGGCGCCCCAGGCATATAACCGTCCCGACTTCCCTTCGTAATTACCCCCGGAGGATTCTTTTTCTCTTTTTTCTTTAGTCATCACACCACCTCCGATTAATCCCACTCAATTTGTTCATTTAAACCCTTAAACCTAAAGCCCCAAATCCGCATCGACCGCTTGCATGGCAGATAGGCAGGTGGAGAGGAAATCATCCAGTTCGATTCCCAGGCGGGAACACTCTTTCATTTGCTCCCGGCTCGCCCCTTTGGCGAAGGATTTCTCTTTAAACCGCTTCTTCAGAAACCTCAGGTCCAGGGGCTTGAGCTTTTTGTCCGGGTGCATCAGGGCACAGGCCACGATGAAACCGGTGGCCGGGTCCGAGGCCAGGAGGGCGGCATCCATGTTGGACGCGATCTCCACCTTATGGTTGTGGGCTTTAATGGCGTGCAGGACATCGTCACCCAGGTCGAACTGTTCCAGCATCTCCGCCGATTTTAGGGCATGGCTATCCGGATCTTTGGCGGTATATTCGTAATCCACGTCGTGCAGCAGACCAGCCAGGCCCCACTTCTCCTCATCCTCGCCGAATTTCCCGGCAAAGGCCCGCATACAGGCCTCCACCGCCAGGCAGTGCTTGACCAGGTTCTCTTTCTTTAAATGCTGTCTTAAAAATGCCAGCGCCTCTTGTCGATTCATCAATTTTTCCTCCATGGGTAATGGACAACCGCCTCGGGCAGTCGATGCCATCTTGTTCTATTATCGCCCAAATCAGACATTTTGTAAACCCTTCAAAAAAAACTGTTCATTTATTTTCAAATTTCCCTTAATTTTGATAAAATAGGAGTGATGTTACGATAAGGATCTATAATGGATTTTTCTGACTGGAATCGCTATCAGGTGATCGGGCAAATCGGTGAAGGCGGCATGGGAAAGGTTTACAAGGCCTTTGACCCCAGGTTGAAGCGTCATGTGGCCTTGAAATTCGTTAAAGGGGACTCCGATGAAAATGTGCAGCGTTTCATTCAAGAGGCCCGGTCCCAGGCTCAATTGTCCCATGAAAACATCTGCCGGATTTACGAGGTGGGGGAATTCAAGGAAGCCCCATATATCGCCATGCAGTATATTGAAGGCGACACACTGCAGCGGGCAGCCCCGGAAATGACTTTAGAACAAAAGGTGTTGGTCATGAAGGCCATCGCCGATGCCGTTCATGAAGCCCACCGGCACGGCATCATTCACCGGGATATCAAACCCCCCAACATCATGCTGGAGCGCAGTTCGGAGGGCAGGTGGACACCTTATATCATGGACTTCGGCCTGGCCAGGGAGATCGAATCCCCATCCATGACCATGAGCGGCGTGGTCATGGGTACTGCCAACTACATATCGCCGGAACAGGCCTATGGTGAAAAAGAGAAGGTAAACCGCCGTTCCGACGTTTACTCCCTGGGGGCCACCATCTATGAATTCCTCACCGGTACACCTCCCTTTACCGGTGACTCCCCCATGAAGATTCTCCTCCAGGTGGTCAACGACGAGCCGACACCTCTGCGCAAGTTGAATCCCATCATTGCCCCGGACCTGGAGACCATTGTTTTGAAGTGCCTGGAAAAAGATCCCCTGAGACGATACGATTCGGCCAGGGCATTGGCCGAAGATCTTCGGCGCTATATAGACGGAGAACCGGTCCAGGCCAGGCGTCCCACCTTGACCTACCGCATCTACAAAAAGGTCAAAAAGTACAAAATTACCGCGGCAGTAGCCGCTTTGGCCTTTGTAATTTTAATGGTGCTGATGGGTATGTGGCTGCAATCCCGCTGGGAAGTGGGCAAGATAGCGGAGATTGCCCAGGAATTCGGCCGGGATGTAATGAATATCGAGAGTATGATGCGCATCTCCCACACCATTCCCCTCCACGATACCAGACCGGAACGGAAACAGGTGTATAGTATGATGCGGGACATTCGGGATCGAATGGGGAGCCTGGGGGCCACGGCTGCGGGTCCGGGCAACTACGCCCTGGGCAGGGGACATCTCCTACTCCAGGACCACCAAAAGGCTCTTGGATACCTCAATCAGGCCTGGGAGAAGGGTTATCAAACCCAGCATGTAGCCTATGCCCTGGGTCTGGCCCTCACTACAATTTTCCAGATCGAATTGGAGAATATCGAAACGATTACCGATGAATCGTTAAAAGCGTTTCAGCGAAAAAAGATCGAGGAAAAATACCTCCAACCGGCCCTCAAGTTCCTGAAAATGAGCCGGGGGATGAAGGGAGAATCACCGGAATATGTGGAAGCATTGATTGCCTATGGTGAAAAAAAGTATGAGGCTGCCCTTGCCAAAGCCCGGTTGGCCTTTGAATCGGCCCCCTGGTTGTATGAGGCCAAATCTGTACAGGGGGATATTTTTAAGACGATGGGGATGGAAAAAAAAGATAGGGGTGACATCCAGGGGGCATTGACGGCATTTCGGCAGGCAGGAGAGAGGTATGGAGAGGCGATGCGGGTGGCTGAGAGCGATCCCCAGGCCTATCTTGACCTCTGCTTATTGTGGAAGCAGGAGATCGATCTCGTCTTCTACGAAAAGGGCGAAGACATTACTCCCTATACCCAAAAGGCCCTCAGCATGAACGAAAAAGCCCTCATTGCCGATCCTGAGTTTGCCGACGCCTATGAATTCCAGGCCTACATATTCAGTACCCTGGGGGAATACCGACTCAACCGGGGGCAGGATCCCTCGGCCGATCTCTCAAAGGCCATCGAAAGCGGCCGAAAAACCGCCCAATTGGACCCCGGCAACGGGTCATCATTTTTATATATCGGTAATTCGTATCTCTACCTGGCCTACAATGAAATGATGCAGGGCAAAAGCCCCATGACCCGGCTGAGTAAAGCCTTTGACAGCTATAAGAGGGCCATTGCCATTGATCCTGAAGATCCCGGCACTTATTCCAGCCTCGGTATGGCCTATGCGTTTACGGCCCAATACCAGATCGGCAAAGGCACCGATCCCCAGGAGGCCCTGCGCGAGGCCAGGGATAACTTTTTGAAAGCCATCGGGTTGTATCCCGATTACTCCGACGCCTACAGTAACCTGGGGGGTATCTATCAATTCCAGGCCAGTTATGACTCTTCCCACGGCAAAGACCCATTGGACTCCATTAAAAACGCCATCGACAGTTACCAAAAAGCCATCGCCATCAACTCCATCAGCTATGCCTATCGCAACCTGGGGTTCTCCCTGGTGGAGTTGTCGGGTTATCAGATTGCCCACGGCCTCGATCCCCGCCGGACGCTGGATGAAGCAGAGGCTGCCTATCGAAAATTGATAAAGAAAAATCCCAACGATCCCTGGGGCTACAACGGTCTGGGCATGGTATTTAACAACAGGCTTAGATGCCGGCGGAATACGGGTAAAAATCCCCAGGATGCTTTCAGCCGGGCCATTGCCAACTTTAAAAAATCCATCAAACTCAGTCCCCAATCCCTATATCCGTATATTAATACGGCCCTCGCCTATGTACGCCTGGCCGAATATCGACTCCTGCTGGGGGAATCCCCCCGAAGTCTGGTGGATAGGGCGCTGGAATACCTGCAAAAGGCGCGGGAAATCAATCCCAACGATGCGGATATTTACCTGGTCTGGCGGGCAGCAATACTGGTAAATTGTGAATACGATATCGAACATCAACGTTCACCGCAGAATACACTGCGATACTGCCGCACTCTTCATCAAAAAACAGTCGCCATCAATGCCTCGCTGGATGAAGCCTATCGCCAGGACGGCCTGACCGCATTACTCGAGGCCCGCCTGCGGATGAGGCTGCGAAAGAATCCTCAACAATGTTTTCACAAAGCGGAAGAGGCATTTAAAAAAGCCGTTGAGTTGAACCCCCTGGAACCGGAAAATTATTATCTATTTGCCGAACTGTACCACTGGCGGGGGAAGTGGGCACTGGAGCGGAAACCGCAGGATGCAGTCAAATCTTTGCACCGGGCTGTCCAGAATACCGACCGGGTACTGGCCGTTAATCCCGAGATGGCCAGGGCTCTGGCCCTTAAGGGAACCTGTCTTCACCTGGAAGCTGAAGCGGCTGGCGATGATGCCGAGAGTAAAAGACTCATTCAACGGGGAAACGATAGTATTAAGAAAGCTCTCAAGATCAATCCCCATCTCTCAAGAAGATATAAATTAAAGTAAACTATTTTTTGATGATGGCGGAGAGGGTGGGATTCGAACCCACGGTCCCGTTGCCAGGACAACTGCTTAGCAGGCAGCCCGATTCAGCCACTCTCGCACCTCTCCATCCGCTGTACTTTGCCGAGGAGGGGACTCGAACCCCTACAGGCTTTCGCCCACAAGCACCTCAAGCTTGCGTGTCTACCACTTCCACCACCTCGGCTCATCTTCATCTGTTTATATTATTTCTGGGTGTTGCCAGTACTATTCTTTTGGGCACCCTGGGTGCTCGTTTCCGTCACATCGGCTTTTTCCGATGTTTCCGCTTTTTGCTCCTGTTTAACGGCATCCGGCCCCAGCACCGACCGGGTACCGCTCTTCTTGGAGGCAACGATCATGAGCAGGAGGGTCAGTACCATGAACATAATCGCCAGTATCGTGGTCATCTTGGACAGAATGGTGGCCGTGCCCCGGGGTCCAAAGGTGGATTGACTGCCGTATCCACCGAAGGCACCGGCCAGGTCGGCACTCTTACCGCTCTGCAGCAGTACCACCACGATCAGCAGCATACACACAACAATGTGGACAAATAACAAAATTCCTTCCAAAGTTTCCTCCTAAGAGTTACAAAGTCCGGTGGAAGTTTGAATTATAGCAGAAAACGAATTAATATTCAAGGAAGCGCCCCCGATTAATGCGCCGTCAATGTCTTTTTGAGAGAGCAGGTCCTTAGTGTTCCCCGGCTTCACGGAACCGCCGTACAGGATTTTTGTGTCCTGGGGATGGGGAATTTTCTCTTTTAAAAGTTCCCGGATAAAGGCGTGGACCTCCTGGGCCTGTTCCGGCAGGGCCGTCTTACCGGTGCCGATGGCCCAGACCGGCTCGTAGGCGAAGACGATTTGCTCGATCTGCTCTTCGGTCAAGCCCGCCAACGCCTGTTTCACCTGGTCGCCGACTCGCTCTATTGTTTTGCCCTGCTCCCGTTCGTCCAGGGTCTCCCCCACACATACCAGGGGGATTAAGCGGTGGGTGAGGGCGGCCTTTATCTTCTTGTTGACCTCCTGGTCCGTCTCTTTGAATATCTGGCGCCGTTCCGAATGGCCGATCAACACGTAATCCACCAGCTCTTTTGCCATCGGCGGAGAAATTTCGCCGGTATAGGCCCCCTTGTCCTCGTAAAACATATTCTGGCAGCCCACTCTTATTTTTTCAGAGAGGCCCTTCACCGCGTAGAGCGATGTAAAGGGGGGGAAAATAAGCACTTCGATCTTTTCATTGGGCCCGATCCGCCCATCCAGTTCCTTTACAAAGGCCGCACTTTCGGCGGTGGTTTTGTTCATCTTCCAGTTACCGGCTATAATGAATTCTCTCTTCATGCTGCCTCCGTCAGTGCTTCGATCCCGGGTAATTTTTTACCGGCCAAAAATTCCAGCGAGGCGCCGCCGCCGGTGGAGATATGGGAGATCCTGTCGGCCACACCGGCCTGGTTCAGGGCCGAAACCGAATCGCCCCCCCCCACGATAGACGTTGCCGCCGCTGCCGCCACTGCCCGGGCGATTTCGGTGGTGCCCCCGGAGAAATTCCTGATTTCAAAGACCCCCATGGGGCCGTTCCAGACGATCAATTTGGCCTTCTTGATTTCGTCGGTATACCTTTTTACCGTCTCCATGCCGATGTCCAGCCCCATCATGTTATCGGGTATCGTCTCGCCTGCTTTTACCATGCGGATGGTCACATCCTCTTCGACTTCGACGGCGGCGATGTGGTCCACCGGCAGTAATATGTTGACCTTCTTCTCCTCGGCCGCCTTCAACAACCCGGCACACTCCTGGAGAAAATCTTCTTCCACCCTGGAGCGGCCTACCGCAACCCCCCGGGTCTTCAAAAAGGTATAAGCCATGGCCCCGCCGATCAAGATCGTACTGGCTTTATCGATCAGGTTGGCGATCAGGGGGATTTTGTCCGACACCTTGGCGCCGCCCAGGATGACGACATAGTCGTCGGGCGGATTTTCGGTCGCCAGGCTGAGATAGTTGATCTCCTTTTCCACCAGCAAACCGGCGGCGGCACAGGGCACAAATTCCGTTATCCTGGCGATGGAGGCGTGGGCCCGGTGACAGGCTCCGAAGGCATCGTTGATATAGACATCGATGCCTCTGGCCAATTCCCGGGCCAGGGTCTCGTCGTTTTTGGTCTCCCCAGGCTCGAATCTCAGGTTTTCCAGGAGTAAAACGTCCGCTTCTTTTAACTCAGACTTGACCTTTTCTACTTCCGCGCCGGTTGTTTCGCCGGTGAAGATCACATCCCGATTTATCAATTCGGACAACCTCTCGGCCACCGGTCTCAGAGAGAGTGCGGGTTTTCTTTCCCCTTTGGGCCGGCCCAGGTGGGAGGCACAGACGATTCTGGCCCCCTGATCCACCAGGTATTTGAATGTGGGCAGGGCCGCCCGGATTCGGGTATCGTCGGTGATCCGGCCCTTTTCGTCCAGCGGGACGTTGAAGTCATTTCGCAAAAAGACCAGTTTAGCCTTTACGTCAACGTCTTTTAATGATTTTTTTTTCATTTTTTCTTCAACACTTCGTTATTTTAACGATCAGATCCCGGATGCGGCAGGAGTAGCCCCATTCGTTGTCGTACCAGGCCAGGATCTTGATCATATCGCCGCCGATGTCGGTCACAAACTGGCTGTCCACAATGGAGGAGCAATCGTTGCCGATGAAGTCGGAGGAGACCAGGGGTTCCTCGGTATAATCCAGTATCCCCTTCAACTCGTTTTCCGCTGCCGACCTGAATAGGCCCTTGACCTCATCGGCGGTGGTAGACTTTTCCAGACCGACCACCAGGTCCACCAGGGAAACATCGGCGGTGGGCACCCGGAGCGCGCTGCCGGTGATCTTGCCCGCCAGCTCGGGGATGACCAGACCGATGGCCCTGGCCGCGCCGGTGGTGGTGGGGATGATATTGACGGCGGCCGCCCTGGCCCGGCGCAGATCTTTGTGGGGTAAATCCAGGATTCTCTGGTCATTGGTGTAGGCATGGATGGTGGTCATGTTGCCCCTGATGACCTTAAAGTGATCGTGCAATACTTTGGTTACCGGTGCCACACAATTGGTGGTACACGAGGCATTGGAGATGATGTGGTGGGCGCCGTGGTCGTAGAGATGGTCGTTGACCCCCATGACGATGGTGATGTCCGGTTCAGTGGCCGGCGCGGAGATGATGACCTTTTTGGCGCCGGCCTCCAGGTGCCTGGCTGCCTCATCCCGCTTGCGGAACAGGCCGGTGGCCTCCACCACCAGGTCGATTCCCAGCTCCTTCCAGGGTAGATCCGCCGGATTGCGCTGGGCAAATACCTTGATCTCTTTACCGTCTACTTTCATACTCTTGCCGTCGGCGCCGACTTCAACCTTGCGGTCAAATCTACCGAAAACACTGTCATACTTTAATAAGTGAGCAAGGGTTTCGGCCGAGGTGATATCGTTTACGGCTGCGATCTCAAAATCGGTCTGCTTCGCGCTTGCCCGTAAAAAATTTCGCCCAATTCTCCCAAAGCCGTTAATGGCCACTTTATAGCTCATTAGAACCTCCTGAAATGAAGAAATAACAGTATCACAACCGGCCCCTACTTTCAACCCCCAATTCCCAACTATTTTAACAAAAAAACATATCATCTGATGAAGAAGCACAAGAAAAATTTTTGCCCTTTAAGATTGGGGGGATTTATGTTATATTCATCAGATGAAATTGGCAGAGCGTGAACAATGCCCGGTTTGCGGTTCGCCGCGGATTCGTCTTTTTCGACAGGGGACCTTTGATCCCGAAGACCTCCGCGCCGACCATTTTAACATTACCGACAGCCACTACGGCTCCCTCTGGACCTTTTATGCCTGCCGGGAGTGCACCTTTGTCTTCTCCAACCCCACCTTGCGGCAAGAGGATGTGCAGGAATTCTATTCCCAACTGGAAGACCGTGAATACAGCACCGAGGCCGAAGGCCGGGGCAGGAATTTCAGGACGATTATCAAAAGATTGGCTAAACTCGACCCCCCCGGCCGCCGACTGCTGGACATCGGCGCTGCCAGCGGTATCTTTCTCAACCTGGCCCGGGCCGCCGGTTACGGCATCACCGGCATCGAACCCTCCGCTTTCCTGGTCCAGGAGGCTGGGCAGCTCTATAATATCGACCTGCTTAAAGGCACCATCGACGACCTGGAACCGGCACAAAAATTTTCGCTCATTACCTGCCTGGATATCCTCGAACATGTCGTCGATCCCGCTGATTTCATGAATCAGGTAGGCCGGCGGCTCGAACCCCGGGGCATCGTGGTAATCGTCACCCCGGATGTGGACAGCCTGGCGGCCAGAGTGATGGGCCGGCGCTGGTGGCACTACCGCATCGCCCACCTCAATTTCTTCAATTTAAAATCCCTGCAAGCCCTCCTCCTGCCTAACGGTTTTTCCATCATCCGGAAGAGACGTTACACCTGGAATTTTTCTTTTTTTTATCTGGTCAGCCGAATTTTTCCTTCAATAAAAGACAAAAAGGGTTTACAAAAAATCCTGAAAAGTATAAACTTTAAGTTACAACTATTTGATTCATGGGAAATCTATGCCAGAAAAGATTAGATTGTACCTGCAGGCCTTGAGGCTGGAACGTTGGCCCCGCAGCCTGGCCATCTTGCCGGGAGCAATCGCCGTGTTGGCCCTGCATCGCCCGTTGATCCCGAGTTTCGATATCCTCGACACCATATTAAAACTAGGCCTGGCCTTTGTCTTGACCTGGTTCGTCTCTACGGCCAATTACATCATTAATGAAATCACCGATGCCCCCTTCGACGCCTTTCATCCGCTCAAGAAGAGTCGTCCGCTGGTGAATGGTGAAATCAACCGGAACATACTGCTGCTTCTCTGGTTGATGATGGTGGGCATATCCCTGCTCATCGCCCATCTCTTATTCAATGTTTACTTCCTGCTCAGCTTGCTGGGCCTATTGGTGGCCGGGCTGCTCTACAATGTACCGCCGGTCAGGGTCAAAGATATTCCCCTGCTGGATTCCACCATCGAATCGGCCAACAATCCCATCCGTTTTTTAATCGGCTGGTATATCCTGAAAAATAGTTTCCCCCCCCTGACCCTGCTGGCCGCCTGGTGGGTGTTCGGCAATTTCTTGATGGTGGGCAAGAGGGTGGCGGAAAAAAAATTCCTGACCGAGGAAGAGTCTGCCGGGTACAGGCGCTCCCTGAAAAGATCCAGCTTCGGATTGCTGGTGGCGTTCATGATTTTTAATGCCTTGCTGTTCCTGGTTTTCTTTTCTCTGTTTGCGGTGGTGTCCCGACTGCATTCTTTTCTCTACTCTCTTCCCCTGATCATCATCTATCTGGCCATGTTCATGAAAAAATCTTTGCAGGACAGAGACGGCGCCGAGGAACCGGAAAAACTGCTAAAAAATCCCTATTTTGCCGGGTATACGTTGTTCCTGGCCATCATTTTTGTGGTGGCCTATATGTTTGGGTAGAAACAAGGATGGAAATCGACATTATACTTAAAATAGTATTGGCCGCCGTCTTAGGCGGTATTATCGGCCTGGAGCGGGAACTGGCCCAGAAAGAGGCGGGCTTACGCACCAATATCCTGATCGCCGTAGGCAGTACCTTGATCACCATCCTCTCGTTTAAAATCGCCGGGCTGTCCAATGTCGCAGACCCGGCCCGTCTCACCGCCCAAATCGTGACCGGTATCGGCTTCTTGGGCGCCGGTGCCATCATCCAATCCCGGTTTGCCGTCCACGGTTTGACTACCGCGGCCACCATCTGGACCGTTGCCGCCATCGGCATTGCCGTGGGCAGCGGCGATTACCTCATCTCATTCCTGGTCACCCTGCTGGTACTCATCATCCTGACCCTGTTCCGCTATATTTCCGATCTGCTGGAACGGCAAAAAAAGCAGTACATCTATATCATCAGGATCGAAGATAAGGCGGCGTTGTTCATCGAAATCAAAAAATTGATCCTGGAACTGGGGATTCACGCCATCAGCGCCAACCTGGGCAAGGCCAGGGATGGCTATGAGATCGAGCTTGTATTTACCACCTCGGAGACCAAGCATACCGGGTTTGTGGAACGGGTGATGCAGATCCAGGGGGTCAACAAACTCATCAGTGAAAGTCTGTAATGAGAGAGATTAAACTCCTGATCGCCACCTTCAACCAGGGCAAGGTCCGGGAAATCGAAAGATTATTGACAGATCCCCGGCTCGCTGTCCACCTGTACTCGCTGGCAGACTTCCACATCACCGGTAAGGCACCGGAGAACGGCACCACCTTCCTGGCGAACGCTGCCGAAAAGTCGGTATTTTACAGCAAACTGGCCGGAGATGTATACACCGCGGCCGAAGATTCCGGCCTAACCGTGCCGGGCCTGGGGGGTGCGCCGGGTATACTGTCAGCCCGTTATGCCGGAGCGGATGCCACCGACGACCGCAACATCGACAAATTACTTCTAGAATTAGAAAATATTGCAGACCAGCGGGCCAAATTTGTCAGTGCGGTCTCCCTCAGCAGGGACGGCAAGTTGATTAAATCCTTCACCGGCGAAGTGGCGGGAGAGATCCTCTATAAACGCCGCGGCCATCACGGTTTCGGCTACGACCCCATCTTCTACTACCCCCCCCTCCAAAAAACCTTCGCCCAATTAACCACCCAGGAAAAAAACAAAATATCCCACCGCGCCCACGCCTTCCGCCAACTCAAAGAGTACCTTCGTGACAAGAGGGAGTAGGGGCGCAGATCTGCGCCCCCTACAGGGCAATAAAAAACGGTTGGCAACTGGTAAGAGGTGAGCTGGCTGTTGGGTATTTTGCAATCTGCATGGCCTTATCCCGTAGGAATGGGTCAAAACCCCGCAGGGGCGGATCAAAGTTGCGTAAGGGTGGGTCAAATAGCCGTAGTTATTCCGGTAAAAGTCAATAGGTGGAGTCTATTTTTTTGAAAAAGATT
>CBFDCR010000043.1:0-40793 GCA_965603365.1 uncultured bacterium
CTCCCGGCAAGTTTACCATGGGGTCAAACGATTACGATGACGAGAAACCGCCCCACGACGTCTACCTGGACGGCTGCTGGCTGGGCAAAACCGAAGTAACCTTCGATCAATACGATAGATTCTGTGTGGAGACGAATAAGACTAAGCCCTCAGATGAAGGCTGGGGAAGGGGGAAGCGTCCGGTCATTAATGTCTCCTGGCACGATGCTGCAGCCTATTGTGAGTGGCTGTCTCGAAAAACGGGCCTGAAATTCAAACTTCCCAGCGAAGCCCAATGGGAGAAAGCGGCCCGCGGCAGCGATGGCCGCAAGTACCCCTGGGGTAACCACGATCCTTATCATAACGGACAATATTATGCTAATTATTTGTCTAATCAAGATGAATTTGAATATACTGCCCCGGTAGGTTCGTATCCCCAGGGAGCGTCTCCCTACGGCCTGCTGGATATGGCGGGCAATGTCTGGGAGTGGTGTGCCGATTGGTATGATAAAGATTACTACAAAAATTCTCCACCCAGGAATCCCGAAGGGCCTTCAGAGGGCTCCGGCCGTGTGGTCCGGGGGGGCGGCTGGGACGACTTTGCGGTGTTCGTCCGCTGTGCCGATCGCAACGACGACTCGCCCTCGGGTCGCGACTTCTACCTGGGGGTCCGCCTGTGCCAGGAAGTTAAGTAACCCTTTTCCCTTTTTCTCTTTTACCCTTTGCGCGCCGCAAAATTGTGGGATTAAGACACGGCCGGATCGTATGCGCACAAAAAATTTCACTATTTTTACCCTATATATATCCATATATATACGTATATATAGCGCGTATATATACGAAAAGGGGCGGCACAAAAGTGGAAGCCCGGGAGCCTTTGTTGACAACGGTTTCGGGACACAAAAACCGCTTAGTTCGTTTTTGGCACTTTTTTTTCTATACATTTGAGGAAAAAACTACAGTCGATTTACATATATATAGGAAGGGGGTATACGATATATCCGGATATATATATGGAATGGTGGAATAGTGGAATAATGGAAGGATGAGATGATGTAGAAAATAGATGGTGGTAGGGTAGGGGGCGCAGATCTGCGCCCCCTACATGGCGCGAAATCGTATTTCCACGAGATGATGCCCCCTTTCCACAGGGGGTTGACCCCTTTCCACGGGTGGATGAGTCTATGTCCACGCAGGCTGACCATCTAAAGAATTGGAATGGTGGAATAGTGAGGTGGATTTTTGGGCTGTCCCCTTTTCACCTTTCGGGGTTGAAAATGGCTCTTATCTATACTATAATAGCCATATAGGTACATGTACATGTTCGAGGTAAAAAAATGGAAACGATGTCTTATACAGCCGTCCGTAAGGACTTAGCCGAGACTATGGACAAGGTCTGCGATGACCATGAACCGGTGGTCATTACCCGGCAGGCCGCCCGGCCGGTGGTGCTTATTTCCCTGGAAGATTATAATGCCATTGAAGAGACCGCTTATTTGCTGCGCAGCCCTAAAAACGCAGCCCGACTGATGGAGTCGATTGAAGAGATCGAGGCCGGCAAGTCCCAGGAGAAAAGCCTGATTGAATGAAGATCCTGTTTAGCGAGCATGGCTGGGAGGACTACCTCTACTGGCAGCAGAATGATAGAAAGATACTAAAAAAGATTAACAGGCTGATTCGGGAGATCCAGGGAGAACCTTTCAGGGGGATTGGCAAGCCGGAACCTTTAAAGTTCTCGTTAGCCGGTTATTGGTCGCGGCGAATCGACCACGTTCACCGCCTGGTCTACAAAGTCGAAAACGATATCCTCACCATCGCCCAATGCCGCTACCATTATTAAAAATTGCATGAGGAGAGGCACGAAGATTTTTGGGCTGCCCCCTTTTCCCTTTCCGGTCTGTCCCCTTTCCGGTCTACTATATGAGGAGGAAGAAAAAATGATCAAGTTAAATGATTATATAGATGAACGGCTCAAACAAGAGGGTGAAGTGGCCAAAACCTTTTGGGAGGGGTATGAGGACTTCAAAATCGGGGTATTGCTGAAAGAGGCCAGGGAGAAGTCGGGGCTAATCCAGGATGAGGTGGCGGCGCGCATACAGACCACCAAGAGTGTCATCTCCCGCATGGAGAATCATGCCGCCGATATCCGGCTCTCCACCCTGAAAAGATTCGCCCAGGCCCTGGGCATGAGATTACGGGTTACTTTAGAATAAAAAAAAGTAATCAAACTTCGAAGATTTTGGGGGTGGGGGAAAAATTGGTCTGTCCCCTTTCCGGTCTCTTGAGGCATACTCAAACTAAATCCTAAATCCCAAATCCTAACCCCTAAACCCTAAATCCTATTACCGGTGGCTGGCGGTCTGGGGGGAGTTGACGATCTTGAGGATCAGTTGGCCCCGGCTCTTCACCCCCACTTTTTGAAAAATGCTGTAGATGTGATTCTTGACGGTGCCCATGGAGATGAACAGCCGCTCTTCGATCTCTTTGTTGCTCTTGCCCCGCAGGATTAAATTGATGATCTCCCGTTCCCGCCGGGAAATCTTATATCTGACAAAAAACCGCTCCACATCGGCTTCATTGTCCAGCAGCAGTTGTTTCCACCTGATCCGCCTCCGGTGCCACATCAAGGCCAGGCCCAAAACCAGCAGCACAGCCACTGTTTGAAACCACCAGGTGCGCCAGAAGGGCGGAGTGATGGTGAAACCGATCTCAATACCCGCCTCATTCCAGACACCGTCGTTGTTGGCACCCTTGATCTGCAACGTGTAGGCCCCCGGCTCTAAGTTGGCAAAGGTGAGGTCGTGTTTGTGCCCCAGGGGAACCCAGCGGTCGGTTACGCCGCTGAGCCTGTAGGCAAATTGATTTCCCCGGGGGGCGTTAAAATCCAGGGCGGCAAAGGTGAAGGAGAAGGAATCCTGGTAAGACAATCTCAGCTCTTCGAGTTCCCGGGGATGGCGAAGGGGTTGGGAGCGGCGGGTGAATACGTCGAAGGCGGTGATCACGATGGGGGGGACGTAGGGGTTGTCTTCGATGTTACCGGGGAAAAAGGCGTTAAATCCGTTGATGCCGCCGAAAAACATCTCCCCCTGCCTGCTTTTATAATAGGCGCCCACGTTAAACTCGTTGCTCTGCAGCCCGTCATCCACATAGTAGTTTTTAAACGTTTCGGTCCGGGGATTAAACCGGCAGAGACCGTTGGTGGTGCTGAGCCAGAGGTTGCCTTCCTGGTCCTCCAGCATCCCGTACACCGTGTTGTTGGGCAGGCCGTGTTTGGTGTTGTAACAGGTAAAGATCTCCTTTTCCGGATCAAATCTGTTCAGCCCGCCCTGGGATGTGCCGATCCAGAGGCGGCCGGAGCGGTCGCAGTGGAGGGCGAGGATATTGTTGTCGCTGAGGCTGTGGGGGCTGGGGGGATTGGCCTTGAAATGTTTGAAAGCCTGGGTGGTGGCATCGAATCGATCCAGTCCACCGCCGTATGTCCCCACCCAGAGCCGGCCGGACTGGTCTTCGCAGAGGGCCTGGACGTGGTTGTGAGCCAGGCTGTTGGGGTCTTCACGGTTATGGTGATAATGGCTGAAGCGGTTGTTTTGTGGGTCAAAGCGGTCCAATCCGCCGTAAAAGGTGCCGATCCAGATCATGCCGGCCCGGTCTTCATACAGGCATTTGATGCCGTTGTGGCCCAGGCTGTGGGGATCTTGCGGGTTATGGCGGTGGTGGATGAATCGCCGGGTCGAAGGCTCAAATCGGTCGAGTCCGCGGCCGCCGGTGCCGATCCACAGGGTTCCGTTCCGGTCTTCCAGTAAGGCCTGGACGCGGTTGGAACCCAGGCTGTGGGGATCGGCGGGATCGTGGCGGTAATGGCGGAACCGGTTTTTTTGCCGGTCAAAGTGGTCGAGTCCGCCGCTTTCAGTGCCGATCCACAGCATACCCTGGCGGTCTTCACAGAGGGACCAGACCGTATCCTGGCTCAGGCTGTGGGGATTATTCACCTCCTGGCGGTAATGGCTAAACTTATTTTTGCAGCGGGACAATTTATAGATTCCCCCCACATAGGTGCCGAACCAGAGGACCCCGGACCGGTCTTCGTATATTGAGAGTATGTTGTAACTGCCCAGGCTGTAGGGATCTCCCGGCAGGGTGGGATACCGGGTAAGCCGGTTTTTTTGCGGGTCCAGTCGATTCAAGCCGCCGCCCCTTGCCCCCAGCCAGAGGTTGCCGGCCCGGTCTTCGTAAATGCGCTGGATGGACCTGCTGCTGGGGCTGTTGGCATCGTCGGGATCATGAAGAAACCGGCTAAATTGGCCTTTTTGGGGATCGAATTTGCTGATCCCGCCGCCGGTGGTGCCGATCCAGAGCAGGCCGGATCGATCTTCACACACAGACTCGATATAGTCGCTGCTCAGGCTGTGGGGATCGGCGGGGTTACAGCGGTAGTGGCTAAACCGGTTTTTGGCCGGGTCGAATTTGTTGAGCCCGTCACCGTAAGTGCCGACCCAGAGGTTGCCGGCGCGGTCCTGGCACAGGCACCAGACACGGTTGCTGCTCAGGCTGTGGGGATCGTCCGACTGGTGGAGGTAGCGGGTAAAGCGGTTGGTCCGGGGATTGAACTGGTTCAATCCCCCTCCCCTGGTGCCGACCCACAACATGCCCGATCGATCTTCAAAAATTGTCTGGACGGAGTTGTGGCTCAAACTGTTGGGATCACCGGGATCGTGAGAATAGCGGCTGCATGTGCCGGTATTGGGATCAAATTTATTCAACCCCGTCTCGAGCGTGCCCAGCCACAGCATGCCCGACCGGTCCTCGCAAATGGTTAAAACCACATCCTGGCTCAAACTGTTGGGGTCCTGGGGATCATGGTTGTAAACGGTAAACGTATACCCGTCGTAGCGGTTCAGTCCGCTCTCGGTGCCGAACCACAGATAACCCCGGCTGTCCTGGATGATGGAGAACACGGTGCTCTGGGATAAGCCGTCTTCGATGGAGAGGTGTTCAAACTTGAGGTTGGGGGTAGTGGCGGCTAAAGGCCCCAGCCACAACAATATCGATATAATCAGGCCGCTTAATTTCATCTTTTTTTCAATCCTGTCATCTTCTATTCACGGTATATATCTTAATGTACGTATGGTCAGGCATAAAAGATTCAACTCAATTTGTGGTTGCTGGCCCGGGGGGAGTCGATGATCTTGAGGATCAGTTGTGCCCTGCTTTTGACACCCAATTTTTGAAAAATGTTGTAAATATGGGTCTTGACGGTGGCGGGTGAAATAAACAATTTATCCTCGATCTCTTTGTTGCTCTTGCCTTTGAGGATCAAACTGATCACCTCCTGTTCCCGTTTAGAAATTTTATATCTGCTGAAAAAGCGCTCCATGTCGGCTTCGTTGTCCAACAGGAGCTGCTTCCACTTGATCCTGTTTTGATGCCACCAAAAGGCCAATCCCACCACCAGTAAGGCTGTGAGCGTTCGGAACCACCAGGTGCGCCAGAAGGGCGGGGTGATGGTGATACCGATGGCGATGCCCTCTTCATTCCAGACGCCGTCGTTATTGGAACCTTTGATCCTTAAGGTGTAATTTCCCGGCTCCAGGTTGGCGAAGTTGAGATCGCGCTGATGACCTAAGGGGAGCCAGCGGTCGTGGATGCCCGACAACCGGTAGGCAAACCGGTTCTTTTCGGGGGCCGAGAAATCCAGGGCGGCAAAGGAGAAGGAGAAGGAATCTTTGTAAGATAGTCTTAATTCGTTGAGGCCCGACAGATAACTGTGGTCTGGCCGATACCGGTTGAAGAGTTTAAAGGAGGTAATGACAATGGCCGGGATGTAGGGATTGTCTGTGATCTCTTCGGGGAAAAATGCGTTAAAGCCGTTGATGCCGCCGAAGAACATCTCGCCGCTGCTGCTCTTGTGATAGGCCCCGCCGTTAAATTCGTTGCTTTGCAGGCCGTCGTCGACGCTGTAATTTTTAAACGTTTCGGCCGAGGGATTGAATTTGCAAAGCCCCCCGTTGGTACTGAGCCAGAGGTTGCCCCGGCGGTCTTCCAGTATGCCGTAGACCACGCTGTTGGGCAGTCCATGCCGTTTCAGGTAATACTTGAAAGTGTTATTTTGCCGGTCCAGTTGATTGAGGCCGCCGCCCAGCGTACCGATCCACAGCCTGCCCGAGCGATCCTCGTAAACGGACAGGATGATGTTACAACTGATGCTGTGGGGATTACCGGGATCGGTCCGGTAATGGTCGAAGGTTTCGCTCTGCCGGTTAAAGCGATTTAACCCCCCGCCGTTGGTGCCGATCCACAATGTACCGGAGCGGTCTTCATACACACACATGACGGCGTTATTGCTGAGGCTGTGGGGCGTGCCGGCCCTGGCGACGAAACGGCTGAATGAGGCTGCGGCCGGGTTAAAGCGATTTAATCCCCCGCCGTTGGTGCCGATCCAGAGTGTCCCCAGGTGATCTTCGCGGATACATCTGATATGATCGCTGCTCAGACTGTCGGGCCTTCCCGGGATATTGCGGTAACGTTTAAATTGATCGGTCTGGGGATTAAATTTATTGAGCCCGCCGCCGTTGGTACCGATCCACAGGCTGCCGGAACGATCTTCGCAGATGTATCTGACGATATTGTGGCTCAGGCTGTGGGGGTCGTCCGGCACATGGCGGTAGTGGATAAATCGCTGGCGTTCACGGTCCAATTTATCGAGGCCGCCGCCGTTGGTGCCGATCCAGAGGTTGCCGGAACGATCTTCGCAGATGGACCAGACGATGTTGTGGCTCAAACTGTTGGGATCGTGAATCTCACGCCGGTAGTGGCCGAAAAGATTCTTTTGAGAAGCGAGTTTATAGATGCCGCCGCCGTAGGTGCCGAACCACAGTACACCGGAACGGTCTTCATAGATAGAGTGGATGTCGGTGTGACTCAGGCTGTTGGGGTCATCCGGCAGGGGGAGGCAGCGGTTAAATTGATCCCTTTCCCGGTTAAGGAAAACCAGCCCGCGGTCCCTGGTTCCAATCCAGAGTGTGCCGCGGCGGTCTTCGTGAATGCAGGTGACAAAACGGCTGCCCAGGCTGTGGGGGTCGCCGGGAATATGATCGTAGCGGATGAAGCGGTTTTGACGTCGATCAAACCGGTTGAGGCCGCCGCCGTTGGTGCCCACCCACAGTACCCTTGAGCTGTCTTCGCAGATGGATAACACTTCGTTGTGACTCAGACTGTCCGGCTCCCCGGGGTTATTCCGGTAACGGCTGAATGTACCGGCCTGGGGGTCCAGCTTGTTGAGCCCGTCGCGAGTGCCGACCCAGATAGCACCGGTGTGATCCTGGCAGATGGCCCAGGCACTATCCTGGCTCAGACTGTCGGGCTTTCCCGGGATATTGCGGTAACGCCTGAATTGATTGGTCCGGGGATTAAATGTATTAAGCCCGCCGCCATTGGTGCCGATCCAGAACATGCCGCCGTGATCCTGGTAAAGGGCCACCACACTATTATGGCTCAAGCTGTTGGGGTTGTCGGGATCGTGTAGATAGTGGCTAAATTTTTCGGTTTTGGGATCGAAGCGATTCAGACCCCCTTGAACCGTTCCCAGCCACAGTATCCCCGAGCCCTCGGCCCAGATTGTCATGACCACGTTTTGACTCAGACTCTGCGGATCTGTAGGGTCATGGGCATAGATTTTAAACGTATAGCCGTCATATTTGTTCAGCCCCTCTTCTGTGCCGAACCACATGTAGCCCTGGCTGTCCTGGGTCATACAGTTCACGATGCTCTGGGACAGCCCCTGCCGGAAGGAGATCTGTTTAAATCTAAAGTCCCTCTCGGCCGGATTTAAGGCACCGATCAACACGATGAATAAAAAGAAAAAAACAGCCGCTGTTTTCATCCCCGGTCTCCTGTCACTTTTTTCACCTGCCTATTATCATTATTTTACATCCTATTCTATTTCTATAATATACGGTATATACGCATTTTTTTGGAGAAGGTTTGACCGGCCTCGCCTTTTACTTTTACAAAAAAGAGTGGTAATCTATTTCTTTATAAAAGGAGTACAGGATGAGGACAAGAGGAATCGGTTTGCTATTTGTGGTTTTAATTTTAGCCCTGCCGCCGATCCGGGGGGCAGATGAACCGCCGGATTGGCAGAACCCGCTGGTGGTGCAGCGCAGCCGGCAAGCCCCCCACTGTTACTATATCCCCTATGCCAGCAGGCAGCAGTTGTTGAAAAATGATCCCCGGCA
The DNA here is from genome assembly GCA_965603365.1 of uncultured bacterium. Classification (GTDB taxonomy): domain Bacteria; phylum Acidobacteriota; class Aminicenantia; order UBA2199; family UBA2199; genus JAHELQ01. The sequence continues at coordinate 8,214 of CBFDCR010000043.1, forward strand.
GTCGCCTTTTTTACGCTCCTTAAACGGCACCTGGAAGTTTAACTGGGTGCGTAAACCCGCCGAGCGGCCGCAGGGTTTCTATAGAGACGGTTACGATGTCAGCAATTGGCACGACATCCGGGTGCCGGGCAACTGGGAACTCCAGGGCTTTGGCCTGCCCATCTATACCGATACCGATTATCCCTTTCCCGCCGACCCGCCCCATATCCCCCCTGACGACAACCCGGTGGGCTCTTACCGCAGAAACTTTACCGTGCCCCAGAGCTGGCAGGGATACCGGGTGTTTGTGCACTTCGGCGGGGTGAAGTCTGCCTTCTACGTCTGGGTCAACGGCCAAAAAGTGGGCTACAGCCAGGGCAGCAAGACCCCGGCGGAGTTCAATATTAGCCGGTATGTGCGCCAGGGGGAAAATAGCCTGGCCCTGGAGGTGTACCGCTATAGCGACGGCGCCTACCTGGAGGACCAGGATTACTGGAAGATCAGCGGCATCGAGCGGGAGGTATTCCTCTACGCGGTGCCGGACGTCCATATCCGGGATTTCTTTATCCAGGCAGACCTGGATGAGACCTACACAAACGGCCTATTCAAATTGGCGCTGGAGATCGAAAACCTCGGCACCCGCCCCGCCTCCGCTCAGCGGATCCGCCTCGAGCTGCTGGACGAAGAGAGACAGCCGGTGTTTGCCGCAGTAGAGAGGCGGTTTAAGGTGACCGGCGGCCAGGCGACCGGTATTGAATGGGAGAGGCTCATCGACTCCCCCCGCCGCTGGACAGCCGAGACGCCGTACCTCTACTCATTGGTCCTGAGCCTGCTGGACCGGCAGGGTGCGGTGACCCAGGTGGTGGGCTGCCGGCTGGGTTTTCGTAAGGTGGAGATCAAGGCCGGCCAACTGCTGGTCAACGGCGTACCCATCTTGATTAAAGGGGTCAACCGCCATGAGCATGAGCCCAAGACCGGCCGGGTGGTGTCCGAAGAGTTCATGATCAAGGATATCACCCTGATGAAGCGGTTCAACATCAATGCGGTGCGCACCAGCCACTACCCCAACGTGCCCCGCTGGTATGAGCTGTGTGACCAATATGGACTCTACCTGGTGGACGAGGCCAATATCGAGTCCCACGGCATGGGCTACAAGCCGGAGCGGACCCTGGGCAACAACCCCCAATGGCAGTTGGCCCACCTGGACCGGACGCAGCGCATGGTGGAGCGGGACAAGAACCATCCCTCGATCATCATCTGGTCCCTGGGCAACGAGGCCGGGGACGGCGTCAATTTCCAGGCCACCTACGACTGGATCAAGCAGCGGGACCCCTCCAGGCCGGTGCAGTACGAACGGGCCGAACTGGGCCCCCACACCGATATCTATTGTCCCATGTACGCCCGCCTCCCCCACCTCCGGGAATATGCGGCGCAGGCCCAGCCGCGGCCCCTGATCATGTGTGAATACGCCCATGCCATGGGCAACAGTGTCGGCAACCTCCGGGACTACTGGGAGGTGATCCTGTCTCACCGCCATTTGCAGGGCGGCTTTATCTGGGACTGGGTGGATCAGGGCCTGTACAAGGAGACCGGGGACGGCCAGCCCTTCTGGGCCTACGGCGGCGATTTCGGCCCCCCGGGCACCCCCTCGGACCGCAATTTTTGCATCAACGGCCTGGTGTTTCCCGATCGCCAACTTCATCCCCACATCCGGGAAGTCAAGAAGGTCTACCGGTATGTGAAGGTAAAACCGCTGGATCTCGGACAGGGCAAAGTCGAGATTATGAATTATTACGATTTTAGCCATCTGGCCAGCCTGGAGGCGAAGTGGGCGGTAATGGCCGATGGCCGGGAGATCGCCGGGGGCCGGTTGGCGCCCCTGGATATCGCTCCCCACTGCTCAAAGATCGTCACCCTGCCCCTGCCGGCGATTGAGCCGCAGCCGGGCAGCGAATACTTTTTGAATATAAGCTTCGTCACCCTGAAGGAGGCGCCGCTGGTGCCCCGGGGCCACGAAGTCGCCGGCGAACAATTTAAACTGCCCCTCTACCGGGAACCGGCCCCCATCGCCCTGTCGTCGCTGCCCCGCTTAAGGCTCCAAAAGACGAAGCACCAATTTCAGATCCGGGGGCAGCACTTCAGCCTGTTGTTTGACCGGGAGTCCGGGGAGATGGTCTCCCTGGTGTACGAAGGCCGGGAATTTGTCCGTTCGGGATTGGTCCCCAATTTCTGGCGCGCCCCCACCGACAACGATTTCGGCAACGGCATGCCCAAACGCTGTGCCGTGTGGCGCCGGGCCGGGGCCAAAAGGATCGTCCGCCGGGTGAGGGCGCAGCGGCTCGATGCCTGCCGGGTAGAGATCGAGGTGTCAGCGACGATACCGGCGGGCGACTCCTCGTACCGGACCACCTACACGGTCTACGGCAGCGGCGACATCATCGTCCACAGCCGGTTTACCCCCGGTAGCACCGACCTGCCGGAACTGCCCCGCTTCGGCATGACCATGACCCTGCCTGAAGAGTTCGACCGCATCGCCTGGTATGGCCGGGGGCCCCACGAGAACTACTGGGATCGCCGGAGCAGTGCCGACGTCGGCATCTACGAGGCCGCGGTGATGGATCTCTACCACCCCTACATCCGCCCCCAGGAAAACGGCAACAGGACCGGTGTCCGCTGGCTGGCCCTGACCAGTGAAGAGGGGCTGGGGCTTCTGGCCGTGGGTATGCCCCTGTTGAGTATGAGTGCCCACCACTTCACCATCGACGACTTCGACCCCGGCCCGGTCAAGCGCCAGCGCCATACCTTTCACCTGAAGCCCCGCCGACTGGTGACCCTGAACCTGGACTACAAACAGATGGGAGTGGGCGGCGACAACAGTTGGGGCGCCCGTCCCCACCCGGCCTACACCCTCTCTCCCCAACCCTATACCTACACCTTCCGACTCCGCCCCTTCTCCCCCCACCAAGAGTCCCCCCAAACCCTGAGCAAACAACGCCTCCCCCTCTAAACCTATTTTTAGTTTGGCTTGTTGACAAAAAGGCAAAATCATACTATATTTGGTTTCAGAGCGGTAAGCCCTTCCCGGATGCCCCGGGTGTTCCCAACCGGAGGTTGGCCAAAGCCCGGGGACACGACACCGGGCGGCACGCTCTTTTTTTATATATACCTTTCGTCATAGTGAACCTTCTCTCTAAAAATATCATACCATTCGGTATCGCTGCGTTCATATTTCCTGAAAATTCCCCAGGCAAAAAGATCGACCGCCTGAAGAATTGCATCATGATGGGAAGATAGATGGTCAATGTTAATGGGGATTTTTGGATTTACTCTTCCCTCCAGTTGGCGGAAAATGTATTCGTTAAATTCACGAATACCCTCTTTGCCCTTGCTTTTATCCACAATAATTTGAATTCTGGTGGAGGCTTGCTCAAATGGGATACGGTCGATAACCTGCCTGGAAATAAAATTATAAATCCTTTCTTTGGGGCTTTTTAAGTGTTCATACGTCTTCCGTTTATCTAAGGTGATGGCATAGAGGGTAAAATTTAATTCTTTTATCTGATGCCAGAAATACCTTTTAATCCTGATCGAATCTTTACTGCCTTTTAGTTCGGGATGAATGGCTTTTTTGGGATAGTTGAGTTTCTTGTGAAGAGTTTTCTTCACAGCCCTGGCAATTTTTTTGTATTCGTCCCGATGGTTTATAACCATGATACATAGTGTAAAAAAACGAGAAGGATTTTTACGTTCAAAATCAAATCCCAGATCACCACTTTCATCGATGTACAGATACCACATTAACAATGAACCTTTAAGTTTCTCTTTGTTTGTCGTTTCATTTTATATCAGCGAACCGGAAAAGTAAAGGGCTGAAGATTTGTCGCCTGACCCTAATTCCTAATTCGTGCCTTTTCCCAAATTTAAACCAATATTTCCACGTTTAAGGGTGTCCCTCAAGAAAACGGGCTTGAAAAATAGTGATCTCTGGAATATAATACCATCAAGGAGAAAAATGATGACAACCGTGCATTCCGCCTATGAAGATCAAATGATAAGAGAGATGCGGGAAACGCCGGAAGAATATCTCCCCAACCTCATAGAAATTGTTCGGTTATTCCGCGAAAGTGTCACCCTTAAACCGGCTGATGCCAGTTTCAGACAGGGGTGGACAGAAGTCCAGTTGGGACAAACACGCCCGGTTTCGGAACTATGGGAAGGTATCGAGGCAGAGTAACCGGTGGAGATGACCGTTCAGATTGAGTTTACTCCTGAGTTTAAACGCAATTTGCGAGCCCTGTCCAGAAAGTATCGGCATATTCGCTCTGATGTTCAACCGCTGATTGAACAATTGCAGAGAGGTGAGGTGATTGGCGATAAGGTGCCTGGGATGAAATATTCAATCTTCAAGGTTAGGGTTCGGAACAGCGATATCCCAAAGGGTAAACGTTCTGGCTATCGTTTTATATACTATTGTAAATCATCCAATAATATTATATTGGTCACCATATATTCCAAGCCAGATCAGTCGGATATATCGGCTCCACAAATAAAAGCCGTTATCAAAGAATTTGAAAGACAAATCCTTTAATAAAAGATTTACAAAGGGGAAAAATTTTCGTCTGCCCCGAATGCCAAACCCTGAGCAAACAACGCCTCCCCCTCTAAACCTATTTTTGTTTGACCCTTTTTGGTTAAAAATTCCAGGCTGCGAAATTTCTTGATTAATATATCCTCTCATGGTACAATTTACCCTCTGTTTTTAATTTATTGTGCAATTCTATATTGCCGGGTGACAAGAGTGGTAAATAAGAGGGTGATCAATTTGTTAGTGGTGAGAGTAATTATCGTTTAATTATTCATGAAATACTATAGGAGGTTTAATATGTCTATGAAACATGTGTTGTTTCTCTTTTTTTTAGGTCTTGTTTTTTTATTTGTATCGGTACAGGATGTTGAAGCCTGCCACCGCTATTACACCGGTTTTTATAAAACCGATAGTGCTACGAACTACCGCCACGGCTTCCGGTACAGGGATAACAGCAGCGGCAGCGATACTTATGACATCCTGGATTATCCGGATGCCATCGATACCAGGGGCAGTGGTGTCAATGAAGATGGTGTTGTCGTGGGTGTATATCAAGATTCCAACAATGTTTTTCACGGCTTTAAGTGGGATGGCTCCAACTACACTAATATAGATGTTTCGGGCGCTAATTTCACAAAACCAGTGGATATAAATAACAATGGCATAATAGTAGGGTACTATGAAGATTCCGGCGGAGATATACATGGATTCATAAAAGACGGGAGTACCTGGACTTCTATTGACTACGACGAAAACGCGGTGATGACAGTAATTGGCGGAATTAACGATGATGATTTTATCGCCGGTTACTATGAAGATTCCGGCGGTGATGTTCATGGTTTTTATGAAGACGGCAGCGGCTATACTTCCTTTGATTACGACGCGAATGCATTAGAGACCAAAGGAAGAGGAAATAACTATAATATCGCAGGACTATACAAAGATTCCAGCGACAGTCTTCATGGTTTTGAGTACGATGGAAATAGTTTTTCATCCATTGATTACCCGAATGCCACCTTGACCGTAGTCACACATAACAATGCGGATGGCGATATCTGTGGATTTTATAGAGATTCAAGCAACCACGATCATGGTTTCATACTCGAAGATAGCTCCTATACCAACTTCGATTTCCCGGGAACAGGCATCGTCAATACAAGGATCAGAGATATATCAAACTGGATTTATTAGTTTTACAACAATACATACAATAATCCGGTTCGGTGCGCTATTTTTGCCTGTCTTCTTTGGTCGGCGAGGTGCAGGTTTGCATGGGATTGGCACAAGATTGTGCCTAATTTCTCCGTTATCGGGTGAATGAGACTCAAAGTTGTGCCAAATTCACTCAACATTGCACCTCTTTTACCCTTAATCGGACCTTTTTGTATCAAATTTGCGACAAATTGTATCAAACTTGAGACAAGATGATGCAAACATGTTTCAATTTGTATCATTAATGTTGCGCAGGGGCCTGGGTTCCACCCAAACAGCATCAACTTTGCACCCTTTTGCCCCAAACCCGGTCACCCCAAACACATATTTGGTCACCCGTTGGGGATAAATGAAGAGGAGAGGTTCTTTTTACTGGCTTTTATATAGCGGTGACATGTGGTATACTCTTATTTCGGCGGTGGCCGAGCCTGATACTAAGGAGGCAGTATGAAGGCTAAGAGGCTCGAGGATGTGATTTACTATTTTGATCCCCAAAAACCCCTGAACCCTGAAAAAGAGAGTGAATGGAGAGATTTTTACATCGATACCAGGCGCCTGGAAATCAATAAGGTAGAGACCGAATTTCTAAATTCACCTGCCGGCCATAAGCTCCTGTTTGGCGGCCATGCCGGAAACGGCAAATCAACGGAGTTGAACAAATTTATCCACCAGGAGGAGATACGCCGGCGTTTTGCCGTCATCAAATTCGATGTCAAAGACCTGTTGAATCCCAACGATATCGAAATAGTCGAACTCCTGCTGGTGCTGTGTCTGCAGATTCTCGAGTTTGCCCAACGGGAATCCCTCGAACTGGAAGACTACCTCAAAGAGGAATTTGCCAAACTGCAAGGATTCTTCCATGAAACATTGAAGATCGAATCGCAGGAATTACAGGCAAAGACGAAGGAAGCCGAGGTGCAGACCGAAGCGGGGGCAGGGCTGAAGATCCCCCTGGTCAGCCTGGCGGCGAAATTTTACGCCAGGGTGAAGAGTCAATCGGATTCCCGGGATACCATCCGCAAAGAGTATCGTCCCCGCTTGACTGAAATCATCGATCTCATCAAGCAGCTTGTCCAGAGCCTGGAAAACCGGTTGAAAGATAAAAGACTTCTCGTCGTCATCGACGGCCTCGACCGGGTTCCGTTTAAACTGGCAGAAAAACTCTTCCTGGAAGATGGCCCGAATATTGCCCTGATAGATAATGCCACCATGCTGCTGACCGTACCCATCTCCGTCATCCATTCCGTCAAGGCGCCGCGGGTAGAAAGTACGATCGGGAAAATCGTTACCCTGAAAAATATCCAGTTGTGGAATATCAAGAAAGAGAAAGAAGAGGGGAATTGGGATTTGATGAAGAAGGTGGTGAAGAGGCGGCTGGACGCTTCTCTGATCGGTGATGAGGCCCTGGATATGGCGGTTAAATACTCGGGCGGTGTATTTCGTACCTTGATCGAACTGGTATCGGCAGCCGCAGTGGAATCCAGGACAGTGGACGGCAGCCATATAGGTTCAGGGGACATGGTGAGAGCCGTAAACGAACAGAAGAGAAAATTGTCGAGACCCCTGAATCGCGACCATCTGGATATTCTACTTGAAATCGACCGGCACAGGCGGTTCGTAACCGAGATAGACGAAACGAAACTGGAACTATTGGCCGGACTATTTGTCCTTGAATATATCAACGACGAGGAGTGGTACACCGTCAACCCGCTCATCCAGGATCGCCTGGAGAGATACAAAGAGACGGCAACGCCGCTGTAGGGGTGAGGCAAGAGGTATGCTGAGAAAGAGGGATGAACTGCAATTTCCCTCGCTGATGGCGAATATTCGCCTGCGCAAGAACCAGGGGGTTTTGATCTTTCTCTCCTGCCGGACAAAAAAGGTGGAGAGATACCTGGTCGATAGATTGGAGCAGGAACTGGCACAAGAGTTTCCCATAGAGGAGATAGACTTTGCCGCCGGCGATTATTCACCTTTAACCGCTATTGCCGCTTCCCCCGGTTACTCACCGGCCACACTCTACCTGGTTGTCGGTTTCCCCTTTGAATCCTTTTATCAGGGCAGGGAAGACCTGGAAGATCGGTTGGACAGGTTCGTTGTTGCCCTTAATATCAACCGGGAAATCATCCCGGAAAAGCAGCTCAAATGCGTCATCATTCTGCCGCCGGAACTGGAAGATCGCATCGCGTTGAAGGCCCCCGATTTTTATCAATTCGGCTCTTATACGGCCTCGTTTAGCGATGAAGAGGATGTTTTGCGGGATATTGAAAATTCAGGCAGAGAAGATCGGCCCCGGCAAAAGAAGATCGATTTTCTTAAGAGTCTGCTGACATCGGCCACCTCTGCCGAGAGTCGAGCCCATATTCATCTCGAACTGGGGCAACTCTATGCCGAACTATCGCAGACCGATGCGGCCCTGGACAACCTGACCGGGGCCGAGGCCTTATATAGAAAAATCGGCAATGAAAAGAACCTGGCCGCTGCCCTTGGGTCGCTGGGTTTGATCCAGCGAGAACTGGGCAAACTGGACAAAGCCCGGTCATGCCACCAGGAATCGCTGGATATTTTTAAAAAGATCAAGTATGTTAAGGGGGAAGCCGGTCAGGTGGGGAACCTGGGCCTTATTTTTCAAGGTTTCGGACAATTTCCCAGGGCGCGGGCCTGTTTCCAGGAGGCCCTGAAGATATATCGGGAGATTGGCGACCACCAGGGAGAGGCAGATCAATTGGGCAATATCGGCGTTTACCATTACTTCATGGGAGAGCTAAAAAAAGCCCTGGAATATCTGAACAGGGCATTGGAGATCAGCCGGGAAAACCACTATCCCCGTGGCGAGGCCGTCCAACTGGTAAATATCGGTATTGTGTGTCTGCATAGGGGATACCCCCAGGATGCCCTGGAATATTATAGGGAGGCCCTGGGGCAGTACAGGCAATTGGGAGATTCCAGGGGCGAGGCAAACATCTTAGGACATATCGGCCTGGTCTATCAGCATCTCGGGGAATGGGAAAATGCCTTGAAATATTTTGAAGAGGCACTGGCACGGTGCCGAACAATTGGCGTCAGGCAGATGGAATCGGCCATACTGGGAAACATCGGCGGCATCTATTCTGACCGGGGAAGGCTTCCGGCGGCCCTGGATTATTTTAAAGAAGCCTTAGATATAGATCAAAACAGTGGTAATCTTGTGAGCGCGGCCAATCAACTGGGCAATATCGGCAATATATATTTAAAGAAAGGCCAGACAGATAAGGCCCTGGAATATTACGGCAGGGCGTTGAAAATCTCCAGGGATAATGGTTACCTGGAAAAGCAGGCCGTTAGTCTGGGTAATATAGCGGAAGTTTTTTTCATAAAGGGTCAACATCAAGAGGCATTGGCGTCCAGTAACGAAGCATTGGCCATATTCAAGGAGATCAACCATCCCCGGGGAGAGGCCCGTCAACTGGCGCAAATCGGCCTGGTCCATTCCGCTCTGGGGCAGGAAGAGGCGGCCTTGGCCTACCTCCGGGAAGCCTATGCTCTGGTTCACGATATCGGCGACCTGGAGAGGGAGGCCTGGCTGCTGGGCCACATCGGTATGATCGAGAAAAAATTGGGAGAAGAAGAAGCGGGGCAGAAGGATTTAAAAAGGGCCAGGAATATTTACGAAAAAATCCAGGTGCCTCTCCCTGAACCGATTGCCCGGGTCTTGTGACAGGGGAGGTCTTTTAGAAGATGTGGGGGATCAGGATCTTTCGTTCTTTGGGGTAGTGGGGGAAGTGTTTGAGGTACCAGTGGTGGTTGGCGCGGGCCCGGGGGGCCAGGTTGGCAGCGGTGAAGAGGGCGAAGGCTAAGCCCGGCAGCGACCAGGTGAGAAGGGCCCAGCCGAACCATTCCACTATCTCCCCCAGGTAGTTGGGGCTGGAGACATAGCGGAACCAACCGCCGGAGGGGATCTGGTATGTGCCGTTGTGGGGTTTTCGCAACTGCCGGAGTAGGGAATCGGAGCGGATATGGATGGCACAGCCGGCCAGGAACATGGTGACGCCGATGATGAACCGGGGATCGGCCAGCCACGATATGGGGTAACGGTGACCGCCGGCAAAGAGGTAATAGCCGTTGATACAGCCGTTCATGACATTAAAGATAAAGGCCATTACGATCAAGAGAATGGGAAACGGTCTTTCCGCCCCCCTGATGCGCAGGGGATATACAAAGGTGCGGTACAGGTAGTGGACCTGCCAGACCACCAGGAAAATGACGGCTGCGGGGGAGGCGGAATCCAGGTGAGAGAAGAACAGGCCGGCGATCACCAGAACCGCCGGTAACTCCATGACAATCCAGGCTGCCCGGGCCTGAACCGTCGGCCCCCAGCCGGTCCGGTTGTACCGGCCGTAAGGGGCGCTGATGAAGAACAGGAGTACAAACACCACAGCGGCAGCGCCGAACTCAACCCAGAGTAATATGGTGTATAATTCCTGTAGGATCATCTATACCAGTAATAAAACAATAAGAAAAGGGACAGATCAAGGCGATCTGTCCCTTTTTGTTTACAGCTATGTGCTTCTACTTCGTTATTTTATGTAGGCCGAAGCCACGTTGGAACAGTTTTCGCCGTCGCCGTTGTAGGCACAGACTTTGTAGTAGTAGGTGGTCCCGGACTGGGCAGTGAAGTCGTCGTAGGTGATGGTATTGGCGACAACGGTATCGAGCAGGCCGAAATTGACGCCGTCGGTGCCGCGGTAGATGTGGAAACCGTCTTCGTTATTGGCATTGTCGGTCCAGGTTAAGTTGATCTTGGCCTTACCCTTGGCTTTGGCCACCAGGTTGGTGGGAGCGGCCGGTGGCTCTACCGGGCAGATGGGGGTGGTGGCGCTGGCGGTGTTGGTATAGTCGGAATCGCCGGCGGAATTGGAAGCTTTGACGCGGTACCAGTAGAGCGTATTCTCGGCTGCCGTGGTGTCGTTGTAGGTTGTACTATCGGCGCCCACCGAGTCGATTTCAAAGAAAATGGAACCGTCGGTGCTCCTCTCAATCTTAAATGAGGCCTCATTATCGGAATTGTCCGTCCAGGCCAGGTCGATCTGATTGCAGGAAATCGCATCGGCGGTTAGATTCGATGGCGCTGCCGGAGGCGTCGGCGGTGGGCCGCTGGCTCCGCCGGAAACGATCAGGGCATAGTCGGCGTCGAGGGCCGGTGTCTCCACATGGCCATCCTGCACCACCTCGTCTGCCAATACCTGGATGGTCCAGGTCCCGGCCGCCGGGTTCTGGATGAACACATTCTCCACCGTGTCGATGGTGTTGGAACTGCCGCCGGAGGTGGACCACAGGCCGACATCCAGGCCGTTGTTGCCCCAATAATAGGTTGTGCCGTTGGGCTCGGTGACTTTTAGCGAAAGGTCGTTGATGCGGTGAACCGCTGCCCCGGGGACTCCCGGCGGGTCGGCATATACCAGGGTGGCCTTTAACGGTTGGCTGCCGTCTACGTTTACGTTGTAGGTATGGGTCTCCAGCGGGGTGATGACGGCGCTCTCATCGATCAAGAGCGGGAAGTTCCAGTTATGGGCCTGGGACGTGTCGTAGAGATTGCCGACATCCGCCATGCCCCAACCTTGATGCATCCGGGTCCAGTCGTCACTGGTGCCGCTGAAGGGGTATTGATAGGCCGAGTGAATCAACAGGGCCTTGGCAGTGGTGGCATGGGGCCGGTTGTTAAAAACGTCCCGGTTCAAGCCCGGGCCACCGGCAAATACACCGTCCGCCCACATCTGGAAAATGAGGCCCATATGCCCGGCAATAATGGGGGTGGCGCCGCTGGTGCCGCCGAAATTTGCATAGGCGGTGTCGCTGGAGTAATAGGGGGCCCAGGTATAGTCATAGAAATGCCACACATCCGGCTTGGTACGGCCGTCGGAGGCGGGACCGATACTGGCACCGCTGCACCAGCAGTCGTCGGTCTTGCTGAGGGTGTTGTAGTGTTTCACTCCACCGACGGAGACTATGTTCTTGGCCCAGGCCTGGGGCCGCGAATACTGGTCGCCGGCATTACTCTGCGACTGGCATATCACTATATCCAGATCGAAAATAATCTCATCCATCTCGGCCGAAATGGTGGTGTAGTCCAGGGTACGGGTGTTGCCCCAACTGTTGGTTTGAAATACGGCACGGAAGGTACCGCCGGGATTTACCAGCTCCTGGGTATGGGCGTATCTGTCGGTAAAACAATCGTAGGCGGCAAAAATCGGCTGTTCCGCATCCGGGATCATGCCGCGGCCGTTGAAGTCGCCCGTGCCGTCGCCGAACACGATGCCGTAAACCGATGTGCCGTGGCTGGTACTGGTGCTGTTGCCGCAGTGGATAATGGGCGGGTTGGCCTGGAAGTCCACGTGGGTGGTTCGCAGACCGCCGTCACACACCTCGGCCCGCACACCCTGGCCGGTATAACCCTGAACCGTCTCTAAATAGTCGGCCCCACCAATGTCCCGGGCAATATTCATATCCTCTTCGATTGGCGTCCACAGGTCGATAGCCAGCACCTGGGGCAGGACCGCTACCCGTTGAAGTTGGTTGGCGTTCAGTTTGGCTTCCATGCGGCGGCCTTTTGTTTTTAATACGACCTGTCCGCCGATGCCGTCGATAAAATCCGACACACCCTTTTTCTTGTTTTTCCTGGTCAACCAGATGGAGTAATGGGTGACGGTGGTGGCCATCGGTCTCATCACCTGTTGATCCAGCCCCGGCTCCAGCTTAAAACTGGGGTGATAATACCCCACCCAGCGGACAAAGGGCATACCCTGGACTGTACTGCCGGTTTCCCCGGACATGGCCACGATGAGAGCGTTATCCGGCAGCGTGCCGCAGATCTCGCCTCCGGCGGCGGTGATCTGCGTTTGATACGCCTCGATTGCCTGGGTCACGCACTGCACGATGTAGAGGTTGACACCTCCCGGCGCCGGTGCTGTCATGACCTGGGGTGGATTCACCAGTGGGTCGAATACTTGGTGGCGCAGCCTGATCTCATGCCGCTGGGGCAATTCCCGAGAAAAGTGCTGGCCATCCAGACTGATGCGGTAGGAATCGTTTCCTTTAAGCAAGATGCGAACCGGCGAATCCGCCAATTCGATCACTCGCTCTTCACTGTTGGTTGCCTGTTGTTTCGGCGCATTTGCGGCCGTGCCGATCAGGGCGAAGACACAGACTATGGTAAGCGAAAATACCAGGATACGACTGTGTCTAAAAAGCGACCGTAATGCCGAATGCCTCTTTTTGTTTGACATATTACCTCCTTTTTATTGAATTTTCATTGTTACGACGTTACATCATTTTATAGCCGGGCCAGTAAATGTTGCCATCCAGAGTGGAAGTAGAATAGATAAATCTTGCATAAAAAATCGAATGAGTCAATACACCAATAGTTGTATTTTTGGTTTGAAAGTTTTCCCTAAAAAATGTACAACTAAAGTTGCGCTCAGGAGAAAAGTTGTATATTTTTAGCTCGACGCCTATTGCCAGGCACCCAGGATGGCGCCGATGATGATGAAGTAGACGATCCGGTAACCGGCGTTGATCATGGATAATTTGAATGATCTTTGCTCAAAAATATCGTTGGCAAAGAGGGTGAGGGCAATGAAACCGATGCCCACCGCGGCTCCGGCATAGATTCCGGGTATGAGGCCCACCGCCCCCATCATATTTATGAATACCGTCAGCACCAGGGCCTGGACAAACGAGGTAATCAAGCTGAAAATGTAGCCTTTGACGGCATCGGCGGCTTTGATGTCTTCCGGTTTAATGCCCACCTCCTTCATCCAGGCCCTGCCAAAGAGCGGGGCGTACCAGAAAAACCCCAGCACCAGGCTGGCCACTGCACACACCGCCACCGCCAGATAATTGACCGTTCCTAACATCGTGTACCTCCTCTTGACGATAATTAGTCCGTTGCGACGGTATAGATTATAACAATTCCAGGAAGAAATTGGCAGGCCGGGCAAGAAAAAAGAAAAAAAACTTGATTTTTTGTCAGAGTTATTTTATAACTATACTCGAGTGATGTTTATTAACCCTGTTGAAGGGCGCAGGAAAAAATGAGGATTCATATTAAAAATATTTTTCAAAGATTCAGGCTCACCATCAGGAGGAAACTGGCCATCATTTTTACCCTCTTGATTCTCTTTATATCTGCCTTTATATTTTTCTATTTTCCCCTCAAGCTGGAGCAGGAGGCATTAGCACCCATTGCCGATAAGGCCTGGAGTCTCAGCCGGATGACTGCCTTCAGCATGGGTTCTTCTCTCATGTTCAAAGATAAGAGAGATATGTATGCGGTCATCGAGAGCATCAAGAAGAACCAGGATCTGGCCTATTTAATCATACAGGATCGTCAGGGTGAGAACTTTTTCACCTTTAATTTATCGGAGGCAGAACAGGCCGATTACCGGTTTCGATTAAGCCAGGGGCCGTTTAGCCCCGATCGTACCATTTACCGCACCATGTCCCCGATTCAACAGGGTGGCAGCGAGATTGGCCGGCTCTTTTTGGGAATGTCCCTGGAGAACCTCCGTTATCAGGTCAGAAGGAACCGAAAAACCGCCGCCCAGGTCAGTGCCGCCGTGTTCATATTGGGCCTGCTGGTGGTATTTTTTATCAGTGCCGTCCTCACCCGTCCTTTAAAAAGGATGGTGCGCACCATTAATGAGATCGCCGGCGGCGATCTGACGCGGCGAATTGATCTCTCTGCCAACGATGAGGCGGGTGATCTGGCCAGGTCGTTCAATGTGATGGTCGGTAACCTGGAGTCTGCCTCCAGGGAGATGTTGGAATTGAATAAGACCCTTGAGGTCAGGATAGCCGATAGGACCGCAGAACTGCAACTGGAGATCAATGAACGCAAACAGGCCCAGAACATACTAGCCGAAGAAAAGGAGCGGCTGGCGGTCACATTGGCCTCGATCGGCGAGGGGGTGATCGCCACGGATACGAAAGGCAAGGTAACCATGATAAACAGGGTGGCAGAAAAGTTGACCGGCTGGAGTTTGAGGGACTCATTGGGCAGGCCCATTGCAGACATTTTCAACATTTTTGACAAAGACGCGCCAGACATGCGCAAAAACCCGGTGAAAACGGTCCTGGAAACCAGTAAGATTGTAGAGGTGGCGGGTGAGACCATCCTGGTTGACAAATCCGGCGGAGAGGCGGTTATTTCTGCCAATACCGCGCCCATTTACGACCGAACGAGCCGGTTGATCGGGACGGTCCTGGTTTTTAGGGATATCACGGAGGCCAAAAAAATCGAAAAAGAGTTATTCAAAATGCAGAAGCTTGAATCCGTCGAACTCCTGGCCGGCGGTATTGCCCACGATTTTAACAATATTATGACCGCCATCATGGGTAATATAGATCTGATTAAGTTACAGTCAAATCCGGAGGGGCCTACATACGAAAAACTGAAGGCCGCCGACTCGGCGGTGAAGCGGGCCCAGGCCCTGACCCGCCAACTGTTAACCTTCTCTAAGGAACGGGTACCGCTGAAAACATTGACCTCGATTTCGGAATTGCTGCAAGAGACCGTGAATTTTACCTTAAGCGGTTCCAATGTCGAGGCCCGGGTCTCGATATCCCCAAATTTAGAGGCGGTTGAATGCGATGCCGATCAGATCAGCCTGGTGTTTAATAATATATTGATCAACGCCCAGCAGGCCATGCCCGACGGCGGTGTGGTGGAGATAAAGGCCGGTAATTTAAAAATAACGGACCGGGATGGCCGTTCCTTTAAACCCGGCCGATATGTGGAGATCATCATCAGGGACAATGGGATCGGCATCGGTGAAGACGAACTGCCTAAAATCTTTGATCCCTTTTTTACCGACAAACCCAGGGGCAGCGGCCTGGGACTGGCCACCTCCTACTCCATTATCAAGAAGCACAACGGTGACATATTGGTGGAGTCTGAGAAGGGGAAGGGAACCGTTTTTTACATCTATCTTCCCTCCGGGCAGGGCCAACTCCAGACAAAAGACAAAACGAAGAGTTCGATTCCCCGGGGAGAGGGCAGGATCCTGCTCATGGATGACGAGGAGATAGTCCTGGAAACCGGCGGGAAGATACTCAAATTTTTAGGCTATGAGACCGAGTTTGCCTACGATGGAGTCGAAGCCGTCGAATTATTCAGGGAGTCGAGGGATTTTGGCAAACCCTTTCGGGCCGTCATCATGGATTTAACGATCCCCGGCGGCATGGGGGGGAAAGAAGCCGTCAAGAGGATCCTGGAAATTGACCCGGAGGCAAAGGTGATTGCCTCCAGTGGCTATACGGTTGCTCATATTGTGTCGGATTCCGACTCCCCCGGTTTCAGCGGCTTTTTAAACAAACCCTACCTGGTCGAAGAGATGGGCAGCCTATTGAAAACAATCCTCAGCCCCGGCCCCAGCCCCGATCCCCAATAGCCCCCTAACTCTGTTATTGGCAAAAATTGCCATAAAATTCGTCGAACTCTTTTAATAAATCCCGGTCTTCGAAAGAGAGATTTTTCAATTTCATACGGATGTAATCTGTGTCGATATTTTTTTGTTTAACAAAAATGAGTCGAGCATCTTCGATGTCCCTGGGTCTGCCGGAAAAGATCTTGAACACAATCAAATCTTCCACCGACACATAATTAACTTCGGTGTTTTCTATTTTGATGAGATTGGCCCGTTGGATGGCTTCCTGTTCGTAGGTCGAAAATGAAAAGATAATGTCCACCCTGATGCCGCTTCCGGGGTGGATAAGAGGCAGCACCATCGTTCTAGATACAAATTGGTGAATATCCTGGGGGATAACTTCAAGGGAAATTTCTTTAAGAATTTCTATGATTTTGTCAACCGCATCAATGTTTAGACCCAGTGTAATATCGATGTCTTTGGTGAGGCGGGGTTCACCATAAAGCAGGACCGCTTGCCCTCCCATGATGATATAGGGGATTTTATGTTCTGCAAATTTTTGGGCGATTGAGACGATTAGTTGTTTGAACATGGATCAGGATTGACGGTTCAGGATTTTGGCGATGCGGATATCCACCTCAATGCCTTCCAGGGGATCTTTCAAGGGGATCACACCCAATGCCTTAGCCTCCTGCCACATGGCTTCAAAAAGTTCGAGATTTTTTTCGAGATCATTGGGTTGACTGGCCGTATATTCCTTTTCAAATGCTGCCAAATATTCAACATCCTTGATCATTTTTTGCTTCTCTATATCCCCATTCTAACAGATCTCCCCCTTTAAGTAAATAAGTTCCCGGCTCCCATATTTTTTCTATTCCGGGGAGAGGGTGGCGGCCCAGCCGCCGCCGGGGGCCAACTGGATTTTCAGGCGGTTGTCCCGGGTAACCGGTCTGACGGTTCTCCGGTAGTCGCCGGCAAAGCGAGAGGCATTGGCGCCGTCCTGGAAGATTTCGGCTGCATAATTACCGGGGTCAAGGAAAGAAAAGTCGAGGCCAAATTCCCGCGGCTGCCCGTCGGCCATGGCGCCGATGTACCATCTCTCTCCGCTCTTGCGGGCCACCACGATATAATCGGCCACCTTAGCCTCTATTACCCTGGTCTCATCCCAGACCGTGGGCATCCCGGCAATAAATGCCGTACACTCCGGTTCCCTGAGGTAGTGGGACGGGCTGTCCGCCAGCATTTGTAGGGGGCTCTCGTACACCACGTACATGGCCAACTGGTGACAGCGGGTGCCCATGCTCATGGGCCGCTTGAAGATGGCCCGGAAATTCTCCTTCTGGGCATTGATCATGGCCCCGGGGGTGTAATCCATGGGACCCGCCAACATGCGGATAAAGGGGATGGTGACATCATGTTCCGGTGTCTGTCGGTCTGTCCATTTGCAGTGCTCCAGGCCCCGCACCCCTTCGCGGCTGAGGACATTGGGATAGGCCCGCCGCAGTCCGCAGGGCTTGGTGCTGCCGTGGAAGTCCACCACCATCTTGCGCTCCGCCGCGGCCCGGGCAATCTTGTGGTAGAAGTTGACCATCGGTTGGTCGTCCCGCTGCATAAAATCCACCTTGATCCCCTTCACCCCCCACTCTTCAAATTGGGCCAATGCCTCTTCCAGTTGATCGTCTAAGGTCTTCCATACCACCCAGAGTATGACCCCCACGTTTTTTTCGTTGGCATGGGCCATAATATCTTCCATGTCGATGTCGGGATTGATATCCAACAGGTTACCCAATTTATACCAGCCCTCGTCTAAGATGATGTATTCGAGACCGTATCTGGCGGCAAAATCGATATAATATTTATAGGTGGCGGTATTGATGCCCGCCTGGAAATCCACGCCAAAGATGTTGTTGGCGTTCCACCAGTCCCAGGCCACCTTGCCCGGCCTGATCCAGGAGGTATCCTTAATTTGCAGAGGCTTTGCCAGCAGGAAGGTGAGTTGATTGGTAATAAGCGCCCCATCGTTCTCCCCAACAGCCAGCAGCCGCCAGGGAAAGTCCCGGCTGCCGTCGGTTATGGCCAGGAAATCGGCGTATTCGGTTACCGGGACGCTGCGGTCGTTTTTCTGTTCTACTTTTAAGGGGTAGCCCGGGAGTATGCCGGTTAACGATGTGCTGCCGCTGCCGGTGAGCCACAGCCCGGGGTAGTCTTCTAAATCCGCCTCGGTCACGGCCACCTTGATGCCCCCCTCTGCTTCCACCAGGACCGGCAGGCTGCCCATCTGCTTTGTCGATAGGTTACTCAGCGGTTGGTGAATATAATACCTCTCGTTGTGGGAGAAGAAGCTCTCCTCTTCGGGAAAGTAGACGTCGTAATCCCCGGCAAAGCAAAAGGTTGCCTGTTCGGCCATTACCTTGATTTTACCCTTTAAGCGGGTGGCGAAGCGGTAGGCCGCGCCCCCGTTGTAGGCCCGGAAAACCAGGTCGTAGTTTCCCCTGAAACGGAGCCTCAATTCATTATAGTGTTCCCGGATAGTCCTGCTCTTTTGCCGGATCACCGGTTGGATAACCCGGTCGACGGTCTGCCGTCTTGCCCGGGCCAGCCGGGGCTTTTGCCCCAGTACCGTCCCGCGCTCCAGGGTCAGGGAGATAGGGGAGGGCAGCAGCAGCGGCTTCGACCGGTAACCCAGCGAATACCGTATATTCTCCCCGACGTCGATCTTTAATTCAATACCCCCGTCCGGTGACAATAAGCGATATTCCTCACCAGACAACACCATAGCCCCCAACAGGACCAGCCAAATAACCCATCGTTTCACTTTACACTCCTTCTCTTTCCCAATTTTTTCAATGTTTCTTATTTATTTTAGAGAGAGATGAATTTAGGTTTTGCGTCCCCTGACCTTCGTTTTCAGTGATGGTAACAATCCTGGCGTAAGTCCCGGATATAGGTGTCCACATCTATGTTCCTATCTTTCCATATCCCGTACACCGCTTCCATCTTTCGTATCATCTCCTCTCTTCTGTCGCTCATTCGTCTCCGGATGCTCTCTCGAATAATCTGGGAAATCGTTTTTTTCTGGATTTTACTCTCCTGTTGCAGGAAATCAAACGTCGTATCGTCAATATAAATTTGCGTTCTCTTCATCTGCTTCTCCATGTAACGATGTATGTATAAATTATAATACACAATCGTGCGCTTTTCAAGCAGGAACAAAAAAAGATTCGGGGGGTGAGGGGCAGGGAGCCGCCGTTATATGTTTTCCAGGTGGATTTCCCACATCTCGTCGTCCTGGTTCTCCTTTAAATAATAGTATCGATTGCTATGGATCGTGAAGAGATCATCGGCATCGGGTAAAAATATCTGTTTAAGTGTTTTGCCCCGGAGGTTTAGGATGACGAATTCCACCTGCTGGTTCCCGGTTTTATTGGTCTGAACATAAATTTTTTCATCGGTCACCACAAAACTTTCGATGGCCGGGAAGTGGGCGGGGAAATGGATCTTGTTTTTAACCACCTCCCAGTAACCGGCTTTTTCAGCCGTTCTCTTCGCTTCGGCTCTTTTTGTTTGTTTCACCGATTTAGGGATGGGAATTTTTTCATACTCTTTGTCGATTCGATACAGTCTCTTCCCACCGGAGTCGAAGACCTCGATGACGAATCCTTCCGCCGGTTCGGCAATAAAGATCTTCTCCCCGTACACACAGAAGCGAGTCCGGGGTGCCACCAGCCACATCTCTTTGGCGGGCTGCGGTAGTCTCAGGCGGTAAAGTTCTTTTCGTCTGGATAAATTTGAATCGTACAGCGATACGAAGATCGATATATTGCCTTTTTCGTCAAAGGCCTGAAATCTTTGAGACACAAAATTGGGGCCTATCCGTTCCACTACGCCCTTGAAGGGTTTAAAAGACAGCCTGGTTTCCCCCTGCAGTCTGCCC
The DNA here is from genome assembly GCA_965603365.1 of uncultured bacterium. Taxonomy (GTDB): domain Bacteria; phylum Acidobacteriota; class Aminicenantia; order UBA2199; family UBA2199; genus JAHELQ01. The sequence continues at coordinate 28,327 of CBFDCR010000043.1, forward strand.
CCGGTATCGAAATAGAGCAGCTTGTTGGCAGCGGCAGCCACGATGGTGCCGGGCCTTAACTTGATCCTGGGATATCCGGGGAATTCACCCGGCCCCTGGCCTTTCCTGCCGATTTGCCGGATGTATTTCATGTCTTCACCAGAAAATTGATGGATGGCCTCTTCATCGGTGATATAGACAAATTGGCCATCCGCGGTAATGGCCTCAGGTTTAATAATATGCGCCAATTCTGCCAGTTTTTCCGAAAAAGCGCCCCTGGCCATCAATACCAGAACCAAAAGAAATATCCCTCTTTTCATCGGTCCTCCTTTTTCCCATGATTCTATTATTACCACAAAAAAAAATAATTTTCAAGCAGAGAGAGTGTCCCCAATTTTTTTTATCCTCTACCACCGCAGTGATTGCCTTTTGACGCACCGGCCACCTTTTCCCGGTGGTGACATAGGTTTACCAGAGGATGCGAAGTCCTGACCCTTTGTAATCGGACAATCGCCTGTCTTTTGACACCAGGACCAGGCCGTTGTGAATGGCCTGCCAGGTAATTAATCGATCAAAAGGGTCTTTGTGGGGTTTACAGGGGAGTTTATGAAATGAGGCAACCTCTTCGGCTGTTATCGGCAGGATCTCAAAACCGGATTCCCTCGTCGCTGCCGGTAGTTCCTGCGGCGAAATATTTTCCAATTCGATTTTCCCCAGTGCGTATTTTAACGATATTTCCCAGTAGGAGATCAAGCTTACGTATACCGAATTTTTTATATCGCCTATGGCCTCTTTTGCCTTTGACGACAGTTTTCGACTATTAAAAAGAGTCCATAACAGCGTGTGGGTGTCGAGCAGGCAGTTCATGACGACAGGAGTTCCTCATCGGTTATTTCAAAGTCTTTTTTTATAGAAAAGGAGGCTCTGGCTTCCAGGATGCCCAGTTTTCTTTTTTTACCGCGGCGATATTTTTCAAAGGGAATCAAAACCGCGATCCGTTCCTTTTTTTTCCCAAAGCTCACCGCCACTTCTTCACCCTGGCGAACCTCTTTAATCACTTCGGAAAAGCTCTTTTTAAATTCACCAACACTTAACGTCTTCATGCTCCTATTATATTTCTAACCTGTCAAGTTGTCAAGAAAACCACCCCATATTTTTCCCCATCCCCAGGTTTGTGTTTAGGGGCTGCCGGTTTGAATAAATAGGGGATGAACCGTGACCCCGGTGCCGGTGTCACCGTAGTCTACCTCATAGATACGCCGGTTCTCTTTATCGATACTCTCTACGAAAGTCACCAGGAAAATTTCATCAAGTCCCAGTTGTTTGCCGTACCGGGCGGCCTGGTCCAGGGCATCCCGGTAACCGGGCTGGTCGGTGAAACTCTTTAATTCGATGCCGTAAGTGTTGTCCCGGTAGCGGATGAACAGGTCGATTTTACCATGGCGAGGGAGAAGGGGACAGTCAAGGATGAACGGTAATAACGCCAGGGAGATCTTGCCAGGGTATGGCCTTTGAATTTTTGTAAACAGTCGCTTCCGAACTGAGACTAACCAGGAAACGTTCACTTTGAGGAAATAGATTGGAAATACGCTCCAGGGTGGAAAAGAATTTGGTTTTCAGGGTACGGGACGATTTTATCTCAAAAAGCTTATGATGGCGACCATAGTCAAGCACAAGATCGACCTCGTTATGATTGGAATCCCGATAAAAATAGAGATCATACAGGAGGTTATGATTTATTTTGTGTTTTAAAACCTCCATGATAATGAAATTCTCAAAAATTGCGCCTGCTGCCGGGCCGGACTGAAGTGTCCCGGCATCCGGATACTTTAGAAGAAAAGCCAGGAGCCCCGTATCTGTAAAATAAAGTTTGGGACTCTTGATCACCCGTTTGCCGATATTTTTGAAATAGGGGCGCAGTAGATAAACGATCCGGGTAGTCTCCATGAGGGAAAGCCAATTCCTGGCTGTGGTATGACTGATCCCGCAGTCTTTTGCCACCTCGTTGAGGTTGAGTATCGAACCACTCCGGGTTGCCAGCAGCTCCAGGAAGACCTGGAAAGTATGTAAATCTTGAACAGACCTTACCTGGCGAATGTCACGCTCAATGTAGCTTTGAATATATGAACGGAAAAAGCTATGTAATCGGACACCTTGAACAGCAGGGTCCGGGAAAAATCCTCTCATAATCATCTCAAAAAAATCCGCTGTTGTATTTATCTTTACCACTTCACGGATTTCTTCATACGAAAATTCAAGAAGTTCATATATGGCGGCTCGACCCGCCAGCGATTCGGAAACGCCTTGCATGAGAGGGAAAATCTGGGAACCGGTCAGTATGAACCTTCCATTTTGATCCCGGTTTTTATCCACAAGTATTTTGATGTAAGGAAGGATTCCCGGGATATATTGGACTTCATCGATGAGCATTTTTTCTCCGCCTCTTTCCAGGAATAGGATAGGGTCTTCGACAGCGGTTTTTCGGGCGAAGGGATCATCCATCGTAATATAGGTATAGTCCGGGAAGAGCATTTTTAGCAAAGTCGATTTGCCGGTCTGTCGTGGTCCCGTTAAAATAACCACCGGGAACTCAACTGCGGCGGTGAGAATCTCGCTTCCTATAGCTCGTTTAAGAAAGATCTTTTTCATACAAAGATTATACACCAGATTATGTAAATTGCAATTTCAAATTTCAATTTACATAAGAATTCGCTCGAGCATTTACTTTATTTACTTTGCCTGTCACGGTGGCCCAACTGGCCCCCTAAATTCTATCACACGCGTCCCCGGTTAGTCCCAAAATCGAAAATTACGCTGCATATAAAACCTCGCCATCTTTTGCATAATCCACCAGGAAAGAATCGCTGGTTTCCCACTCATTTGGAGTAAAAGAGAAGGCTTCAATTGGTTCGAAAATTTCGTAAATGACCTCCGAAAGTAAATCGATCCGTTCCCAATAACTCATTGAGGCAAAATCATCGGATATTACAATGACATCAATGTCACTACCATCACGATGATTCTCTTTTGCATAAGAACCAAAAAGTATTATTTTGCGGATTTTTACTTTTTTGCTTTCCAATATCGTTCTAAAGCGTTCGATGATTTCTAAAACTGTGCCTTTATCCATTTGATCACCTTTCTACCCTTCTTAAGCATATCCTGGACAACATCTTTCGTATATTGTTTTTTTAATTCTTCCAGGTCTTCAGGATAGCGGGTAACAATACTTGCAGAATTTATTTTTACGACGAATTTACCTTCATCTTCTGGAAGTTTTATTTTTATTTCATTTGCCAAAGATATGAGGTTATGAGTTTTGGGAGGAACTTCTTTCAATCTTTCATAATAAAGTCCTTTTAAGGCCTTTTCTATAGAAAGGTGGCACATAAAAACCGCATAAAAGTACCTGCCTCCTTTGAACATATAGGATGCGGTACTCATATCATAATCAGCTTGCTTCATCCACTGCTTTGTCTTTTTGTCCACATTTCCTCCGCCATCATTATAATACAGATCGTTTATTCTATCAATCCATCACTCGTTTGAAAAACAGCTTTTAACATCTTTACACCGACTTCCCGGTAAAGGCTGGAAATTCGCCTGTCCCCAAGTCTTACCTTGAACTTGCTCCTGCATGATACGTTTCCGGAGGGCATCTTTGATGGTCTCATATTCGAAAGATCTTTTTCATGTAGCGATTATACACCAGATTATGTAAAGTTAAGAAAAGAGTTGACCGAAACGCATAATTGGCGTATATTATGGGTGTGGTTACAGGAGGTATTTGCCATGCAGAAAGGTAAGCTAAATATTACATTAGACAACGATTTAATAGAATTTGCCAAGAATTACGCGAAATATCAACGAACAACTGTTTCTGAAATTTTTACTCAATTTATCCTGAACCTGAAACGTTCGAAAGAAAGCGAACCTACCGACTTAATAATGGCTGACCCGGATTTCCGGGAAAGCCTTTTGGATACCATTTCGAGAATCAGGTCCGGTGAGGTAAAATGGCACTCGTACAACGAGGTATTTGATGGAAGTTCTCTTTAGTGATTCTTTCAAAAAATCCGTGAAAAAACACGCGTCGATAAAAAAACAAATCCGGGAAAAAGTAGATATGATTATAGAAAATCCCATTCCTCCTGGGGAACCGTTGAAAGGTAATTTAAGAGGATATTACAGTTGCCCGGTCCGGAAGAATTTCCTTATCATTTATTTATATTGTAAAATATGTCGGAAAAAAGGCGATGACGAAGTTGTTCTTTGCCGCGATTGCGATGATTGTGCGGACGAAACCGTCAAATTTGTCGATATAGGCCCCCATGATCAAGCCTATGCGAAAATAAAATAGAATATTTCTTTTTCGCCCTGTACCTGGTGTTTGTGCCCAATACGATGAAGAGAAGGATTTCTGGGGCAGCGGATGCTGCCAGGTCCCGAGAATCGGGATTGATCCAGATGAGTGTCTGGTGCAAAACGCCGGTTTTGTAACCAAAAAGCCAGGAAATCCCGGGCGCAAGACACGATAACGATTGCCAACAGGGTAAGCATGGTGAAAAAAAATAAAAAAACTCGTCTACCCTCTTGACAATTACCTTCTAATGGGCGTCCCCATATCTTTCACGAGCGCGGCGGAAATATCCCTGGGAACCGGGCAATCTACATTTACAGCAGCAGCGTTTGCACCTTTGCACGCACGCGACCCTGGTCTTACGTTTTCAAAAAATCAACCTGTTTGCTTGAATAAATGGGAAAGAGATATTATAATGATTGTATGGCAAACGAGCAAGAAAGGCTTCAGGATGAGCAAAAAGAAAAGCTAATCGACTATTGGGTGCGTTCTGCCGAGAGAGAAGAAGTAAAGGAGATGTTCGCATGGTTAAAAAAGAGATTGCAGACCTTATAAAACGTTTTATCAACGAGCTAAGAAAAGAAAACATCATTGTTAAAAAGGTTTTTCTCTTTGGTTCCTATGCCAGGGGAACCCAAAGAGAAGAGAGCGATATCGATTTAGCCGTAGTTATTGAGAGTAACGGAAAAGAACAAAAAGATAAAAAAATAAGTCCCTGGAAATATGCTGCCAGGGTGGATACCAGACTTGCCCCCATTGCTTTATGGGAATCGGAGATGGAAAAAGATTATATACCCATTATTTGGGAAATCAAAAAAGGTCTTGATGTAACCGAACTTGCCGCATGAACGCAGTGTGGAGAATGTCTGCCTTTCCCCTTTTCCTTTTCCCTTCCTGACGTCATTCTATTTTTACGTTTTTACGCACCGAGCACCCTTTAGACAGGCCACAGGCCGGGAATCTTCTTTTTTTACCTTTTTCCCGGCCTGAGTGTCCCCATATCTTCCTTATCTTTTTCCCGCCTGAGGTAAGAACTGGGGAACCGGTGCGTGCATTCACACATTCCCACGCACCGTCCCGGTTCTCGGGTAAAGGCTGGAAATTCGCCTGTCCCCAAGTCTTAATATAAATGGTAGAAATGGTAGAGGAAAGGCTTGTATAAATCTAAAAGAAGACGTATAATATGTCATATAGAAATTAAAAGGAGTCCCAATGGCACAACGAAGACTTACCATTGACCTTCCCAGTTCGGCAGAAGCCCTTCATAATGTTTTACAAACGCTTATGCACTACGGTCTTATCTCAGAAAAAAAAGTGCGCACAATTGTACAGGCAGAAAAAGCAAGGAAACCAGGGGAAAAAAGCCGCTGGGCGTTGACTGCTGAAGAAATGTCGAAAGAAAATTTGCTCGACAATGGACTCGGAGAGGAACTAAGAAATTATATTCATGAATTTCGGGAAGGGTTCGCTTTTAAGGACAGTTTTGATTCTAAAGAAGGATGAAAAAATACCTGCTGGATTCTGATATCATTACATATTTAGAAGAAAAGAGCTCCTCATTTCATTCGGCTGTGGTGAGTCATTTATCCAGTCTTTCGGACGATGATGAGGTTTATATTTCCATTCTTACGCTGTATGAGATGCAGTACGGAATAGCCTGCGTAAAAGAGGAACCAGGAAAACATAAAAAATTTTTAGCTGTGCAAGAGTCAATTAAACGTCGGTTCACAATTCTTTCTTTATCTGAAAAAGGTGCTGAAATATATGGAGATATTAAAGCCCTGTATAGGAAAAAGACCGGCATCAAGTCGAAACCAATCAAGAAACATGATGTTGACTTCATACTGGCCAGTACAGCAGTTGAATATGGACTGATATTGGTAAGTAATGATAGTATTTTCCAACAAATAAAAAATATATCCAATAACCTCCAGGTTGAAAATTGGACAATAATTTAAAAGAATCATTAAAATATATATTCATCTTTCACTTTCAGTCACCTGGTATTCGGTGGGTAATTGGTGGAACTTCTTCTTAAAATATTTGCTGAAGTAATTGGCGCTGGAAAAACCCACCTTAAAGGCGACCTCCAGCACCGAAGCCGCCCCCTTTTTCAGTAATTCCGCCCCCTGCTTGAGCCGGTAAGAGCGGATAAATTCAGTAGGGGGCCCACCGGTTAAGGCATGAATTTTCCGGTACAGGGTGGCGTGACTCATGTAAAGCTTCCGGCACAATTGGTCTACGTTAAATTCCGGTTCCGATAGGTTCTCGTCGATGACGTGCTGCAAATCTTTGAGAAATTCTTGGTCGATGGCGGATACCGATATTTTGGTAGGCTGCAGGGTCATCTGCCGGTTGAGGGTTTGCTGCAACTGGCGGCGCAGGTCGATGAGGTTCTGGATACGGGCAATCAAAATCCTGGTGCTGAAGGGCTTGGTAATGTAATCATCGGCACCGGTTTCCAATCCTTCTATGATGCTCTCCTCCGCTGCTTTGGCGGTTAAGAGTATGATGGGAATATGGCTGGTTTTGACATCGTTTTTTAACACCCGGCACAATTCATAACCGTCGACTCCCGGCATCAGGCTGGAAATTCGCCTGATAATCATATAGAGGATTTCGTGTTTGAAGCGGCTGGTATGTTTAATTTCTGTGTCGAGGTAGCCAAAAGCGGTAAAAGTTTTAGCTTCGAGACTTTGTTCTTTGACTAATCTGTTAGGTTTTTTGAGAATGCTGGCTATGTCTATTTCCTGTAAAAGGTTGAAAAAAGACGTTTCACCGATCACTATTAAGATCTATGGAGCGTTAAAAATCAATAAAAAGACAGGAGGTATTAAAATGCGACATTTTGTAGGGATTGATCTTCATTGGAACAATACCTGTACACTTATCAGTGATGATCAAGACAGGTGTGTGTTGAAGAAGAAGTTTCCCAATCAGTTGGCTGTGATTTTGGAGTTTTTGGAGCCGTATAAGGATACGATCGTTGGGATAGTAGTTGAATCGACGCCTAATTGGTACTGGTTGGTGGACGGCTTGATGGAGGCGGGTTATATCGTTCACCTGGCGCATCCGGCGGGTATTGAGAGCTATAGTGGTAAGAAGCATACCAATGATTTTGACGATGCGGCCCATCTTGCCCATTTGTTACGAATCGGTAAATTGCCGAAAGGCTATATTTATCCGAAAGCGGAACGTCCGTTACGCGATTTGTTGCGTAAAAGGATGCTGCTGAAAAGGAATCGTACTCAGCATATATTGAGTTTCAAGAGTCTTATGAATCGTCATTTGGGTGAAGAGATTGGCACCAATGAGATCAAGCGATTACAGATTGAAGATTTAGAGGCGAAGTTTAAGCAGAAGCATGTGATATTGTCGGCTCAGGCCAACCTTGCCACCATAGGTTATTTGAGTAATTGGCTCCTCAGGTTGGAGAAATCGATATTGGAGGTAGCCAGTTTAAAGCCGGAGTTTGAGGTGCTGCTGACCGCTCCAGGTATAGGAAAGATCATTGGCCTGACCATAGCATTGGAGACCGGAGAGATCAATCGATTTGCCAAAGTAGGAAATTATGCATCCTATTGCCGATGCGTAGAGAGTAAGTGTGTGTCGAATAACAGGAAAAAAGGAGAAAATAATCGCAAGAACGGCAACAAGTATTTAGCCTGGGCTTTTGTAGAGGCAGCTCAATTTGCCAGACGCTATTGTCCTTATGCCAGAGCATTTTATGAGAGGAAGAAAAAGCAGAGCGGTAAAGTGGTTCTGGCCACTAAGGCCCTGGCCAACAAGTTATCCCGCGCTTGTTATCATATGTTGAAAAAACAGCAGCCTTATGATGTGAACAAGATATTCGGTAAGCGCAAAGTGACCATTCAAGTAAACAGCGGCAGTGAGCCAAAACAGGGGACTGATCAAAATCACCCGCCTGATTGGACAACTGCCGCCTCTACTAAAACAAGTAAATAGATGATAGCATAGCAGGTAGTCAAAAGTCAAAAGGAGATTCTTTGAATAGGCTAAATGAGGCAGAGTAGTTGGCAATTTTCCAGATGTTTTGCCCACGCCATGAGCCGCATTGGGACTGGACTGAAACCAGTGCATGTGAATTCTGCTGGTCTCAGAGCCATAGCTTCTGATTGTCAAATTTTCTGGACATGGTGTGGATGCCCAAAGATTTTCTGGGGCAACGAATGTTGCCAGGGACAGCAATGGATAACGGCGTTTATCGATAAGCTGTCTTGATCCTGATGAGTGTCTGGGCTAAAACATTGATTTTAGTATCCAAAAAAGACCGAAACTAAGGGCGCAAGGCACGGCGAAAGCTGCTGGAATTGCCAACAGTGAAAAAGACCAGAAAAAAAATAAAAAAAATTGGTCTATACTATTGACAATTATCCTCTAATGAGTGTCCCCTTATCTTTCATTTTATTTGGGAAATCAAAAAAGGTCTTGATGTAACCGAACTTGCCGCATGAACGCAGTGTGGAGAATGTCTGCCTTTCCCCTTTTCCTTTTCCCTTCCTGACGTCATTCTATTTTTACGTTTTTACGCACCGAGCACCCTTTAGACAGGCCACAGGCCGGGAATCTTCTTTTTTTACCTTTTTCCCGGCCTGAGTGTCCCCATATCTTCCTTATCTTTTTCCCGCCTGAGGTAAGAACTGGGGAACCGGTGCGTGCATTCACACATTCCCACGCACCGTCCCGGTCGTCCCCTAACAGTTTAATGGCCGGCCCAGCGGTGCCTCTCGAGATACTGTAGGTCATCACAGGGGGAGGGTTTTCGTTGACCGTTCAGGCTGATGTTGGTGTAGACCTGCAGGTGCAGATAACCTTGATCTTGATAATTGTCAAAGGCGATGACCTCCTCGCGGTAGTCGCCGACGACATCCATGGCCAACTCCACCTTGTTACCGATGGCCTTGACCTGGCTCAACTGGGTTCCACTGTCGTTAAAACGTTCAATAATGTTATTCCCGCTGATCACCTCCAGGGGGAGTGCGCCGTCCCAGTCCACCGTGCCGCCCCGCAGATCGCAGTTGCAGTTGATCATCTGGCCATTGGCGGAATAGAGGAAGGGGCAGCACATACCGGCACCGTTGGCATCTTTGTGCATGACCCAGATCTCCCAGCCGGGGGAACTCTTCACCACATCGCCGATCCAGCCGGCATGGGCATGCAGGACTTTTTTCTCCTTTACTTCGCAGTCTCCCCCCCTCTCCCACACGATCTTGCCCTTACAATCGGTGACATGAATGCCCCCCGGTGTCTCTTCAAGGTGGAAGTATACATCCTGTTTGCCGGAACATCCCTTCGCCGGTTGAGACGCCGGCCTGATGGGCCCGGCATGAACACCGTCGGCATGGGACCACATGTTGGGGTTGGGGACGCCCCAGGGATCTTTCCAGATTCCCTTTTCATCATACACGTAAACCCCCAGGAAGGCCTCGTCCTTGCCGTCGCCGTCGATGTCCACCACCTCGAACTGGTGGGAAGAGGAGGGATCGGTCTTGGGGTGGGGTGGGGGTGGGGGGGAGGCTTTTTTGTCCCAGGACCAGGCGAGTTTCAGCCCGGATTGGGCGTCAAAGGTATAGGCATTCACGTAGCGGTGCTGCGAGTACTCGTGACCGGCGCCGTACAAAATATAGGGCCGTTTGCCGTCCAGGTAGGCGATAGTCATGGTCTTGAACCGGGTTGAAATAACGGGCGGAGAACTGGGCACGTCGATCTGGCTCAACACCTTGCCGGAGGTGGTGGGATCCATCACATACAGGCTGTACTGGTTGTTGCCGGGGGCTTTTTTCATCACCCCGATCAACTCGTCCTTGCCGTCGCCGTTCAAATCCCAGAAGGTCCAGGCGGTGCGCAGTACCTTCTCGGTCTCCCCCATATCGATATCGCAGGCCTGTTTGCCGTTATTGTACAATACCTTCACGTGGAGATTGCCGTAACTGCCATTACTGCCCGGCGATGTCCGGCAGACCACCAGGAAGTCCGGCAGCCCGTCGGCGTCGATATCGCCGACTTTGACTTTGGCAGAGCCGGTATTGGGGTGGATCTTTTTAATGCTGCTGTAGATGGTAGTCCCCTTACCGGCGGTCACCTTTACTTCTGCCGAGTTGCCGCTCTCCTGGCCGGTTTTGGTATCGACGGCCCGGGCATAATAGGTGTAGGTCTGCTCGGCATTGATGTTCTTCTTGTCCAGGTAGTTGGTGGAGTCGGTAATGGGCTTAGCGTTCACCTTCTTGAATTTGCCACCGGGGTCCTGACGGTAGACGTTGTAGCCCATCTGCGGATTCTTACTGTCCAGCCGCCAGCCCAGGTAGATCTTGCCGTCCCCGGCGGGCAGCCCGAAAAAATAGGTCGGCGCCGACAGTTCCGCTGCCCCGGCATTGGCAACCACTGCTGTCCAACAGTCGGGAAACACCACCAGCCATAAAACCGAACAAATTAACGTAACCAGAAACTTCTTTCCCATTTTTTACCTCCTTTATTGCCAAAAGTTTTCCTGGGATATACTTTCAAAACCCATCCGATACACTAAACCACACATCGATTGGTTAATTATTGCCCTTGCCTTTGCTAAGGCGGTGTACCATTATAAAACATCATCATGGCCTCCTTTATATTTTGACATTCGGGCCACAGGCCGGGAATCTTCTTTTTTTACCTTTTTCCCGGCCTGTCCCTTTATCTTCCTTAATTACCAACACCTAAGTGGCTCGAATAAAGGAACCGGTGCGTGCAGGTGAAACTGGTTTACTCCCCAATTTGCGCCTTGCACGCACCGCCTTTGCACGCACCCCAGGTTTGCGAGGGCAAGGGCAATTGCCCTTTGCCCACCGAACTTCCTTTTGCTTCCTTACACTCAATTCTCGCCGATCGCAATCCAACAAAGTCGCAGATCTTGCCCCCAACCAGTCGATGTCTTAGGATTAGATACCTTCCACACCTGGACTACTGCTGCTTCCTCGGTTATTGATTTTACCGATACAGCAAACGTATCCGGTATGTCACCGGGAAAGTTTGTACCCTGCAATGTATTCGCGACGAATACAGGTGTTGAATTAAACTTTTTTCCAAATTTTACTGTAAATCTTTTGAAATTAACCTCTTCGCTTCCGCCCTTGCGTCCGATGGTATACACCCCGATTTCTGTTTTCATAATTTCCTCCTATTTTTTAAATTGTTAATGTAAAAAGTTTTCCTGGGATATACTTTCAAAACCCATCCGATACACTAAACCACACATCGATTGGTTAATTATTGCCCTTGCCTTTGCTAAGGCGGCGTACCATTATAAAACATCATCATGGCCTCCTTACTTTTATATGCCTACGGCATATTTAAATTGCCAATTGCCTACCGACAACAACCAAACCGCACAGCCTTAATCACCGATCAAGGCCGTCGATCATTTGAGTTTTACTTTCTCAAACGATACGCCTATATTATGATGTAAAATTGTTTGAAAATATGAGACTGACGTACCAAAATGATGCGAAAAATGTACCAGGGGAAAGGAGGTTATGCAACGTATGTACCAATCTTACAAATTTCGTACCAAAATATACAAACAAATGAAGAATCGGCAAAATGGCAGCGATTTTGCTTGGGGGGAGTGAAGTGAGTGGAGATCAGTCGGACGTTTGATACTCGGAGGGTAATTGGTGGAATTTTTCCTTAAAACATCTGGCGAAATAGGATGAACTGGAAAATCCCACCTTGAATGACACTTCGAGAACGGACCCGGATTTCTTTTTTAATAATTCAGCCGCCCGCTTGAGACGGTACGACCGGATAAATTCCTTTGGGGTTTCACCGCTTAAAGCATGTATCTTCCGGTACAAGGTGGTCCTGCCCATATAGAGTTTACTGCACAATTCTTCCACGTTAAATTCCGGGTCGGATATGTTCCTGTCTATCACTGCCTGTAAATCGTTGAGAAACTCTTTATCCATCTCTGATACCGGCATTTTAGCCGGCTGCAGGGTCATCTCCCGGTTGAGGGTTTCCTGGAAGTGGCGGCGCAGGTCGATGAGGTTGCGGATGCGGGCGCATAATATCTTCGTGCTGAAAGGCTTGGTGATGTAATCGGCAGCCCCGGTTTCCAGGCCCCGGATGATGT
>CBFDCR010000044.1:0-39824 GCA_965603365.1 uncultured bacterium
GGGCTTCATCTATTGCTCTTTCCCAACTCTCCCCCTTCTCCCATCCTGCCTGGCCCCAATCCGTTTCGCTTAACACAATTTTCAATAATGGTAGCGGCATTGGGCGACGGTAAGGATATCGTTTTCAACCTCTAAATATCCATCCAGAACGGGGTGTGTCTTCCCTCTCGAGAGAAAATTGTTGAAAGAGGACAGCCCAGGATCTTCCATTTGAAGAACGGCTGCTTTATTTCTCTGACTATTTTTACCAGCCGGGAAATAGAGGAAGGCCCGCTGTCGGAGTCGCCAATTTATAAGACGATTATGAAAGAGGGAGTTTCCGTTTGATAGATAGGGTGAGCCGGTAGGGGACAGACTAATCTTTCGGCCTCTAGCGTCCGAAGGGGTCAATGCCCCTTAAAATTCTTTAGAGTGGTTGTCCTGGTCTTCTTATCCTTGTTTTTTGGGGATCGATAATAACCAGGTTACCTTTTATATCATCTTCGGTAAGGCTGTTAAGAGCCTTCTTAATCTGGATATTTAAATCCGGTACAGGCATCTCGCTGGGAAAATTTGCCACAATAATGCCCCAATAAGTACCCGGGATAAATCTTAAAATACTTCCAAATCCTCTGTCTCCGGTTAATATTATTGCATTTTCTTTTTGGGCGTATTCAAAAATTTCCTCATCACTTTTTCCCCTTAATCCACAATCTCTTACATCCAGGGTATTAAACCCCATTTCTCTCAGTAAACGTGTTGTTGAACGGGGTAAATCTTCATCCACTATAAATTTAAGGGTTTCCGATTCTTTATCCACATGCATATTATACAGCCACTCTTATTTCATCATTGGCAATATAGGCAGATGCGTATTCCAGTACTGAAAGTATATCTTTTTTTGTAATGTCATATTCTTTCATAACCTCTTCATATGTCATTCCCCCGGAAAGCTTTCCCAGTATCAAATCAACAGGCACCCGTGTCCCTTTTATAACAGGTTTTCCGCCTTTAATTTTTTCATCGATGTATATATTATTTATCAATTCCATGAAAAACCTCATTAATTTAATTCACAATTCAACTCTTAGATAATAATATTAAAATGATAAAAAATCAACTCTGTGTTCTCTGTGGCTAAAATAATTCTGCGTCCCATTTCACATTTTTGGAGTCGGAAGGATCAGGCAAGTTTTTCGGACCCCTCGATGGAAAATAGGCTGGGAGAGACCCGGTAAAGGGTCTTTTTGATATGAAATAATAGGAAAAGGGCCACAATTTGGCCTGACCCTAAATCCATATCCTTAAAAAATGAGGAAACAAATTCAATCAAAAAAGGGGTCATTTATTCTTGAATGGATGTCGCTCTGAAATTTCAAATCTAGCGCTCATGAATCTCGTCTCTATCGAAAGTCAGGTTCGACAGATCAAAATTATGCCGAAATACTGTTTTGTCAAAAAAAATAGACCGGGAGATTATATATTTTGTGGTTTGGCCGGAGGTTGGGGTAGGGGGGACCTGGCGCTGTTTTTCTAAAGCAGGAGGGCTAAGGCGGTGGAGATGATTATCAGCAGGAGGACCGGGGGGATCAGGTAGTAGTAGACCTTGTAGAGGGTGGATTTGAAGTATTCGTTGGTGAGGACCAGGCAGAGGTGCAGGGGGGACAACAGGATACCGGCAAAGCCGATGACGAAGACATAGAGAGAGAGGCTGAAGAAATTGGGCTGGTGCTGAATCAAAGGCAGCATGATGGGATAGGCGATGGCGATGTAGGCCACATTGACACCGGTCAAAAAACCCATAGAAAAGGAGATCAGGAAAGAGAAGAACACGATCATGCCCAGGGAAACCTCCATCGCCGACAGGGTGGCGGAGATATTGGAAATCTCGATGACGCCCTGGAAAGCCATGACTGCGGCCAGCAGGATGAGGGTGCGCAGCATGATGCGGGAGAAGAAGGCAGCAGCGATTTCCCGTGGTCGAAAACGGACGGCGAGGGTCAGCAGCACGGCAGTGAGAGGCAGGTCAATATAGAGGGGAATGGAGAAAATGAAGTAGAGGAGGATGACCAGCAGCAGGGGCCAGATGCCGCCGAAGAAATCCCTGAAGGTCCCCCAGGCATGATTGGCGGCATTGGGCGGCCGGCGTCCGATACGATGCCGCCTGAAGTAGAGGAAGCAAACGACCACGCCGCTGGCGATGTTCAACAGGGTGAAAGGGGACTGGAACAGGATGATCTCCTTCAAGGGGATATGGGACAGGGTCTGGAAGATCAGCAGTCCGGCATAAACAGGCCAGACAAATTCCCAGAGGTGGCGAAACCAGTAATTTACAAAGGTCTTGAATTCCGGCTTCCAGTCCATCTTTTTGGCGGCCTCTTCCACCAGTGGGGCAGAAAACAGGGCGCCCCCCAGCATGGGCAGAAAGCCGATAATGGCCGGCGAGACCATGGCCACCAGGCGGCTGTCCCGGATCATCACGTTCAGCGAGCGGATGAGTTTTTCAAACATCTGCCGGGATTTCTGAACCTCGCTGATATACAGGACCATCAGGACAATTACGTAAAGCTGCCAGGTTTTGGGGGCGATTACCATGCCCACCGCCGACCGGACCGCCTGGTTAATATTAATCTGAAACAGCAGGATCGTCACCGCTGCCGACAGGAGAAGGGCTGGCGCCAGGTCCAATTTGAGGCGCAGCAGGAGGATCAGTGCGGCAATGATAATGCCTAATTTTACAGCCAGGATCAACTTTTCTTCTGGGGGAAAAACCTGGCCAGCACCTCCTTTTCAGGGGGTTTGGTAAAAAAGCTGAATACAATCAGGCTCAGCAGTGACACTGCCAGGGCCGGATAGATGATGGGCACACCGAAGGGGTCGCCGTTGGGGTCGCCCAGGGGCACCATGATGTTGGGCCAGATATAACCGGAGAGCTTTAAGAACACCGTTACCAGGGTACCGGAAATGATGGAAATCAGTCCGGCGGTTCGGGTCACCTTTTTCGATATTAAGGCCCCCAGCAGTGCCGGGGTAATGGCCACGCCGTAGATCGTATAGGCAAAGTAGGCACTCTCCAGCACCGACTGCATCTTCCAGGCCAAAAGGAAGGCCACGATGCCCAGCAATAAAATAAAGAACTTTTGCAGCAGTATCACCAGCCGGTCGGAGGCATCCTTCTTAATAAACCGCTGGTAAAGATCCCGCAAAATGGTGGTGGTGGGAGAGAGCAGGTAGTTCATACCGGTGGAGATAACCACCGCGGTGGCGGCACCTAAAAGCAGGATGCCGACGGGGAGCCAGATCATTTTCTTGGCCGCATGCACGACGACCGCAGCATGGTCCATGGTACCGGCACTGAGATCCTGCCAGAAATAGGCGGCGGCAAACACGGCCATGACGATGACCACGGTCTCGACAACGATGGTGCCGATGACCCACAAACCCGCGGCCTTGCGGGCCTCGCCAGGGTTGCGGGCGCTGTAAAACTTCTGGTACATGCTCTGCACCCCTAAGAGCAGCAGCAGGCCGGACAGGCCAATGGCGGGTATCTTCAGGTATGCATTGCCGCCAAAGGCAGAGCTGAATACCTGGAAGTGGGTTTCCGGCAAAATGGTTTTGAGCTTATCCCAGCTACCCACCGCCAGCACCACCAGCGGGGTGGCAATGACGGTAGAGGATAAAATAATAATGCCGTTGGGCAGATCGGTGTTGGCCACCGCCACCATGCCGCCTATGGCAGTGAATACCGTCACGAATATAAAGGCAATAAACAGGCCCAGTTCCACCGGGATGGCACCGTCGGAGATGGCATTGAGAATGTAGCCGCCCGCCTTGAACTGGTAGCTGACAATCACGGTAAAACTAATTAATATAGCGATAGCTCCGAAAATCCTGGCCACGGGCCCATATCTCACCTCCAAAATATCCCCTACAGTGTACTGGCCGAAGGTCCTGATTTTGGCGGCCAGGAAGTATATAACAATGATACCGATCCAGGCCCCAAAAGGCTGCCACAGGGCGCTCCAGCCGGCCTTGGCGGCAAACTCGGCCCCGGCAATAAAGGTGCCGGAACCGATCCAGGTACAGATCAGGGTAAAGACCATCTTGGTGACGGATAACGACCGCCCGGCCACCATCATATCATCCTGGCTCTTTACCTTCCTGGATTTCCAGAAATTCATGATAGTCAGGCCGACCAGATAAAGGCCGATAATAATAATGAATACGTTCATGTTCACTCCTTATGGTTTCATGGTTTCACGATTACACGGTTACACGGAACCAGAAAAGAAATTATAAAGAAAAGTGGTCGAGTGGTCAAGTGTTCAGGGGGCTCTGGAGTTACCCCGAAATTTTAAATAGGATTAAATATCATTGTATATCCTCCGTTTTATCACTTTTAGTTTTGTTTTTTGACGTAACTCCTGGAAGATTTTTTCTTGACGGGAGATTTTATTCGTGTTAGTATTACGGCCTAAGGAGGCAATTCATGGATATATTACAGGAGATGATGAGTGAATTGGATTATGACATTTCTGGATTAAATGATATTGTCTATCATACTCCGGTAATCGGCTCTATTCCCCCTACCTGTGTTGACGGGTCATGTGACGGCGGCTGTACTAGCGGATGTTACCAATGCAAACCGGGGAACAAATAGTATTTTAGACGATAAGAAACACTATCAATTTTCCTGTATCATCTATAAGTTAAGATTTGTCGGGTGGGAAAAGAGGACGAACATTTCTATGGCTAATTCCCGGGAATTGAAAAGGAGGTACTCATAATGAAGCGGCGTATTATATTTGTCTTGATTTTTTTTGTCATACTTATAATAGAGTTCAGTCATATCTTACTCCCTGCCCAATTTAAGGATGTTCGCATTGGTAGGAATTTGGTTGTTGACGATGCGCTGAATTTTTATACCGATATTAGCGATTGCCAGATCGCTAAGTACTCTCCTGAAGGAAAGGAGTTATTCAAGATCGCTCGGGAAGGCGAAGGTCCGGGGGATATTAAGAGGCTTGGATGGTTTGCGATCAACCCGAAGGATTCTATGCTCTATGTTACCGAAATGGCAGGCGGTAATAAACGAATATCGGTGTTTTCGCCAGAGGACGGACATTTCGTCCGGTTATGGCCGAGCCGCCTGGAATGGAAAAACTGGGACGGTATCTCACACATACAATGCGATAACCAGGGAAATGTGTATGTGGAGGCGGTTAAATCCCATTGGCGGCGGCATAAAACCTTCAGTATTGGGGCATTGGAAAAGGTCATTATTAAATTCGACAGTCAGGGAAAGCTGGTCAAGGAGTTGTACCGGATGCAATCTGATTTTATGGCTGACCAGGGAGGAAAAGGCAACATTACGATTCCGTACTCCAATTATCTTTATTGGAGAGTCCATGGGCGGTATCTTTTTGTCCGGGAGAACCACAGCCGGTATATCGATGTGTTCCTGTTAAACGGTAAACCGGTTAAAAAAATACTTTTACCCTTTCCACGGGATGAGATTTCCAGAGAAGATCTGGAAAAGTGGGAGAAGCGGCTGATCTCGAACCCGGTGATCAAGCAGGGAATCCAGGAGGGTTGGTTCGACCTGAAATTCTGGAAGAAAAATCTCCCCTTCCCGAAGTATAAATGGGTGTCCGGAGGACAAATGTTTTGGGGTTCCGGCGGAGAATTGTACAGCCAGAAGGCCGCGGGGTACGGCAACGAGAATGAAAATACCTGGGCAGTCATTACACCTGGATCCTGGAAAGTCGAGGTGTACCGTTTTCCTTTGAAACACAGGCTCAGATGTATTAAAGACCACTCTTTTTTCTTTACTGTACAGGAGACGGAAGGCGAGGAGGTTCTTAGAATAATCGATAAAGAGATGGTCATTAAAAAATGAAATACCCCGGAGAAAAGATTTTCGTTCTTAATCCCGCGTATAACCTCAGAGCTGACAGGAAACGGGTTATTTTGTTTAACTCAAGTATCGATGCAGCGGTCAGGATGGATGCTTCCGATATCCTGGTATGTTTGCACCCTTTGTTGGCGGTAATTTTATCCTTGTTCGACGGCAAAAAACAACTGGGCGAAATTATTAATGAGCTTGTTAAGATTTTGAAATTAAGTGAAAAGGCCATAGTGAAATTTGTTGAACCTCTCTTGAATAACGATGACGAGTTGCAGTTTGTTTATGATGGTCATCACTACTACCTTCCGAAAAATTTGTTGATCGAAACCGAACCGGCTATATTTTTTCGGGAGTTCTATCTCAAATAACCCCCTAAACGCCGGGGAATATCCCCTGGATATCTTGCTTTTCGTACCCGGTCTCAATACTGGCGGCCTCCTTTACAAATCTAATAAATTTCGGCCCCTTACTTGCGTAAATCCAAAAAATCCTATTTAACCTGGGTTTTGGAGATTCAGGGTTCAGGGGGCGACTGGATTGACTTTTTGGCGAGATTGTATTAAAATTCAGCCAATATGTGGTTAAAAAAAAGGAGTTCATTCATTCTGGATAGCCTGATCAAGATCTACATCAACACCCATAAACCGGTTAGCTCCGATCAACTGGCTCCCCTGGTTTCACTGTCCGGCTCCACCGTCCGTAAAGAGCTGCAGCAGTTGGAAGCCCATGGTTTCATATTCAAAACCGCCGCCTCCGCTGGCAGAATCCCTACCAACCGGGGTATCAAGTTTTATTTGCGGCAATTGATGCAAAATCTCGAAACCGAAAAGGACGTTTCAGCGCTGCCGGTGATTGAACTCCAGAACATGGATTTCCACCGTATATCCGCCGATTTCCTGTCGCTCCTTTCAGATAAAACCCACAATATCGGTTTTGTATTTTTAAATTCAATTTTTGATTTACATTTTAAAAGAGTTCGGTTTATCAAAATTGGACCCCACCGGGTCATCACCGTGATACAATCCCTCAATAATTGCACTTTTTCAAAGATTTTCACCACCACCGAGAACTACTCCGAAACCGACTTGAAAAAATGGGACCACATTCTAAACAAAGACTTCAGGGGCCGCACCCTTAACAATACGTTTAAACAAATCCGCAACAGGTTGTTCAGGGAAAAGGAGAAATTCAGGAGAATTTACAAAGAGCTGTATCACCTGCTCAGCAACGAAGATCTCATGACCGCCGAACTCTTTTTTAAGGGAACCTTAAATATACTGGATTCGGATTTGATCAATCCTTACCAGGTTAAAAAGGTGGTGGAAACCCTTGAGGAAAAGGTCAAACTCTCAAAATTTTTGAACGATATTTTAGGAAACAACAAAAGAAATCTCAATGTAATTTTCGGCACGGAAACCGGCATTTCGGAATTGGAAGACTTTGTCCTGATTTTCTCAAGTTTTTATTATTCGAAAAATCCAATCGGTAAGATCGGTGTCATTGGCCCCAAATTTATGCCCTACCCATACGCTATATCTAAGGTAGAACATTACTCTTCTTACTTTTCCCAGATCCTTTCTAAAAAACCAATGGAGGTATAAAATGTCAGATCATGACCAAAAGGCTAAACTCGCCCACCTGGAAGATGAGAAGGCCGAATCCCAGGATAAAAAGCGAAAGAGCCCCAAAAAGGCAGCCGCCAACAAAAAGGTTAGCCCCAAGAAGGTGCAAGAAAAATCAAAGGAGTTGAAGGCAATGATCGAAAAGCTCACCAAAGAACGGGATGAATATAAGGACAAATATTTGCGAAACCTGGCGGAGATTGACAACTTCCGTAAGAGAGTCAAAAAAGAGAAAGAGGAGTATCAAAAATACTTTTTAAGTGACTTTCTCCTGAACCTGCTGGAAGTCGTCGACAACCTCGAACGGGCCTTAAAAACCCGGAATTCGGCCAACAATGAACAGTCGCTTATCTCCGGTGTAGAGATGATCTACAAACAATTCATGGGCCTCCTGAAAAAATATGATGTCGAGGAAGTGGATGCCTTGAATCAAACATTTGATCCCAATTTTCATGAGGCACTCTCCAAAGAGGAACAGAAAGACATCGAAGTACCGATTATCTTAGAGGTATATCAGAAGGGATTTCTCTACAATGGGAAATTACTGAGACCCACGTTGGCAAAAGTCGCCATTCCCGTAGAAAGCGATGAGGAAGATGAGGAAAGAGAAAATTAACCATGCCCCAAAATATCGGTATTGATTTCGGCACCACCAACTCCTGTATTAGTTATCTTGAAGGCCAAGAAGCGGTGGTGATTCCCAATCCCGAAGGCTCGCGGGTAATCTCTACCACCGTGTCCAGGAATCGGGACGGGGGAAAAATATTCGGCCACGTGGCCAAACGGCAGATGATTACCAACAGCGTCAATACCATCTGGGGCATAAAAAGGCTCATGGGCAGAAAATTCGACAGCCCCGAGGTTCAGGAGACGCGAAAAAGAGTGGCCTTCCACATCGTGGAGGCGGAAAACGGGGATATCAATGTTAAATTGGGAGATTCCCTCCATTCTCCCCAGGAGATCTCCGGCATGTATTTGAAATACCTGAAGCGGATCGCCGAAGATTACCTGGGCGAGGATGTTGCCGATACCGTGATCACGGTTCCGGCGTTCTACAACGATGCCCAGCGGCAGGCCACCAAAGTAGCCGGTGAGATCGCCGGCTTAAATGTAACCCGCATCATCAACGAACCCACCGCCGCCATCATTGCCTACAGAAATAAAATCGATAAAGATGGGCTCTATGCGGTTTACGACCTCGGCGGCGGCACCTTCGACATCTCCATCGTGGAGGTCAATGGAGACATTTACAAGGTTGTTTCCACCCTGGGAGATACCTTCTTAGGGGGAAGCGATTTCGATGTCCGGGTTATTGACTGGATACTCAATCAAACCAAAAAGGATATTTCCGTAGATATATCCAATGACAAGAACTCCTTCCAGAGAATTTTACAAAGCGCCGAAAAGGCCAAGATTGAACTCTCCTATAACGAAGAAGCCCTGGTATCCATCCCCTACCTTCACCACCTTGCCGACGGCACCAATTACCATTTCCAGAAAAAGCTCACCCGGATTCAGTTGGAGCATGAGACCGAAGATCTGGTAGACCGGACGATCGAACTCATCAAGAAATCGATCGATGAGATCAATGTCGATATCGACCAGATCGAACGCACCATCCTGGTGGGGGGGCAGAGTCGGATGCCGCTGGTTTCCCAAAAGTTGGCCGCCCTATTCGGCAAAGACCCCTTCATCGATCTCAACCCCGAAGAGGTGGTGGCCCAGGGTGCGGCCTTGCAGTCGGAGATCATCAAGGGCAAAGTCAAAGACCTCCTGCTGCTGGATGTCACCCCCCTCTCTTTAGGCGTCGAGACCAAGGGCGATAAATTTACCAAAATCATCGAGAAGAACGCCACCATTCCCATCAAGAGGTCTATGATATTCACCACCATCAACGATAACCAGCGAACCGTCAAGATCCACGTTCTCCAGGGCGAAAGGGAGGTGGCAGCCCAGAATAAATCATTGGGCTATTTTAACCTGGTGGGAATCCCGTTGGCCCCCAGAGGCATACCCCAGATCGATGTGACCTTTGAAATCGATGCCAACGGCATCGTCAGGGTCTCGGCCAAGGACAAACAGACCGGACTGTCCCAGAGCATGAAAATCCAGCCGGCTACCGGCCTATCGCCGGAAGAGATCAAGCGCATCATCGCCGAAGCCAAAGAGCATGAAGAATTGGACAAAGTCACCCTGCATCTTAAAGAGGTCAAAAGCCAATTAAAAGATGAATATGAATCCATCAATTTCTTTTACAAACAACACCAGGACAAAATTAAGCTGACCGAAAGGTCGGAAATAAAAACAGTACTTTCCAAAACCCAAAAGGCATTAGAAGATGACGATATCAGGGTACTGGAAAATCTGCTCAATAGAATGCAAACACTGCGAATAAGAATAAATAATCTACTCATTTCAGAATTCGAGAAATAAGAACAATGTCAAAAAGAGATTACTACGAAGTCTTGGGCGTTCCCCGGAATGCCGCTGTCGATGAGATCAAAAAAGCCTACCGCCAGTTGGCCCTCCAGTACCATCCGGATCGCAACCAGGGTGACCCGGAGGCGGAAGAGAAATTCAAGGAGGCTTCCGAAGCCTATTCGGTTCTGGGTAACGATGAGAAACGAAAAATCTACGACCAGTTTGGATTTGAAGGCCTAAAAGGCATGGGTCGGGGTTTTGCCGACTTCTCCTCCGTTTTCTCCGACTCCATCTTTGCCGATTTCGGCGATATACTGGGTGATTTGTTCGGCTTCGGTTCCTTCGGCGGCAGGTCCCGCCGGGGCGGTGCCCAGAGGGGGCGCGACATCGGCCTGCAAGTCGACTTAACCCTGGAAGAGGCCTTTAAAGGTGTGGAAAAATACATCGATGTGGAAAAGGAGAAGAGCTGCGATGTCTGCGGCGGCAGCGGCAGCAAACCGGGCACCTCGCCCGAAACCTGCCGGCAGTGCGGCGGCAGCGGCAGTGTCCGCCGAACCCAGGGGTTCTTTTCCATCTCCACCACCTGTCCCGTGTGCCGGGGTGCCGGCAAGACCATCACCCATCCCTGTAAGAACTGCAGCGGCAGCGGCCGGATCAAAGCCAAACGGGAAATCAAGGTGAACTTCCCCGCCGGTGTCGATACCGGCAACCGGCTGCGGGTGACCGGCGAAGGGGAGGCCGGCTACGGCGGCGGCCGGCCCGGCGATCTCTATCTGGTGATCAACATCAAAGCAGACAAGAAATTCCGGCGGGAGGGCAACGACTTAATTTACCAATTGGATATCGCCTTTTCCCAGGCCGCCTTAGGAGACGAAGTAAAGATCAAAACCTTCGGGGGCACCGAAAAGGTCAAGATCCCGCCGGAAACCCAGAACGGCACAGTCATCAAAATCCGGGGTGAAGGCTTCAAGGTCATCAACAGCTATGCCAGGGGCGACCTGCTGGTCATCGTCAATGTCAAAACCCCTACCAGATTATCCAAACAGGAAAAGGAGCTGTTCAAAGAACTCCGGGAAATCGAACAACAAAAAACCCAGACAGGCAAAAAGGCCAAAAACCTCTACAACTAAAAAATTAAACGCATCGGCCCAATGGAAATCCGCAGGTTTTTTTCCCGAGAACCGGTTCTCCAACACACCGTCACCATCGGCGGCGAAGAGTATCACCATATCCGCAGCGTCAATCGCCTGAGGCCGGGAGACCCCATCGAGGTCATCGACGGCTGCGGTCGCCTCTACACCGGAACGATCGGGGCAATCAGCCGGGGACAGGTCGTCGTCCACATCCAGAAAGAGGAGAGGGAAGATCCCTCGACCGTTGAGACGATCGTGGCCCCCTCCCTGTTAAAACCCAGAGCCATGACCTTGCTGATGGAAAGACTCAGCGAGATGGGGATCGACGAGATCCGGCCGGTGATCTACAGCCGCACCGATATAGACTACACTCCCGCCATGCTGAAAAAGTGGCAGCGCCTCGCCGTCCAATCCCTCAAGGTCAACAAGAGGTTGTGGCTCACCGCCATCTATCCCCCCGTCACCCTCCAGGAGTTACTCTCATGGGCCAAAGACTCCGAAGTCAGGACCCCCCTCGTACTGGACCTCGAGGGCCCAAAAGGCGATCTCCCCCCCTTCCGCCCGCCGGTGTGCTGCCTGATAGGCCCGCCCGGCGACTTCACCCCCCAGGAAAAAGAACAAATTGCCCAGAACCACTTCATCCCCTACCGCCTCAACCCCTGCACCCTCAAGACCGAAACCGCCGCCATCGCCGCCGCCGCCCTCCTCCGCGCCCACCTCCCCTAACTATGTATTTAACACATAATTTGTTGCGATAAGAGACAGGCCAACTTCTCCCGTCTCTCTGGACGTCACCGCTGACACTCTGACCGTCAACCCTGACGCTTCGCACGTCACCGCTGACGTTCTGGACGTCAACTTTGACACTCGAAACGTCACCACTGACGTCCTGGACGTCACCGCTAAGGTATAGCGATAGGGGACAAAAATCCCGACCTCAAGAATAAAACTCGCGACACTGGAACTTTATGCTCCCCGCCCCGGGTTTTTGACTTGTAAAAAGAAATGTTTTCTTTTATAATTTGCTGGAACAGTGGATTATGGTTGAAAATGGTTAAGAAAGCTGAAAATAAGATTGATATTTTCGATTTAGCCGAGAAAAACGCACCGTATTTAACCGACACATTTCAATCCCTGCTGGACAGTACCGATAAGAAAAATCCCGACACATTAAAGACATTTACAACCAGGATTCGTGATGAATGGAATCTCTCCATCAATATGAAAGAGAAGGCTCTGAATGACTTTTTACATGCTGGCCAATATAAAAATATCTACGAACAAAAAATCAGAGAGGTTGATGAACGGATAAAAAAAGGGGAAGTGGACGCCTCAGAAAAGGAAATGAAACTGGAAGAATCCTTGAGATCCCACTTAAAAAAATATTACGAGAGTCGGATGACTTTTGATTCTGGGCTGAAAGCCGGTGAAAAAATAAAATATGCGGCCCTAAACATCGGCGGCATCGGAATCAGCCGCTTTGCCCCTCTTTGCATGATCATCAAAAGAGAAGACGCCGAAGATTTCACGGCTCTGGCGTTTATAAAACGAGACAGCATCCTTCACTACGTTCATCAAGGGCGTGTGGATTTTGATAAGCTACGGAAAGATGTTTCAAACAAAGAGTGCCTGCCCTTCCTGGCAGCTATCAAGCATAAGGACGAAATCGAGACCATCCCGCCCGAAAAATGGCACTCCATGCTTTGCTGCGATGCCGATTATATCGAAGCCGTTACCATCGATGACATTCTGAATTCCCATGTGAGAAGTGTACGGGTCGCCAGGGCCTACTTCAACGGTATTTTTAAGGTCACCATGCTGAAAAAATACGATTCGCAGTTAACCGATGATGAGCAGTTGCGTTTACAGGCATTTTTGCTTATAATGGATACGTTAAAAAAAAGAGGCATTGAACTGGAGGTTATCGATGAACATTAAACTCATCGCCATTGCCAGGGGAGACGGCTGGGGCCTGCTCATCAAAGACGAGAAGCTCTATGTCCTCCGCCCTCCCTATCTGTCAAAAGATCTGATCGAAATTTCCGAAAAAGAGCTGTCAAATGCCCTCTATCAATACGGTTTTGAAGAGTGCGATGCCTCGTTTAGTACCCTGAATGAACTCATCCAGCATCTGAAATCGGAATATATCGAATTCAATCAACAACAAAAACTCTCGCTGCCGGAGCCCGAAGAGTTGAAACGGCTGCTGCAGTACGCCACCGATGAAATGTTGAACGACTATCTCCACAAGGCGGAGACAGAATTTATTCCCCAGGGTAAATTCGATGCCGCCCAAACCCTGGCCCTGGATCTCCTGGAACTGGATAAGGTGAGACAGAACGATCAATTTCACCAGCGGGCCACCAACATCATCAAGGCGTGCAGAGAACGGAAAGAAAAGTCCAGAGAACTCATCGTCAGAGCCACTCAATTAAACCATGAATTTCCCCTGGCGGAAAAACGTTATACCAGAAGATTCATTCGCGATATAAAGGAGTACACTTTTAAGCAGAGACAGTTATTGCCCGTCGGCTGCTGAAAGGAGTTATATGAAGGCCATCACATTCTATTCATATAAAGGCGGGGTGGGGCGAACCCTGGCCTTAGCCAACATCGCCGTTTACGTGTCCCGCTTCGGCCAGAATGTCTGCCTGGTGGATTTTGACCTGGAGGCACCGGGTCTTCTATACAAGTTCCCGGAGTATTTCTCCACCTCCCCCCAAAGCGGTCTGGTGGACTACATCCATGAATTCACCGCCGGGGGAAATATCCCCGCCTCCTTAGGAGAATATATTTTAACCGCCGATGGCCTTCCTGAATCCCAGGGTTTCATCAAAATGATACCCGCCGGCAATATTCATTCGGCCCAGTACTGGAAGAAACTGGCCTCCATCGACTGGCACGATCTGTTCTATTCGGAAAAAGGCGAAGGGGTTCCCTTCTTCCTGGAATTCAAGGAAAAAATCCGGGAAGAAATCAACCCTGATTTTTTACTCTTTGACTCCAGAACCGGCATCACGGAGATGAGCGGCATCTGTACCACCCTGCTGCCGGACCAGGTGGTCTTCTTCATCACCCACAACCCGGAAAACAAGGATGGTTCCCGGCAAATCCTGCGGGGCATCCAGAAAGCCAAGAGGTTGAAGAAGCAAGATCCTATTAAAGTCCACTTTGTCCTGACCCGCATCCCCTTCCCCGGGGAAGATAAAGACAAAGAAGTCGAAAAAAACATCATAACAGGCATCCGCAGCTTCTTGAACGAGGACACCGAAAATCTGACCGAGCACCTGAATATCGACGAAATCTCTATCCTCCACTCGGACCGGGAACTGGAACTAGCCGAATCCCTGCATTTAACCGAGAAAAATGTGAAAGAGAGGCCCCTTTATCAGGATTACCTGAAACTCTTCTCCCGGATCATCCCGGAAAACATGATCAAGCCCTATTTTGACCAGATTGTGAGTCAAATCACCCAGACAGACAGAATGCTCGAGGAGCCGGATCGGGTGCAGCAGGAACTGGAAGCCCTGGTAACGAGCTATCCCCATCCGAAATCCTATGAAAAACTGATCGATTTTTACCTGCTCCGTAATGTAGATCCTGATCGTATCCTGGAATGTTTTGCCGATTTATGGCAGATAGTAAAAAAACCCGACAGGAATATATTAAACAAATTTATTCAAACTTTTAAAAAGAAAAACTATTTTGGGAGCATCGAAAAAATTCACCTAAAAATGGCAGAAGAGTATCTGCGGTCGAATCCTTCAGATCGGGTCGAAATGGCCTTAAAATTGGCGGGAATATACAATGATAGATCTCAATATAAAGAGGCCCTTTCCCACTACCTGAATGTGATCGATAGGGTGAAAAACAAAGAGGAAATCCTCGAAGAGATTCTAAAAATATTAATACACGAACAACGCTATGATGAGGCATTGAATGTATACCAGAGGTTTAAGAGTATCGTCTTGAATTCTGTTTCTCTGAAGGCACTGCTCATCGAGATATTGTATGAATTGGGTAAAATAGAAGAAATTAAAGAACTTCTGGGCAGTGATGAAAAAACCGAAGAAAAACTAATATTCCATAACCCATCCTTGTTTGCCAATATAATGAAGCGATTAAACAGAGAGGACGAAATCGACTCCTCACTTCATAAACTTTTAAACAAGTTGGTCTCTCAAGACGATTGGCAAAAACTTACTGAACTTGGCAGAGCCTTTTATCAATTAGATAAAAAAGAGGAATTCAAAAACGCCTTACCCGAAGGCTATCATTATAAAAAGAGAATATTGCAAAGACTGGATTTCAGATCCTCGCCTGTCCGTAGAATATCCAGATAAACGGCTGCACCCTAAAATTAAAACTTCGGCCCTGGGTACACGGTTAACTATTCGGGAACTTTGGGTTTGATGGGGAAAAGTCGTTTAATAGGTCACTTGCGGTAGGGTACAGAGCGCTTTCCCTTTAATCCTTAGAAATAGCCTTTTTCTTCGAGGATTTTTATATAATCTTCTTCTTTAATTGCATCGGATGAAATTTTGTAAGGTTGAGAACCATTTTTGGGGAAGAGGTCCCAGGTTCTCTTTGTCTTCCGCCAGATCTTCATAGAGGGTAACGATCTCCCGGCAGAGCAGATCCACCGCTTCAAATTCATTGTCGGAATAGGCAAAGGCCTCAATGTCATCGAAGCTGGCAATGACCTGGCCGTTTTCAAATTCGATAGTGATATATATAGGATATCTCAGAGAATATTTATCGTTTCTCAAGGAGTTTAAGGGAATAATCTTGAAATTGGCTTCGATTTTTTTCAAGATCTTTCTGGCATAAAAAGAAATTGTTTCAGAGTCTGCGGTTTGTAATCCCATATTAACCTCTGCCTATCTTATATCACACTTCACTTTTTTCTTCAATATTCAAAATCGAACCGGGCGGACTTTAGAGGAAGTGGGGGTTGGCTATTGACAAGGGGGCGGATTTTGGTCATAATTTTTTTGGGGGTTAAAAATTTTTGCCTGGCCCTAATCCGTTCCAATCCGTTTCACTGGGTGACGTGTGACTCAAGGCGTCAATCTTAATAACTCAGAGTTATAGAAGAGTAAGAAAAAGTTATGAAGTTGACGTGTGCAGCGTCACCGGTGACGTCTAGAGTCATAGATCTGCGGCCAAAAGTGATGATCTTATAAGTTAAAGTGACAAAACGGAGGAAAAAAAGATGTCTGTTTTTAAGAAGAGAGAGAAAAAAGATAGTGTTGAGTCCAACGAATTAAAAAGATCAACGGAAAACAGGACAGAGGATGTGGGGGTGTCGGCCTTCAAGTTAAAGGGCAAGAGAACCGGGGACGGCGGCGGCAGTGGGGAAAATTAATGATATGGATTGGCGATTGAGGTCAGGCATTTCGTCCTATTTAAAATTCCGGGGTAACTCCTGCCTATTTAAAGCCTATTCCTCTCTATCCTCCAATTTAATATTTCCCGGAAGTCTAGTTTTTTCATTAACCAACGCCTCTTTTAATTGCTTTTTTGTTAGTTTGCAATATCTTAAATCTGCTCCTCCTAAATTCGCTACACTTAAATTTGAAAGTGTAAGTTGTGATGCAGATAAATTGCTGCCGCGAAAGTTGGCGACAAATAAGTCTTTTAGATGTAAGACAGACCTTTTTATATCCAAAAAGTGTAGAAACTCCAGGATAAAAACATCTGGGCTGGTTCGCTGGCCCTGGAGGCGGGAGAGGAGTTCGCCAAAGGCGGTGTCGGAGGGCCAGGCGATATGGGAAATCTCTTGGGTGAAGCCCGATACCGTGCCCAGCATGATTAAGAGGGCCTTTTCGCAGTTGATGGCCTGCCGGTTTTCGATGGAGTAGGCAGGGCGGTCGGCCAGCATCTCCAGGGGCATGCCGCGGCGCAGCATATGGTCGATCAACTGGATCAGGGTCTGTTGAATGGCCCTGACATTATCCTTATCCTGTTTAAATTCCAATTCGACCTCGTTGCCGATGAATTTGTGCAGGTCTTTATCGATCTCCCTGGGCCCGAAGATCTTGATCCATTCATGCAGGCAGTCTTTGATATTCCAGCCCTCATCGCAATCTTCTCTATTTTCCGACAGCTTCTTATGAATCTGTTTGAGCTTGTTGCAGATCCGCCTGGCGGTCAAGAATTCGCTGAAGCTCTTGTGGGTAAACTCAAAGGTCTCATCCCCGCCGCCGGACTGACCGGCCCGCCTGAAATAGAAGGCCGTGAGAAGGGATACGATGCCCTTCTTGACTTCCCGTTTAAATTGGTCGAAGAGGCGGTCAAGGCCGCTCTGCCGGCACTGACCGGCAATGGCATCCACCGTGGTGGTGCGGCTGTCGCCGTGCCAGGCACACAGGGCGATCTCCTCCATCACCCTGGAAAAGTCTTTAAAGCCCAGATGTTTGATGGGTTTGAGGGTTCCGCTCTCATCGTAACCCCGGTCGTGCACCGCGGCCAGCAGGTCGCCGTAGATCTCGTTGAGGTTGGCGGTGCGGGAAAAATCGATCTGGCCCCTCTCAAAACTCAACGACACCAGGTAGTTCAGCAGCGGCTGGGCGGTGATTTCGTCTAAATCTTTGCCCCGCAACTCTTCCGGCATTTTCTTATACCCTTTGCCCTTCACCCCGGCGTAACTCTGCCACCATTTGTCCCGCTGGTCTGCCTTGAGACGGTTGTCATTATCTGTGAATTCATCTCTTTCATCTTCTCCTACATAATACGGCAGTATGTGGAGCACCTGGCGATCTTGTCTGAACTCGCTCTCGTTGGCCTGGACAATGACGTCCCGGCCGCTGAGCAGTACCTGGATGCGCCGCCTGTCGTGGTTGAAGTTTTGCACCTTCATCTTCACTTCCCGGATAAACTGGTTGGCCACGTCTGCCAGCACCTTGCCCTGCATGAACAGTTCGTCCAGGCCGTCAAAGATGAGCAGCAGCCGATCTTCATCCAGGGGATCAAAGGAGATGTATTCGTTGTAGTCCACGAAGTTGTGGATGGCATCTTTGAGGTCGTCTTTGACCTCGAAGCGGTGCAGGGGGATATAGAGAACCCGCTGGTTCCGGTCGGCTAAGCGGGCGGCAAACATCTTCAAGAAGGCCGACTTGCCGTATCCCGGCCCGCCGCTGACCACCCGGATGGCGTCGTCTTTAGCCCCCCTCTCCAGCCACTCTTCTAAGGCCGTCTCCATATCCACGACTACCTTTTTGTACTTTTGCTCTGAAATCTGGTCGCGGTACTCTTTCTCCCCGGCCTCTTCTTTTTCCCTCTCCCGGTAGTAGGCCCGGAGGGGGACGTAGACCTGCCTTAAGCCGAAGGTCTCGGCAAACATGGGTTCGTCCACCTGTTTTTGCAGCCAGGCAAAGTACAGGAGCCACTGCCGGTTCAAATTTCAGGAGGGTTAAAAAATCGGCGAATATGGGTTTGACCTTTTCGATTAAGGGCAGGTTTGCCGGTCTTTTAAAAAAATCAGGTCCCAGCAAAATGTCCTCTTTTACCAGGAGATCATCGAATTTTTTGTCCAGTTCGTCGGTGACATACCCTTTGATTTGAACGATCCCCTTGTTTTCCTCTATCAGGTTCAGCATGGCTGCCATCAGGGAGCGGCTGATCAGAACCCAGCCCCGCTCTCCTATATCGTCCTTAAGCTGAATCCCTGAAAATACATCCATGACGTCTAAAGGGGCCTTATCCCACCTCTGCGTCACCGCATCCTTTACCAGGTTAAAGAGTGCCTTTAACAACTGAAGTTTGATTTTAACCGGTCTTACCCCTATAGATTGGGGCCTCTTTACCGGGATTCCCGCTCTTTTTTCCATCATTTCACCTATCTCTTACCGGATTTAAAGATCTATATTGTAAGGGGGTTAATACATTTTTACGTTTGAGCATTGAAATAGGATTCCCATAGCCGTTTGATGGTGGGCGGAAGGTTTAAATCGGGGAGATGTTTTTTTATTTCCTCCCAGTCGATAGAGGCAACATCTTCTGATCTGCCATTCATGAGGACCTGACGGAAGTACCATTTTTTCTGGAAGGGGTCCCGAAGATCGATTTTATCCTTTGACCAGACAATATACCGCTTAGGCCGCATGTGTGTTAACTCCTTTTTTCAAGTCATTTAATTATTACACGGTAATTATAATACCGGTTGGTTCTTTTTTCAAATTAAAAAAGGCTTTTGTTGGTTGTTGGGTATTGGGTATTTTGCAATTTGCCTTGATTTGTTTTTGACATTTGTTGGGGATGGGTTATAATGGGCAGCGGCAGGTGAGAATATGAGAACGGTCTGGATGGTGTTACTGGTATTGATAGTGACGGCGCTGCTGTGGTGGGGCGGGTGTACCGTCGGCAAAGACAGTGGTGCAAACCCACAGGAACCCGAAGAGGAGCAGGGGGTGTACTATGTCTCCCCTGGGGGGAACGATGCCGACAGCGGCGGGCCGGGGGCGCCCTGGCGGACGGTGCAGCAGGCATTAAATACACTGCAGCCGGGGGAGAAGGTGGTAATCCGGGCCGGTATCTACCCGGAGGCGCTCTATATGAACCGTTCCGGCAGTAAGGACCAAAAAATTTATATCGAGGGCGTGTCTGCGGAAACGGTGATACTGGACGGCAGCGGGGTGGAGCGGGATCTGTTCTTCCTGGAGGGTTGTCGATATGTGGAAATTTCCGGGGTGACCCTGCGCCGGGCGCCGCGGGCCGGCTTGAGGCTCAGTAACTCCCACCACATCGACATTCACCACTGCCGCTTCGCCGACAACGGCCGCTGGGGGCTCTTTAGCGATTTTTCCGATGATACCACTGTCCGGGATTGCGACGTCTACGGCTCCGGCGAGGAACACGGCATCTACATCTCCAACAGTTCCGACAGGGCGGTGATTGCCGGGAACACCGTTCACCACAATTACGCCTGCGGCATCCAGATCAATGCCGACCCCTCCATGGGGGGCGACGGCATCTCCTCGGATTGCCTGGTGGAGAATAACATCGTCTATGAAAACGGCCGCGGCGGCGGGGCAGCCATTAACCTATCGTCGGTGAGAGACTCGCTGATACAGAACAACATGATCTATAAAAACTATGCCGGCGGCATTGCCGCCTGGGACGACGATCAGGGCAGTCAGTGGGGCAGCCAGAATCTCACCATTATTCACAATACCGTATATTTCCGGCCTGCCGAGGGCCGCTGGGCCGTTAGTCTAAAAAACGGCTCCAGCGGGGCTGGGCTGTACAACAATATCCTGGTGGGCGGCCGGCAGGGCGGTTTCGAGTTTAACGGCGGCTGCCTGGCGGGGATAGAACTGGATTACAACATCTATTTTCGCGCCGGCTCCGGTTTGCCGGTTTCGGACGAAGATGACCGGGAATATACGTTGAGCCAATGGCAGGCCAGGGGCTATGATCTGCACTCCATGACCGCCCCGGCCCAGGCTCTCTTCATGAATATACCCGGCAGCGATTTTCACCTCAGGCACCTGTGTACTGCCGTGGATGGGGGGGCAGACAGGAACCTGGCTTACGACTTTGAAGGGGACACCCGGCCCAAAGGGGCGGGGCCGGACATCGGGGCCGACGAAAGGGAGTAAAATTTTTTTTAGTAAATCCTCTTGGAAATTGGGACAAAATCGTTTACAATAGTGATTTTCAATCTGGTTACGATTCTACCGTGAACGGGCGCGGCCCGTTCTCTATATCTAAATTTATTGGATCATAAACATGAAGATGAAAATGATGTTGACGTTTAAAAGAAGTTTTTGTGCGTTTCTGATGCTGTCGATGGTGACGCTGCTGCCGGCCGGGGTGGTGGAGTTTCCCCTGATTCAGTCCATGAGTTATTTCCCCTACTCGGAGCTGACACTGCTTGACAGGAGTGATGTGTCGCTGAGTCTCGGCCTGTATTACTCCAATGTGTACATGTTTGAGCGCAGCGGTGAAGTCACGCCGGTGATCAATGATTTTGAAGTTTCCAGTCCCACGTTGGAATTTCGATACGGTCTGTTGAAGGGGGTGACCCTGGAGATCTTTTACCGGATTTCCTCCGTATTTGGCGGGGAGTTGGATAAGTTGATCGAGAATTTTCACGATTCCTTTAACCTGCCGGATAACCAGAGGCCGACCTACCCCCGCAATGCCGTTCATTACAAATACCGGGATTATTTTCAATATTACCAGCGGAAGAGTTTTGTCTCTCCCCTGGTATTCTCCTGTTTGGCCGGGATTGTGGACAGCCCCGGATTCAGTCTCAAATCCAGGCTGGCGTTGGGCATTCCCACAGCCGAGATGCCGGGCTTTGTCTCGTCCAAACCCTTCCTGACTACCGGCCTGATCCTGGGCTTCGGCGGGGAGAAGTTTCACCTGGATATGTCCGCTTATTTATCTTTTTTTAAGCAGCCCCAATGGCTGGAAGATGTGGATATGAGTTCGCAGATTTTCCTGGCCGATATCCGGTTGGGTATGGGCAGGTTTTTGGCGGGTTTTTTGTACCGCACCTCGCCGTTTAAAGAGGGCGACATCGCCCATGATGCCAGACAACTGTATGTGGGCTATCGCTTCGGCAAATCGGTGGAATTGATTCTCTTTGAAGATCTGGCCCCCTTCGATACCTCACCGGACATCAGCGTCAGCTTAAGATTCAAACTCCTGTAGATTTTTGTCTCTGGGGGTGCGCTGGCGGTGGATGAAGTAGAGGTTGCGGGAGTAGATGAATACACCGGCCGATTGACCCACGATGATCCACCAATCCCATACACCCTTTTACCATTATGTCAACTTTTTTATCCCAAAGGCCGGAGGAAACAGAACATGGATACAACCGACTGCTCCGTGGCGAACTCAGGCTTTGGCCCGGATCCGGTCATAGACGTCCCGGGCGATATGGTTACAGGCCACCTCCCTCAAGGGTTCTTCGTTGATCAGTTTTGAGGTGGTATCCTCGTTCTGGTCCATGCGGCCGATGATAAAATCTAAAAAGCTCTTCTTAAATACGTAAAAGAAATTTTCAAAGGTATTGGCCGCGGCCACCTGGCGGAGCCGTTCATCTGCGGCGGCGTCCTCTTTAACCGAGTCAAAAAAGAACTGGTCCCCCGGCTTGAACGCGGTGCCGAAGCGTTCATTTAATATATCGACCAATTTAGAGAGGTGGATCTTCTCTTCTTCCCGCACCTGGCCGGTACCTACAGCGGTGGGCCCGTCTATCTCTACCACCTCGCCCTCTTGTAATTTTACGGCGGCATTCTCCTGGAGCTTTTCCAGCCGGTAGTATTTGAGGGCCACCTCCTCGTCGAACCGGTACTCCGGCCCCAGGTCCCGCTTCGGCAGCTTGTATAAAAGGAAGCGGACAAAGGCGTACAATGTTTCCAGGTCCGAGTCGTGAAAGGGGATGATCTGGGAGAGGAAGGCATACAGGTTCCGGTAGGCAATCAACACCTTGCGAAACTCTTCGCCGTCTGCCCTCTCCAACTGCTTAAAGCGGCTGACCGCCGGGTCGATGCAGGCGTTCAGTTGGGCGTGATCCGTGGGGGAGAGATCGGCCTTTCGCGGTTGGTAGAATATCTTACTGAAGGCCTCCACCTGGGCCGGGTAAAAGACCTGGAAACCCTCCAGCCGGGCCTGCAATTCGTAGAGATGACGGGGCTCGACCTCCTCCCCCACCATCGTGCTTTCGTAATAGGGTTGGAAGGCCTCCCTGATGTCCGCGCTCTCATTGACAAAGTCCAGGATAAACGTATCCTCCTTCAGGGGGTACGTGCGGTTCAGGCGGGACAGGGTCTGGACCGCGTGGATACCCAGCAGCCGCTTGTCCACGTACATGGTGTGCAGCCGCGGCTGGTCAAAACCGGTCTGGAACTTCTCGGCCACGATGAGTATTCGATAGGCATCGGATGAGGCAAATTTTCCCGGCAGCTCCCGCTCCTTGATCCCGTTGTTCATGGCCACTTCGGTGTACTCTCTATCCGGGACATCGGGGTCCGCCACCGTCCCGGAAAAGGCCACCAGGGTCTTGATGTCGTCGTACCCCTGCTGGGCCAGATAGCGGTCAAAGGCCTGTTTGTAGCGCACCGCATGCAGCCGCGACGAACTCACCACCATGGCTTTTGCCTTGCCGCCGATCTTAGACCGGGTTTTAAGCCGGAAATGTTCCACCATCACCTCTGTCTTCTGGGCGATGTTGTGGGGATGCAGGCTCATGAACCGGGCCAGTGCCCGGGCCGCCTTCTTCTTATCCAACTGCGGGTCGTCCTGGATGGCCTTGATGAGCCGGAAATAACTCTTATAGGTGGTGTAGTGCCGGAGTACGTCGAGGATAAAGCCCTCCTCTATGGCCTGGCGCATGCTGTAGAGGTGGAAGGGTTGGGGCTTGCCGTCCGGGCCCCTCTGGCCGAAGACCTCCAGGGTCTTGTACTTGGGGGTGGCGGTAAAGGCAAAAAAACCGATGTTGGGCTGCCGGCCCCGCCTGGCCATGGTGCGCAGGATCTGCTCCTGGTAGTCGGGAATCTCCTCTCCCTCGGCCATGGCTTCGGCCTCCCTCTTGATGGCGGCCTCGGCCAGCACCCCCTTCAATTCGGCGGCGCTCTCGCCGCCCTGGGAGGAGTGGGCCTCGTCTATGATGACCGCATATTTACGCTCCGGCAGTTCCCCGATCTTCTCGGTCACATAGGGAAACTTCTGCAAGGTGGTAATAATAATGGGCGCGGCTGCGGCTAAGGCCCCGGCCAACTGGCCGGAATCCTTATCGATTTTTTGCACCACCCCCAGCTTGTGATCGAACTGGTAGACGGTATTTTGCAGTTGCTGGTCCAGCACCAGGCGGTCGGTGACCACCACCACCGAATCAAACACCTTCTCGTCCCGGTCGTTGTATAGGCTGGCTAAGCGGTGGGCGAACCAGGCAATGGTGTTGCTCTTGCCGCTGCCGGTGGAGTGCTGGATCAAATAGTTGTGCCCCGCGCCCCTTTGCCGGGCCGCGGCCACCATCTTACGCACCGCTGTCAGTTGGTGGTAACGGGGAAAGATCATGGTCTCCGTCCTGACCGTCCTGCCCGCCGCTGTCTTCTCTTCCACCTGCAGGTGGAGAAAACGGGCCATGATGTCCAGCAGGCTCTCCCACTGCCATACCTCCTGCCACAGGTAGGCGGTCTTATAACCGTCGGGGTTGTCCGGGTTACCGGCGCCGGTTCCCTCTCCCCGGTTAAAGGGCAAGAACCGGGTCGATTGACCCGACAGCCGGGTGGTCATGTAGACTTCGTCGGTGTCCACGGCAAAGTGGACCAGCGTCCGTCTCTTAAAGCGGAAGATCAGATCCCCGGGGTCCCGGTCCGTCTCATACTGCCTGACGGCATCCCGCCAGGTCTGGCCGGTGAGGGGGTTCTTGAGTTCGGCGCTGACCAGGGGCAGGCCGTTGAGGCTGAGGACCAGGTCCAGGGTGTTGTGGTGTTTGTCCGAATAGCGAAGCTGGCGGGTGACGGTGAGGCGGTTGGACTCGTAGAGTTTGCGGGTGTCGGGATTGAGGCCGCTGGCCGGGGCAAAGTAGGCGACCCGGAAGAGTTTGCCGTAACACTTGAAGCCGTGACGCAGGACCTTGAGGCAGCCTTCGTGGTCGGAGTCGAGCGCCTTGACCAGTTCGTCCAGCAGGGTCTCGTCGGTCTTCTCCTTCAGGATGTTTTGCAGGTAAGCGACTTCTTTGGCCTGGGTCTCATGGATGAAGGTGAGCAGGATGTGGGGGTCCAGGGCCCGCTTGCGGTCAAAGGCGGCGGCATTGGCCCGGCCATAGCCGCCCCGGTTCACCAGGTGGTCCTCGATGGCTGCCTCAAAGGCAACTTCCTTATGTCTATCGTTCATGCTGTACCCCTCAAGCCTCTCATTTAGAATCCATATTAACACAACCCCCGCCATTTTTCAACGGCACCTCCACCAATTAAACTCACCCCTTGATCCCCTCTCTTAAGAAGAGAGGGGGCTATTACCGTCACCCTGAGCGTCAATGTTGACACTTAAAGTGATCAAAACGGACGCCCACCCCATTTGGCCCGATCTCAAACCTGGCCCTCTGGCTCGATGGAGATATTGACTTTTGAGATGTTTTCATATATTAATAGTCCGGTATGCACATAACGATAACTGAAAAAAGAGTCAGACATTGGATAGAACAATCCAACGAAGATTTCAAAACCGCTCGGGCGATGTTTCGCTCAAGGCGGTGGAAATATACAATATTTATGTGTCAACAAAGTATTGAAAAATACCTCAAAGCTATTTACATGAAAAAGAAACAAGAATTCCCTCCTCGAATTCATAATTTATTCCGATTGGCAGAAATGATAGATAAAGCTTGTTTTCCTGGGAATTATCTTGAATTCTTTTCAGAGCTTTCGCTCTATTATATCCAATCCAGATACCCTGAGGATATTGATAAAATGGAGGAAATTAACAAAAAAAGCCGGGCCAGAGAGATATTGAGGTATACAAAGGAAGTGTTGAAATGGATACAGAAAACAATGAGATAAAAGAAGCCGTGGACTATTTAAACCGGATTTTTGATATAGTTGAAATTTATCTATTCGGTTCCTTCATCAGGGAGAACTTTTCTGACGAGAGCGATATAGATATGGCGCTGTTTCTGAAGGACTACGACAAATATACCTTAAAGGATTTTGCCAAAATCCTGTATTACATTCAGAATCATATCTCATCTCGCATTGAAATCCATTTTTTCCCGGAAAAGACCGAACCCCTTACCTTTCCCGACCATATCAAAAACATAGGCAAGAAAGTGGCATAAAAAAATATTCTTTTGACGCCCCATTTGGCCTGACTCCAAATCACATCCCCCATTTCCATATTTCAATGCACCGTCCCTCCTGGACACACCAAAAATTTGTATTTTTAACTTGACAAAAGATATGTTTAGAAATATATTTTATATGTGATGTCAATCTTTAAGACGGTGACACGATAAATAATATGTTATAAAACAAAAAGATGACTGAAAATGGAGTAAGATTTAATGGCGGAAATAATTCAAACATCATTAGATAGCCAGGGACGTATAGTAATACCTTCAGCAATCAGAAATCGCCTGGGTTTGTTAAAAGAGGTGACACTAATTGTTGAGGAGGGGATGGATAACGAAATTCGTTTACGTATTCAAAAGGAAACTCCTATATTGGTTGATAAGAAAGGTATTCTGGTCGTTAAATCCAGATCGACCAGCACCAGTGATTTTACAAATATAATCCAACAAGAGCGGGAGCGTCGCATCTTTGACTTGATGAAACAGACAATTCATGAAGATATTACTTGATACTTCCGTCCTGGTAGCTGCAATAGTAGAAGCACATCCCGGTCATGAACGCGCTTTGCCCTGGTTGCAAAGGATAAAGGCGGGGACAGATGTGGGATTTGTTGCTGCT
Source organism: uncultured bacterium (assembly GCA_965603365.1). Classification (GTDB taxonomy): domain Bacteria; phylum Acidobacteriota; class Aminicenantia; order UBA2199; family UBA2199; genus JAHELQ01. Next base: position 26,489 of record CBFDCR010000044.1, read on the forward strand.
CATTCAATAGCTGAACTGTACGCAGTTCTATCAATTTTACCTGTACAACCGCGCATTTCCCCATCATTTGCCAACAAATTGATTCAGCAAGATGTATTGGACATATGTGAAATTGTCCCTTTGTCTATCCAGGATTATAACAGGATAATAAAACATTTGTCCGAATCCGATATTGTTGGTGGTGTAACATATGATGCAGTTATTTTATACACAGCATTTAAAGTTGAGATTGATCGTATTGTAACGTTCAATAAAAAGGATTTTGTCAGGATATATCCTGATATCGCTGATAAGATAATTTTCCCATAAATAAGGATAAAAACAAAATTGTTGTTCTTGCGCCTGTCACTTTTTTCGTCTTTAAAGAGTAGCGGCGTCATGAACCGGAAGGGGTCAGGCCAATTTTTTGACTCGTTATTCATGGGAACAGTAAGATCAATATGGATAATTTCGGAAAGATAACTATTTTCGCCAACCGGAGAGTGCACGCAAATGTAATGGACCCGCCGCTGGGGACTCTGGGGAAAGCTTCAATATACGACTGTGTGTATCGAGAGTTGAATACAGGCCGGAGTTGGTTCAGGGTGAGGAAAAATGTAACGCCCTGTAAGTCGTGCAATTTCGAGTTGTTGTGCCCCCCCTTATCGAATTACAACAGGGTAATCGGTCGAAACGATCTATGTACCATAAAGCCCGGAAACTCTATTAAGCAATCGAAGCCGATATTCCCGGTTTTCTGACATCGAAGGCGAAAGTATAACAATATATAAGGAGGCATAAGACAAGGTCAAGGGCGACTGGCCTTTTTTTCAGGCCCCTACTCCCTCACATCGATCTTCCCGGTCACTGCCGCCGAAATCAACGCCCCCCGATACTCCCCCAACCTCTCCACACTCTCCCCTACCCTCCCAATCAACCGATCTATTTTCCCCGTCTCCCTCAACCCACGATCAGGCTGCTCCAAGCAGCTATAAATTTATACTTTTTTTCCCATCGTCCCCAAGACACCGGTGCTGCACGATAGGTTGGAGAGGTTGGGGGATAAGATCAGGGAATTGATGGACATGCCAGTGCCCGATGAGGAGGCGTTTTGGGCATTGGCGGAGAGGTTCCCGGAACTCAAGGAGAGAAAGGGGGCATCATAGTAAAAGATGAGTGGTCGAGGGGGATCTCAGAGCTCGAAGAGTACTAAATTTTTGATGAATTTATAGTCTTTCCGATTAAATGTCCAAAGTTTGTAGCCTTTGCATAAAGCCGTTGCCGCGATTACTGCATCGGGAATGAGTAAGCCATAGCTAAGGGAATACTTTTTCATTAACTCCATTGCGGTTTGAGATACCTGGTCATCCCAGCCAACCATTTCAAAACTTTTCAAAAACCTGTCGATTTCTTTTAATTCGGTTTTATTTTGGGCTCCCTGTATGAGTTCCATATATATAATAGAGTTAATAGATACATTCAGAGTCGATAATTGATTATATAGTTGGTGATTGCCTCTAAAAATATCTATAAAAATACAGGAATCCGCTAAAATCTTTTCCAATTTTTTTCCCGAAGTTCCCTTTGCACAAGTTCAGACGACAGGTCCTGGTCAAAGCGGTCTTTCCAGATCCCCACAATAGAATCCTCTGCCGCTTTCCGCCTTACCTTTTTCCCGGCCCTCTTCATGATGTTGATGACTTTATCGATCACTTCCTTATTTTCTATTTTATATTCCAGCCTCAGATCTTTATCGCCGGGCACATCGATAATAATCGTTCCCATTTTTTTAAACCTCCATTCAAATATTACTCGAAAACAAAGGAAAAATCAACACACTCAAGACATATCTCCCGAAAGGTTGGAAAAGATGTAGAAAAATCGGCCTGTCAGACAAAATATCTCTGACGTTAGACGAAATTTCTCTGATGCCAGACAAATTTTGTCCGATAATGAACACCATTTATCTGTCGTCAGTCGTCGTCGAGTATTTCTGTAATCTACAAGATTAAAACCTATTAAATATGTAACTATTTTTAGGGTAAGTCCAGGCTGGCCAACATTTGACAATGCCTGGACTCTTCTTTATAATCAAATCTTTTTAATAAGAGGAGGTGTTCACAAAAAATGGCGAAGAAGAATACGATTTTCATCCTGACACTGATCTTTTTATCTATCATATTTATTCTTGGATTTGCCCTATACAGATGTATGCTGGTCAATAAGAGACTGAAAGCGGAAATGCCCTCCCTTACCGTCGGCGAAAAGATCAACTATTTGACCTCAACGGTGTGGATGAGAATAAAGTCGATATCATCGCCTTCAGGAACAGTCAGCCATCCTTGATTTTTATTTTTTCAAGACCCTGTTCTCCCTGCAACAAAAACATTCCATACTGGGAAAAAATATCCCAATTACTCAATGATCAGGTGTCAATCTACGGGATAATCCCTGGAGATCTCACCGAAGCCTACAATTTTGCGGATAAAGCAAAATTGAATTTCAAGATCTATGTTCCCGAAGACATTAAAAAGTTCGCCGAACATTTCAGAGTAAAATCGAATGAGGCCCGGACGATTTTATACGATGGTAAAGTCAGGCTGATAAAATTAGGGGACCTGGACGGTGAGGCGGCGGTGTCGATCATAAAATTAGCCAGGAGTTTAATTTAACCAGGAGGCAGGAGTATAGAATGGTGAACGGGAAAAAATCTTTGAGATTTATGGTGGTGGTGTTGGCGGTTGTTTTTTGTAGTACGGTCTATTCCTACGGGAACGGGGTCATTAAGAACCCGGAGCCCAATATGAAAGAAAAAGAATACGTGCTCTTGAAAAGAGTCAAGACGATCGGTGCGGACCTGGGAAACGATGAATTCATGTTTAAGCCCTTTTCCATGACCATTGACCGTGACAACAATTTGTATGTGTATGATCTATTGCAGGCTAAGATAATAAAATTCGACAAGAACCTGAATTTTGTCAAGGCCTTTGGCAGAACAGGCCAGGGACCGGGGGAGTTTTTGGGTTCCCACCGCGCCTTTCCGGTTTTTATCAAGATGGGCAGGGACGATAAATTGTATGCCCACGATCTCAATGCCTTTAAGATCATGGCGTTTGACCGGGACGGTCGGTACATCGACGAATACCGGCGTTCTGTTACCAATATAGAATTTAGTCCCACGGTGGACGCTGCGGGAAACGTCTACCTGTTATCCGTGGAAGGCGGGCAGGCGAAGATGTATAACCAGAATAAACAGAAATTGTTCGACTTTCCCATCGGCCCTGAGGTGTTACATTTTTTATTCTATAAACCGATGGCTTTTCAGAGTTCAAACATAGAGCGTCTGACTGCGGTCACCGGGGATTCCAGGGTACTGATCTACTTTCGGACCTCCTCCACCATGTACATCGTCAAGGATAATAAGGTGGAGAGAGAGATGAAAATCTGGCCTACCGGGGCCCTCGAGGATTATAAACCCCAATTGCGGGAATTATTTAAGCAGAATAAATTCGGCTATTTTTCTCTATTTTCTCGATTAATCTTAGACGAGGACGATCCCAATGTATTTTATCTTTGTACTGCCAGCAAAAAAAAGCGCATAAATGCCCTGTATCAATTAAACATGCAGGGGCAGTTGGGAAGGATTTTTTATTTGAATTCAGAGGAGTCGTCGAACTCTACTCATTTTAAATTTAAGAAGAATAATTTGTTTTATGCCATCGAAGGCGAAAACATAACCATATATGAGGAGGCAAAATGACCAAAAAAAGAACTTTTCAGGCAATCCTGGCGCTTTCACTGGTGGTAACCGGAGTTTTAATCATCAATCATCTTCTATTTCCCCTGCCCCTGGGCAACTGCACCTGCCGGGATTACTCAGATATGGCTGAAACATGCGACGATATCTGCTCGTATTATACTGGTTCTACGTGTCTTTTTTTTGCTGCAGATCCCTATGGTACGTGCGTCGGTACCAAATGCTGGACTTACTTCACGTTGTTTTGTGATGATGACAACTTCACTCATTATCGATCCCTGAGCGGTAAGAGCTGTTACCTGCAGTGTATGGAGGCATAAGACAAGGTCAAGGGCGACTGGCCTTTTTTTCAGGCCCCTACTCCCTCACATCGATCTTCCCGGTCACTGCCGCCGAAATCAACGCCCCCCGATACTCCCCCAACCTCTCCACACTCTCCCCTACCCTCCCAATCAATTGATCTATTTTCCCCGTCTCCTTTCTTACAAAATCTATAATATTAATCTGTTCATTAATAGGAGGGATGGGTAATATTACTTTTTTTAACGAGTCAGAATAGATGACATCAATCGTTGTGGCATTACTCATCAATATGAGCTGCAATCGAACTATGAAGTAGAAAAATTGGCCTGTCCCCTTCCGGTTCATTACAATCCCCGTGCCCAATCGGAAGAAAAAGAGAAGGCGGCCTGAATCATGCCGTTTTTGCGCATATAGCCCAAAAGCCTCTCCCAGAGGCGCGATTTAGCTGTTCGGAACAGCGATCGATCTGCTCGGAACAGCTATTGAGCTGCCGGGAACAGCGATGGATCTGTTCTGATCAGCGATGAAGCAGTTCAGAACTGCAGTAGGGCAGCAAAAAGCTGCGACAGGGCAGTTCAAAACTGAAATCGAGCTGTTCAGAAGTGCGATGCAGCAGTTCGGAACTGCGACAGGGCAGCTTAGAACAGCGATCTGGCAGTTCGGAACTGCGGCAGGGCAGTTCAAAACTGCGTTACAGCAGTTAAAAGCTGCGTTATCGCAGTTCGGAACTGCGATACTTCAAAAAAAAGCTGCGACACAACAGTTCTGAACTGCGCTACAGCAGTTCAAAGCAGCGGTCAAGCTGTTCGGAACAGCGATATAGCTGCCCGGAACAGCAATTTTATCATCGTTATGTATGTTATGTTTTAAAACGGAGGAAAAAAAGATGGTGTTAAGCCCAAAGAATTAAAGGAGTCAGTGGGAAGCAGTGGAGAGGAGGTGGGGGTATTCAGCCGCTTCATTCGGATTATTATTAATATTGTGAAGGATGCCTCCATTACCCTCAAGTCGGCATTGGGGTTAAAAGGCAGGAGAGGCGGGGATGGAGGCGGCGGTTCGGGAAATTGATGAGATAGATTGACGATTGAGGTCAAGCATTTCGTCCTATTTAAAATTTCGGGGTAACTCCTGGTTGATATTCCCGCCGCATCGTCCGTTTTTCCAGGGGCTGTTAAGTGATGAGAAGGGGCGTATTTATGTCATTAATACAAAATCTGTACTCCGGAAAGGCAAAGAGAGAACCGTTGATATTATTGGCCAAAATGGCCGTTTCTTATACCGCACGACTATGCCTTATTATCCATTAATTATCCATAACGGCGTGATATATGTTAAGGATAGAAGCAAGGACGATCTAAACCGGATCAAGAAGATCATCATAAAAAATTATAACTCCCTAAAATATAAATAGATCCCCAATCTGTACATTAGCCCCCTACTCCCTCACGTCGATCTTCCCGGTCACTGCCGCCGAAATCAACGCCCCCCGATACTCCCCCAACCTCTCCACACTCTCCCCTACCCTCCCAATCAATTGATCTATTTTCCCCGTCTCCTTTCTTACAAAATCTATAATATTAATCTGTTCATTAATAGGAGGGATGGGTAATATTACTTTTTTTAACGAGTCAGAATATATAACATCAATCGTTGTGGCATTACTCATCAATATGAGCTGCAATCGAACTATTGATCCATCTTGAATTAGAACAGATAAATATTCAGATAAAACTTTTTTTTCGTCTACCTGAATTCTCATCAGACAGGGATGTAAAATGCCCAATTCAGCGTCTTCTGGAAATAAGGCACATCTACCTATCGTACCTCTGGTTGTAATTAATAGATCACCCGGGTCAATGGTAAACGCATTTAAATCTCTATATTTCTCTTCTGTAATGTAATCATCGCCCTCTTTAAAATTGTTATCCAACACGTTCCTCTGATTATATACTTTAATAGTACCAGAGATCATCTCTGCGGAAAGTAATTGGCTGCCAAAGGGTCCGGTTTTAATAGCGTTGCCTTTGGCTTTTAATATATATTTGAGTTGAGAAATTTCCCAGTGGGAGGGGATGGGGCCGAGCCAGGGGATGTGGGGGTCTTTGGTTTTGACGGTGGGGTCCAGGCCCCTGGTTACGGCCTGGCCGATGAGGGCGGCCCGCTTCTCCTGCAGCAGTTCGATCTGCCGCACCTTCTTCTCAATCAATTGATCAACCCGCCCCGTCTCCCTATCGAGAAAGTCAGCAATTTCTTTTTGTTTGTCTAAACGGAGCAAGGGGAAAGGTAAACTACCTATTTCCGTTGAATTTATTGCAGGGTAACTTACACCAACCGATCTGGCTACAATTTCATCTATAAAGTAAGTTGAACGTACCCAATATGCTAAGAATTCTGGAATAACAGTTTTTCCTGGACTTATAACTGCAAATCCTGTGGAGCAAATAATACTTCCATCTATTTTATCAATAAAAGTAATAGCTTTTAAGTATGTCCTCACTGTAGAAATAATGACATCCCCACTAGATAAAATTCGCCTCGCTCTTGAAGGAGAGTCAATATATTTCATTTTTTCTTTGTGAATAATCTTACCTTCTGAGTTCACACTACTTATATCGATATATTCGAATTCTAAATCAGGGTCTGTATTTTCTGATAAAGTTCTGTTATTAATTTTGCATATATATTTTAACGGTTTGTATTTCCAATTTTCATTGCACTCGGACAGCCATTTAACATTTCGATCACCTGGAATTAGCGGACCTTCAATCATTGGGTGACCTCGGTGAGGAGGGTGGTGATTTGGTGTTCGATGGTTTTGAGGTCGGCTTCGATCTCCTGGAGGGGGCGGGGGGGAGTGTATTGATAGAAGTAGCGGTTGAAGTTGATCTCGTAACCCACTTTGGTCTTATCAAGATCCACCCAGGCATCCGGCACATGGGGCAGCACCTCCCGCTCCATATATGTTTCTATATCCTGGGAAAGCGGCACATTCTCGTAATCCCGCAGGTCCGGGTCCGGCTCCCGCCTTCCCCGTGCATCCCGGCACACCTCCGCTCCCTCATCCCGCTCCGACAAAGCAGCCAGCACCGCCTTTAACAGCGGCGGCGGCACCACCACCCCCGCCTGCTTAAAGGCAGCCTTGAGGTGCGCCGCAAATTCATGCCGGCTGCGCACAATCCCCAGGGAGGAGAGGCCGGACAGGGCAGTCAAGATCGCCTGCTGCCGGCGTTTGCCGGCCGCCTGCTCGGCCGCTGCCGCCTCGCTGTCCTTGCGCTTCCGGCTGACAGTTAGGTTCTCGAAGGCCCGTGCCGCCTGCAGCCGGTTTAACCGCTCCCCATCCACGGCAAAGTTCAGCTTCAAGGGCCGCTCCACGGTGATGCGGCGGCAGCCGAAGTCCCGGTTGGCAAAGATGCGGACGTGCTTGCCGGAGCGGAAATTGCCGTAGAGCCGGGTCAGTTCGTCCCGCTGTGGGTCGCCGACCTGGTGGCGCTTGTTGCCCAGGCTCTTGCGCATCTTCTCAAAAAAAGCGGAGCCGTCTACCAGTTGGATCTTGCCCTTGCGCCGGTGCGCCTTGCGGTTGGTCACCACCCAGAGATAGGTGGAGATGCCGGTATTGTAAAACAGTTGGTCGGGCAGGGCCACGATGCCCTCCAGCCAGTCGTTGTCGATGATCCACCGGCGGATATTGCTCTCCCCGGAACCGGCGGAACCGGTAAACAGGGGCGAGCCGTTGAAGACAATGACCAACCGGCTGCCCCCCTGGGCCGGGGGTTTCATCTTACCGATCATGTGCTGGAGAAACAGCAGGGAACCGTCGTTGATGCGGGGCAGCCCGGCGGCGAACCGGCCGCTGCTGCCCTGCTGGTGGTGTTCCCGGCGGATAGAGGCTTCCTGGGGCTTCCACTCCACGCCGAAGGGGGGATTGGCCAGCATGTAGTCGAATCCCCGGTGGGGGAAATGATCCTGGGTAAAACTGTCGCCGAAGCGGATATTCTCCATGCTCCAGCCCTTGATCATCATGTCGGAGCCGCACACCGCATAGGACTGCTCGTTGTAGTCCTGGCCAAAGGCCTCGACAATGGCTTCGGGGTTGAGTTCCCGGACATACTCTTCGGCCACGGACAACATGCCGCCGGTACCGCAGGCGGGGTCGTAGAGGGTGCGGACAATGCCCCGGGTGGTCAGTATCTCCTCGTCCGGGATGAAGAGCAGGTTGACCATCAAACGGATGACATCCCGGGGGGTGAAGTGGTCCCCGGCCTCCTCGTTGCTCGCCTCGTTGAAGCGCCGGATCAGCTCCTCGAAGATATAACCCATCTCGATGTTGGCCACCTTATCGGGGTGCAGGTCGATCTCACAAAACTTGCTCACCAGCAAGTAGAGCCGGTTGTGCTGGTCCAGTTTGGCGATATGGCTCTCGAAACCGAACTTGTCGATGATGTCCCGGGCCCGGGTGGAGAAACTCTTGATATACCGGGTCAGGTTGGCGGCGATGTTGTCGGGGTCTCCCTTGAGCTTCTCAAAGGTAAAGGGGCTGGTGTTGTGAAACTCCTGGCCGGCGGCCCGGTCGAGAACCGGCTCCAGGTTGGTTAATGTGCCCTTCTTCAGGCTCTTGAGTTTTTCTAAGACCGCCTCTTTGCTGGGGGCCAGCACGCAGTCCAGGCGCCGCAGCACCGTCATGGGCAGCATCACATCCTTGTACTGGTTGGGCCGGTAGGGGCCCCGCAGCAGGTCGGCCACCGACCAGATGAAGTTGACCTTTTCATTAAAATTGTTCATGACTTGATCCCCGTTATCGGCATGGCATATGGTAACACATGGCCCACCACTTTTCAATCCCGGCAGGGAAAAGAAAAAAAAGCGAAAAGCGTGGCCGGGGCGGGCAGAGGTGCAAACGTTGGGGTGAGAAGAGTTTAAAAGAGGAGTTTGAGGCCCAGGCGGGCGGCGACGGGGGGGAGGTAGTCGTATTCCAGCCGGTAGCGGGGGTCTAATTGGGCGCCCTTGTCCAGGACCGTCTGGAGGGCGTCGAAGCCGTCCAGTATGGTCTGCTCGTCTACATATATCCTCCCCTGGTTGTACAACTGGTAAATCTGCCGGGCCGTGTCGTTGTCGGTGAGGTTGGTCACGTTGAGATTCAACTGCAGGGTGAAGGCATCGCTCAATTTGAGGTTGTATTCGATATAGGCATCGGCCCACCACAGGAAGGGGGTGCGGCCCAGGTTGCCCCGGCCTAAGGGATACCAGCCTTGAAATCCATTCAGGTATACCTGGGTCTGCACCGGGATGCCGCTTTGGGCAAAGGCGGTCACGCCGACGGTCAGGCCAAAATCGAAGGCATAGGCGCCGTAGAGTTTAAATTGATGGGTGCGGTCGCTTCTCAGCAGCCCCAGTTCCTCTTCCCCGTATTGGTTATAGCTCAAGAACCAGGCATCGAAATAGTCTGAACTATTGGGCTCCTGGCTGCCGGGATCATCGGAACTGGTCGGCCCCGAATAGTTGCCGTATAACCTGCTCCAGGTGTAAGAGATCCCCCCCAGCCAGCGGCGGCTGAACTTCTTATCCAGGCTGAGGGTAAAAGCGGCATAATCTCGCACCGGTCGGCTGATTTTTGCTCCCGGGGGAATCAGGCCCTGGGTTTTATATTCTTTGTAAATCTCCTCTATCCAGTCGGAATCGGGGTTGGCCACCAGGTACACCGCACCCGGCACTTGAAGACCCACATCTTCGATGGCATTTTTGATGGAACTGTATACAAACACGGCCCCCAGTACCAGGTCATTGCCCAGGTTTTTTTGCAGGCCCAGGCTGAATTCCCGCTTGGCAAAGGGCTTAAGGTCCGGCTGGATGACACCCAGGTCCGGGATTCTCCGGTTAATGGATTCGATATATCGACCCCCCCGAAGACCGCCAATAGCCGGGTGATCGGTCTCGGTATATTCGAGCCAGTGGGGGTCCACGATATCGTAAAAGTGGGAAGCCCATTTGAAGCCGCCGAAGCTCTGGGGAAACAATAGTTTCATGGTGTCGTAATAGACCCCGTAACTGCCGAAGACCTTGAGGTCGCCGCTGCCGAAGATGTCATAGACAAATCCCAGCCGGGGGGCGATTTTATCGCCGAAGCCGAAGCGGATGATAGGATCGGTATAACCCGGCACGTCGCTGGAAGAGGGGATGTCCTCCTTTTCGAGGCGAATCCCCAGGTTAAGGGTGAACCTCTTGCCGATGGTCCAGTCGTCCTGGAGGTAAACGGCCAGCCGGTCGGAGTGGGTGTCTATGATTGTACCGAAAGGGTCCCGAACTTCCACATAGCCCAGGGTGGTGGGCACGGTGCCCAGGGTTGGGGATTCATAGTCTTCACCCCAGTAGAAGCGGTAAAAATCATAAGGATAGGCATCGAATTTGTCTATCCCGGTTCCGACGTATAAAAAGCCGATCTTCCAGGCGTGTTCTCCCGCCAGGTTGAGGTAAAAGGTCAGGTCCGCCGCGGCGGTCAACCTGGTGCTGATGTCCCTTTCGGTGACATAGCCGGACACATAGGGATAGTTCACCCAAAAATATGGCACCTCGGGAATGCTGTAGCCGTAGCCGGAACTCATGTGTTCCCGCCTGGGACCATCTGGCCGGACACCCTGGATGCGGTTGGTCCGCCAGTAACCGGCCTGGAGATTGAGTGTCAACCGCTCGCCCAGGAAATAGTCCAGGCTGCCGGATACGCTCAATCCCGGGTACTTCCATGAGTAGGCACTCCAGTCGTCGCGGTAATCGCCCGAGCCGTCCGGAGGCGGCAGTTCGCCTTCGTAATCGTGCCAGTCGTAAAGGCCCGATACGGAGAGACGCAGGTTTTGGGCCGGCTGGGCCGTCAATTTCAGTAAGCCGTTGGTGTAACGGTCCCGGCGGCTGAAGGTATCGCTCTGCTCTTCATGACCAAAAAATACCCCATCCCGCTCGGTGGTCATGAATGTGGGCATCAGGCCGGCAAAAAACCACAGCCGATCCTTCACAATATAACCGCCCAGCGTAAAGCCAGACTCCCAGCGGGACCAGGAATCTTCGGGATAGGCGATGTATTGGGCTTCTTCGTCATTGAAGGGATTGAGCTGCAGAATGGGGCGGGGACTGCCTGCCAGGCCGCTGCCGTCAACGTAGAGGATGGCGGAACCGTGAAATTCGTTGCCGCCGGAGCGGGTGACCACCTGGATCACGCCGCCGGTGGAGCCGGGGTATTGGGCCGAGAGACCGGCAGTCCTGACCCGGACATCTTCGATGAAGTCGAAGTTGACCCGCAGACCCGGTTCGCCGGTATAAAGGCCGGTGGTGTCGGCACTGTCGATGAAGAACAGGTTTTCCGCGCTGCTGGCCCCATTGATGGAGATGCCGTCAAATAGGGGTTCATCGTTGACCCCGGGCACCAGGTGGAGGATGGAGGTGTAATCCCTGCCTTTGGGCAGTTTCTCCAGCGTCTCCCGGTCGATGAAGGTCTCTACTTTTACCTCTGCCGGCTCTATCTGAGACCCTTCCTTCTTATCCTCCCTGTCGCCGTTCGTACCCTCCGGCGTCCGGGCCGCCACTGCCGACCATAAAAAACCAATCACGCACATCCCTGCGATCATGACTTTAAATACGCCAAAACATCTCATCGGGACCTCCTTTAACAAAGTATTATAGCCCATTACCTCACGTCAAACAAGAGCGCCCGTTTCGCGCCTTTCCATTATTCCAGATTTTATTGTATTTCCGTATTAAGGTTGAAAAGGAATTGAAAAAAGGGGGGTAGATCTGGTATAATTGAACTTTCTGGAGTGGTTGATTTATGCGATTCTCTAATCCCGAAGCTTTTTTTTTGCTGCTCGTTTTACTGCCCTTTATCTTCCTGGTGGTCTACAATTACCGTAAAAAGAATAAACTATTGAATGCCTTTATGTCCGAGGGCGCCTACGGGAAGCTGGGCTTTCGCAGCGGCCGGGAAATCGACTTTTTCAAGGCCTCCCTGGTGATTCTGGCCCTGACCTTTTTTATATTAACCCTGGCGGGCCCCGAATGGGGAGAGGTCGTCGAACATGTCGATGTAAAAGGAATCGAAATGCTCTTCCTGCTGGACACGTCGAACTCCATGAATGCCGAAGACCTCAAACCCAACCGCCTGGAGGTGTCCAAACAGCTCATCATTAGTATTATCGACAATTTTACCACCGATTACGTGGGCCTAATCAACTTTGCCGGGATTCCCTATGTCCAGTGCCCCCTGACCATCGATTACGAGGCCTTCAAGTTAATGGCAACCGCCTCGGTCATCAGCCCCGACGAAGAGCAGGGAACCGACATTGGCGCCGCCTTTGGCCTGGCGGTGCGCACCTTTAAGTCCTCGCCGGAGAGCCGAAAGATTGTCATCTTAATTACCGACGGCGAAGACCAGGAACAGGGGTGGCAGGGGCTGATGGGGGAATTTCAAAAGCAAAAGATAATCATATTCTCGGTAGGCGTCGGCATTCCCGGCGGCGCGCCCATACCGATCAAGAGTGAAGAGGGCGAAATCACCGGCTGGAAAAAGGACAACAAGGGCGAGATTGTCCGCACCAAACTGGACGAGCCGACCTTGATTCAAATTGCCTCCCGGACCGGCGGGCAGTATTTCCGCCTGACCGATGCGGCGGCCATCGATGCGTTCGTGGCCAACCTCAAAGCCTTCGAGCGCAAAGTCTTATCCAAACGGGTAAGGCTGAAGAAGGTCAAGCGATTTTACATTCCCCTGATTATTGGTATAATCCTATTGGTGATTGAAATGTTCTTAACGGAAAAGAAATTATCATGGACAAAAGAGTAATAATCGTGATATTGGCGGTATCGTGTTTCTTGAGCTGGCACTGGCTCGAGCCGACGGCCAGGAAGAACCGGCGGGGTATCGATGCCTACGAAGCCCGGAAGTATAAGCAGGCCTTAGAGGAATTCATGTCGGCCCGGAAAGTCAAACCGGACATGGCGGCCCTGAAGAGCAATACGGCTTCGGCCCTGTATCAGATGAAAAAATACAAGGAGGCGCTGGAGGAATTTTCCGGGTTCGATCCCCAAAAAGCCGGCATCCCGGCGGCCGACTTTCACTACAATGTGGGTAACTCATTCTTCCGGCTCAACCAGTTCGACAAGGCGCTGGAACACTACAAGAAGAGCCTGGTGCTCAATCCCCAGGACATGGCGGCCAGGAAGAATTTTGAATTGACTCTCAAAAAACTGGAAGATCAAAAAAAACAGCAGCAGGACCAACAAAAAGACCAACAGGATCAACAAAAAGACCAGCAAGAT
>CBFDCR010000045.1:0-39315 GCA_965603365.1 uncultured bacterium
TATAAAATGACACAAAAATAGCCCCTTGTGAAGATGCGGTTTATTTGACGCTTACCTTTAAGCCAATCGGATAAGCCACAAACCCATCGTCATGTTTTTCCACCACAATCTTGATGTTCTCCATATTTCCTCCAGTGTAAAATATATAACAATTTTCACTAATTTTCAATCACCGATCTATCCAAAATAAATATTTCCCTCCCTTTCAATGCCCCTCCCCTGAACTTTAGAGAAGAAATTTTGGCCCGTTCCTAAACTGTCAAACCAGGCCGCAAGTATCTTCTCCTCCTACCACAATAGGTTAGTCTTCGGCCAATTCAATGTCAATAATTTCTCCAAGTAGATGTGATAGCTTTTTTACCAATTTGTATGTTTTTCCAATTTTTGTCCTTTTTTTGACATCGCTGAAATTGTCGTAGTTATCCTTCAAAAGGTTAATTTGGCCATATAAATCAATAAAGTAATTCTTAAAATTGCCTGCAAGAGTCTCTTTTAATCGGTTTAATTCTGCTTTTGCCCTTCGTAATTCCAGATGGGGTTTCACTCTGGATAAAACCTCGATCCTGTTAAAAGGTTTGGTGATGTAATCGACCGCTCCCAATTTTATCCCTGTTAAAATTTTGTCGGCTTCTTTTAACTGCGTAAAAAAGATAACGGGGATATCTTTCATTGCTAAATTCTTCTTTAGATGTCCAAAAACCTCGAATCCGTTCATTCCTCCCGGCATAATGATATCAAGTAAAATTAGATCGAAAGTTCTTGATTTTAGAATCTCAAGAGCTTCTTCTCCGCTTTTTGCAAAGGTTATACCGTAGTTTTCTTCCTGTAAAATTTTATTGATATGTAGGATACTTGAGGAAGTGTCATCCACGATCAATATTTCGTAACGTTTAGGATCGTTTCCACCTTTATTCATTTTATTTACTCCTTGTTATTTTTTTTCTGCCGTAAGTGTCATTTTTCTCAGTGTCTGATATGCGGCTTTGTAATCGAGAGTAACGATTTGCTCATTTAACAAAAGAATTTCATTTTCAGGGACATTGGTTTGAAACAGGATTTCTTTTAATTGATCCCAGATGGAGAGCGCATCGATATTGTTGCCGATAAGAAGTTTCTCAAGCCTTGTTATCAATGGTTTCAATTCTACTGAATTCACCTTATCTTTTTTTTTCGAGTGGTTAAGTATTTTCTCTCTCCCCAGAATGTTTACCGTGGTCCGAATAGATTCCAAAACCTTCTCAAGAGCCGCTTCCAGCTTTGCTGCTCTCATCTCAAGATTGATGTCACCTTTTTCTAAAGCTGATTTAAGATCTCTAGCAACAGTTTCTACTTCTTTGGCTGCGATGTTACCCGCAGAACCTATCAGGGTATGAAGCTGCTTGTTAGCTTCCTTATAGTTTTTTTGAACCAAATAGCTTTTTATATTTTCGATGGTCGCTGTGTGTTCTATCTCGAAAGCCTTCAGGCTTCTTTTGAATGTTTCAGTGTCTATTTTTAAACGTTTCGATACATCTTTAATATCTAATCCGTCCAGAGATTCTTTGAACTCGAAACTCGATGATTCACCCAGTGTATCCTGAGTTTTAATCTTTTCTCTACTGGAAATCTTTCCTTTTTGTTGGACCCATTTCTTGATAGTCAAAAGTAGTTGTTCAGAATTAATAGGCTTTGATATATAATCATTCGCGCCTGAATCTATGCATTTTTTACGATCACCCACAATTGCATGAGCTGTGACTGCAATGATAGTGAGATCATCAACTCTGGGATCTTTGCGTATCTCTTCACATACTTCATAACCCTCTACTTCTGGCATTTGCATATCCAGCAACACAATATCATATGGAGTACTCTTGATTGCCTTAATCGCCTCTTTACCATTTTTTACTTCATCTACCCTTATGCCAGCTTGTTCCAATATGTCCTTCAGGAGATAGCGGCTTGAATCATCGTCTTCTGCCAGTAATATATATAAATCATTTAGGCAGGCAAAATTCAGGTCTTTTTTAGTGATATCCTTGTTATAGATATCGGTTTTTCTTTTTTCTGATTTAAATTTAAAAGGTATAACGAAATAAAAGGTACTTCCTTTCCCGATTTCACTTGTAACATCGATTTTACCTCCCATTAGAGTCACCAACTGTTGGGCGATTGTTAACCCCAGGCCTATTCCTCTTGCGGTACTTATGGAGGAAACATTTAGTTGTTCGTAGGGAAGAAATATTTTTTCTTTATCCTTTTCTGGAATTCCGCAACCTGTATCTCTAACAGAAAAAAGTATGTTGGCACTGTCTTTTCGCTTTTCAAGACAAGAAACTTCAATGTTTACCTGGCCACGTTTAGTATAGCGAATGGCATTCCCAACAAGGTTGTTAAGGATTTGTTTTAATCTGTCCTCGTCCCCAATCAGAAAAACGGGGACATCATTTATTATTTTTATTCTAAGTTTGATGCATTTTTGTTCTGCTTGATCATAAAAGATACTTTCGACATTTTCAAGAACATTTTTCAATGGGAATCCTATGTTAGATATATCCAATTCTCCCAATTCCATTCTGGAAAAATCAAGGATATCATTTATGATTCGTAGAAGATAATGAGCTGAAGAATCCAAACGCATCAAATAATTTTTCTGTTTGGAGGTGAGATTCGTTTTCAAAATTTGCTCTGTAAATCCGATAATACTGTTCATTGGTGTACGGATTTCATGGCTGACATTCGCCAAGAATTTATCTTTTGCTTTATTCGCCCTTTCTGCCTCATCTTTTGCTTTTCGAAGTTCTTCCTCTGTTTGTTTGGCATTGGTAATATCTCTATATGTACAAAGAACGGTTGTGATCTTATCGTCAGAATCCTTGAGAGGAGTACAGCTTATATCGAACCATTTTCTTTCTCCTGAATTGTCAAGAACGGCCTCAGTAACGTTGACTTTAGCTTTATTTTTTTCAGTCACATGTGCAGACAGGCCTTCGAATAATTCGGCAACCTCTCTTCTCTTCCATAAATCTGATTCGGTTTTGCCGTATAATTCCTCAGGATTATTTAAACCTAGATCTTTTAAAAAAACTCTGTTACCCCCAACAATGATACCCTTAATATTCTTCCAATAAATCCGTCTTTCGATGTTGTCCAATACGATTTTCAGCATTTGTTGTGAGTTTGTAAGATCTGCTGTACGTTTCTTAACCTCTTTCTCCAGTGTCTTTTTGGCCTCATTCAGTGCTTTGTTCTTATCTTTCAAATCCTTCACTAATTGTTTTACCGATTTCCTCATCCCATCAAAAGCCCTTGCCAGGTTGCCAATTTCATCTTCACTGCTTGTGTCAATTTCGGTTTCCAGATCTCCTTCCGCGATAGAGGCAGCAGAATGTTCCAATTTTGTCAAAGGTTGGAAAACATATTTTCTGGTAACAAATATAGAGGTTAGAGATCCCCCAAAAATGAGGATAACCGTGAGCAGTACGATACTTACTATATTTACAATCAAAGCACGCATATAAGTATCTCTTGAGATGGCCACTTGAACTGTTCCTACTTTTTGACCAAGGTATTTGATTTCTGAGACATTTGATTTATAAAAAGAGGCTTCCCGGAAATCAACAAAAAATTTATATTTACCTTTGAATTTCTCAAAGAATTTTTCGCCAGTATCATCGAGAATAACTACAGCATCAATTCCTTCCTCTTTACAAAGGGTTTCCCCTAAATCTTTTATAATTTCCTCTTCAAGGTTCCATAAGGCAGAAGGGAGACTCCCTCGGGCTATACTAACTGTCTTAGATAAGCGAAGAGTTATTTTTTTATTTGTCTCTATGATACTGTAGAGAATTGCTACACTCGAAAAAACAAGGAGAATTAGTGTAACCACGAGTATGGTCGCATAACTATACCTTCTAATCAGGCTTCGTTTATTTCCTAAAAATTTCATTTGCTACTCCGTGATCTTTCAGTATTTTCGCAAGCGTTCCATCATCTGATATCTGTTTCAAACCGTAGTTAAAATCCCTTTTAATTTGCCCAAATGTTTCGTATTCCTTCGATATCATTAGATACATGTTTTTTCTTGTTTCCCGATCTGGGTAAATATCCATGAATTCAAGTTCATCCAACTTTTTCCCGAATTCCTTATTTTTTTTGATTATTTTGATTAGGTGTTGAGCAACCAGTTTGTCGGTGATTGCCAGGTCGAGGCGTCCCAGTAATAGGTTTTTTATGTTTGCGGTAGGGCTGTGGGCTTCTATCTTATTTAAGTTTGCTCTATCAAATTCGGAATCATAAACATAGCCTTGAACCACGCCGATGCGATAAGACTTTAAGTCCTTAAGTTGAGTGTAAGAAATTTTTGTTTCTTTTTTCTTTAAAAATACGATGGGCGACCTTGTTGCAATATATTCAGAGAAGTCATAATATTTTGACCTCTCCTCTGTTTTGGTGGCTGTGAAACCGGCATCATATTTTCCTTTTTTTACCTTATCCAGTAGGTTTGCCCAGGGCACAAATTCTATCGATACATTATAGCCAACCCGTTTAAAGGCTTCTGATATAATCTCCGAAATAGGGCCATTCTTTTTCAGGTCTTTTCCATAGTAAGGTGGCCAGTTATCAGCCGCCAATTTAACCGTAATGTTCTCGATTCCATTGTCCTTTAGAATTTCGTTGTATGTATCATCTCTCCTAAGTTTTTCGATCTCATTTGAGAATTTCTTTCCTAGTTCTTTGTAACCTTTCTTTTTAGAAAACGCCAAATATAATAAACATTTTCCCAGAGAGGGCTTTAAAAGTTCAATTTCATGTTCGATCCCCAACTTTTTTGCATAACTATTTATGACACGTTTGGCTCCTACTGCAATTTTTATTTTGTCTTCCTTCAGGTTTTTTACCAAAGTCCCTACCCCCTGAAATTTCTTTTTATTAAGATAAGTAGCTTCATCAAATTTACTCCCATAAGAATAATTCGTTACCGTCCCTATCATGTAATGTCTTAAATCTTCCAAATTACCAGAGAACTGGATGTTATTATTTTTTTTAGCAAATAAGAAATTTTCTTCAACTACAAGGCCGTTATATGGATAGAGTAAATATTGCTCCCTTTCCTTTGTTTTAAAAAGAGGCATAATGGCGTCAATTTTACCCTTTTCCGCATAATCAAGTAGGGTGTCCCATTTATCTTCTTTATACTCAAATTCTAATTTTAGATTGCTGGTAACTATTTTAATAATTTCTGTACATACTCCTGCATAATTACCATCTTTTTTATAAGAATATGGAAAATAATCTTCTTGATCAAATCCTATAATTATCTTCTGAGTTCCAACACCAAGCGCGATATCATTTTTAAAACCGTATTTTTTCAATATATCTTGGTATTTCCCCCTTTTTTTGAGTTGCTCAATGGATTTGGAGAATCTTTGGGTAAGTTCTTTGTGATCTCTCTCTTTCGTTTCTTTCGAAAACGCTGCATAGAGATTTTCTCTTATAAATGGAGGTTCAAGAAATTCGATCTTGTCCAGAACATTCAGTTTTTTTGCGTGGAATTTAACTATCAGATCTGAAGCAAAACCTACATCGATTCTTCCTTTCGTCAATTTTTCCACCATTTTTTCCTCACAAGAGGATATATCTTTTGTTAAGTATTTCGCATTATCAAACTCTTTACCATAACTATAACCTCCGATAACACCTATTTTTAAATGCCTTAAACTCTGTAAATTGCCAGAGTATTTGATACCTCTTCCTTTTAAAGTAAAGAAGTAACTCTCTACGATTGCGATGCTATTGGTTGGGTAGAATAAATACTTCTTTCGTTCTTCTGTTTTAAAAAGTGGCATTATTGCATCGACTTTCCCATTTTTAGCACATTGAATCATCCTTTTCCATGGATACTTTTCAAATTCAACTTTTATTCCAATTATATTAGCGGCTTCTTTAATTACTTCTGGGAATATTCCTACTGCGTCTCCATTATTCTCCTCATAAGAATAAGGTGGATATGCTTCGTGATATCCAAATACTATCTTATCTGGATTTGCACCTAAAACCGCATGAAAGGTAAAAACCATGAAAACAATAAAGAAAAATACCCTTTTTGATTTAATAGACATATCATTACCTCCTAAATTTAGTAAACTGGTAAATGGGTACATAAAAATTTGTAAACTCATATTTTTAGTCCTTGATCATTGCTATCGCTTCCTGCCATCATGCTCTCTGACATATTTTCAATTGATTTTCCGGGAACCAGGTAATAATGGTTATCCATAGGAAAATAGGCCAATATCATACTCTTTAGCTTTCTTAATGCAGCAGCCAGGTATTCGGTAAATTGGATTTTGTTTCTGTTCCTATGGAATATGTCTTTTCCCTCACGGCCTGGCTTCATCACGTGATGAAAAACTCCCGGATAAGAAATGGGCGCTTGCCTCATGTATTAATTTTACCACAAATACAAATAATTTTCTAATCACCTTCTATACCGCAAAACGTAGGTTAAATCTTTATCGTGTCAAACTCCTTTCTTTAAAGTTTCCTCTATCGTGTAATGGGGGATGGCCTTTTCATTTTATCTTGATTCGACAATATTTATAGAAGAACCGGAATGGTCATGCTAATTTATTTATGTTATAATGCAACATAAAAAGTCGAACAATGAATGATAAATTTGAAATAAGCGAACGTTTTGCTTTAAAATTGGACGTAGAAGACCCTCTGGCCTCTTTTCGTAACCATTTTTTTATTCCTGAAGATAGCATCTATTTAGACGGCAATTCTTTAGGCCTCATGTCCAAAGATGCGGAACAAAGCCTGTCACGAGTTACGAAAGAATGGAAATCAAAAGCTATCAACGGCTGGCTGGACGCCGAACCACCTTGGTTCTATTTTGCCGAAAAATTTGGTACTGCGGCGGCAGAACTGGTTGGGGCGGAGGCAGACGAAGTGGTATCTGCCGCCTCGACTACTATTAATATCCATTCTCTAGTCGGCTCGTTCTATCACCCTATAGTCAGTCGAAAAAAGATACTCGCTGATGAACTGAATTTTCCGTCGGATATTTATGCCCTTAAGGGTCAACTCAAGCTGAAAGGACTGGACCCGGAGGAAAATCTTGTGCTGGTGAAAAGCCGCGACCACAGAACTCTGGACGAAAAAGATATAGTGGAAGCTATGACAGACGAGATCGCTGTGGCTTTTTTTTCGTCGGTTTTGTATCGCAGCGGTCAGCTATTGGACATGGAATATCTGATTGAAAAAGCTCATGAGGATAGTATACTCATCGGGTTCGACTGCAGCCATTCGGTGGGCGCAATACCTCACAAATTCTCTAGCTGGGGAGTTGATTTTGCCCTGTGGTGCAGTTATAAATACTTGAACGGCGGACCTGGTAGTCCGGCTTTCCTTTACGTGAACCGTAAACATTTTAAGCGCGAACCCCTGCTAGCTGGATGGTTCGGTTGCAACAAAAATAAGCAGTTCGACATGGCGTTGGATTTTTTCCGTGCCCAAAACGCCGGGGCCTGGCAGATTTCCACTCCTGTCATTCTGGGATTGGCTCCGTTACAGGGATCTTTAAATATTTTTCGAGATGCCAGTATTCACCGAGTTAGGGAAAAATCACTGCTCATGACGTCTTACTTGATTTTTCTAGTGGACCGTATTTTATCCGGTTCACCCTATTATATCAGTATTGGTACTCCAAGGGAGCCGGAACGACGTGGCGGGCATGTGGCCTTAGAAAGGAACGAAGATGCTTGGGCAATATGTCAGGCCTTAAAAGCTAGGGGAGTAATCCCCGATTTCCGTCCCCCAAACATTATACGTACTGCGCCGGTAGCCTTGTACAACACTTACCACGAAATATGGAGGACGGTGCACATTCTCAAAGACATTATCGATAGCAGAGAGTACCTCTCTTTTAAAGATAAAAAAGCACAAATTACTTGATTTAATTAATAATTTTTCTCTCACTTATTGGTATTATCAAGTCAGATTAAACTATTTTGACCATTATCTTAAGATAGGGAATAGCAGGAGTTTAGGCATATCCCCAAACCATTTTATTGTCAGGGCTGGAGAGTAAGTCGGTTGAATTTTTATCATCGGGTTATAATAGGGCAGGGAACTTGAATTTAACAATTTATCATGTAAAATAGGGGCATGCCGCTACCGATAAATGTAGATAACCTGATCAATGGGCAGAGTATTGAATGGGAACGCCTGGAGTTTAAAGAGGGCTGGAATCCGGCAGATCTCCTTCATTCCATCTGTGCATTTGCCAATGACATTAATAATTGGGGCGGTGGATATATTGTAATAGGTATAAAAGAGGAAAACGGCAGGCCCCAGTTACCACCAAAAGGACTCGATCCATCAGAAATTGACAATATCCAGAGAAAACTGATCGAGCTTTGCCATAGGATTACACCGAACTATTTCCCCCTGGCCGTTCCTGTTAATTATAAAAGTAAACACCTTCTGGTTTTATGGGTTCCTGGCGGCGACATGCGGCCTTATAAGGCACCCGAGAGTCTTGGTAAAAAGACTCAAACCGCGTATTATGTCAGGCGATATTCTGCCACTGTTAAAGCGAGCCACCAGGAAGAACTCCGCTTGATGCACCTGACCGCTAAAATTCCCTTTGATGATAGGATTAATCACCACGCTTTTCTTGAGGATCTGAACTTAACACTTATTAAAGCCTTTTTAAAGGAGATTAACAGCGATCTCTATCGCAGTGCCGACTCTATTCCCTTCGACGACCTATGCAGACAAATGCAGGTGGTGCGGGGGCCCGATGAGTATTTAAAACCGGTAAACTGCGGACTCCTGTTTTTTAACCCGGAACCTCTCCATTTCTTCAAGGGGGCCAGGATAGAGGTGGTACAGTATCATGACGAAGTGGGAGATGAATTTACAGAGAAAATATTTACAGGCCCCTTGCATGAACAGTTAAGGTCTGCCCTGAGATATATAAAGAACAGTTTTATCCAGGAACGGGTGTTGAAGGTGGAAGGAAGGGCCGAGGCAAAGAGGTATTTCAATTATCCCTAAGGAGAAGGTCGTTGTCAGGAATTATCGCAATAGGCGAATAGGGGATTTCCTGAAGGAGATGGAATTAACGGAAGGGCGGAGTACCGGTATTCCCAAAATAAGGAGAAAATTGAAACAAAACGGTTCTCCGGTTCCCCTGTTTCAGACAGATGAACAACTGACCTATTTTCTGACTGTTTTGTATTCCCATCCCGATTTTGTTGGGAAGAATCGGGGTATTGAAGGGGGTGCAACTGTAAATGCAACTGTAAATGCAACTGTAAATACGTTACAGAGGAGAATCCTGGAAGAGATCGAAAAAAATAGTGCCATTACCTATGATCAATTGGCCGCGCGTTTAAAGAGAGAGAGGACAACCATATACCGGAATATAAAAAAGCTGGTGGAATTAAATATTATAGAGAGGTTGGGTTCGGATAAAAACGGATATTGGCAAATAAACAGGGATATGTAGGTGTGATACTGCGGCAGGAATCAATCATGAGACAGGTTGCGGGTGAGGGGGATGTTGAGTTTTTGGAGTTGATCGAGGGAGTCGCCGGCGCGGATCAGGCGGGGGGGGGATTGGGTGAGGTCGAGGATGGTGGAGCCCCTGGAGGGGGGAAGGGGACCGGCATCGATGAGCAGGGGGATGTGGGGGAATTCCTTCTGGATGGCCTGGGGGTCGTTGAGGGGCACTTCGCCGCTGCGGTTCACCGAGGTGGAGATCAGGGGGGTGGCTAAAATCTCGATGAGTCGAAGCAGTTCCGGTACATCCGGCAGGCGGATGCCGATCCTGGCACTGCCCTTCAGCAGGGAACCGGAAAGGGAGGGAGCCGCCTTTAAAAGCAGGGTAAATTTGCCGGGCAGTAATCTTTCGTATATTTCCTGAAATATATCCGGCCGCTCTGTTGTCAATGATTCGATCATCGGCAGACCGGCGACGCAGGCCGAATAGGGCAGATCGCTGCGCCCTTTCAAGGCATCGATTTGTTGATGAACTCTGGGGGAATAGAAGTTCCCTCCCAGGCCGTACAGGGTATCGGTGGGATACACAAAAATGTCTTCCTTCTCGACGGTTTTTTTCAGGATGTCGATATTTTTCCTCTCCCGGATATCGCTAAATTCTATAACCAACATGGGAGCATCATTGGCGTTAATGAATGACAATCCGGTAAGGAACGATCAGGGCGGGAAAGAAGTGTTGATACTCCTGGAGCCTGGCTTCGATGTCGATCTTCAAGGGGCTGTGAACCTTCGCATCGATTACATTGAAGACAAAGTCCAGGAAAGATTGTTTCCTGGGATATATCTTTATATCCACTTTTTCGGAGGGAGGGATTTTGGCCAGTTTTTTGGCCTCGTCAATGGCATCCAATAGACCGCCGATTTGATCCACCAGCTTGAGTTCCCGGGCAGTTTTTCCGGCCCAGATCCTTCCCCTGGCCACCTTGTCGACCTCTTCTATTTTAAGATTTCTGCTGTTGGCCACCAGCTTCACAAATGAATGGTAGACGGCTTCCATCATTATCTGGATTTTAAGTTTCTCCCCGGGGGTAAAAAGGCGGTAATCGGAATACATGTCTGCATAGGTAGAGGTTTTTATAATCTCTTTGTTAACGCCGATGTGATCGTAGAGACCCTTAATAACGAATTTTCCGAAAATTACGCCAATGGAGCCGGTGATGGTATGCGGCAGTGCCATGATTTTGGAAGATGAAACCGATATCAAGTAACCGCCGGAGGCCGCTACATCTCCCATGGAAATAACCAGCGGCTTCTTTTTTGTTAACAATTCAGCCTCCCGCCGAATCACATCAGAGGCTAAGGCAGAACCGCCGGGTGAGTCAATCCTCAACACCACTGCCGCGATCCTCGGACTTTTGCGGGCTCTTTTTAATTCGTCGACCAGAGTATCGGAGCCGAGAATCTTTCCCTGCAAAAGAGCTCTATTACTGCTTTTACCGCTGTGAATTTCGCCGGAAGCGAAAATAACGGCAATTTTTTGATCTCCCTTAAAGGGACGGGGCGAGGTCGTTTCCTTGTAGGTGTCGAAATCTACGATGTTGGTCCTGGTATTGAATTCTTTAGTTATTTCATCCTCATAGGCAATTTTGTCGATCAAGTTGGCCTGCAGATAGGCAGAGTTTAACACCGGCGATTCCTCAACGATGCCCTTGAGGAGTTTCAGCTCGAGGTTTCGGTTCCGGGCAATCCCCTGGAGAGTCGCCTCGTAGATATCGTCTAGAAGGGTTTGTATCGATTCCTGGTGGGCAGGTGTCATTTTATCTTCGGTGAACATGTTGGCGGCAGTCTTGTATTCGCCGATATGAAACATTTCTGCCTGAATGCCCAACTTAGAGAGGGTATGTTTAAGAAAGGTGGCCTCGCTGGCCAGACCTTTTAAAAATAGATATCCCCCTTCCGGCGTATAGATTTTATCGGCAAAGGTGGCCAGGTAATATTCTCTGAGGCCGCCGCTCTCCAGGAAGGCAAATACCGGTTTCCCGCTCTCCTTAAAGTCGTTAACCATTTTGCCGATATCCTCGACTTTGGCTAAGCCGGTTCGCAAGTAAGAGATCTTCAGGATGATACCCTTGATCCGGGGGTCCTTCTTAGCCCTCTTGATGTGGTAGAAGAGATCTCTGATGGAGAGGGATCTGGAGATGAAGGAATCGTCACTGTCGTCAATCTCGCCGGCTAAGTTAATTCTTAAGAAAGCATTTTCCGGGATATAGGGTTCCTGGTTTAGTTGTAAATAGATAAAGCCTGCCACGAGAATCAGGAACAGGAAAAATACCACCAGGATCAGGATGGCAATCAATACGCCTCGTTTCATGTGGTCTCCTTAGTTATTTTTTTCATTGATCCACCGGGGAACGCAGTCATATTTATTATACTAACTTTGACTAAAAAAGTTTATGCTGAACGAATAAAAAAAATCCCCAATGGACTTGACAACACCTTTCATTATGGGTAGATTTAATAATGGCAGATTTACGGATTACCAACATAGAGAGGAAGCGACCGGTTAAGATACGGGTCAATGGTAAGGAAATAGCTGCCTACCACGGCGAAACCCTGTTGGCGGCGCTAATGGCATCCGGATACAAATTTTACAAAAAGAGTTCCATAATGAAAGAACCCCGGGGGGCATTGTGCGGCATGGGAGTATGCTATGAATGTCTGGTGACCCTCAACGGCATCCCCGGGGTACGTGCCTGCATGGAGGAAGTGGAAGAAAATATGGAGATAGAGCTCGATGACAGCGATTAAGGAAAAATATGATGTGGTGATAGTGGGCAGTGGCTTTTCCGGCATCGTGACTGCCGATATTCTGGCTGATCGGGGATTAAGTATTTTAATGGTGGATGAAAACCTGCATATTGGCGGTCAATTACTGCGAAAGGTGCCGCCGGAATTGGGTCGTTACCATTCCTACCATCTGGATTATACCAAAAAAATCGGTTTCCGGTTTAGCGACGGTGTAAGGCAGAAGAAATTAACCGTCTTGAATAAAACGCTGGTACTGGGCATCTATCCGGGAAACAAAATACTGCTGGAAATGGAAGAAAAAAAGGTCAGAACCGTCGGTTATGGTGTGATTTTATTTGCCACCGGTGCCAGGGAGAGATTTTTTCCCTTTAAGGGTTGGACACTACCCGGTGTGATTTCCACCGGGCTGCTGCAGGTGATGATGAAAAGTTCCGGCGTACTTCCGGCTGAAAGGGTACTGATCGGTGGTACCGGCCTGTTTCTGTTTGCCGCCGCCTATGAATTTCTTAAAAATAGGGGTAAAATACCGGCCATTTTGGAACAATCTACCATGATGGATAAGGTTAAATTTTTACCCCTGCTGCTGCGGCAGTGGCCCAAATTGGCCGAGGGGGCCAGGTATGTTTCTAAAATAATGTTTTCCGGTGTACCGATTCGTTTCCGCCGCCGGATGGTCGAAGCCCGGGGCAGTCGGGAACTCCGCGATGTGGTGGTGGCCAGGGTGGATCAAAAAGGGAAGGTAATCCAGGGGACAGAGAAGGTTTACAAAACCGACTGTTTGGCCCTGGGTTATGGTTTTGCCCCCAACATCGAGCTGCCCCAATTGGCGGGCTGCCGACTGGCGTACTCTGCTGGCAAAGGCGGCTGGGTGGTGGCCGTGGATGATCATATGCGTACTACGGTGAAAGATGTCTATGCCGCCGGCGAGACCACCGGCATCGGCGGTGCCTTTAAATCCATCAATGAGGGAGAAATCGCCGCCTATGCCATTTTGAGGTATTTCGAAAAAATGAATGTGGATGAATTTCAAAGAAAGATAAAACAATTAGTCCGGCAGCGAAAGCACCATCTAAAATTCGCTGAATACTTTAACCTGCTGTACCGGATTCCCCGGGATGCCTGGCAGGAAGTCCCGGATGACACCATTATCTGCCGTTGTGAAGATGTCACCATGGGCGATATCAGGCAGGCGGTGACCGGCGGTTATCGGACACCCGCCGCCCTCAAGGTGGCGACCCGTACTGCCATGGGCAATTGTCAGGGCAGAACCTGCGGGCCCATCATTTACGATATCCTGGCCGCCCTGACCGGTGAAACCCGGCAAAATCTGGACCCTATTACTGTCCGTCCCCCCGTCAAGCCGGTTTCCCTGGCTGTTCTCGCCGACCTTTAATCTTGAGATGATGCTTTTAGTTTGTTACTTTATTTCAACAAATAAAAAAAAGGCACAATTCTATTGAAATTTTTCTCTATTTTTTATAGAATGTCTCTATGATCTCGAAGAAAGCACTTTTTTTGATGTGGGATGGAGAATACCGTTGATAATTACATATAAATTTTAAGGAGGTAGTAATATGAATATCAAAAAACACTTTCTCTCCACAATGGCGTTGGTCGCTGTCGTTATTTGTCTTATGGCAGCGATGACGGCAGCCGATGAACTGAAAATGCCGGACGAAAATCCGGTGGCCGACGTGACCATTGGCGCGTCCGGCATCACCTGGCTGCCCAAAACGAGCTATGGCGAGCTGGTTCTTACCGTAGCCAAACCCGATGGCACTGTTTTCACCAGGAGCTTTCAGTCCGGTACGACTCCCGCACTCGAACTTTCCGGTGAATTCATGGACGGGACCTACACGTACGAATTGCTGGTGGTACCGCTGGTACAACCCAGGGTCCGGCAGAAGGTGGATGGCAGTGGGATAACCCCTTTTCTCAAACCCCTGACCCAGACCGGTTATTTTACCGTTCAGGCCGGTGCCATTGTGACTCCCGGCGGTCAGGAGAGGCTGGCCAGGCCTCAAGACGTCCTTCACTATGATGATGTCATCATCACCGGCAGCCTGTGTGTGGGCTTTGATTGTCAGAACGGCGAGAGTTTCGGTTTCGATACGATTATCTTAAAAGAGCACAACCTGAGAATCTACTTCAACGACACCAGTTATACCGCCTCATATCCCACCAACAACTGGCGCATTACCATCAACGATAGTACCAACGGCGGTGCCAGCTATTTTTCCGTCGATGACGTCGACGACGGGACATCGATCTTTAAGATCGAAGCCGGAGCCCCATCCAATTCCCTATATGTGGAAGATTACGGCCGGATCGGTTTCGGGACTTCCACACCGGTAGTAGAACTGCACGTCAAAGATTCGGATACCCCCACTCTGCGGCTGGAACAGGACAGCTCCGGCGGTTGGACCGCCCAGACCTGGGATGTGGCCGGCAACGAGTCCAACTTTTTTATCCGGGACGCCACCAACGGCTCCAAGCTGCCCTTCCGCATCCAGCCGGGTACACCCTCCAGCACCCTGTGCCTCAAGTCCGATGGTAAGGTCGGCATCGGCACCTGGTCGCCGTCGGCCCAGTTTGAACTCGAAACCACCGGCGAGAACGCCGCCGTCATATTCGAACGAACCGATGGGGCAACGGGTAAGTTTACCGCCAGGCCGAGCGAGGTCTATATCGGCTCCGGCTCCGGCCACAACGTGAGGATCGTGGCCAATAACAATGTGGTCATGACCGTCGAACCCGGCGGCGATGTGGGTATCGGCAACACCAATCCCACTCATCTGATCGATGTGGGCACCAGCGGGGCCTACTGCGACGGCGGTGGCTGGGTGGATGGCTCCAGCATCGACTATAAGGAAAACGTTCGCACTCTCACCAGCGAAGAAGCCATGGCCACCCTGGAAGTCCTCACTCCGGTAAAGTTCAACTACAAGGCAGATAAGACCGAAGAGTGGTTGGGTTTCATTGCCGAGGATGTGCCCGACCTGGTGGCCACCAAGGAGCGAAAGGGGATGAGCCCCATGGACGTGGTGGCCGTATTAACTAAGGCGGTGCAGGAGCAGCAGAAGATCATGAACCGGCAGCAGCAAACCATCTCCCGGCTCAACGAGAGAATCGAAGAACTGGAGAAGAAATTATAGTTACAAAATTTTAACGTTTGCTCAACTTATATTAACAAAAAAAAATAAAATACTATTGAAATTTTGATTCATTTCCGTTAGAATGGCTTAATGAGAGAAACGTTTTTGCGAACTTTGGGATCGAGAAGACCTATGTCCAGGGTCAATCGGTCTTTTGAGGGGTTTTAAAACTCCCCAATAAAATCCTTAAGGAGGTAATATTATGGACGTTAAGAAACACTTTCTATCCACAATCGTTTTAACAGTGTTGTTTGTAGGTTTCACGGGCATGACCGGCTCCGCTGCTGAGCCGGGACTGGTGCCCGACGGCAATTCCGTTGCCGATGTGGCCGTGGGACCGAATGGGCTTAACTGGTTGATGAAAGTAAGCTATGCGGAACTGGTACTAAATGTGTCCAAACCCGATGGCTCGATTTTTCAGAAAACCTTCAAGTCCGGCAGTACCCCCGCTCTCGAGGTTGCCAGTGATTTCATGGATGGCTATTATACTTACGAGCTGCGGGTAATCCCGGAGGCGGGTAAGAAGATGCGTCAGGGCATTGAGATGAATCTGCCGCAGGAGACCATGATGCAGTCCGGTTCCTTCCTGGTCCAGGGAGGCATGATCGTGACAGGCGGCCCGGAACAACTCGCTGCGCCCATGGATGTTCTTCACTACGACGATGTCATCATCACCGGCAGCCTGTGTGTGGGTTTTGATTGCATAAACGGCGAGAGCTTCGGCTACTGCACCATGAAACTGAAGGAGAACAACCTGCAGCTCTGCTTCGAGGACACCAGCATCGGAACGTTCCCCACCAACGACTGGAAAATTCAGATCAACGATACCACCAGCGGCGGTGCCTCTTATTTTACCATCTGGGATACCGACGGCGGGAGAAGGCCGTTTACCATCGAAGCCGGTGCACCAGCCCACTCCCTCTACGTGGAGGATTACGGCCGAATCGGCCTGGGAACTTCCATACCCTACGTGGAACTGCACGTCGTCGACGGCGACAGCCCCACGGTCCGGTTGGACCAGGACGGCTCCAGCGGCTGGACTGCCCAGAGCTGGGACCTGTGTGGCAACGAGACCAACTTCTTTATCCGGGACGTCACCAATGGCTCCAAGTTGTGCTTCCGCATTCAGCCCAACACCCCCAGCAACACTTTATGTCTGAAGGCCGACGGTAAGGTGGGTATCGGTACCTGGTCACCGGCTGCTCAGTTTGAGATCGAGAAGACCGGTGAGAACGTTGCCGTCATATTCGAGCGAACCGATGGGGCAACGGGTAAGTTTACCGCCCGGCCGAGCGAGGTCTATATCGGCTCCGGTTCTAACCACAACGTGCAGGTCGTGGCCAATAACAATGTGATCATGACAGCCGAACCCGGCGGCGATGTGGGTATTGCCAACACCAATCCCGGTTACAAGCTGGTAGTGGGCACCAGCGGGGCCTACTGCGACGGCGGCAACTGGGTGGATGGTTCCAGCATCGAGTATAAGGAAAACGTTCGTACCCTCACCAGCGAGGAAGCCATGGCCACTCTGGAAGGTCTCAATCCGGTAAAGTACAACTACAAGGAAGATAAGACCGAAGAGTGGTTGGGTTTCATTGCCGAGGATGTTCCCGACCTGGTGGCCACCAGGGAGCGCAAAGGTATGAGCCCCATGGATGTGGTGGCGGTCTTAACCAAGGTGGTACAGGAACAGCAGAAGACCATCGCCGAGCTCAAAGCAAAGATTGCCGAGATTGATAAGAAGTAGACGTAAGAATTACAAAAATAACCCCAGGGGTGGTGCCTGGCCAGACGGTGCAAAAGCGCCTCTGCCAGCCCCCCGTGGGGTTTTTTTATATCCTTATTAGGCGGATTAAATTTTTTTGATAAATACCCATGAGAATAAAAGTGAAGCGTAACGGTTTTATATTGGTTTCTATATACTTATTTATTATGCTGATGTTTTTTGCCGGCTGCATGCGCAACCATGTCAAACTGGCCGAGGATTTACAGAAGAATCAGCGCTATGAAGAGGCACTGGAGTACTATTTTAAGGCCTTGAAGGGCCATCCCGATCGTATTGATTTAAAAGTGAGTATCGACCATTTGTTGAAGGAGGCATCCCGTTATTACTTTCTCCAGGGACGGGGGTACGAAAGATCGGGCAAAAGAAACAGGGCCGTTTTTTTCTATAAAAAATCCCTGGAGTTTGATCCCGGCAATAATGAAGCCCGGAACGCGCTGAAATTGTTGGTTCGAACGGAGAGTACCACCAAGACCATCGATGTCATCAAAAAGGAGATGGCGCTCAATGTGGGCTTACCGAAAATACTAAGGGGTAAAGATCGGCTGGACCTGGTATTTAAAAGCCGGACCAGCTTGAAGGCAATCTTCAAAGTCTTATCTAAGACGGGCAATGTAAATATATTATTGGACCCCAATTTTAAAGACGATAAGGTAACGCTGGAATTGCTGGACGTCACCTTTTACCAGGCTTTGGAGCGCATCTGTCAGCTCTTTAAGTGTAAGTATTACATTCTTGATGAAAGGAACATCGTTATTGCCCTGGATTCAAAAGACAGTGACAAACGCTACAAAAAGCTGTTGATCAAGAATATATTTTTCTCCAATGTGGATGCTGCCGATGCCAAGAAGATCATCGAATCGGTTTTCCGACCGGAAAAATTGACCTTGAACAAGATGGGCAATTCGTTAATGGTAACCGATTCGCTGGAGAATGTGGCGCTGGTGGAAAAATTGGCCCAGTTTATAGACAAGCGGCAGGGGGAGGTGGAGATTTCCGTGGAAATAATGGAGGTAGATAAGAAAAAACTGCGGGAGTACGGCACGGAACTTTCATCCTGGCAGATTGGCGCGGCCATTGAAGGGACCGAGGCGGGGATCGGTTTGAATGAGATCGATGGTATCACTTCCGCCGATATCAAGATGTCGGTGCCCCAGGTGGTTTGGAAGTTTTTTTCTTCCATCACCGACTCCAAAATATTGTCCCGCCCCAAAATAAGGGGACTCGATAAAGAGGAAATCAATATAAAGCTGGGGGAAAAGCGCCCCATACCCATGACTACCTTTGTGCCCATTGCCGTTGGCGGTGTGAATCAGCAGCCTATTACCTCCTATACACTGACCGATGTGGGAATATCCTTGACCATCACTCCCACCATTCACCACAACCGGGAGGTTACATTAGAGCTAACCTTTGAGTTGACCTACGTAACCGATATCGGGGGGGCTTACACACCCCCCACGTTGGGAAACCGGAAAATCTCCACAAAGTTGAGATTGAGAGACGGGGAGACCGGCATCATTGCCGGCCTGATGCGGGGCAGCAGCACCCGGAGTCGCAGCGGTATTCCCATTTTGAATCGAATTCCCATTATAAAGGATATATTTTCTTCCAACAGCAAGATGGATGAACGGACCGATATATTGTTGAGTATTACCCCGCGGGTATTGAGGATGCCGGAGATTACCCGTCAAGATGTGGACGCTTATTTAATAGGCACCGGCCAGAAGGTGGAGTTAAGAAGGTGGCAAGGCTATAAAGGGACACCGGGGGAAAAAAAACCACCGAAGCCAAAGGGAAAGAAAACCGGTAACCGGAAAAAATAAAAAGTTTTTGTTGACATGCTACAATTTTTATGTCAATATATAACCATGAGGGTTACGTATTTAGTTTTCTCAATTTACTCGGCTTCTGTTTCATTGACCGGGAACTTTCGAACTTACGGTTTTCCGGTTTCCAAAAAAAACAAATTAGGAGGTAAGATAATGAACATAAAAGGAAAAGTATTGGCAGTTGTTGCTGCCGTGATTTTTGGTATTTTTTATATAGGCTCGGCTAACTTGAGTGCCGAATCGGGATTGTTGCCTGACAGCAAGCCGGTGGCTGAGGAGATGTTGGGCTCCTCCGGGATAACCTGGTCCCCCAAAATCAGTTATGCCCGATTGACGGTGACCGTTGCCCGGCCGGACGGCTCGGCATTTACCAAAACTTTTGATTCCGGAGGTACGCCGTACCTCGATTTTTCGGAAATTATGGGCCAGGATTTTACCGACGGTATCTATACCTATGAATTGTGGGCGACTCCCGAGATTGGCCGTCGGGTTCGGGGTGACCTCGAGGTTGAGACCCGGGCCTATCTGGCTCCAGAGGGTTTGAACCAGACCGGTTACTTTATGGTCCGGGGAGGCTCTATCGTCACCAACAATGCCGGCGAAAGTATCGCCGCGCCCCAGACACTGATCTCCGACAATCTCTACGTACAGGGCAGCCTGTGCGTGGGTATTGACTGTGTAAACAATGAGAGTTTTGGTTTTGACACGATTCGGTTGAAGGAGAACAACCTGCGCATCCACTTCCAGGATACCAGTTCTTCTGCCTCGTTCCCCACCAACGACTGGCGCATAATCGTCAACGACAGCTCCAACGGCGGTGCCAGCTACTTTGCCGTCGAGGATTCCGATGCCGGGACCAAGCCCTTTACCGTGCGGGCCGGTGCCGGTAACAATGCCCTCTACGTGGACAACCAGGGAGATTTGGGCCTGGGAACTTCCACGCCGGTCCTGGAACTGCAAATTACCGATGGGGACACTCCGGGTGTGCGGCTGGAACAGAATGGCTCCAGCGGCTGGACCCCCCAGACCTGGGACGTGGCCGGTAACGAGACCAACTTCTTTATCCGGGATGTCAGCAATAGTTCCTACCTGCCCTTCCGCATCCAGCCCGGCACACCATCCAACACCCTGACCCTCAAGTCCGACGGCAAAGTCGGCATCGGCACCTGGTCGCCTGCGGCCCAGTTTGAGATCGAGACAACCGGCAAGAATGCCGCCGTCATATTCGAGCGAACCGATGGGGCAACGGGTAAGTTTACCGCCAGGCCGAACGAAGTCTATATCGGCTCCGGTTCCGACCATAACGTGAAGATCGTGGGCAATAACAACGTGGTCATGACTCTCCAACCCAGCGGCAATGTGGGTATCGGCCTGGATCCCACTCACTTACTGCACCTGTCGGGAGGCGCCTACAGTGATGGTACCACCTGGCAGAATGCTTCCAGTATCGCCTTTAAGGAAAACGTCAGGAGTCTTGATGGCAATGAGGCGATGTCTGCATTGAACGCGCTCAATCCGGTGAAATTCAATTACAAAACCAATAAGCTGGAAGAGTACGTGGGTTTCATCGCCGAAGAGGTTCCCGAGCTGGTGGCCACCAATGGCCGGAAGGGCTTGAGTCCGATGGACATCGTGGCCGTTCTCACCCGGGTGGTTCAGCAGCAGCAAAAAACCATATCTACCCTGAACACCAGGATTGACGATCTGGAAAACAGGTTACAGTCAGAAAAATAACATCATTTAATGAAGCGGGTAACGGGGCTGCCCGGTTAGGTAAGGTGTGAGGCGTTATGCGCTGCCAAACCTGCCGGGCAGCCCAATCCCTTTTATGGTCACCGTTTTACCGTTTTAACTGTTACGAAGATGGAAGGTAATTCATAAATATAACCAAAACTAAGAAACTTTAAAACCGGGAAAAAAAACGTTTTTGGGTTGACATTTTATAGTTTTTATATCAAAATATATAGCCATAGTGGTTATATTTGGATTTTCCAATTATTTCGGTTTTGCGGTTTTCTAGTTTCGAAAAAATCAATTAAGGAGTTAATATAATGAACCCAGAAGGAAAAATTTTTGCAGTGTTTGCTGCCGTGATTTTTACTGCTTTTTTTATCGGTTCAATTGACCTGGCTGCCGAATCGGCTCTGCTGCCCGACAGCAAGCCGGTGGCCGAAGAGATGTTGGACTCATCCGGGATAAGCTGGTCCCCCAGGATCGGTTATGCCCGCTTGATTCTCACTGTGGCCGTCCCTGACGGTTCGGTTTATCATCGGACCTTTGAGGCCGGAACCTCCCCCTACTTTAACCTCTCCGATCTGGATGTCCAATCTCTGCGGGACGGTCTTTACACCTATGAACTGCTGGTGGTACCGGTGATCAAGAATCGTGTCCGCGATGATGCCGGGAGCGAAAGTCCACCATCGGATCAGCAGAGATTGACCCAGACCGGTTATTTTACGGTCCGGGGCGGCGCCATTATCAACAACACCTCCAGCGAAACCGTGTCCAGACCCTTCGATCAGTTGATTCTCGATGATTTGATCGTGGACGGCAGCCTGTGTGTGGGCTTTGATTGTTATAACGGCGAGAGCTTCGGTTTTGATACCCTTCGATTGAAGGAGAACAACCTGCGTATCCACTTCCAGGATACCAGTAACACTGCCGCGTTCCCCACCACCGACTGGCGCATTACCGTCAACGACAGTGCCAGCGGCGGTGCCAGTTATTTTTCTATCGACGATGCCGATAGCGGGAGATCGGTCTTCAAGATCGAAGCCGGGGCCCGAGCCAATGCCCTCTATGTGGACGATTCCGGCCGGATCGGTATTGGGACCGCCACACCGAGTGAGGATATCCACATTGCCTATGGAGACACACCCACTGTGCGACTGGACCAGGACGGCTCAGGCGGCTGGGCTCCCCAGAAATGGGATGTGGCCGGCAACGAGGCCAACTTCTTTATCCGGGATGTCACCAACGGCTCCAAACTGCCCTTCCGCATCCAGCCCAATACACCCGCCGATACCCTGTGCCTCAAGGCCGATGGTAAGGTCGGCATCGGCACCTGGTCGCCGGCAGCTCAATTTGAGATCGAGAAGACCGGCGAGAACGTCGCCGTCATATTCGAGCGGACCGATGGGGCAACGGGCAAATTTACCGCCAGGCCGGACGAAGTCTATATGGGTTCCGGTTCGGCTCATAACGTGAAGATCGTGGCCAACAACAATGAGGTCATAACCGTCGAACCCGGCGGTAATGTGGGTATCGGCCTGGACCCCACTCACTTGCTGCACCTGTCGGGCGGCGCCTACAGCGACGGCACCACCTGGGAAAATGCCTCTAGTATCGCCTTAAAGGAAAATATCCAGAGTCTGGACGCGGCTGAGGCCATAGCTGCCTTAGAGGAGCTCAACCCGGTGAAATTCAATTACAAAACCAATAAGCTGGAAAAAAATGTGGGTTTCATCGCCGAAGAGGTCCCCGAGCTGGTGGCCACCAATGGCCGCAAGGGCTTGAGTCCAATGGACATCGTGGCCGTTCTCACCCGGGTGGTTCAGCAGCAGCAAAAGACGATATCTACCCTGAACAATAAGATTGAAGATCTGGAAAACAGGCTGCAAGGGGAATAATACCGGTTATGGAACCGGAAGGTAAACGACGACAGCGCCGCTTTTGCGTTTGTCCTTCCTCTCCCATTTAAAGGCCAGGATCTTTCCCTCTCTTTTCAGGGCATACAATTTTGTTTCGATGACATCCGGCAGTACCGGTTTACCCGCCGAGTGGTGACCCTTGCCGACAATGATCCGCACCGTACGGGTGCCTCTGGCACGGGCCAATCTTATGAATGTCTCGACCCTGGTTTCAGCCCGGGCAGCCGTATAGTGGTGCAGATCCAGTTCTTCCTGAACAGGGGGATAGGATTTTATTTTTTTGTCGATACAGAGGGGAGTATGCGGCTCTTTTTCCCGTATTTTTTCCCTCAGGTAAGCCTGCTGATCGGGATCTGATAAAGAGTGCTCGAACATATTGGCAAAATCTTCATCCTCGTCGGTGCAGGGCCTCCGGGTATTCCAGATGTCCGCCATGTCATCATGATCGGTTAATAGATAAAACCCATGCCTGTCTTTTTTTATCTTTTTTCGCTTCTTCGACATTGCGCTTTCCTGCAGGTTCAGTGAAGGTATTGTATCTGAAAATGACGGACAATTCAACTGCGTTTGACCTGGTTCGTGATTGCGGTTTTTATGCTCAAGACCTCGGTGGGGGTGGCCTTCCAGGTGCTGCCCCTGATTGTGTTCGTCTCCGCCATCATGGGTATACTGGTCTATCTGGGGGTGATCCAGCTCGTGATTAAAATTCCGGCCAGGATCTTTTACAGGACTTTAAAGATCCCCGGGCTGGAGGCCTTCACCTGCTCAATGCTCATCTTTATGGGTATCGAGACCATTACCGGGGTCAGAGATTACATCAAGAATATGAATGAGTCACGGATTTTCACCATCATGACCACTATCGACCTCCGTAAATTTGCCGTCACCACCTATGATATCCCGGTTGGCGATCAAGGCTTTAGTTGCCTGTTTTTTGACCACCATGATGACCGCGGCTATTGCCAGCCTGTTGATCTGAGTGTAAAAGTGGTGTGGATCCGGAATTATTAGGTTCGATAATATAGATGGTGTCTTTCTTGAGGAACTCCAGTATCTCCTTCACCCGGTAACCGGCATTGTCGATATGTTTAAGGATGGTGCGGCGGGGTAAAAAGTGGGTAGAACCGGTTTTTTCCGGTTCCTGTTCCAGGATAATCACCGGTGCTCCGGGTTTCAGATCCGGTATGATATTTTTCAGGAACTCCACCGGCCGGCTGAGATGGTGGCACACGTAAACCATAATCACCATATCCAGCTCTCCATCCGGGAAAAGGGGATCGGTCTTCGTACCCAGAATCGTTTCGATATTGCGGATGCCTTCTCGGCGGCAGCGTCTCTCTATGGTTTTGAGATGACGCTCGACAATCTCGTTGGCATAGATTTTGCCGCCGGGCCCGACCCGTTTGCATAATTTAAAGGTGAAATATCCGCTTCCCACTCCGGCCTCGCCGATCACCATGCCCGGTTTGATTCCCAGGGCATCCATGACTTTCTCCGGTTCCTGCCACGAATCCCGATTTGTCCATTGATTGAACAGAACCAGGTGGAGGCCGATGAGACCCGCCAGTAGAACCAGCCATTTCTTCTTCATTTAAGTTTCCTTCTTTCCCTGTCAACATACCATATCCCCCCCCTTTTGTAAACGGCATCGAACAATATCTGGAGCGGGTTAATCGTCTGTTTTGAAGTGCTGGAAGTGGTGGGGGAAGTGCTGGGGACGGTGGGTGAAAACGTATAAACTTTAGCTGGAGGGATGGTGAAAGTTCTATGATTGCCGCCTTTTTCTTGACAGCGAATTTTTTACTTGTTAAAATTTCAAATTAATTATTCGAGTGATATGGATAAAAAAGGAGGAACCTTTTGAAAAAGGAGAATATCCTTTACCTGCTCGTTATTATGGCAATATTGGTTGCTGCCGGAGTGATTATTACAAATCTGATCCGGGAAAACAAGACCCTGAAATCCCATGTTCCTTGCCTGGTGGAGGGCGAAAAAATTGAATATTTCGATTTAAAGGGAATGGATGAACAGGTCATCGATGAATCCAATCTGGAAAAGGAGAGGACATCACTGATTTTTATCTTTTCCCGCCCCTGTTCGCCTTGCAACAGAAATATTGTATTCTGGGACAGGATGGCAGACATATTAAAGGACGATGTCCGGTTCTTCGGCATCATCCTGGATGATTTTGACCGGGCCCATGATTTTTCTCAAAGTAAAAAACTGCATTTTAACATCTATGTGCCGGTGGATTTGAATCGCTTTGTCGAACAGTGGAGGCTGAAACTCGACCTGGCTCAAACCGTTCTTTTCCATGACCAACGGGTAAAAACAGTTGAGATCGGTGATTTAAATGGCCAGAGTTTTACCGAAGTGGTGAAAGCAGCCAGAAGGCTGACCGGTAAGGGAAAAAATAGATAAAATAGGAGTTGCCATATGGACATCCTGATGACGAAAAAACTCAAAGTAGGATTACTGGGTGTGTTTGTCTATTGTGTTATGTGCGCTTACCTGGGGGGGCAAAAACTAGAGTATATTGAAAATCCGAAGCCGACTCACGAGGAGAAAAATTATGTAAGATTGGTAAAGGTAATGGAGATATCGGGCAACATTGACGACGAGCACTTCATGGTACGGCCCTGGTCCATGGTGGTTGACGACGACGGCAGCATCTATGCCTTTGACCGCCTGGTGCGCAAGATCTTCAAGTTCGACAAAGAGGGGCGATTTATCAAGACTTTCGGTTGTGTCGGCCAGGGACCGGGCGAATACGGCGGCAAGGGTGACCAGAATTTGTTATATCTTGCCGCCGACGGTTATCTATACCTCAGCAGCACCAAAAACACAAAAATCATAAAATACGATAGAGAGGGCAATCACATCGTTGACTTCAAGGTGCCCACCACTGGTTATGCCCGGGAATATTCCAGGGGCCCATTTGTACCCTTGATCGACCCTAAAAACAATTGTTACCTCCTGAACTACGCCGATTGCAGCATCGATGTGTTTCATATAAAGGACAGGGAATTTAAAAAACTCTACAGTATCTTAAGCCAAAAAGACTACAACCGCTCCATTGTTTTGAAAGTAAGAGATGAGGATCTTTCCAGTTGGCGGTCTGCCAATTTTATGAATACATTTTACGAACCGATCGGGGATAATCGATTATTTGTATATCTGAGCAATGATTCTACTGCATATATCTACGAAAATAATCAACTTCTAAAGAAATTCAACATTTGGCCCCGCTGCGCACTGCAAGACTATAGGAAAAGAATAGAGAGGCGAAAGGCAAAGCTCCGGAAGGGAGACATATTTACAGTATATATGTTTTTTAACTTTTTTTTAGACAGAGATAATCCGAATCTATTTTATCTCTCTGGAATTAAAGGAGAGGGGAATAAAAAATTTCAGATTTATCAATTCGATCTGGAAGGCAAACTCAAAAAGATCTATTTTACTCCCTCTCATTTCTGGTTTTGGACGAAAAAAAACAATCTCTTTTACGGAATCAATATGACCAAAGAAAATATATATGTATTCAAAGAGGAGGTAAACAGTGCGAAAAGAACTCTTTAAATTTATCACCCTAATATTGATCATAGTCGTCGGTTTCACCTTGTTAATCTCTCATCTGAATGCCTTAGCCGCCAACTGGTGCCGCGGTATAGACGACTGTGAAGCCATTGAACAAGCCTGCCTGGAAGGGGAGTTTGTGACTGCTATTAAGCAAGGAACATTTTGTTATTTTTGGTCTATTTGTCGGACTCAATTTGAAGTATGGTGTTGGGATGATGATGACGATGCCTTTTATAAACGTTCCGCCTACTGCGATTCACCGGCGCTATGGGGGGAGTGCGATCCGACCCAGTGATTAAAATTCCCAGGGCCCGGAAAATGTACCAGGAAAAGGGTTATTCGTTGGTTTTGGGTTCTTTTCGTTGGGCGGCCTGGATGAGGGGCTTGAGGATGAAGAGAATGCCGGCGGCAATTAAGAGAATGCCGAGAAAGTAGGTTTTGTCGACGATTTCCGTATAGAAGATCGCCGACAGCCCCAGCAGGATAAATCCCGGGATTAAAAAGCCCCATTTATTGCTGGTAAAAAACAGGCCCAGGAATCCCAGTCCCGGGCCGATCAGGAAGTTGGGCCAGGTATATATTACGTTGCTCCAGGATGTATAATTGAGCCATAAGAAATAGCCGGTGTAAAATAGCAAAATGATGATGGGCAGCACCACTGCCGATGCCTTTTGTTTACCGTGAATCCACACGGCCACCAGCACGGCCACCGGAATCAACATAAACAGGGGCCACAATCGTCCCACCCGGAGACCTCTAATAAAGTTTTCCAGGAAAAACAATACACCGATAAACACCAGGATGATTCCCGCGGAAAAATAGAGAATCTTTGTGGATTGATCCTTTTGCTCTGTCATGCCTATACCTCCATACTGTTAAATTGGCCCGTTTTTTGGGTTTTCATATTATAACAAACGATCAATCATTTAAAAAGTTCCTCCTAAAAAAAGAATTTTGCCGAAAATAACATAAATTTATAATTGATACTTGACTTTCCATCTTCGCTATAGTACATAATAAGATACTGTACGATTTGAACTGCCTTTGGAGAAAACTATCTAAGGAGATTATACAATGAAGCGGAAAAGACTTAACAGAAAACTGGTGTTAAGCAAGCTGACGATTTCCAATTTGAGTAACCATGAAATGCAGTATGCAGACGGCCGCGGCATCCCGACCTTTCATGTCAACTGCACTACCGGTTGTACGGATGAGATCTGTACCGTGCTAACCATGTGCAATTTCCCCCCTTGCAAACCCCCGCCGGCAGAGTAAATACCGATCCCTTAAAAAATAGGAGGATACAATGAGAAACAAAAAAACGCTCACCAGAACAGAATTGGCAAACGTCAAAGCAGGCAGCGATGAAAACAATGTCTTTATTCCTGCCCCTCCCCCCGGTTACAAGTATTGTTCTTACATGATGACATGCCCCAACTTTGACTACCGTGTGTGTATTTTCCCCATCAATGATGTCGATCCTGATTCGGCAAGCGCAAAATCTTGTATCGGTTAATCGACTGAGTTATTGTTAAATTAACCCACCCTTACCCTCCGGGCTTTTGACCCGGGGGGTAATTTCTAATTTACTTCTCCATGGTTGTTGCTTTTCGTCTGCCGATTATGGTAGAATTTCCTATTAGAAGAAGGAGGATTGCCTAAGATGAAAACGAACAAATCCCACAAAAAACTGTCTCTCAACAAAAAAACCATTGCTGCCCTGGATTGCCGCAGCATGAATGGCATTTATGGCGGAACACTCCCTACGGAAATGCACTGTAAAACCACCAGGGATTATCCCTGTCCTACCGATGTTGAATTGTGTGGAGAATCAATATTGGTATGCATTAAGACGGAAACCTGTCAATAAGGAAAGATGGGGCTGGGATCGCTCAGCCTCTTTTTTCAGTGCGAAACTATAGCTTATAGATTGAACCAGCGGAACT
Organism: uncultured bacterium; assembly: GCA_965603365.1. Lineage (GTDB taxonomy): Bacteria > Acidobacteriota > Aminicenantia > UBA2199 > UBA2199 > JAHELQ01. Next base: position 28,246 of record CBFDCR010000045.1, read on the forward strand.
GGTGTGCCTCAATCTTTCTTTTTTTTCCTTAGAAAAATATTCTAATTTGTGATAGAATAGAGAATACGTGAAAAATTTACGCAATTGAGATAATTTTTAATATCATGAAATTTGGGACCTGGCTAACGTTCATTTTCCTGTTTTCCCTGAGCCTCTTTTCTCAACGTTATTTGATCCACCATTATGGCGAGATGCAGGGCTTGATGAATTCCGGGGTCAACGATGTCACCCAGGATGGGCAGGGGCGATTGTGGCTGGCCACCCGTTCGGGAATAGCCGTGTACGATGGGGTCTCCTGGCAGAATTTTCCCGCCTCGGAGGGCCTTGGGGCCGCCAATTTCCTGAAGATCCGGCTGGATTCCGATGGTATGGTCTGGGTACTGGCTAGTTCCAGCCGCAATCTCCCGGAAATTTTTCGTGTTGATGGCGAGAACTGGCGACAGCTTCCCTCACCGGAAATTGGCGAAAATCAGAACTTCGAACTCACTTCGTTTTCCGTATTTGGAGGTAAGGGGCAAACCCGTTTGGCAGTGGGAACGAGGGGGCTCGGGTTGTTTATTAAGGGTGCAAATGACGATAAATGGAACCACTTCACCGTGAACGACGGACTCCGGAGTAATGATGTCAACGGCATGGCGGTATGGCAGAATCGATTGTACATCGCCACCGCAAAGGGATTATCAGCCATCCATAATGGCCGGGTAGATAATACCGTCAGCCGACAATTGGGATTATCTGCAGGCCCCATTTGGGCTGTTGGCATTGAATCGGTTGAACGGTTTAAAGATGTCGGTTGGTTCAAGATTCCCGATTTATCGGAAACCCGTATATGGCTCTATGGCCAGGGATGGTTGGGCTATTTTACCGTAGAGGATCGGCTGTGGGTAAAATTTCCGCTGCCCATTTTATTTTCGACCAAAAAATCCTGCCTCAGCCTGATGGCCGATTACCGAAACGGCATTTTCCTGGCCAGTCAGACCAGGATTTATTATTTTAATTACCGGACTAACAGGCTTGAAGATTTCAATATTAAGAGTGGTTTGATCAGTGAAGGCGCCACTTCCCTCTATATGGACGATGAAAGAAATATCTGGATTCCCTGCTATCGGGGGATCAGTAAAATCGCCAGCCGCAGGTTTGGCAGTTTTCAGATGCAGCATGGACTCCTGGAGGATGAAGTCACCGCCATATTGCAATATGAACCGGGAAAATTGGTCTTCGGCCACCCCGGAGGCGTGACCTTTTACGACGGCCAGAATTTCTCGACTCTCTCTTTTGAAGTGGAGGAAGACTCCGATGTGGCGGTGTCCAGAATTCTGGATATTAAAAGAGATTCGAAGCAAAATATCTGGCTGGCGGTTGCCCAGCGGGGTCTATGCCGGATCGATCGCCACAGGAAGATAAAATGGTACGGCAGGGAAAGGGCAAACCAGGATTTTTTCAATAGCCTGTGGGTGAGAAGAGATGATTCCCTCTGGGTGGCCACGGGAAAGGAGATGTTGACACTGCGGGAGGAAGAACTGGTCCCTTTAGAACTGGCCCGTGGGATTCACAGTAAATTTAGAAAGATATATATTGCCTCTGACGGCTCGATCTATCTGGGCACCATGGCCGAAGGGATCTATGAATATAAAAACAATCGCTGGCGTAATTATCGATGCGCAGAAAACCCCGGACTCAACAGCGTCTTTGCCATCACCCAGGATCGCCGGGGGCGGATCTTAATCGGCAGCCGGGGAGGCCTGTGCACTCTGAACAATGGCCGTATCGAAAAAATTATAGCCGACGCGCCCAAATTGGACAGGCCGGTTTTTTTTATATTGGAAAATCGGAAAAGATGCCTATGGGTGGGAACAGATTATGGTGTGGTTCACTGGGATGGGACACGTCAGGTCATCTATACCGTCCGGGAGGGCTTAATCGGGCCGGAGACCAATCGGGCCGCTGCCATCATCGATGCTGACGGCGTACCATGGTTCGGAACCAACCGCGGGGTTTCATTTTACAATGAGGCATATGACGATATGAAATACGGTTCCGTACCGCCGAAGGTGCGGCTGCTTTTTCTGGAGGCCGGTGGTAAAAAGATACCACTCAGTGGCACGGACATCATCTCGTTGAGCCATAAAGAAGGGGATCTGGTATTTCATTTCCGGGGGATCTCGTTCGTAGACGAGCACGGGATTCGCTTTAAACACAAGCTCGAGGGCTTCGATACCGATTGGTCCACCGAGCAGTATCCCTACAACCAGATCATTCGCTATAAGAATGTACCGGCCGGTACGTACCGTTTTGTCCTGAAGGCCCGCAGTGCCCTGGGCGTCTGGAGCCCGGTGATCAAGTCGGGATTGATCGTGGTGCACAGACCCTTTTACCAGAGGTGGTGGTTTTATTTGTTTATGTTTGGTGCCCTCTTTTTAATGGCTGCGGCCATTCAACGCTATTTTTCCATCCGGCACCGTTCCAGCCTGCTGGAGAGGCATGTGGCGGAACGAACCGATTTATTAAAGGCGGCAGAGGAAAGGTATTCCCGGCTTTTTAAGGACTCCAAGGATGCCGTTTTAATCATATCTACCGACGGCAGGTTCTTTGATATTAATCCTGCCGGCCTGGAATTACTCGGCTATTCAGCCAAAGCCAATGTTTTTTTAGTCAGTATTTTTCAAGACCATTTCATCGAAGACCGGGAGAGGGAGCTTTTCCGCCAAAAAATGGCGGACATGGGGTTTGTAAAAGATTACGAATTGGTGCTGAAGAGAAAAAATGGCATGAAATTTTCCGCATTGGTGACCGCCAACGCGGTCAAAAACAACCAGGGGCAATTGGTCGCCTACCAGGGGATTATCAGGGATATTACCGAACGAAAGCGTTTGGAGCAGCAGTTGGAGCAGACGCGAAAGATGAAGGCCATCGGTGCCCTGGCTGGCGGCGTGGCCCATGATCTAAACAACCTCCTGTCCGGACTCATCAATTATCCGGAACTCCTATTGATGGATATTCCCCGAGAGAGTCCCACGGGAAAAACGATCCTGGCGATCCAGAAAACCGGCGAGAAGGCGGCCGCCATTGTCCAGGACCTGTTGACCCTGTCGAGGAGCGGTTACGGTGTACATGATGTGGTGAATGTGAACGATGTGGTGGCGGAGTACCTGATAAGTCTGGAATATGAGCGATTGAAAAAAAATCATCCTCAGGTTCGTTTTGAGATCCGGTTGGCGCCGGATCTCCACAATATTATGGGCTCCCCCGTCCACCTGTTCAAGACGGTGATGAATCTGGTGACCAACGCAGCCGAGGCTATTCAGGGGCAGGGCCGGTGTACCATCGTCACCGAAAATGCCGTTCTGCCGGAAACGTTAAGGGGCTATGAAAATATTGAGAAGGGTGAATATGCGGTGTTAACTGTGGCGGATGACGGGGTGGGCATTTCCGCTGAAAATATCAACAGAATCTTTGAGCCTTTTTATACTACCAAGATCATGGGCCGCAGCGGTACCGGCCTGGGCATGAGTGTGGTATGGGGCACGGTAAAAGACCACAGCGGTTGTATCGACGTGAAGAGTGAGGTGGGTGTCGGAACCACCTTCAGGCTCTATTTCCCGGTTACTAAGGAAAAGGTCGAAAATAGGGAGAAGCTGCCGCCGCTTGATCGATTTAAGGGAAATGAACATATCCTGGTGGTGGATGATGTGAAGGAACAGCGGGAGATCGCCTCGGCAATTTTAAAGAAATTGAGTTACCGGGTGACCGCGTTAGTCAACGGGCAGGAGGCGGTCGATTATTTGCAGAAGGAGACGGTGGATCTGGTCCTGCTGGACATGATCATGAATCCCGGCATGGATGGGCTGGAAACGTACCGGGAAATTTTGAATATCCATCCTCAACAAAAGGCTGTGATCGTCAGCGGCTATTCTAAAACCAGTAGGATTGCCCAAGCCCAGAGCCTGGGGGTCGGAACGTTTGTACAGAAGCCCTATTCCATTGAAAAAATCGGCGCCGCCATCCGCAAAGAGTTGGATGGATCGCTTGCTTGAGCTACGCCTCAACCCATTCCCGGCCGTGCCACTGCCGAAGATGATCCTGGATAAAACCGACAATTTCCCGGTGCTCCTCGGCACCGTTGCCGTGAATGGTCAAGGGCTTGCCAAAGGCAAAATGGATCGGCTTGGAACGATCTACAGGGCCAAAACCCTTCAGCCTTTTTCCGTTTCCCCAGAAATGGGTTTTTAAGGCCATGGGTAGAGTCTTAACGCCCGCCCGCCTGGCTAGTTTGATACCCAATTTGTTAAAGTGTTCCGGCTTAAAGTCGACCCGACGGGTACTCTGGGGGAAGATAATTACGGATGTTCCCTTTGCCAACATCTCTGTTCCTTTTGTAAACACCGCCTGCAGGTCCTGACGGGGATTGGCCCTGCCCACCACAATGGGGTCCCTGGATTTCATGATGGGTGCGAACACCGGACCCCGTACCAATTTATCTTTCACCACGAAGGTAACGGGCACGAAAGGCACGACAATTCCCGGTAAGACCACCGTTTCCAGCGTGCTCATATGGTTGCCGATGATGACCACCGGTTCCTTCAGGTTGCGCAGGTGATCCAGCCCCTGGAGGTGAAACTTACCACCGCTGCGTTCGATACTTCTAAGCACATCCATCGAGGTTTCGGCCCACAACGGGTCGTCATATATCCCCTTGAGGGCATAAGAACGGCATCTAAATACGATTCTGGCAAATTGACTATAGAACCACCAGCGGCTGCCCAATAATAACTTATCCCCCAGGGCCCGGGGGAAATCTTCCGGGGTGTCATACCGGTCTTCAGGAAAATAGGTTTTCATTGATTCTCTACCTTCTCAAATAGGTATTATAAATGTTTTCATTTTTAAAGTCAAAAATTCAAAATCGAATTAACCTCACTTTACTTACTTTTAATAATATGTTACACTCATACTTTCATTAGGAGTTCGAAATGCTATTTTGCCTCGACTTCCAATGAAAAAAATCAATCAAGGAGTTTCGCATGCAAGGTAGCAAGCTTTATGTGGGGAATCTCAACTTTTCAACTACCGAAGAAGAGCTTGAAGCTTTATTCGTCAATTATGGTAATGTGCAGAATGTTAAAATCGTCGAAGGCAGGGGGTTTGGCTTTGTCGAAATGTCAGATTCCGATGAAGCTGAAGGTGCAATAGAGAAGTTAAACGGTTCTGAATTTAAGGGGAGAGCCTTAAAAGTGGCCGAGGCCCATGCCCAAAAACCCAAAACCCAAAGGCAATTTCGTAAGTACTGAAGACTTATTGAAAAATTTAGATCATTTCACCCACATAAATTGACCATAAATCCAAATAGCAGAAACAAGGGTGAAAGTCTACAATAAAATGAGGAGAAGGAGGACATATGTCTAAAGCAAAAAATGGAAATACCGTGAAAGTTCATTATACTGGAAAGTTAGATGATGGCAGCGTTTTTGATTCATCATTTGAGGGGGACCCCATTCAATTCAAGATCGGGGGGGAGAAATTACTACTGGATTTTGAAAAAGCAGTGGTTGGCATGAATGTCGGGGAGTCGAAGACCATTCAAATAGAACCGAATAATGCCTATGGTCCGTATCATGATAAATTGGTGATGCCGGTAAATCGCGATCAACTGCCCTCTGACCTGGAGCCGAAGGTGGGGCAGCACCTGGAAACCACCATGAAAGACGGCCAATCCATTGTCTTTCTGGTCACTGAGGTCAACGATGCTTCCGTAACCCTGGATGCCAACCACCCGCTGGCGGGAAAAGATCTGACCTTCGACATCCAACTAATGGAGATCGTATAACCTATATGCTGGAGATCAAGTACATCAAGGCCGGGGAGAAACGGAAATCACGGGATGCCGAGATTTTGCGGCTAAAGGCGGCGACGAGAAGTTCGGCCGCACTATCCGGAACATCACCTTAGTCAAACTGGTGCTGATCTTTTCCGGCCCCGAATTGCTCTACATCGGTCCAGCATCCTGACAATGAATTTTTATCCTGTTTTTCCTCAACCTGGTTACAATAAACACTGGAGTTACCCCAAAAAATAAAACCTAGAACTCCATGGGGTAACTTTTATCTATAAATATTTGCAAAAATATTTTGTCTGTGCTAAGCTCCAGATCTTTAAAAGGGGTGGGTAAGAATCATGTGGCCGAATTGATACACCGTTATTCGGGGCGAAGCTGCTTCTGGATGAGATATCCGAGGTTCCCTTATCGTTTCAGGCCAAGCTGCTGCGATTTATCGATACCCGTAAGTACAAGATATTGGGCGAATCGTTCGAGCGGCAGGCGGACATTCGGATATTGGCGGCCACCAATAAAGATTTGCCTCGGGCCATAGAGAGGTTGGAGTTTCGCGAAGATCTTTATTACCGTCTTGGTGTTCTTGAGATAGAGATTCCGCCGCTGCGTTTGCGAAAGGAGGATATCAAGCCGTTGGTGTTAGCCAACCTCGGCTATTTAAAGGGTAAAGAGATAGGCGAGGATTTTTGGCCGGAGGTATTGGTTTATTCGTGGCCGGGTAATGTACGGGAGTTGTTTACGGTGTTGAAGCGGGCGGGTATATTGCTGGAGAGTCCTATTACGGGTAAGGATATTCGGGGCATCATTTATGGTCGCGGCGGTCGAGTTCCCTTTGAGGCAATTGGCGATGATGTGGAGAGGGTCGATGAGGTGTGGAATCGTCTTCAGGCTGGCGCAGAGGGAGGCCGGCGGTGGCTACAAAAAGATTTTGGCTTTGCTCAATATAGAGCCGAAAGACTACAAAAGGTTTTTAAACTTTATTAATGATTATCGGATGAACAAGTAAAAGGTCTTCTGCTTATACCCAGATGTTATCTGAACGATATCAGAAATCATGTCGCCCATTTCCCCAGGGTTTTGCCCTTGTGGTTGGGGCTTGAGGTTATTGTTTCTGATGATAAACAGAATTTTTAGCCGGGTTTTGCTTCTGGGGAGTTTGGAGACGCCTTTATGCACTCATTTTGGCGGCCGAAGGGCGGTTGGCATGAGAATTGCTGTGCCAATCTACTAATCTTCTATTACCAAATAATTGAATAGTATGATTGTGATTTCTAAAGAAAATGTCTCACTTTTGAAGGGCGGAAGCCTGGTTATATTTATATAGAAATTCTGAAGTATTCCAATTCTCTCCTTTCAATCATCTTTTAATTCCCCTTGACTGGAGAATTTTCCATTACTTCAACACTCCATAGGTGGGTTTTAGGGATATATCTATGCACATGCCAAAAATAGCCTTCATGTTTCCCGGTGTCGGTTCCCAGTATGTGGGCATGGGAAAAGATTTTTATGACCGTTTCCCGCTTTTTCGCCGGACCTTCGAGGAGGCCGGCGATGTGTCGGGCCGGGACCTCGCCGCCCTCTGCTTCGAGACCGGCCCGGCGGAGTTGGCCAGGCTGGAGAATGCCCAGTTGGCCATACTAACGGTAAGCGTCGGCGTTTTCAGGGTCTTTTTGCAGGAGATCGGTGTGCCGCCGGACTTCTGCCTGGGCCACAGCCTGGGGGAATACTCGGCCCTGTGCTGCGCCGGTGTCATCGCCTTTGCCGATGCCCTGGAGATCGTCAGGGAGAGGGGCGCGATTATCAGTGAGGCCGCCTCCTTTAGCGGCGGCACCATGATGTGGGTCATCAACCTGGAGCAGGAGAAGGTCACTGAAATATGCAAACAGGTTTCCCACAGCGGCGATGCGGTTTTCGTCTCCGCCTTCGACAGCCCCAGCCAGACCTCCATATCCGGCCGCGGCCAGGCCGTCATGACCGCAGCCAGGAAAATGGAGGAAGCCGGCGCCATCGTCTACCCCCTTAAGATGAGCGGCCCCTTTCACAGCCCCCTGATGGCAGAGGCCGGCCGGAAGATGAGGCGTGTCCTGGAGCAGTATGCCTATGGGGCGCCGGTTTACCCGGTCATCGCCAACCGCCATGCCCGAGCCTATGGGGATCGACAGAGTGTGATCGATAACCTGTCGGGGCAACTGGTATCTCCCATCCGCTGGCGGGATTCCCTCGATTATCTATGGTCCCGGGGAGTAGGGACGACCGTGGAGATGGGGCCCAAGAATGTGCTGACCTTTTTAATCAAAAAGAATAGTGAGGTCATCACCCCCTTTAAGACCGATACAGCGGTGGACCTGATGGCCCTGAAAGGGAAGTTTTTGCTGGAGGAAAAGGAGTATATACAGGTCATCGGTAGATGCCTGGGTATTGCCGCCGGCACCAGGAACCGAAACCGCCATGCGGACGACTATGAGCGCCGGGTGATCGCACCCTATAGAAAGGTGGCCGGATTGTACGAAGAGTTGAAGACCGCCGGGAGATCCCCCACCCTGGCACAGGTAGAGGAGGCCCTGGACATACTGCGGTCGATTCTAACCGCCAAGGGGGTGCCGGAATCGCAGCAGAAGAGCGGGTTTGACAGGATTCTCGACAGTAGAATGCTGCGGCCGCCGCTGCCGGGAGAGTAGTATGAGTACCGACATCAAGAAGCCGGACATGAACAATGTGGAAGATGTGTTTGCCCTGACCCCCCTGCAGGAGGGGATGCTGTTTCACTATTTGAAAGAACCGGCGGGCCGTCAATATGTTGAACAATTGTCGCTGGAGCTAAGCGGCGGCATCGATGAGCGGGCCTTTAGCGAGGCCTGGAATGCGGTCATCGGTGAAAACGAGATGCTGAGGGCCGTATTTCGCTGGCAGGGGGTCAAGCAGCCGGTGCAGATGGTATTGAAGCGGTATAATTTTAAGCCCCGGTATTACGATTTAACACGCCCCCTGCCGCCGGCCGCTCCGGTGGAGGAGATAGCGCGCCGGGACAGGCAGGAGAGATTCGATTTGCGGGAGGTGCCCTTCCGGGTCACCCTGGTTAAAATCGCCGCCGATCGCCATGTTATGATCATCAGCCACCACCACATCCTCTACGACGGCTGGAGCACCGGCATCATCCTCAGGGAATTTTTTACCGCCTATCACGGCTTATGCCGGGGAGAAAATGTTTGCCGGGAATTCTTGTCCCCTAAGACCAGGTTCGGGGAGTTTGTCCGCTACATCCGGCACCTGAACAGCAGCCGGGAGCAGGAGCAGCAGCGGTTCTGGCAGGATTACCTGGGGGATTTTGAGGGCTGTCGCGGACTGCCGTTAACACGTCCGCAGCACGGCGGCAGGCAGCCGGCGCCGCCGGAAGATGAGCAGCGGCGGTTGATGATTCCCGCTCCCCTGAAGGTACAACTGGACGAGTGGACCCGGCACCTCCAGGTCACCCTGGCTGCAGTTTTTTACACCGCCTGGGGCCTGCTGCTGCAAAAGTACAACGACGACGACGATGTGCTGCTGGGCACCACCCTGTCCGGTCGCACGGTACCGGTCAGGGGTATCGAAGATATGGTGGGACTCTTCATCAACACCCTGCCGCTGCGGGTCAAGAGCCGGGACCTGGAGTCAGTGGAAGAGCTGCTGCTGCGGGTTCACCATGACCTGCGGGCCAGGGAAGCCCACACCACTACCCCGCTGGCGAAGATCCCGGGATACCTCGGCCTGCCCCATGAACCGGGACTTTTCGCTACCCTGGTGGTGGTGGAAAATTATCCCCTGGATACCGCTCTCGGCTCCGGCCGTTACAGCCTGTCGGCCCGGCAGTATAGCGCGGCCGCCCTGACCCACTACGATTTGACCGTGGCCGTAACCCTGGGTGATCCCATCGAGGTGATTTTCAGCCCCGCCGGATCACTGTTTGCCGAAGAGGCAGGCCCGCAACTGGTCCACCATTTCACCACCCTGCTTGCGGCCATGGCGGACCACCCGGCCTGGCCGGTGCGGGACCTGGAGTGGTTATCCCGCCAGGAAAAAGAGAGGCTGCTGAGCGAATTCAACCGCAGCCCCGGCCAACATCTGCCGGCCGAAACCGTGCACCAATGGTTTGCCCGGCAGGTTGGGAAAACAGCAGACCGGGTCGCCCTCACCGCTGCCCACCCCGGTATCATCGAATGGATACAATTGACCTACGGCGAGTTAAACCGTCGAGCCCACCGGCTGGCCCGGCAGTTGGCCGAACAGGGCGTCGGCACCGACACCGTCGTCGGCCTCATGGTGGAGCCGTCGGTGCAGATGGCGGCGGCGATTTTGGGCATCCTCAAGGCCGGAGCCGCCTACCTGCCCCTCGACCCCGCCTATCCCCAGGCCCGCCGCCGTTTTATGCGTTCCGACAGTCTTGCCCGGATCGTATTGACCGCAGAAGCCATCGAGGGCAGTTGGGATGACGCCCGGCATTCTCCCCCCCTTCACCGGCACCCGCCGCCATCGGCCGCGGCCCTCTGTTATGTGATCTACACCTCCGGCACCACCGGCCGTCCCAAAGGGGTGGCGGTGAACCACGGCGGTCTGGTCAACTATATCCAGTGGCGGCTCACCGCCTACGCTTATGGCCCCCAGGATGTCACCCTGCAACTGCTGAGTTACAGCTTCGACGGTTTTGCCGCCAATTTCTATTCCCCCCTGCTCTCCGGCGGCAGGCTAATGCTGGTACCGGAATCGAGAAGGCTGGATATCGGTTTTTTGAGACAGACCCTGGTGGGGCAGGGGGTGACCAATATGAGCCTGGTGCCGGGTCTCTACGATCCCCTGGTGCGGGAGGCCGGGGCCGATGAGTTGAAAAGTCTCCGTTTTGTGGTCCTGGCCGGGGAGCGGGCCGAGCCCGATTTAATTGCCCTCAGCCGCCGAAAGAGTCCGCGGCTCCGGCATATCGTCGAATACGGCCCCACCGAGGCTACCGTCACCGCCGCCGCCCACCTCGATATCGACAGCGCCGAGGGCGCCGTCATCGGCCGTCCCATTGCCCATACCCGGACATTTATACTGGACCGTTTCCTGCACCCGCTGCCGGTAGGCGTGCCGGGAGAACTCTGTATTGCCGGTCTGGGCCTGGCCCGGGGCTACCTCAACAACCCCGAATCAACCTCAGAAAAGTTTGTAGAAAATTCCAATATTCCATTATTCCAACATTCCATTATTCCAGAGTTTAAGCGAAGCGGTAG
>CBFDCR010000046.1:0-39174 GCA_965603365.1 uncultured bacterium
ATCACCACCCTCCGCTCCCCCTAACCCCCCAACAAACCACCCCCCCCATACTCCGAGGGGAGGAGCAGATGTTGAGAAATGTACGTTATTTTTGCTTGATCTTTGGGCCACGTGACTTTACTCTATTGTCATGGTGCTTTTGATGGTTTTTTCTCCGGTGATGAGGGCGCATTTTTGGCCTGTTCCCTCTTTTCGCTCTCCGGGAGGTCAAGGGATGCCGCTTGATTTTTTCATTTATATAGTTTAGACTATAATAGTCATGACTATAAGATTTGTTAATCGGGTTGAGGAGTGCGGATCGAAAAAATATTGATGAATAAACATTGACGATTTTGTTGACTTTAGGGGGGGATACTCATATAATGGAGATTAAATTCGCCGATTTTTTTCAAAATCAAAGATTCTTTAAAATAGGAGGACTTTATGGCTATTGTCTTAGACGGTTCCAACCTGACTATAGAGAAATTGGTACAGATTGCCCGGCACAACGAGAAGGTGGAAATTTCTCCCGAAGCCAGCGAACGGGTCAAGAAATGTCGGGCCATGCTGGAAAAAAAGATCCAGGCTGGGGAGATCATGTACGGTGTCAACACCGGGATCGGAGAATTTTCCGAGGTGGTTCTTTCCGATGAACAGATGGAGGATTTCCAGAAGTATTTAATCTATAACCATGCTGCCGGTATCGGCGACCCGGCTCCCCTCGAATATGTCCGGGGCGCCATGGCCTCCCGGATAAACGTATTGGCCAAGGGCCGCTCCGGCTGCCGGCCGGCAATCCCCATAACCATGATGGAGATGCTGAACAAAGGGGTGACCCCATTTGTTTGCCAGAAGGGTTCGGTGGGTGCTTCCGGAGATCTGGCCCCCATGTCGCAAATCGCATTACTGCTCATGGGGGAGGGCCAGGCCTACTACAAAGGCGAACTTCTCGACGGTAAAGAGGCCATGGACAGGGCCGGCATAACCATTCCCGGTCTGAAGGCCAGAGACGGCTTAGCCGCTATTAACGGCTCCAATGTGTTGACCGCCATGAGTGGACTCTTGCTCTACGATACCAACAACTGGCTCAAACAAGCGGAGATTGCCGCAGCCATGACACTGGAGGCTTTAAAGGCCAATTATCGCCCCTATCACCCCCTGCTGCACGAAGCCCGCGGCTTTAAAGGGGCGCAGCGCAGCGCCGCCGCCATCCGCAAGTGCGTGGAGGGAGGCGATCTGTACGAGGGGAAACTCAAAATTAAAGTCCAGGATGCCTATTCCATGCGATCAACTCCCCAGGTGATCGGGGCCGCCCATGACGCGGTGGCCTATGCCCGTACCCAGGTGGAGATCGAGTTGAACGGAGTGGGGGACAATCCCGTGTTTTTCCCGGAGAAAAATTTGCAACTGTCGGGCGCCAACTTCCAGGGATCACCGGTCTGTCTGCCCATGGATATGGTGGGTGCAGCCATCACCATGGTCAGCGTCATGTCGGAACGTCGCATGAATCGATTGAATCACCCGGCCCTCAATATCGGTCTGCCGGCATTTTTAACCAAAGGGGCCGGCATGTTTTCCGGTCTGATGTTAAGTCAGTATACGGCAGACATGCAGATCGTAGAGCAGCGCATTCTCTGCATGCCTGCCTCCATCCAGTCGATCCCGGCTGCCGCCGACCAGGAAGACTTTGTCTCCATGGGTATGAACACGGCGATCAAAAATTTCCAGATTATGGACAATGCCTACGGCGTGCTGGGTATCGAGCTCATGGCCGCCGCCCAGGCGCTGGATTTCCGGGATTACCAATTTGGTAAGGGTGCGGCCAGGGCCAAAGAGGTGATTCGCCGCTACGTGGATTTCCTGGACGTGGACCGGCCCCTCTATCCGGATCATACCCGCATGAAAGAGCTGGTCAAATCATGTGAAATCCTCCACGAAGTGGAAGCCCTGGTGGGCGATCTGGGATAGATTAGTCGATCTTAACCAGCTTGATACGTACCTTTCTCCTACTACTGTTCCGCTCTACGGTCAGGGTTACCACATCCCCGATCCTGTAGCCATCCAGGGCATTGTAAAGGTCATCGTAAGAGGAGATCTTGAGGTTGTCCACCCCCACAATAGCGTCTTGAATAACCAGTCGGCCGAATCGATTCCGAACGATCCCCCGGAGACCCGCCCGGTAAGCACTGCTTCCCCTGGCAACATCCAGCACTACTGCGCCCTCGATGTCCAGCCTCCGGGCATAATCATCCCCCAGCAGGGAGATTCCGATCCCGGGACGGATCACACGACCATGTTTGATGATTTGAGGTACGATTTTTTTGATGGTATCTACCGGAACGGCAAAACCAATACCGGCACTGGTGCCGGTTCTCGAATAAATCATTGTGCTCATGCCGATCAATTCACCGCCGGAATTGAGCAGTGGGCCGCCGGAATTGCCGGGATTGATGGAGGCATCGGTCTGAATCATGTCGCGGATCGTCACCCCACCGATTCCCGGCATCTGTCGGCCCAGGGCACTGACTATACCGCAGGTAACGGTATGGTCAAAACCGAAAGGATTGCCGATGGCGATAACCTTCTGCCCTACCTGGAGCTTTCTGGATGCCCCCACCCCGATCGGGAATAAACCACTCAAATCTCCCTCGACCCTGAGGACGGCGATATCTTTCTTTTCCTCCTTACCTACCAACCGGGCCCGGCGCTGCTGTTGGTCAGGCAGAGTAACCATAAACAGATCTCCATCCTCAATTACATGGTAATTGGTTACAATATGACCGTCGCCATCCCAGACAAAACCAGAACCGGAACCCCGGGCCACTTGCTGTTGATCAAAAAAGAAATCCCGCACCAACTGAATGTTGGTGATAAATACCACCGAATTGGCGGTCCTTTTAACCACTTCGATGGTATTTTGCTCATCCTCAGTCAGGGCCGAAAGTCCCGCCCCTCCCAGCCAAAGTAAAACCAAAACCATACTCAACACTTTTAATTTACAACTTGTTTTTCTTTGCATGTCTGATCTTCCTCTTCATTTTTTTATAATTATTATTTTAGCTATTTTCTCAAATCTTTCAATACCTTACTCCCCCCCTTTTTGCGTTCGGATAATATTTTCACACTTTTTTATTTTTTTCTTTTAAAAGCTTGTATTTTTTTTTGAAATCATTTATATTATTACTGATGAACAAAAAAGTGGCACTCTTTCTCCATATCCGTTCGGTGACCCCCTATGTTGCCATCTATTTTAAATTTACCAGCCCCATAATCAAACATAAAAATTGAAAATTATTACTTGGCTGCAACAAAAAAAATAAAAATGGTGCAAGAATGAGAAGCAAATTAAAAGAAGAGATTGGTTCAAGGATGCAACAAATCCGGAAAGATTTCGGATGGACTCAAGAAAAAATGGCCGCCCATTTCAAGGTGGGTAGGGCCAATTTTTCCAGGATCGAAAAGGGTGATATTTTCCCCAACCCAACGATTATGCATATCTTAAAATCCGATTTCAACATTTCGCTCGATTGGCTGGTTTGCGGTGATGGAGAGATGCTTATTTCCAATAAGCCCGAAAAAATAGAGGGCTTACCGGATTTTGACGTTCACACGAAAGAGATCCATGACTTACTATTTTATATGAAACGCGTTCCTATGGTGCTTCACCAGGTATTGGGCTTCTTTCTGAATTATAAAGCCAAAAACAGGGAATTGATTCTAACATTTTTACAAGACCAGGAACGAAAGGAGGCCTAGCGGAACAGCGGCGTCAGTTCAGGAGGATAAATGCAAAACCAATTAGACCTCGAAGAACTCATCGAGTTATTGAACATCCCGGAATTCGAACGGATTATCTATCACAAAGTGGAGGAGTTAAAGTGTGTGATGGGCGACAAGATCCAGTTCTACAAAAATCTAAAAAATAACTTCAGAAAAGCAGTTTACGGCAATCTTAATATATATGAAAATAGGCACCCTAAAAAAACGCCAACTTACCGGTTTGAATTAAACAGAACCGCTCGAGGTCGTTGGATACCCACCGTGATTGAACCGCCTCCTCCCTTTCAGACAAACGTAGAGGCTATACTTCCTCTTAGCGCCATCAATTTCATGATTCGTTTTAAGACCGATCCAGAAACAATCCGGCGTCACATCGGCAGTTTCCAGTGCCCGGCAGGCAAAAAGTCCTTCCATCTTGAATTTAGCAAATATTCAGATGACCACATACTGGGCGCTATCCGGGAGAATCGGTCCGAACTCACCGAAGGACAGGGTAAAACTGCAGAGAAACAGAAAGTCGTAAAGGTAAATTTTCACCATAAAGAGAAAGAAACCAAATTGCAGTCGGATTCTCAAAATGAATACCTGGAATTAATTCATTATATGCAGGCCTGCCCCCAAATTGGAGAAGAAATTCTCAACTACTTCAACTCCATTCAAAAACCAATGCTGGATATACAGAATTGATGGGATTACATTTTTTTGTAATCGTCGATGCGGCGGGGAACAGTGGGATCGGTTACCAGATAGGTCAAACGGTCGGCTATCTTGGCGGCAAACAAAACATCCAGGGTTAAATAGAGAATAATCTCTTGCTTTTCTTCACAATCTTTTAATCCCTCTATGACTTCCATGGCAAAATCCACCGGCATGCCTCCGGCCAGGTCATGGATCATATAGATTTTACTTTCTTTTAGCCGGACTAAACCGAAAAGGACACGACCCCTATCGGCCTCCCTCAACTCCCCAAAGTGTTTCTTCTCAATCTTTACCAGCCCTAAGGCGGCATAGATTTTCTCCGCTTCGGACCAGGAAATTCCCATTAATCTAGAAACAAAACGGATAAAAGCTCCCACCTTGATATCAACAGGGATCTCCCCGGGCCGGCACACATAGATAAAATCCTTCCTATCTTCGGTACCGGCTATATTATTATTGTCCAGCATCACCTGGCCGCTAAATCCCATGTCTTTGCTTGAAAAGAAATTGTATACCTGGCCAATCAGCCCATTCTCACCGGTCAGCAAAACCACGGTTCGACCGCTTTCCAATTCCAATTCCAGATCACTTAGATCCTGGAACTGCCGATCTGGCAGTCCGAACAGGGATTTCTTAAGTCGAAAATAGGAAACTCCTGAGAGTACGATAATATAAAACAGATTTAACGACGCCCCAATGGAGAAATTCTCCGGCAGCCGACTCTGGGCATAGAAAATATTCTCATCCTCCTTCACAAAGGATACTACTTCCGAATAGTTCTCATAAAATTTCTTATTGATATAGAACCTGACGAACTTTTTTTTGAGCCCCATGATATAATCATAAAACTCAAAAAAGTTTTTATATCCTTTACTGCTGATTTCATTGTTCACCGATAAATAAAAAGTAGAAGGGAAAATCATAGATAAACTCTGGAAATATCTGAAATTTTTCCTCATTTCACTTTGCATTTTATTCTCTAATGACTGAATCTTTTTCAACTCATTATTCCAGAATCCTTCTACCAGTTTTCTTTCAGATTTTACTTTCTCACTCATACTGGTATATCTCTGAGCTTCATCCAGAGCTGCCCTCTCAAAATCCATCATCAACTTTAACTTTCCTATTTCTAAATTATAATTTGACCAAATAGATTCGGCCTTACTGGCCACTAACCTATCGACCACACCGGGAATTAAGAAAACAGAGACGAACCAGATCGTTACCGTAGATGCCAATCCCACAAATTTTGATTTTAATGTGCCGGCAACGGTTCCAATAAGAAAAAAGGTGATAACCAGGAAGAACATCACCAACAGGTAATGCAGTATCTTGGGAATTTCAGTTCCCGGTATGTAAACGCCATTCATCGCCATCAATGGCAATGCGATTCCGATAAGGGAAAGAAAGAAAACGGTTAATAACATTATACGGGGTAACAGTATGAAGTAAAAAAGCCTTCTGTAATTACAGATACTGGCAAGAAATTTTAAATACTCTTTATGTCGAAGAGAATCATAACCAAAATAGAGGGCCAGAATTGAACCAAACAGCAGAATGACACCGGAAAAATCCTTGAATCCCCGCGGGCTATCTACATACAAATTTTTTCCTTTGAAAGAATTATAAATTTTTAGTACATTTGAAGAATTAACGTTGGATGTTAACTCCGAAATTACACTTGAATTGATAAAAAGAGTACTGATGGGAGAGGGAATAAATATCAAATTGAAACCGTAAACTCCATACTGCGTATAGTTTATGTACTTCCTGACTTTTAATTCTTCCAGTCTCTGAAATGTTTCTTTATTTTTCAGAGTATTTTTATATTGATGGGTGCCCTCATGAACAAAATACAAACTCAGTACGAAAAAGAGGAAAAAAACAATTAAATTTTTTCTCGAGACAAATCTCTTTAGCTCAAAAATAAAGAACGAAAAAAAATTATTCATTAGAAGATTTTCTCCTTTACCTCCTGAAATACCTCTGCCACATACTGACCGAATAGTAATGATTGTGAGTACGATTGATTCATACGTTGCAAGTCGGCTGTTCTGGGAAATGAAGTATGGTCGACTGTTTGCTTTATTACGTATAAAGTTTCCAAAATACTTTCGGTGTTGGCCAAAAATTGAGCATAAACACCCCTGACATCACCTTTAGATAAATAGTATTCTACATCTTTAAATATAATACCATTTGATTCGTTTTTCTCGGGGAAGCCGACATAATCAAACTTTTTCAATTCATCGATAACAATCTGATTGTAAGGGGTATTGTCTGCCAATTGTTTTAGACTTAAATAAGCGCTCCTGGCGTTTTTCATATTGACGACGGCATTGTTGATCATCATCCGTAATTCGCTATAATCCATACCATTAAGTTCAGCCATTTCGATTTTATTCAGAAACAGGAGGGCGTCAGAGTATGACTCTAAGAAATAGCCGGCGCCCATGATAACATACTGACGCAACGATGAGTCGGACTTACCGTCTGAACGAAAGGAATCGCCGGCAAAAATAATATCAGAGTCATTGCCACACATCAAGGGAAATGTGTTGACTCTAAAAATAAACAAAACAAAAACCATTAAAAAAACTTTAAAAATCATTCTGTTGTGGGTGGAGGTGATCATTTTTATTTCTCCTTTTTTAAATTTTTTTGACAATTATGCAAAATTAGATTAGATCTATAAGTGGGGGATAGTAATAAAGAGAGGCATTGGCGCTTCACTTAGCTACCTCCTTTTTATATATTTAATTTGCACACTCTTCAGTTTAATTTGTCACAAACTTCTGTAGTTATTTTAGCATAAAAAAAATTTTTTTCAAACTAAAAAGAGAAAAAAATTGATTATTCGAAGATCAACGGTTTTTCGGTTTTTCGGAAGAGATTAACGTCCTGTTGAAGATGAATTTCATCCTGGCCGGGAATAAAGTCAATCATTGAAAAGCCGCTTTTTACTTTTCTTTTAAAGTATATGGGGAGTTGAAAGGCACCGCAAATATTTTTACCTTGATCTTCGCTGTGCTGGATCACCACCCTTCCTCCCTCAAAAACTTCTTTCTCCACATCGTTTAATTTATGGATAAATTGACGGCCGTGGGTGGTTAAATATAGGGAACCATCTGTTTTCAATATCCGGTGGAATTCAGCCAACCATTTCAGTTGCAGGTCCTCGCTTAGATGGGTAAAAACAGACTGGGCATATACAAAATCAAAATGTCCATCCCGGTAGGGCAGCGGAGGTTCCAGTTGGTTGACCCTGAAATCGGAAAAAGGCAAGTTCTTGGCACACCAGCGGATCAATCTTTCGTTGTAGTCGGTTCCGCAGCACTCCGGTTTTTTTGAAAAATAGAGATGACGCAACAGCCGCCCACAGCCGCAGCCAAAATCCAGAACACGGGTTGACGCGGCTATACGGATCCGGTTGTTTTCCAGATTTTTTAACATATAATCGACAATGATTTTCCCGGAGTCGTAATAGATAGAGCGCCAGCCGTGACCGATAACATCAAAAATTATCGATGACGACGGCAGCGGTAGACGATCAGGCACTCCCCGGAGGCGTATTTTGATTTCCCGTAATAAAGAAAAGTGACCCAATAGCTTCAGATTGTTATAGATGATGGCTGCCCGGTCCAATAGGTTGAGCCTTTGTAATATTTTTTTTAGTAAACGCTTCATTTGGCAACGCACCTCCCTTTCGAATCGAACTCTATTTTAAAATCCTTTTAACTCTGGCGATTTCCTCCTCCGCCTCGGCCACCAGATCTTGAATGATTCTCTGAACCGGTTTGATTTCGTCAACCAGCCCCACACTTTGACCAGCCATTAATGAACCGGAATCAATGTCCCCTTCCTGAACCGCCCGCCGTAGAGCACCGACCCAAAAACGTTCTGCTTCATATTGAGCCTGTGCCCGGGAAATTTTCCCAGCCTTTAATTTCCCCAGCAAATTCAATTGCAGTTTTCCAAAATCTTCGGCACCTCTGTTCTTTAAGGCCCGCACCGCCACCACCGGCAAGGCAGAATCGTACTGGGGCGTGGCAAACGCCTCCCGGGCCCGGGCCCTCTGGAAACGTTTTTTGAACTTCGGATGGGCAGGACTCTCCTCTGACATGGCAAATATGGTGCCCATCTGCACACCGCAGGCCCCCATCAAGAAGAGATGGGCCATCATTCGACCGGTGGCAATGCCGCCGGCGACAAATATGGGGATTTTAGAGAAATGGAACAATACTTGCTGTAGTAGAACAATGGTAGACACATAACCGATGTGTCCTCCGGCTTCACTTCCCTCCAGTATCAAGGCATCGCTGCCGTAGTCGATCATCCGCTGGGCCATCGATTCGGTGGAGGCAAAACAAATCACTATAGCCCCCCCTTGCTTTGCCATTTGAATTTCACTCTTCCGGGGGAAACTACCGGCAAACACAACGTAGGGAACCTCTAAGTCAAGGGCTTTGGCCAGATGATCCGGATAATTGGGAGCAAGTGTAATGAGATTAACGGCAAAGTGGGCCTTTTCCCACTTTAAGAGTTGAATCTCTTTCTCTAAAATTTCTACCGGCATATTGCCGGCAGCCAACACGCCAAAGCCACCGGCATCGCTCATGGCTTTGACCAGTTTGGCATCACTGATCCAGGTCATGGCCCCTGAAATGATGGGGTATCGAACACCTAAAAAAGTCTGCCCCCTTTTCCAGTATTCAATGTCCTCTATTTTTTTCATTTTGAAATTTTAGCAAAAAAAAATGATATTGTAAAATTTCGGCAATGATGGTGAATGACAAAAATTGTCGCTCTGGATGACATTGGTTGACAACTTTTCAAAAAAGTGAGCTAACTATTTTCCCGAAAACCGCCAATAACGTCGTTTCGTCTTTGGCATTTAAATTGCTAAAGAATTATGTAAATTATTGAGGAGGTTCGCATGAACAAAAAAGGTTTTACGTTGATCGAGCTGTTAATCGTTGTGGCCATCATTGGTATCGTGGCTGCCATTGCTATCCCCAATTTGCTGACCGCCCTTCAGAAGGGTAAACAGAAAGCCACCATGGGAGATATGAAATCAATCGGAACCGCGGTGGAGTCCTACATGACGGATATAAGTCTCGCTCCGGCAACCATCCCGTCGGGGGCTGTCTATCTGGTTCCCTTCCACATCAAGAAGATGCCTTTGGGCGACGGGTGGGGAAACAACTGGTTTTATGCACGTGATGCTACCCAGTTGGATATCTACTCCATCGGTTCTGCCGGAAGAGACGGTGCCATGGGAGCCTGGAGTCAAGTGGGGACTTACATCGTCGACTCGTTGACAGACTTTAACAACGATATCATCTTTTCAAACGGTACATTCGTTTGGGGTCCACAAACTAAATAATCAGCTAAACCTACTAAAAAATGAAAAAGGGCAGCTGGTGGGTGTTACCGGCTGCTTTTTTTTTACTCATCAATTTCTCCATCAGTTCGGTTGAATACCTTTTTTTTAAACGACTGATTTACTTTCTCTTTCTCACCTCTTTCTTCTTTTTTTTGAGGCGAATCAATTTCAACAAAATCCTTCCAATCATTACGGCTGGTGTCTCGCTGATAATTTTCGGTTACGGTATCCTGCAAAAATTTGTATTATTCCCCATTTATCTCAAGACTTTAACCTCAGGGGACAATTTTTATTCCCAGGCCCTGCGTTACCGAATCGAAACGGGCCGGATCTTCTCCATTTTCTCCCTCCCCACCCTGTATGCCATCATCTGTGTCATTCTGATATTGGCTGTTTTCCATTATTGTCTCCAATCCTCTAAAAATCGAATACTCTGGATCTTTCTGCTCATACTGGGAGGGGTGAATTTAATTTTTACCCAGTCTTTTGGCGGTATATTATGTCTGTTTGCCGGTCTACTGGCCTATCTCACCATCGCGGGCATCCTGAAGCTTAAATACCTGGCCCCGGTCATCCTGGTACTGTCGTTTATTTTTTTTATTTTAGTGGGACTCAGATTCTCCGAAGCCAAAAAATTTGAACCCCTGACTTTAAGGCTGTCTAACTGGAAGCAGGCGGGCCGGCTAATCCGGTCATCGCCGTTCCTGGGAATAGGATTGGGAAATTATGAATCCCAGATTTCCCGTTTCACCCAGGGAAATGAAGCCCGGTCTATCTATGCCCACAATTTTTTTCTGCAACTGACGGCGGAAACCGGGATGATTTTTCCCCTTGTTATTTTGATCCTGATCTTCCTGACGCGGAAAAAATTGAAGCCGGACCGCCCCAGAGAAAAAATCCTGTACCTATCGATCTTCCTGGTTCTATTGGTGTACAACCTGGTGGATATCGGATTCTATTTTTTTACAGCCGGTCTGATCATGAGTATCATTCTTTCCCAGATATACCCTGTGGCTAAAGAGAAATTTAACATAAAATTCAAGCTAAACGTACTTCTCTTATCATTATTATCATTAGTGCTCATCTTCATATCGGTGTCGGACTCTTATCAGCAAAAGGGGGACTTCTGGCTGAGTCAGAATCATTTAAATGATGCAGGGCAGTATTATCAAAAAAGCTTCACCCTCAATCCCTTTCAATTTAAATCTCTGGCCGGCTATGGACAGATCCAACTTTTACGGAACAATTTGACTGCTGCCGAGAAATATTTAAATCGTGCCTATCGACTTTACCCCGATTCGCCATTTGTCCACTATTTACATTCAAAGATAGCCCTCAGGAGCAACCAATTCTTCCGCTCCCTCTATCATGCCTCGGCTGCCTTTCATCTTAGCCGATTCAACGAAGTCTATAAGAAATGGTATGAATATATCAAAGATCGTTTACAAACTGAGCTTGACGCAGTCCAGATTTGAATTCACATTTATTCTGATCTGGGCCCTCTTCTTCCCGTCCCAGGATACCTATCTGTATTTTTTGACTTTTGGGGCCTTCCTCTCGCTGATGCTCATCCGCCGTCTCTGGCAGGCCGAAAAAGTCAACCTGTCTGTTTTCTCTTTAATCCTCCTCTCCTTTAATTTGATTTTCTTGATCTCTATTTTCTTCTCTTCATACCAGATGAAATCCATCCTGTTTTTTTCGGATATTCTCCTGGTTTCCCTCTATTTTGTTTTCTTCAACCTGACAGCGGAGGAACACGGCATTTATTTAAAGCGACTGGCTTATTGCCTCTCCCTTTTCTCCCTGATCCATGTATTACTGCGTACGCTGCCTATTGCGGCCCCCAAAAGTCTCTTTTTAGAAAGCCCCATCCACCAGGGGATTGCCTCGGGTATAGGCGTCCTCATCTTCTTTTACTATCTTATCGAAAAAATTACCCTGCCGTCGGTCATCCTACTGCTGATCAACACTATGGGGGTCTACGTGTCGGCCTCAAAGGCGGCATTCCTGGGTATTGCCGTGTGCTGTCTCTATATGGTGGTGATCAAGCGGAAAAAATGGCTGCCCTTTGTTGTGCTGGCGGTAATCCTGACCTTTATCATTCCCAACCCTATTAAGCATATGTTCCACTATTCCCTCAAAAAGGATCCCTATGTCCTGAATCGCCTCGACATATGGAAGATGTCCCTAAAGATCTTCAAAGATCATCCGTTGGCCGGCGTGGGCCTGGATAACTTCTCTTCCGTCTCCCCCAAATACAATTTTAAACAAGAGAAGGGGCCTGCCCATTACTTTAAGGCGCCCCGCATGCCCCACAGCGATTATTTCAAAATCCTGACTGAAACCGGTATACCGGGCTTGCTGATGCTGCTGGCCGCCCTATTCTTTATATTAAGAAAATCGTTTTCTACCTCGCTGTTCGATATAAAAAAAATATTGGCTCTATATCTATTGTTTCAATCGCTGTTCATGAACGTCGTCTTTTTTGTCTTCTTCTTTTTTCTCTTTGTCTTTTTAATGAAGGTTCTGTTTGAAAAAGATCCGACCGTTAAAAATATCGGTCTGAACCATAAGTGGATATTGTCTGCCTTTATCGCCTCGATCCTGGTTGTGCTGTACCTGTTTCCCTACCTCTCCCAGAGGTTCATGGAACAATCCCGGCAGAGCGATAGCATGACGGAAGCGGCCGGATTACTGGCAAAAGCGGAGTTTTTGAATCCCCTCAATCATGAAATTTTCTATCTGCAAGCCCGCCTCCATTTGAAATACTTCCGGGAACGATCAAATTTAGACGCATTTTACTCTTGCCTGGAAAGAGCCCAAAAAGCACAGCGATTAAATCCCTACGATGTCAAGGATTACCTGGTGGAAGCGGACCTGTATTTGCTGGTTCTCGCCAAAAAACTAAAGTATGCCGCCCTGGAGCAGGAAATCCTGGCCCCCCTCGAAAAAGCCGAATGGGCGGACCCCAAAAATCCCTTTATCCAGTTGAAAAGGGCCCACCTATATCTGGAATTCAACCACCCCCGACTGGCCGAAAGCGCGGCCCGGCGTGCCCTGAAGATCGAACCCGACTACGCGGCCGCCCTCTATTTCCTGCATGACCACTTCAATCACATCCCGGACCAGGAAGAGTTTCAAAAAAAAATAGATAAAATCCGGGAAAAACGCCGCCAAAACCAACCCACCCCCGGCACCTACCTTTACGAACTATTCAAAATCCCACCAACCAGCCCACCCTTACTACCCCAACAATAAAAAGGTAACTTGACGGAAAGGAGGAATCGCTGTACAATATCGCCATGGAAATTACGGAATTAAAGGTTCAATTTGACGAACTGCGAAAGAAGGCCTCCGATCTCAGGGGGTTTCTTTGACCTGGAGAAAAAGTCGAAGCGTCTGACGGAGATAGAAGAGAAGATGGGGGAGCCGGGAAGCTGGGACAACCCCCGAAAATCGGCCGAACTGATGAGGGAAAAGAAGAGGCTGGAAGACGACCTCCAACTGGACAAGCGGTTCAAGCGGGATATCGAGGAGATTGAAACCTATTTTGCCCTGATCGGCGAAGACCCTTCGCTCCAGAGCGAACTTGAGGAAGAGCTCCAATCGTTTGACCAATTTATCGAAGAGACGGAGATCAGGAAATACCTTAACGGCCCCAATGACCCCAACAATGCCTTCTTGAGCATCCATCCCGGTGCCGGCGGCACCGAGAGTCATGACTGGGCCGAGATGCTGCTGCGCATGTTCCTGCGCTTCGGGGAGCGAATGGATTTTGAAACCGAAATCCTGGAAATCCTGGCCGGTGAAGAGGCGGGGTTAAAGAGTGTGACCGTAAAATTCGACGGCGAGTATGCCTTCGGCTATTTAAAACAGGAGATCGGGGTACACCGTCTGGTGCGGATTTCACCCTTCGATGCCAACAGACGAAGGCATACTTCCTTTGCTGCGGTATTCGTCTATCCGGAGGTGGATGAATCCATCGAAATCGACATGGATCCCAAAGATTTAAGGATCGACACCTATAGGGCTTCCGGCGCCGGCGGCCAGCATGTAAACCGCACCGACTCTGCGGTCAGGATCACCCACCTGCCCACCCATACGGTGGTGCAGTGTCAGAGCGAGCGGTCCCAGCACCAAAACCGGGACCAGGCCATGAAGATTCTCAAGGCCCGGCTGTATGACCTGGAATTAAAGAAAAAGCAGCAAGAAAAAGATAAGCTGGAAAACGAGAAGGGGGAGATTGCCTGGGGCAACCAGATCCGCTCCTATGTGCTGCATCCTTACCAGAGCATTAAAGATCACCGCACCGGTATGGAGATCGGCAGCAGCCAGCGGGTACTGGATGGCGATATCTTCGGGTTTATACAAGAATCTCTTAAACTTCGCCTTTAAAAAATACGGGCAGAGTCTACGAACTAAAAGGGAGTATCGGGGCCGATATAACAGGTAATGGAATATTTAGAAAAAAGGTCGCCGATATTTCTCATGTGTTCTGAAGACGGCGTTTTCTGGAACGCATCATTATATTTCCATCTGAGCTGGCCATATTTTGTTGAGCCCAGATGATGCAGCGGCAAAATATTGATCTCTTTACGGTCGATACTCTTTAAAAACTCTGCGGTTTGTCTAATGTTCCCACTGGAATCATTGTAACCGGGAATGATGGGCATCCGAAACAACAGGTGCGTTTTTGTCTGGACCGATAACTTCCTGGCATTGTCGAGAATAAGTTTGTTTGTGACTCCGGTTCTTGATAGATGCCTGTTAGTATCCATGTGTTTCAAGTCAAACAAGATCCAATCAAGGTAACCCAGGACGCCCTCAAAGTATTCCCACGGGGCATGGCCGGATGTTTCCAGGCAGGTGTGGATAAATGAATCGCAGCACCGCTTTAGCACAGTCTTGCTGAATTCATATTGGCACAGCGGCTCGCCGCCCGACAGGGTCACACCGCCGCCAGGTCCCCAATACTGCCGATCTCGCTGTATTCTCTTCATTAGATCGTTTACCGCCATATAGTAACCGCAGATATTCAAAGCTCCATAATTACAGGTGTCTACACATTCGAAACCGACACACTGTCGGCAACTCGAATCGTCGATAGTTAGCGAACAATCTGGAGGGTGAACCTGGATCGCCCGGTTTCTGCACCCATCCTTGCAAGAATAGCATTGTATACAACGGGCAGCACTGTACAGAACCTGGCGGTAGGGGACGATACCTTCGGGATTGGCACACCAGTTGCAATGAAGGGGACAGCCTTTCAAAAAAATCACCGTCCTGCAGCCAGGGCCATCATGAACAGAAAATCCCTGGATATCAAATAACAGTCCTGTTTGCTCAACCACCTCAGTTTTTTTACCGGAAATCATCGCAGGTTTTTGCCAGCAGGTCCGGATAAGTAATAAATTTTCCTTTACAATTTCCTAAATAGTCCTCAGTTGGCTGATAGTTCTTACAGAACCGACATTTCTTTACCTGTTCAAACGCCTCGCATGCCGCCTCGTCTGCCAGCACCATCTCCTTCTTGACATGGCAAAGCCCTTTAAAAACGTCAATCGCCAGGAAGGCTTCACAATCCAGATGACATCTATTCTCCATTTTCTCACCTATTATATTTCGGGATATTCTGTTCTGGCAATGATCTCGTCTTGAATCGGTTTCCCCAATTCTACCCAATATTGAGTAAAACCGGCGACCCGAACCATTAAATCCCGATAATTTTCCGGATGTTTCTGGGCATCCTTTAACGTCTCCGAATCAATAACATTAAACTGAATATGAAATCCCCCTTTCCTTAAATAGGCCCGAATCAACTCGAGCAATTTCCTGGCGCCTTCACGACCCTCTACCGCCGATGGATGTATTTTCATATTCAACTGGGAATTTTGCGATGCCGAGTGATTCCAGCAGGTGGCGGAGTTAAACAATGCGTAGGGTCCGTTCCTGTCTGTACCGGGATATGGAGACATGGAGGCATCGGCATAAGTCGTACCCGCCAGACGGCCGTCAGGCGTAGCCAAAGTAACTGCGCCCATGGGGCCATGGGTGGATACGGATATCTGGCAGGCATACAATGGCTTATCGTACAGGGATTTATAGTCATGGCACATATCGCAGAACCACAATTCCCACTCTTTAAGTATGTCGTCAACATAGGGGTCATCGTTCCCATATTTGGGGGCATTGAGACACAATTTATGAACCCTGGCCCATTTCTTCGCCCTGGGCCCTTTCCGCTGCTCCGCCAGTGAAAAGGAACCGACCTCTTCGGCGTCTCTGAAACCAAAATTGTCATCTATTGCTTCCTTCAGTTCTTTAAGGGGGATCTTTTTTTCTTCATAGACATTCTTCTTGATCGATGCCAGCGAGTTCACCAGATTTATGCCTCCGCATACTTCTACATTAAAAGTCGTATTGTAACGGGACCCCATCTGGCCAATGTCCTTGCCTTCCAGCAGGCAGTCCGGCTTCAACAAAGAATTCACAACAGGGGGAGTGATCTTTCTCCAGGCGTCATGTTGAATGTTGTTGCAGAGGCAGAGTACTTGTACGGTTTGCCGGAAATATTTTTTAAATGTTTCGGCTAACTCATCATACGTTCCCAGTTTTGACCCATGGGCGGGCAGCACTCTCTTGCCGGTTTTCTGATCGATGCCATTATACAAGACAAGCTCCAGAACCTTTGGCAGGCCGATAAAATGCACACCCACGCTGGTGGCCGTACCGGCGCCGCCTGGAATCCAGTACGTTGTGTTATCCAATTCAATCGGCAGCCAGGCACCCGCCGAAGTCTCGAGACACCCCCCTATTGACCAGGCATAGGCCTCTTTGAGGGTCATCCCTTCAGGCTGGTAGTTTTTTATGATAAAGTCAAGCGCCGTTTGATTGCTGATCCAGCAGGGATAGCCCACTCCCAATTTGGTGCAGCTGATTCCTTTCATCAAAAACTCTTCCGGTAATTTCTCATCGTAAAGAATACTCAGAGTCGGCTGGGGTGTCGCACAGGTCATAGACGATTCTATTATCAACATTTCCAGTTCATTGGTGGCACTGTTACCATATTGATCGAGCCCCCCCAGGCATAGGTTGTTGAAGGTGTTTCCCGATAAGACCCCGCCGACCACTCCCATAGAGGCAAAGCAGTCCAACTCCGTAAATTTCATTCTCATGCATTCTAAGAGTTCGACCGTTCTCTGGCGTGTGATGGTTCCCCTCTTCATATCACGTTTCCACCAGGGATATAAAATCTGGCCCAATCTTCCCGGGGACATGCCGGAGATACAGTCCTCGTTTAATACCGCCACATGAAATAGCCAGCACAGTTGAAGGGCTTCATGAAAAGTCTCCGGCGGGCCGGCAGAAATTGTTTCTAATATTCCGGCTGTATCCAGGTATTCATTCTTCTGCCCCTTCTCTTTTTCCCCTTTCGCCAGCCTTAACGCTTCTTTACGATAGTTCAATATCCAGATCTTTATTCCCGCCAATACGGCAATCACTGCCTGATAAAAGTAAAGCCGATCCATTTCCGGCTGCCCTGCCACTTCGTCAATCTTCTCTTTACAGTACTCGATGATCCCGTCTATTCCATATTTCAAAGGGTAGTAATAGTTAATGACCTCCCGGCCTTGAGGAAGTGTATATCCCGAGTCGAACATGCAGACCACCGCTCTCATGATGGCTTCCTTTTCATTGTAACCGGGAACCATTTTTTCGTATCTGTGGCCGATATCTTCAACAGATCTGCCATTCCACATTTGAGCGACCTTCATCAAAACCGGAAGTTCTTCCCTTCTTAAACCGAATTTCCCGGCAATCGACACGACATTTCCTGCACTCTCGGTTACATTTCCACCGCCCTTCCCCCATTTGGTAACTATATCCGAGCTGAGTTTACCTGCCTCCATTGCTTTCTGATACAGTTCATCTTCTTTGCCCATAAAATAAGATTCCGACAGCCAGGGCATCGGGTAAGAGCCCCTAAAATAATGGGACTTAGCCATTACCAATAGCTCTCCTGGAAATATTGCGGGAGTTAAATGCGAGAATGCCGATTTCAAGGCTTCTGCCCTTCGAATAATCGGGATTTCTCCATCCAACTCCATCCAGCGGCGAGTATACCAGTACGGAAACTCCATAGAAACAGAGGAACTCGTCTTTAAGTAAAGGTCCCGTATTTTCCTGGCCCGAGGCTGAGGCTCTTTCCTGGCCTCTTCTGATGTTACTATCGGAGATCTTCCATTTAAACTCTTCATCATCGCACCTTTAAAACCTTAAATATTTTCCGTTAAAATAGCTCCCGTCTTCCTTTGAACCTTTGATTTAAACTAAATTTTATTCTTCTAAAGCTGCCCTAAAAGTAGCAAATAATTTGGGAACCGTGACGTTTAACAATAATCCTGTCTCTACTTTGCTTGTATCAACCAGCATTCCTTGCTGAAAATCACCGAGCAGCAGAACCACTACAAACTTCTTGTCCTTTAAATTAATGGTGTAATACTCGTCCAGGGTGGGAAAGTCACTATCGTTCAGAGCATTGACTAAATACTTGGTAATACGGTTGAAGAGAGCTACCGCCTTTGGTTGGGCATTGTGGGCTGCGATAGACCGTCCATCAGCCGTCGACCAGATATCAGTAGCCATAAGGGCATCCCCCAAATCGTTTTTCAGGATTTCAATCATTTCGTGAATCTTTTTGACATTCATTTAATCCTCCTTTTTTGGTTATTTTTGTTTCCGATAATTTTTTCCTTATAGTGGTTTAGTTTGTTGCCACCGCCTCTTCATTAACATCCATAATCTTCGGGATAATAATATTCACTACCAGCCCGACCTCTACTTTTTCAATATCAATAATTAATGCCAATTGACATTCCCCCAGGGGTAGGGCAAATGCCAGTTTTCGGTCGGCTAAATTCAGGGTATAATATCCTTCCAAATTGGGTAGATCGCTATCTCTGAGAACAACGCTCAGAAACTTCGTGATGCGACTAAATAGTGCAACTCTTGCCGGCTTCGATTGGTAAGATGCCAGTGATTGGCCGGTAGATACTCTCCAGACATCTGCAGCTATGAGGGCGTCGCCTAAATCTTTCTTGAGGATCTCCACCATATCTTTAAATTTCTGGCAATTCAGTTTTACCTCCCTTTTATCAGCCACCCCACTATCACTTGAGGGATAGGTGCCGTTCAACATTTTTTCCTCCTTTTTTGTTTCCTTTTCGAAAGCTATTTTTTATTGAACCTCCGTTCTTCAAAGTGTAAAATTTCTTCGGTAAAACTTTGGTTACTATCGCCACTACCTGGATTGGGTTCCATTGTTATCCTGGCCTACTCTAAATGGCGACAGGCATCTCAAATCAACAGTCGAAATATCTATTTTAACAATACTAAACTTACTATCAAAATGGCACAATAATACTACCAGAAAATCAAATTTTTTTAAATAGGTTCAAGCATTTTTTTTATTTTTTTTTGAATTGTTAAATCAAACTCTTTATGATATAAAAGTTTTATGTGTCTGGAATTGTATTACATCGCTGTTAAATATCCATTGTATCCGCCCACTATCCAGATTATCTGATGAGAGACATCTTTTCGCCGATTTTTTTAGCCTGCCTCCTGGTACTGCCGCTGTGCTATCTCTGTAACCTGCCCTTTCAGGTACTGCAGCCATTTTTAGCGGTGACATTCGTATTGTCTCTCACCCTCTTTATATTAAAAAAATGGCGTGTTAGCTATGTCTTCATGGTCCTGACAATGGCCTTGATGGTGGTCGTTATATTCTTGAAAGGGAAAGCCAGCTACCTGGAATCGACAACATATGCCGTCCCCCAGGACCAATATATTACCATTACGGGGAAGTTGACCGATTTCCCGGAAGTAAGACAGAACGATTCCATCGTCTACCTGCGAACCATATCCCTGGAGTACGAGAAAAAAAACATCGCCAAAACCCTGAACCTGCGGATCAGGGTAGGGGGCAGCCTCCGTCATCTGGCCCGGGGGGATTTCATCCACATCAATGCCAAAATATCCCAACTCCGATTCAACCGGAATTTCTTCCCCAACCCCATTAGAAATTATTACCGGTACCGGAACATCCACTTCAACGGCTACTGCAAATCCGCCCGGATGGTTTCTCGCATCCGGCGGTCCAATGTATTCTGGCGACTCATCGGCAACTGGCGAAACCGCATCCGCCGGGCCATTGAAGCGAAATACACCGGCCCAGACGGGCACCTGCATCGTAAGGGGATATTCCTGGAAGCCATCCTGCTGGGAGACCGGGGCCGCATGACTGCCGGTCAGAAGGAGGAACTGCTGAGGGCAGGCGTGTTTCACCTCTTTGCCATCTCCGGTGCCCACATCGGCATCATCGCCATCTTTTCACTACTGCTGTTAAGATGGCTAAAGATACCGCACAAAAGCCGCTACATGGTTACGGGCCTCATCCTGATCGTATTTCTCATCCTGTCAGGCTTTAAAGTCTCCGCCCAGCGGGCCGTGCTCATGGCCTTGCTAATTTTTGCCGCCCGGATTCTGTATGACGATATTCATATCTTTAATATCATCTCTTTTTCCGGTTTCATCATGCTGGTGCTGAATCCCGGTGAGTTCCTGAATCCCGGCTTCATCCTGACCTACAGCCTCACCGCCGCCATTGTGTGGGGCAGGCATCTATTCCTCAACTTTTTATCCCCTCTACCCAACTATTTTCGAGAGCTGCTCTCTGCCAACATCTCCGCTTCACTGGCCGCTCTCCCCCTATCGCTCTTTTTTTTTAAACGGTATTCCTTTGCCGGTTTCCTGTCCGGACTGATCCTTTTGCCCCTGACCGCGGTCATCACCGGCCTGGCGATTCTCTTGATACCCTTTGCCCCCCTCTGGGGCCCGTTGGCCCGCATATTGCTGGTTATCCTCGATATACCGCTGCGCCTCTTCTTCAGGGTGGTGGATCTCTTCTCCCAGAGTATCGGATTAAATATTTATAGAGCCTCTCCGCCGATTTATCTGGTGATCTTTATCCTGATTGTCTTTGCCCTGATGGCCCAGCCCCGGATATCCCGATTGCTCAGGGCATCTCTGGCGGTCATTTTTACAGCCGCCATGGCCTGGGGGATCTTTTTCGTCCCCCGCTATCGGCCCGATCACCTGCAGGCGTTTTTCTTAGATGTGGGCCAGGGGGACAGCCAGTGTGTGGTGTTTCCCACAGGAGAGAGCCTGTTGATCGACGGCGGCGGCACCTATGACTCCAACTTTGAGGTGGGCAAAAACCTGGTGCTGCCCTTCCTGCTGCAGCAGGGGGTCAAGATCAAATGGGTGGCGGTGACCCACTATCACCCGGATCATGCAAAAGGTATTATCGAGATCTTAAATATCGTCAAGCCGCAAGAGTTGTGGCTGTTTTCCCGGGCCGATTGGGACATCTATTATCAAAAGTTGATAAAGGAACTCGACCCAACAGTCAGCCTGAAAAAAATCACCGCCGGATTTCGGCAAAAGATAGGCAGGAGCCGGATCGAATGCCTGTTTCCTGCGGCGTTTATCCGGACAGACCGCTCCCACAACAACCATTCCGGTGTACTCAAAATTTCGGACCCGTATCACTCTTTTTTGTTCACCGGCGATATCGAATGGGAAGTGGAGAACCAACTGGTTGGGCAACACTGCCCGGCTTTAACCGCGGATGTCCTCAAGGTTCCCCACCACGGCTCAAAAAGTTCATCAACCATTGGCTTTCTAAACTGTGTGACTCCCGAACTGGCCATCTTCTCTTACAGCCGGCCCAATCGTTTCCGCTTTCCCCATCCCCTTGTTAAAAAAAATTACCATGAGAGAAATATTAAAACCATGGCCACGGCCATCCACGGCGGCATCAAAGTCACCTCCACCCCAGAGGGCCTAAAAATCGAAACGTCAAAATAAGATTGTACGCAATATCCCTTTACGGATTTTTCGAGATATCGTATAATGGTAATCTGGCATAAGTAAAGACAACAACAAATATGCCGGTGCGCTGATCTGTAAAAGGAGATAACATGAAAGTATTGGTGATTGGATCGGGCGGAAGGGAACACGCCCTGGTGTGGAAGATATCGCAGTCCAAACGGGTGGGCAAAATATACGCCGCACCCGGAAATGCCGGCACCGCCGACCTGGCGGAAAATGTCGCCATCGACCCCACCAATACGGTGGCCATTGCCGACTTTGTTCAAAAAGAAAATATCGACCTCACCGTGGTGGGCCCCGAATTGCCTCTATCGTTGGGAATCGTGGATGAATTTGCCATGAAGAACCTGAAAATATTCGGTCCCACCCAGAAGGCCGCCTCTATCGAAACATCAAAAGCCTTTGCCAAGGCATTTATGAAAAAAAACCGCATCCCCACCGCCGAATTTGAGATCTTCGACTCCCCCTCCCAGGCCATCGAATATATGAAGGAATCTACGTTTCCATTGGTGGTGAAAGCCGATGGTCTGGCATTCGGAAAGGGAGCCATTGTTTGCCGGAATTTAAACGAAGCCGAGCAGAGTATCCGCACCATCATGGTAGAGAAGAAATTCGGCAAAGCCGGTGCCCAGGTGGTGATCGAACAATTCCTGAAGGGTCAGGAGATGTCCTTTATGGCAGTCTCAGACGGCAAAAGGGTCATCCCCCTGGTTTCCTCAATGGACTACAAAAGAATATATGAAAACGACAAAGGACCGAATACCGGCGGCATGGGGGCCATTTCTCCGGCGCCCAATACCAACAAGCAGTTGGTGGATGAGACCATGAAAAGCATCATTTACCCCACCATCGAGGGCTTGCGATTTGAAGGTAAACTCTTCACCGGCGTATTGTATGCGGGACTCATGCTGACCCAAGCGGGCCCCATGGTGCTGGAATTCAATGTCCGGTTTGGCGACCCCGAGATCCAGGCGGTGCTGCTGCGGTTGAAAAGCGACATTGTAGAACTGCTGGAAGCTTCGGCCGAACGAAATATATTTGATGTACACGTGGAATGGGATGAAGAGGTGTCCGGCTGCGTGGTACTGGCTTCAAAGGGGTATCCCGGTAATTACGAAAAGGGCAAAAAAATTCAAGGACTGGAACGGGCCAAGGCCATGGGGGTGGAAATCTTTCATGCCGGTACGACACCTCAGGACAAAGATTGTTACACGAACGGCGGCAGGGTGCTGAACGTCTGTGCCAAAGGCGCCACCCTGAAGGACGCGATCAAAAAAACCTACGATGCCATCTCCTTCATCTCCTTTGACAACATCTACTTCCGGCAGGACATCGGGAGGGCCAGATCATGAATAAATCCCCAAAAATAGGTATCATATTGGGCAGCGACTCGGATTATCCCTATATGGAGAGGGGTATCAAATTGCTCCAGGAGTTTGAAATTCCCTTTGAAATAGAGGTGAGTTCCGCCCATCGAACACCGGAACGAACCGTTGAACTGGTCAAGCGCTTTGAAGAACAGGGCATTCAGGTAATCATTGCCGCTGCCGGCGGCGCCGCCCACTTAGCCGGCGTAATCGCTTCCCATACCCTGCTGCCGGTGTTGGGAGTACCGATTCACTCCCAACTGTCGGGAATCGACTCCCTGTATTCGATCGTGCAGATGCCGGCGGGTATTCCGGTGGCGGCTCTGGCCATCGGTAACCCCGGGGGTATCAATTCTGTGCTTTTTGCCATGGAAATCCTGTCCCTGAATGACGACTCCATCAAACAAAAGTTAATAAAATATCGTCAGGATCAGGAACAAAAGGTCATCGAGAAAAGCCAACGGCTTAAAGAAAAGATCAACACCTAAGGATTGAAAGAATCAACCATGAAGTTTTATGTTAGTTATTTCGGCTGTCGTTCCAACCAGGCGGAAATCCAGGAATGGATCGTGGAACTGGAAAATGCAGGCTACCAACTGACCCCCCATATGTCGGAAGCAGATTTCGGCATCCTCAACACCTGCAGCGTGACCCAGAAGGCAGAACGGGATGTGTTCAAATTCATCCGCAAGATTTACAAGCAAACCAATACCCCCTGGATCATCACCGGCTGCTCCGTTGTTAGGGAGGGCGGCAGATTAAAGGAGAAATATAAAAATTATATATTCCTGGACAACCCGGAAAAACAGAATTTGGTGGAAACGATCCGGGAGCGCTTCCCCAGCGAAGACAACATCATTTACCATTCCGCCTTCCGCTCCCGCATATTTCTCAAGATTCACGACGGCTGCAACTTCAGATGTGCCTTTTGTGTGGTGCCCCATTTAAGGGGAAAATCCGTTAGCCTGCCGGCCGAGGAAGTAGTAGAAAAAGCCCGGTACTATGCCGCCCTGGGCTACCGGGAGATCGTCCTCACCGGTATCAACCTCTCCTCCTACGGCTATGACCTTTTTCCCCGGGAAAATTTGCTGAATCTGGTTAAACAACTGCACACCATCAAAAGCATCGATTTCATCCGCTTGAGTTCTTTAGATCCCCGCTACCTCAAATACCATTTTATCAAAGAACTCAGTTACCTGGACAGGATCGCCGACAGCTTTCACCTCTCCTTTCAGAGCGGCAGCAACACCGTGTTGAAGAATATGAAAAGGTTCAGTAAAACCTACGACTACCGCAAGATACTCGATTACCTGCAACACTTTTTCCCGGCTGCCAATCTGGGAGCCGACTTCATCGTGGGCTTTCCCGAAGAGAGCGAACGGGAACACCGGGAGACCGTGGATTTTATCAACGAAAGCCCCCTCCATTACCTGCACATCTTCCCCTTTTCCCCCCGTGAGGGAACCAAAGCGGCCCTGAAGGAACAGGTACCCCAAAATGTTGTCCAGAAAAGGCTGAAAGAGCTCCAGGAACTCAACCGCAACCGCCGGCTCGCCTATCGAGAAACGTTCATCAACCGTACCGTCGATGGCATCCTCATCGAGGAGAATCAAAACTACTGCCTGGTGATTACCAGCAACTTCCTGACCGTCCGCATTCCCCCCATCAGGGGATACAAAAAAAGGAAATTAAAGGTTTTGATTACCCGGGTGCAAAACGACAACATGTGTGAAGGCGAGGTGGTGCCCAATCAATCGGTGCGGGAAATTCCCGATTCACGGCCCGTGATGCGTCATTCGTAATTTGCGGTTCGTGGTTCGTGAATCGCGAGTCGTGAGTCTTAGGGGATGCAGATGAAGGAAACGCAGTTGGGACAGCATTTCCTGGTAAATCACCGCCTGGCCGAAAAAATCGTAAGGGCTTTTTTACCGGCAGAAGGGCACATCGTGGAGATCGGACCCGGCAGCGGCATCTTAACGGAATTGTTGATCCAATACCGTCGAGGCGGCGACCCCCCGGTTACGGCCATCGAGCTGGACCCCGATTTGTGCCAAAAATTAGCCGATCGTCACCCCCAAGGCCTCAACATCATCAATAAGGATATACTCGACATTCCTTTAGAGAGTCTATTTCCCGATTCCCCCGTCAGCCTGATCGGCAATCTGCCCTACTACATCTCAAAGGATATTATAGACTGGATCATCCTCAATCACCCTCAAATCCGGAAAGGGGTAGTCATGCTGCAGCGGGAGTTTGTCGATAAATTGCACGGCCGGCCGCCGAACCCCCGCTCCCTGATATTCCAGTACCTCTTCGACGCCGAGACCCTCTTCGACGTCAGCCCCGGTTCCTTCTCCCCACCCCCAAAAGTCAAATCCACCGTCTTCCGCTTCCAAAAAAAGACCACCCCCCCAAAACCCCCCATCGATATCCCCACCTTCTACGCCTTCCTCAAAAAATGCTTCCGCCACCGCCGCAAGACCCTCCTCAACAACCTCCTCCCTCACTACCCCCGAGACACCATCACCCAGGCCCTCCACCAATACCACATCTCCCCCACCACCCGACCCGAAAAATTACAACTAAACGATTTCTTAAATATTTATTCCGCACTGGAATAATGGAATGATGGAAAAAAATAAAATGCTGTCGGGTTGACAAAAGGGGGGGCGGGGCAAAATGGGGGGGTAGGAGAAATGATGAGGACGTCGGCGCTGCGAATGGAGGATCTGCTCCATTATACGTATGAGGACTATGCGCAGTGGGAGGGGCGCTCGGAGTTGATTGGCGGCATTCCCTATGCCATGACCCCTACACCGGTCAAGAAGAACCAGTGGATCAGCAGTAAAATCATTGTGCAATTGGGAGAGTTACTGAAAGATTGCGGCCAATGCGAAATACTGCTGCCGGTGGATTGGCCTATTACATTCAGTGATCAGACCATTACACTCAATGATCAGGCTATTTCACTCACTCAAGACCGTCGATTTTTCAACTGTCCCTTTCTGTTCTCTCTTTTTGTGTGTTCCGGTTAAATCCCGGTTAACAATAGGGGCCGCCGCAGATGGTGCCGCATTCAGAGCAGGTGCAGGTCTCGGTACAATCGCACGTAATCCGGCAGGTATCGACACAGGAAAACTGACAGAAGGGGGCCGTTGTCGTCGTCTTATGAACTCCGCCTAAAACGTCGTTCATCTGGCCATTGTTCAGGTTGGCAACGGTCTTTTTGTTAAGACTCAGTTTCTTGTTAAATTTTTTGGCTTTCATTTGACATCTCCTTTTTTAGTTATTTTTTATGACAAGATTATATGACTAAAAAAAATGTTTGCAACTGTTATTAAAGACAAAAAAGGGGCAGGCCGCCTGCAGATCCTTTTCGACTTCGGCAAAATTTTTAATTAAAAAATAGAAGGACACCCCATTCCCTTGTGCCCTTCGTGTGCCTTGGCGTAACCTGGCGGCTTTTGTTTGGGGGGAGGATCAGAAGAGGCCGGTGATGTGGTGGCCGGTGGCGTCGATGTCGATGTCCTCGGCCGAAGGCTTTTTGGGCAGTCCCGGCATGAGCATGATGTCGCCGCAGATGGGAATCAGGTAGCCGGCACCGCCGGCGATGTTGATTTCATTGACATTCAGTCGCCAGCCGGTGGGGACATTCAACTTCTTCTTGTTGTCCGACAGCGACAGCGGGGTCTTGGCGATGCAGATTGGCAGGTTCTCCATGCCCAGTTTATTGATCTGCTTCAACTTCTTCTTGGCATCCCAGGAATAGATGACGCCGTCGGCACCGTAGATGGTGCGGGCCACCTTTTCGATCTTTTCCTCCACCGAATCCTCCAGCTCATAGAGCCGCTTAAAACTGCCGTCGGCAGCATCGGCAGCGGTGACGACTTTTTCTGCCAGGCCGACGGCGCCTTCGCCGCCCCGGGCATGGGCCTCACTGATCTCTGCCCGGGCGCCCCTTTCTTCACTGTATTTTTTGATTAAATCCAGTTCTTCTTTTTTATCATCGGGGAACATGTTGACAGCCACCACCGGGACGAGACCAAAACCTTTGACATTGTCGATGTGCTTGCCCAGGTTGGCCAGGCCGGTTTTCAGACCCGTCAGGCTGTCGGCGCCGCCCTGGTGCTTCAGGGCCCGGACAGTGGCCACGATGACCACGGCGTGGATCCGGTAACCGGCGATGCGGGAGACAAGATTGACGTACTTTTCAAAACCCAGATCCGAGCCGAAACCGCACTCGGTGACCACGTAATCGCCGAGTTTTTGGGCCAGTTTGGTGGCCAGCACGCTGTTGGTACCGAAGGAGATATTGGCAAAGGGGCCGCCGTGGATCAAGGCCGGTGTGTGTTCGATGGTCTGCACCAGGTTGGGTTTGATGGCATCCCGCAGCAGGGTGGCGATGGCGCCGCACACATTAAAATCCACGGCATAGACCGGCCTGTCGTCCCGGGTGAAGCCCACCAGCATATTGCAGAACCGCCTCTTTAAATCTGCGAGGTTTTCGGCCAGGGTTAATATGGCCATGATCTCGGAGGCGGCGGAGATGATAACATTGTCCTCCCGGGGATAACCCTGGCTGTTACCCCCCAGGCCCACCACGATGCTGCGCAGGCTGCGGTCGTTCATGTCCATGGCCCGGCACCACAGGATCTTACGGGTATCGAGACGCAGGTCGTTGGAGAAGTGCATGTGGTTGTCTATGACGGCAGAGAGCAGGTTGTTGGCGGTGGTGATGGCGTGGATGTCGCCGGTAAAGTGCAGGTTGATGTCCTCCATGGGCAGGACCTGGGAATAACCGCCGCCGGCAGCTCCGCCCTTGACGCCGAAGACCGGCCCCAACGAGGGCTCCCGCAGGGTCACAATGGAGCGTTTGTTCAGCTTATTGATGCCCATGGCTAGCCCGATGGAGGTGGTGGTCTTGCCCTCGCCGTATTTGGTGGGGGTGACGGCGGTGACCACGATCAGTTTGCCGTCCTTTTTATCCTCGAGCCGCTGCTGCACCCTCAAGGAAATTTTACCCTTGAACCGGCCAAAGGGCCAGAACTCATCATCCAGGATTTCCAATTTCTCCCGGATGGTTTCAATATCGACCATTTTTGCCTGGCTGGCAATTTCAATATCGGATTTCATACTATGTTCCTCCCTCTTTCTAATATCATTAAAATCATACTAAATGGTAACAATTCAAATATTTTTTGTCAATTACTCTTGACAAAAAGTTAAGAAAAAATTATAATTCTCTCTAAAATTTCGTGAAGAAATCGCCGCTCATCGAGGTCAAAAGTTACAGCGATCAAGTTGAAGCACGAAGGATAAACGTTGAAGCGAATTTTTTGGAAAAACATTGTGATTCAGTTCTTCCTGTTGATGGGGTTTTGGCTGCTCCTCAGCGGTCACTATGATATTATCCATACCCTCTATGGGGTGATCTCTGTCACTGCCGTGCTAACACTCCATTATCGTCTTAAAAAATATTATTTTTTCGAGGAGGAGATCACCCAGGCCGACGCCAAACTCAAAGGGGGTTACCCGGCGGCCATTCGTTTCTTTCGCCTGCTGTTTTACATTTCCTGGCTGCTGTGGCAGATCCTGGTGGCCAGTTTGCAGGTGGCCTACGTGGTACTCAGCCCCAAAATGCCCATAGACCCCTCCCTGGTCCGCTTCAAGACCAAACTCCCCAATACCGTCGCCCGGGTCATTCTGGGAAACTCCATCACCCTGACCCCCGGCACCATTACCGTTCAAATTGCCGACGACGAGTTCATCGTGCATGCCCTGATGGATGTCTCCGCCAAAGGGATCGAAGAGGATGCGCTGCCGGCAGAGGTGGCCAAACTGTACGACAAAAAACCCGGCCAGGTGGCTCACAATTTCAAAGTCATTAAATGCCAGAGGGATATATAATGGAAACGTTTTTTATCTATATAGCCGTGATCTTAAGCATATTTATTGTGATTCCCCTCTACCGGGTGGTCAAGGGACCCACCATCTACGACCGGATGCTGTGTGCCGGTTCTGTGGCCACCAGTTCCATGGTACTGATTCTATTTATCGGCTTTATCTTCAACCGCATCGACATGTTTATCGACATCACCATGGCCTATGCGGTTCTCAACTTCATCGGGGTGTTGGCCTTCGCCAAGTACCTGGGGGCCACCTTAAAGTGTAAACGAAAAAATGGAAATTAGAACGATTTTTGCCTTTTTTATCATCAGCCTGGGTGCCTTTTTTATGCTGGTGGGCAGCATCGGCCTGATCCGTCTGCCGGATTTTTACTCCAGGGCCCATGCCCAGGGCAAGGTGGATACCCTGGCCATCATGCTGGTGATCTTCGGCCTGGTGGTGTACGAGGGTTTTACCTTAAACAGCGTTAAGCTCATCTTTATTATCATCTTCGTGGCCCTGACCAATCCCACCGCCACCAATGCCCTCACCCGGGCCGCTTACCGGTTCGGTCTAAGACCCTGGTTCAAAAAAGACAAATATAAACCCAAAGGCAAAAAGAAAAGCAAAAGAGGGAAGAAATAAATGCACTGGGAACTGGAAATCGCACTCTTTATTTTCCTCATCTTGATGGCCTACATATCCGTGAAGGTAAAAAACCTCATCACCGCGGTGGTGACCCTGAGTGTTTTTAGCTTTTTCTCGGCCTTGATCTACGCGGTCATGGGGGCCGTGGATGTGGGATTTACCGAAGCGGTGGTGGGTGCCGGGGTGACCGGAGTCTTACTCATCGTGGCCATATTGAAGACCTACCGGCGGGAGGAACGGCCGAGGAAATTCCGCATGAGGCTGCCCATAAGTGCCGTTAATGTCATCGTTATGGCGTTGTTTCTGGGATTAATGATCTATGCCTCGGCCGGATTACCGGCCCGGGGCGATGCCCACTCCCGGTTAAATCGGGAGGAGAGCCCGGTCAAGAGTCCCAACGCCGGTACGTACTATATCCACCATGCCCACGAAGATGCCCATACCGACAATATGGTCACCGTTATCCTGGCCGATTACCGGGGCTTCGACACCTTAGGCGAGGAGACAGTCATCATGGCCGCCGGACTCATCTGCCTGCTCATTTTGCGAAAAAAGAGAAAACAAGATGGCTAAGACAAGAGAAAATCCCATCGTCATTTTGGTGAGCCGCACGGTGTCGCCGTTCATCATGGTGTTTGCCCTCTACGTCATCTTCCACGGCCACTACAGTCCCGGCGGCGGGTTTCAGGGCGGCACCCTGCTGGCGGCAGCGGTTATACTGATTCGCCTGACCTGCGGGATGAATACTTCCCAGCAGCTCTTCCGCAGCAGTTGGGCCACCCCGCTGGGTTCAGTGGGCGTCCTGGTCTATTTTGGTACCGGCCTTCTGGCATTGGCACTGGGGGGGCAATTTTTGAACTACCACTTCCTTCACCTGCCCATGTCGGAGGCCATGAATCGCTACTACGGCATATTATTTGTCGAGATCGGTGTGGCTATTGCGGTGATGGCCATTCTGGTGGCCATCTTTGACGATCTCTCCAAAGCAGGTCCCGATGTTTGATCTTTTCCTGGGTCACTATGGTTTCTGGTTGGTCATCATCATGATGACCATCGGTCTGTACGGCATGATGGCCAAGAAAAATCTCATCAAGAAATTGATCGGCATGAGTATCTTTCAGGTGGCCATCATCATATTCTTCGTGGCCAGTGCCTCCAAATTTGGCGGTACTGTGCCGGTGCTGGACAAGCACATCGGCGCTGCCGATGCCGCCCTTTACATCAATCCCCTGCCCCACACCCTGATGCTGACCGCCATCGTGGTGGGGGTGGCCACCATGGGAGTCGCCTTTGCCCTGGTCGTCAGCATATTTAAACGCTACGAGACTTTGGAAGAGGATGAATTACTTCAGGAGATGAAAAAAGAGAATGACACTGCCAACCTTGATCACTCATAATTCCCCTGCCCTCACCCCCCTCATTTTTTTGCTGGCCGCCGTCATCATCCCCCTGGCGGCCTATAAAAAGAACCGCTTCGCCTATCCGTTGGCCATGGCGGCCACCGTCTTTGCCCTCTTCATCTCCATCTACAACGTGCTGCGCGTATTAGACGGCGGCACTATCCATTACTATTTCGGCGGCTGGCTTCCCCCCATCGGCATCGAATACGTACTGGACCCCCTGTCGGCATTCGTCTGCCTGGTGATCAATGTGGTCTCCTTCCTGGTCCTGGTCAATGCTAAGGCAGTAGTAGACCGTGAATTGCCCGAAAAAACCATGCCCTACTTTGCCGTGGTCATGTTGATGCTCAGCGGCTTTAACGGCATCGTCATGACCGGCGATT
This sequence comes from uncultured bacterium, assembly GCA_965603365.1. GTDB lineage: Bacteria > Acidobacteriota > Aminicenantia > UBA2199 > UBA2199 > JAHELQ01. The sequence goes on from CBFDCR010000046.1 coordinate 31,484, forward strand.
TTTTCAATCTCTACGTTTTCCTGGAGATCAGTTCCCTCTCCCTGTACGGACTCATTGCCGTGGGGGAGCGCAAATCGCCGGTAGCCGCCTTCCGCTACCTGATCATGGGCACGGTGGCGGGCTCCTTTTACCTGCTGGGGGTCGGCTTTCTATACATGACCACCGGCTCCCTCAACATGGCGGACATCCAGAAAATACTTCCCCATGTCAAAGACGAACCCACCGTCATTGTGGGCCTGTGCCTGATGGTTGTGGGCATGGGCATCAAGATGGCCGTCTTTCCCATGCACGGTTGGATGCCCGATGCCTATACCTATGCTCCATCCTCGTCGTCGGCCTTGATCGCACCGGTGGGGGCCAAAATCGGCGTTTACGTCATCCTGCGCATCCTTTTCTATATTTTCGGTGTCACCTTTGTCAGCAAAGTCATCCCCCTCACCGGCATCCTGGCCTGGCTGGGGGCCATTGCCATCATCTACGGTTCGGTAATGGCCATTGCCCAGCGGGAGATGAAACGGATGCTGGCCTACAGCAGCGTGGCCCAGATCGGCTACATCAGCCTGGGCATCGGCCTGGCAAACCCATTGGGCATGATCGGCGCGGTGCTGCACGTGATGAACCACGCTTTTATGAAGGGACTCCTTTTCCTGGTGGCCGGCAATTACCGCACCAAATTGGGCCATTCGGATATATTCAGGTTCGACCACCGCATCCGCAAGAAGATGCCCTGGACCACTGCCGCCTTTACCGTCGGCGCCCTGTCCATGGTGGGGGTACCGCCCACTGTCGGCTTCTTCAGCAAATGGTACTTAGCCTTAGGCACCATCAAAAATTCCGCCTGGCTGTTTCTGGCGGTGCTGCTCATAAGCAGCCTGCTCAATGCCGTCTATTTCTTCCGCATCGTCGAAAAGGTCTATATGAAGCCCATCGCCAATCCCGAAGACAGCAGCGACGAAGATACCGGGCGGGACGAAGTGACCGCCTCCATGCTGTGGCCCACCCTGGTGATGGCCGCGGCCCTGCTTGTCCTGGGCATATTGAATGCCCTGGTGGTGAAGGGCCTCATCATGAAGATGCTGCCTGCGGTATTCTCAGGATTTAACGGATTGTGATAAAATGAATCCACCGGAAATTTACTCTTCTTTCGTTCCGCTGTACGCGGTACTGATCTCGTTAGCGGCCGTACCGCTCATACTGTTGAGTTCCAAAAAGCCAAATCTGCGGGAATTCTGGACTGTTGCCGCCGGCATCGTCAAATTCACCCTGGTCCTGTCTCTCTTGCCCAACGCCTTGCTCAATAAAACCGCCGAAATTAATATTTTAGAGATATCACCGGGGATAGAGCTCTCTCTGCGGGCCGATCCCTTCGGCGTGTTTTTCGCCCTCATCGCCTCGGGCCTGTGGATCTTTACCTCCTTCTTCTCCATCGGCTACATGCGGGGCGAGCACTCCCACAAGCAGACCCGCTACTTCGCCAGCTTCGCCGTGTGTCTCTCCGCCACCATCGGCATCGCCTTCTCCGCCAATATTTTGACCTTTATCGTCTTTTATGAAATACTAACCATCGCCACTTACCCCTTGGTCATCCACAACGAAAACGAGGAGGCTATCCGGGCGGGCCGGAAATATTTGCTCTATACCCTCACCGCCGGACTGTCGCTCATCGCCGCCGCCACCGTCACCTATCACCTGCTCCATACCCTGGACTTTGCCGCCGGCGGTATGTTTAAGGAAATCGCCCTGTCGCCGACAACGGCCAGAGTACTCTTCATCCTGTTCTTAGGCGGCGTCGGGGTCAAAGCCTCCATCATGCCGCTGCACTCCTGGCTGCCCACGGCCATGGCCGCTCCCACGCCGGTGAGCGCCCTGCTGCATGCGGTGGCGGTCGTTAAATCCGGTGTCTTCGGCGTCATCCGGGTGGTGGGCTTCGTCTTCGGCCCGGCCCTGATGCGGGAATTCGGACTCAACATCATCCTGGTCACCTTTGCCGGGTTTACCATTATCGCGGCCTCGCTGCTGGCACTCAAGCAGGATAACCTAAAGCGGCGGCTGGCCTACTCCACCGTGGGCCACCTGTCATACATCGTGCTTGGGGCCGGCCTGTTATCTGCCGCCGCCTTTAGCGGCGCCATGATGCACATCGCCTTTCACGCTACCATGAAAATCACCATGTTCTTCTGCGCCGGGGCTATTGCCGTGAACCTGCACAAGAAAAATATCAGCGAACTCAACGGCATCGGCAAGGTGATGCCCTGGACCATGGGCGCCTTTGCCGTCAGCGCCATCGGCCTGTCCGGCCTCCCCCCGATAAACGGCTTTATCAGCAAGTGGTACCTGGGCATGGGCGCGCTGCAAGCCGACATGCTCATTCCCCTGTTCATCCTGATCGGCAGCGGCCTCTTAAATGCCGCCTATTTCTTTCCCATCGTGCACCGGGCCTTCTTCCGAGCCGCCGATGATCCCCAGAAACTGCTGCAGCACCGCGAAGCCTCCCCCTTCATGGTGGTGCCGTTGGTGATAACCGCCATCCTGTCCGTATTGTTCGGCATCTATCCGGACCTGTTCTTTAAATTCTATCACCTGGCCATTCAGGCCACCGCCAACATCTTAGGAGGATTGGGCCTATGAAAAAGCTCTTGACCCCCCTGTGGATCGCCTTAATCCTGTTGATCGCCGCCTCGCTGGTGGTGGAGTTCACCCTGATCAGCGGCCATCACGGCCCCCACTACTGGTGGCACGATATACCGGCCTTCTGGATCCTGTTCGGTTTTTTGGGCTGCCTGTCGATCATCGCCTTCGCCAAGTTTTTGCTCAACAAACTGGTGGACCGCAAAGAGGATTACTATGAGCGTCTCTGAAATCTTCATTTTCCCGCCGGTACTGATCATGTTGGCCGGGGCACTGCTGCTGCCTTTCCTGCCCCGGACGATTCGCTCCAGCGCCTTTCTATTCTTTACCTTCCTGACCCTGGCCTACATCTGGGTCCTGCCGGATGGAAGCAGCCTCACCGTCCCGGTGATGGACTACTCCCTTGTCCTATGTAAAGTCGATGCCCTGACCCGCATCTTCGGCATCATCTTTGCCTTTATCGCCTTTGCCGGCGGCATCTACAGTTTCCATATCAAGGAGACCGGCCAGCAGTGCGCCGCCTTGTTGTATGCCGGCGGTGCCATCGGCGTCACCTTTGCCGGCGACCTCTTCACCCTCTTCATCTTCTGGGAGATGATGGCCTTCACCTCCCTCTACCTCATCTGGGCCCGCCGCAGCGATGAATCTCGCCATGCCGGTTTCCGCTACCTCATCTACCACGCCTTCGGCGGCGGTATGCTCTTTGCCGGTATCCTGATGCACCTCTCCGAGACCGGCAGCCTGACGGTCACCCAGTTGAAACCCACCGACGGCATCTCCGCCTGGCTCATCCTGCTGGGGGTGGCCATCAACGCCGCCATCCCGCCGCTGCACGCCTGGCTCTCCGATGCCTACCCCAAAGCCACCGTCACCGGCGCCGTATTCTTAAGCGCCTTTACCACCAAGTCGGCCGTCTACGTACTGATCCGCATCTTCCCCGGCTGGGAGATCCTGCTGATACTGGGAGTCATCATGACCATCTACGGCGTCATCTTCGCCGTACTCTCCAACGATATCCGCGGCATCTTAGCCTACCACATCATCAGCCAGGTGGGCTACATGGTCTCCGGCGTCGGCCTGGGCACCTACATGGCCCTCAACGGTTCTGCCGCCCACGCCTTCAGCCACATCCTGTATAAGGCATTGCTATTTATGGGCGCCGGTGTGGTGCTGCACGCCACCGGTAAAAGCAAACTCACCGAGTTGGGGGGGCTGTCCAGGAGCATGCCCGTCACCCTGTGGCTCTACATGATCGCCGCTTTCTCCATCTCCGGCGTGCCCCTCTTTAACGGCTTTATCAGTAAATCCATGGTGGTGGCCGCCGCCGGCGAGGCCCACTACCCCTGGGCCTTCCTGGGTCTCAACCTGGCCGCTGTCGGCACTTTTTTAAGTGTCGGCCTCAAGCTGCCCTACTTTACCTGGTTCTCCCGGCAGAAGCCCAAAGACCTTACTCCCCAAAAGCCCCCCCTCAACATGCACATCGGCATGGGGTTGGTGGCCTTCTTCTGCATCCTCCACGGCATCATGCCCTCCCTGCTCTACAAGATGCTGCCTTTCGAGAGCGACTTCCACCCCTACAACATCCCCCACCTGGTGGAGTCGGTACAAATCCTGGCCTTCACCTTCATCGGCTTCTGGGTCATGCGCAAGATACTGGCCCCCCACGCCGCCATCGCCCTCGATCTCGACTGGTTCTACCGCCGGCCCAAGAAGTTTGCCCGCCAACTGTTTGTAGATGCCCCGGCCTACATCTTCGACGAAGTAGAAAAGGCCACTTACAAAGTGGTCCGGGCCGCCGCCAACTTCGGAAAAAATCCCTATGTCCCCTTTACCCCGCCCAGCAGAGATCAAGCCTACACCCCGGACCGCTACCGTCCGGCCACCCAGTTCCTGGTGCTGGCCATCTTAGCTATCTTCCTCCTCCTCACCCTCTGGGGCCTCTTCTTTTAATACTTACAGCCGCTAAGAGCGCAAAGTCACACGAAGTTCAAACACGTGCGGCTGCAGAGTAAAGGGTTTTCCTTTAACACTCGTCGATAAAGCGGATGAATCGGCTGCGGTAACTCCTCTCGTGGGGGATATGTATGTCTTCGGTAATCATCGTCAATCGAAATTCCTTTACCTTAGGCCCCGCCTCCACCTTCACAAACCGGCAGCCCACCGAGACCTCCCGCCGTTCCAGCACCTTGAAGGGACCGAAGATCTTCCGGCTTTCCCCATTTTCAAATTTAATGCAGGCACTCACCGGCAATTCCAGGATCAGGATGACTTCACTGGGAATGGTGGCTTCCACGACGACTCCCGTTAAAATATCATCACTCTCAAACACCTCTTCCCTCAATCTCAGCATTAACGCTTCGGGAAACCCCATGATCTTACTGATTTTTGCTCTGGCCATTTTCACGCCTCCTCCGGCTTCGCATTTCTCCGAATTGTAGATCTCTTGCTCCCCGGCCCGCACCGAATTCTCGTCCGCCTACGAACCACATCAGCCGTTTGCCTGAAAAATATTTTTCATAAAAACCCATCGAGAAAAATATGAATAACACATCTCCACCCAAAAGTAAAGTACAAAAAAAGCTGTGATGCCTTCGCCGGGGATCTGGGTAAAAGTTCCGGTGTTTTTAAGGAGTTACCCCGAAATTTTAAATAGGCTTCCTGCAACTGCAATAGAGTTTGACCGGCAATCCGGTTAAAAATTGTTGCCTGGCTCAATACGTCTCATTAATTACTCTTTTCCAGCTTGATTCGCAGCCCCACACCAATCAACATATAGAGGGATAACAAGATGGTGAAATGAGATCCCTCTTTCCTTGAAAATCTAATACCCAGGAAGCCCACCACCAGAGTGGCGATCACACCCGTCAGACTCACCAGGAGTTCCCTGTCCATGCCTTCCTCCTAATTCCCCGGGCTGCCGTCTCCGTCCTCCGTTTAATGGTGAAGTCGAAATGCTGCCCCTTTTCATCGGCTCTTTACTTTTTTTATTGGCAAGTTGGGAAGTTTGACCGGCGATGATTCAACCTGAAAGATCGATAGGGGGATGCAAAGTCCCAACGCCGCGACTTTTATTCCCGATGTCGAAACTTTTTTCCCCTGTAGGGGGTACAAGCTGAATGGTTGAGCTCACGAGGTCAACGTTTGAGGTCGAGGGGGCAAATACCGGGGTATTTCTGGCAGTGGCGGGGTTTTTATCTCGATGTTTCGAGTTTTTTGGCAAAGACGGGCTTTTATCTTAAAACGCTGCGAAATTTTTGGCAGCGCCCCTAACATATCTGGTCATGGACAAATGGCTTCAGAATTATGCCAACAGGATCTCCCCGGGAATCTCTATTTTTGTGCTGTCCATGATATTGACGTTGATGATCGCCACTGCCTCGGTGGTCTTTCAGGCAGTCCGGGCCGCATTGGCCAATCCGGTAGAGGCGTTGAAGTATGAATGATTTCTCCAGGCTATCTGTTGATGGGTCATTGAAATTGATTACATCATGAATTTAAGATTTGATTTCATGAAATTCTATTACAATAAAAAATACTTCACAAAGACCGGGAAGGTGGAGCCTTTTATCCAGGAATTTATAAAGCAGGATAAAACGGTTGTTTATTTGAGTACCGAGATGTTCATGTCTGTATCGGCTTCAAAATTTAATGAGCTGGATGCCGATATGGATTTTGATATCCAGGAGGTCGACTTAGAGTACATCAGCCTGAGATAGCCTGTGCATTCATTTTTCTGTTACAACACTCTTCCAGTAATTCGTTAATCTTCTGCTCTCTCTCCAATTCCACCATATTGTCCTCCTGCTCAGGCACCCTGTTCGTTTCCCTCCTCCGGGCTGCTCTTGCTCTTCAGGTACTCGAGAATCTCCTTTTTGTTTTTCAGTTTAAACAGGTAAAACTGCTCCAGGATATAGTCCCTGACCAGGGGCACATCCTTTACATGGCGAAACAGTTCACGGATCTCCTCTTTATATTCTCCCCAGATGTCGTCATCTAAGGAGAGAGGCTCATCGTGCATTTTGCCCTTCCCGGTCAGGAGCCAGGTTATTGACAAGTCGTACTCTTCATGCAATTTCAGGAGAGCGTATACGGTGGGCATGGACTTCCCCTTTTCGATGCCGGTGACCGTTGTCTGGGTGATGCCCAGTATTTCAGCCATTTTCCCCTGGATCATGCCCAGGCTTAAGCGAAACTTTTTGAACCGTTCGCCTACTTGCTTATTTCTGGGTGTGTAGCTTGTGCTCATTTTTGTCCTCCGATATTAAGGTATGGATTGGATCTACGTGACGTAGAAATAAGTTAAACATACGATACAGGCCATTTAGAAACCTATTTCTATGATCCACGATGTCCATAATATAACCTAAAAAAGAGAGGAAATCAATAGGAGGGGGTATCGGGTATTTTTTTTTGGTGTTATTCAGTTTGGGTCATTTTTCTTTATTTAGCCCTTGACAATACTGGATTTGATCCATATAATATTGCTCATGGATCTTATTAAGTTGAATATAAGTTTAATATTATTTTTATCAGCATATATCGATCATAATCGGCACCATAAAATCAAAATGACCAACGTTATGATCGGAATAAGTCCACCTGAAATCAAAATGATTTTTAAATACAGTGTCAACTGAGCTTCATTATATGAGAAGGTTAACATGAAAAAGCGGTTTTGTCGTATAGCGGTGGTTTTAAATAGATATGGTTTCGCCTCCTGGCCCCCGGTAAAGCCTGGGGTTACTTTTTTAAGGAGGCGAAACCGGCCCCTTACCTGGAACTCTTTGCCCGCCAAAACCGCCCCCACTGGCACCAATGGGGCAACCAACTCCCCCTAAAACCCAATGAACAACAAAAAATGATACAAATAAATTAACTTAAAGGAGATTAATAAATGTCATATGAAAACATTTCAGCCGAATTGAGCGAAGAAGAGTTCAATCAATTGATTCAAAAACTAAAAGAGATCGAGGCGACCCTCTCGTTTGCCGTCAATCTTACCGCCGATGACATCAAGTCATTGTACCTGCTGGGTGACAAATCCCTGGCCTTTGTGGAAGCAG
>CBFDCR010000047.1:0-38452 GCA_965603365.1 uncultured bacterium
CAAAATCGGCTTCGGTAACCCCGACTATGAGTTAATTGCAATCTAAAGTGATCGTGTGGTCCAGGTGCTTTTTGTTTGAATGTTCAGGATAACGGCAGTGAGTATTCGGGTTGACAGGGGAAATAAAACGTAATATATTAGGTGGGAGGAGACAGCCAATGAACCTTAAAGTGGTGTTGGAAATCAGTGAAGAGGGTGGTTATACGGTGTATGTGCCGTCACTTCCCGGCTGCATTAGCGAAGGGGATACCCGGGAAGAGGCCCTAAAAAATATCCATGAAGCCATCGAACTCTACCTGGAACCGGTAGAGGATGATTGGGAATTTACCGCAAATGCCGAGGTACTGGAAGTCATGTAATGTTGGAGAAGAGGTGGTGTTCGGGGGCTTTTTGGAGTTGGGGGAGCATGGCGGGGTGGAAGGAGCGGTAAAAGGGGGTGTGGTTCGGATACTCTCCTTTTATTTCGGCGGACTTTTCGATTAATTGGCGGAGATTGAATTTCTGGGGATTTAACTTACACTCGCCAAAGAGGATAACCTTTTCCAGGTCATTGATGGCCACGATGTCGATTTCGTTTTCCCCCTTTCGATCCCAATAGGAGCCGATGACGTTAAACAGGGAGAGGGTTTTCAAATAATCCCGCACCAGCTCCTCGAACTTCCTCCCTTTGTAGGTGGCCCAGTCCTGCTTAATTTTTTCCTTGATGAAGGTGTAGTTTTCCGCCTCCAGCGCGGTCTGGAATTTATAGATGAAACGGAACCAGAAGGAATAAAAGTAATCGCTCAGGTAGTAACGGATGTTTTTGCCCTTGCTTCTGGCGTTTATCGGCTGTAACTTCCTGACGATCCCCAATTCCTCCGTCAGGTTTTTTAAATACCCCCCCAGCTCCTTGACTTCCGATAAGGTTCCCATCAGCTCTGAGCGTTTGGTCTTTCCCCCGGCAATCAGTTCCAGAATGGCGAAATAAATGGCATAGTTTTTACCGAACTCTTCGATGAGCGATAGCTTCCCTTCGTTAATGATCAATGAATCTTTGTATATAATCGAATCCAGGAAATCGAAAAAGCATTTGTTTTTGTGTTCCGCTGCCTGTTCCAGGTACTTGGGGACACCGCCGGTAAAAATCATGTAATCGGTCAGGGCTTCGGGGCCGACAATCTGGTGATCGGCCAGAATTTCCGAGGTCGTCTGGAGATCAAATGGCGGCAGGCTGACCTGATAATCGGCCCGGCCAAACAGAGGTTCTTTCTGATTTTTAAAAATCCGGTTCATCAGGGTGGAGATAGAACCCATAAGGATCAGGTTGCAGCGGGAGGAATCCCGGTGGCGGTCCCAGAGGTTCTGGAGATCCGAAAATACCGCGGCATTGACATACTGGTAATTCTGAAACTCATCGAATACCACCGTCACCGCTTTCTCCTTTGCGTAATTCAGTACGATCTGGAAGATATCCCTGGATGATTGTACCTTGCCAAATACGGAAATATCCAGTTTGGCCTTTATCTCCTCGGCAAATTCCAGGCTCAACAGGTTGTCTGCCTTTCGGGCCACGAAGAAATAGAGAAAGGCCTCACCTTTAAAAGTCTCAAATATTAAGCGGGTCTTGCCGATGCGCCGCCGCCCCATTACAATGGTCATCCGGGACCGTTCACGGCTCTTCTCCCGGATCTCCTTTAAGCGCCTGACCTCGTCGTCCCGATCATAAAACCGCATTTAAAACCTCACTCATTGGCGTAATTTTTATTACTGTAATAAAAATTACTATAATTGTCGGTACATGTCAATCCCGATGTCTTCATAAAGGAAAATATCGTGCCCCAAAAGTTGATAAGGCTTGAGTGTGGTTCAAAATAGGTAGGATAGGGTGCCGCCCAGGTAGAAGCCGTTTTTGATGCCCCCTTCGAGGCGGATTTCGATGCGCTCGCCGATGTAGGCGGCGATGCCGACGGGTAGGTGGGCCACCGGGAAGATGCGGTTTCCTTTGTAGGTCTCCTTGATTTCATTGTCCAGGTCGTCGGTATAGGCACCCTCGGCCCAATAGGAGATCTTCTCCACCCCCAGGCCAGCGCCGATGTAAGGGTGCACCGGGGAGCGGGGAAAGATATTCAACAGGATGGAAGCGCACAGACTCAACTGGGTCACCTCCCCTTTACCGCTCTTGGGCCAGTGGCCCTCCTCTTCCCGCCAGCGGCCGGTTCCCGCCAGACAACTGTACTCGAAACTGTAGAGGCCGCTCACCGTCGAACGCCGGCCCCTGGCGCCGAAGGAGCGAATCTCGAAAGCGACGGCGTGTCCCCGGATAGCCGGGTATTCGTAGAGAAATTGGTCCAGGATAACGTCGGGAACCCCAAAGGCGGCGCCTTTGAATCCGACGCCGGATCGAAACACCTGGGATCTTACCACTGAAATATTGCTCTGGGCCGCACAAAATATTGCCGCCCATCCAAAGAGTAATAGAGCCAAAAAATAGTTTTTTTTCATCTCATTTTTTCCGCAGCACGATCACGATTACGTTCAATCCAGCCAGTAATTGGGGGATTCCTCGGTGATGATAACATCGTGGACATGGCTCTCCTTTAAGGAGGCATTGGTTATTTTGACGAACCGGGCTTTTTTCCGCAGTTCCTCAATATTACGGCAGCCGGTTAGACCCATACCGGCCCGGAGCCCCCCGATCATCAAAGGGATCAACTTCATCACACTCCCCCGGTAGGGGACCCGGCCCTCGATGCCCTCGGGTACCAGCTTGGCTTCGGAATACTCGTCTTCCTGGAAGTAGCGGTCTTTACTGCCCGCCTTCATGGCGCCGATGGAACCCATGCCCCGGTATTTTTTGTAGGATCTTCCCTGGTAGATGATCATTTCCCCGGGACTTTCGTCGGTTCCGGCCAGCAGGGAACCCAGCATCACGGTGTTGGCACCCGCGGCAATGGCCTTGGTGATGTCACCGGAATACTTGATGCCGCCGTCGGCAATCAAAGGAATACGGTCCTCCAGCGTTCTAGCCACCTCCATAACGGCGGTGATCTGGGGCATACCGGCACCGGTCACCATGCGGGTGGTACAGATGGAACCGGGGCCAATGCCCACTTTCACGGCATCGACACCCAGGGCCGCCAGGTCACGGGCGGCTTTGGCGGTGGCAATGTTGCCGGCCACCAGGTCGATGGCGGGGCAATCCTCCCTGATCCGCTGCACCGTTTCCATGACTTTCCGGGCGTGACCGTGGGCGGTGTCCACCACGATGACGTCTACTTTAACATCCACCAGGGCCTTGACCCGATCCTGGGTATCCTTTGAGACTCCCACGGCTGCGCCCACCAGGAGCCGCCCGTTTTTGTCCTTGGAGGCATGGGGAAATTGCTCCGATTTCATGATGTCTTTAAGGGTGATTAAACCCTTCAGGTAATTGTTCCGATCCACCACCGGCAACTTTTCGATTTTATTTTGATGCAGTAATGTCTTGGCCTCCTCCATGGTGATGTTTTCATTGACGGTGATTAAATCCCTGGAGGTCATGAACTCTTTGATTTCCGTTTGCAGGTCGGTGGTATAGCGGATGTCCCGGTTGGTGAGTATGCCCACCAGTTTACCGTCGTCGTCGATGATAGGCAGCCCGGAAATCCCCTTTTCCTTGACCAATTGCAGGGCTTCGTAGATTTTGTTGGTGGGCTTCAGGGTGATGGGATTGTCGATCATCCCCGATTCCGAGCGTTTAACCTTTTTCACCTCCTCCGCCTGCTGCCGGATGCTCATATTTTTATGGATAATGGCAATCCCCCCCAGTTGGGCCATGGCAATGGCCATTTCGGATTCCGAGACCGTATCCATGGCCGCGGCAACCACCGGGGTGTTGAGGCTGATATTACGGGTAAATCTGGAGGAGATATCCACCTGCCGGGGGATCACTTCCGAATAATCGGGCACCAGCAGGACATCGTCAAAGGTTAATCCCTCAAATGCCGCAAATTTTTCTTCCATTTTAGTGCCTTTTTTTCTTTTTCTTCTTGTGTTTTTTCTTAGGCATCCTGGCTGTTGGCTTCAGCAATTTTGACTGTTTCTTATGCCGCCACTTCTCTACCTCATCCTCTTCCACCGGGCGGAACAGGTATATAAAGCGGATGACCTCCTCGTCTATTCTGTTGCGAAGGCTTTCAAAGAGTTGAAAGCTCTCCTTTTTGTATTCGATCAGGGGGTCCTTCTGGGCGTAACCCCTTAAGCCGATGCCATCCTTCAGATGATCGATGTTCAGCAGATGGTCTTTCCATTGGGAATCTAAGATTTGCAGCATGATGATGCGTTCCATCTCCCGCATCTGTTCGGGCCCGATCACATTTTCTTTTTCCTCATACGCTTTTTTCAGGTGGTTGAGGATGGTCTCCTTGATCTCCACATAGGAAAGGCGATGCAGATCTTCGTTAAAAATTTGCTGAATATCGGCACCGTATTGGGCTAAGATCTCTTTTTGCAATGATTCGTAGTCCCAATCGTCGGGATCTTTATTCTCGTCCACATAAAAATTAAAAATATCTTCGAATATCTCCTCGGTCAGGCTGGTGACGTGATCTCTAAAATCTTTGCCGACGAGGATGTCCTTTCTAATGGAGTAGATCAATTGCCGCTGCTTGTTCATCACGTCGTCGTATTCCAGCAGATGTTTACGGATGGAGAAGTTCTGGGATTCGATCTGCTTCTGGGCATTTTCAATGGCCCGGCTGACGAATTTGTTTTCAATGGGCACGCCGGAGTGCATGCCGGCCCTGACTAAGAGCCCCTTGATCCTGTCGGAACCGAGAATTTTCATCAAATCGTCTTCCAGGGAGATGTAGAATCGCGATGAACCGGGGTCCCCCTGTCGGCCGGACCTGCCCCGCAACTGGTTGTCGATGCGGCGGGCCTCGTGTCGCTCGGTGCCCAGGATATGAAGCCCACCCAATTGGATCACCCTCTGGTGATCCGTTTCCATTTGCTGTTTCACCTGCTTCTCGGCTTCTTCCAGTACCGTCGGGGGCGCGGTTTCCGGCGTATAGCCTTTTTTCTTTAATTCCTCTTTGAGCAGGTAGTCGGGATTCCCGCCCAGTAAAATATCGGTTCCCCGTCCCGCCATGTTGGTGGCGAGGGTGGCCGCACCGATTCGGCCGGCCTGGGCCACGATTTCGGCCTCCCGCTCATGGTACTTGGCATTGAGCACCACGTGGTTGATTTTCTCTTTTCTCAACAGCCGGCTGAGGAGTTCGGAATTTTCAATAGAGATGGTTCCCACCAGTACCGGCTGTCCCTTCTCGTTGAGTTCCCGTATTGCCTGGCTCACGGCCTCCCATTTCTCTTCGGTACTGCCGTAGATGACGTCCGGAAATTCATGCCGGATCAGGGTTTGGTTGGTGGGAATTTCGAGGACATCCAGGTGGTAAATGGAGCCGAATTCTTCGGCCTCGGTTATGGCGGTACCGGTCATGCCGGCCAGTCTGTCGTACATGCGGAAATAGTTCTGGAAGGTGATCTGGGCCAGGGTCTGATACTCCTGCTCGATGCGGACATTCTCCTTGGCCTCTAAAGCCTGGTGCAGCCCGTCCGAATACCGTCGGCCCGGCATCATCCGGCCGGTGAACTCATCCACAATCATCACCTGGTTGTCCTTCACCAGGTAGTCCTTATCCCGGTTGAACAGGAAGTGGGCCTTGAGGGATTGGTTGATCTGGTGCAGGGTGTCCATGTTGGTGAGATCGTAGAGGTTTTCAATTTTGAAGAATTTCTCCGCCTCGGCGATACCCGATTCGGTGAGCACGATGGTGCGGGATTTTTCATCTTTGGCGTAATATTCCGGGCCTCGTTTGATCCGTTTGACAAAGTCGTTGACCGCGTAATAGAAGGAGGTGGATTCCTCGGTGGGACCGGAAATGATAAGGGGTGTCCGGGCCTCGTCGATGAGGATCGAGTCCACCTCGTCGACTATGCCGTAGTGAAACTCCCGCTGTACCAGGCTGTCTACTTCAAATTTCATGTTGTCCCGCAGGTAGTCGAAGCCGAATTCGTTGTTGGTGCCGTAGGTGATGTCGGAGTTATAGGCGGTCTGGCGTTCGAAGTCGCTCATATCGTGCTGGATGACGCCTACCGATAGTCCTAAAAATTCGTAGATGCCCCCCATCCACTGGGAGTCCCGGCGGGCCAGGTAGTCGTTTACCGTGACGATGTGCACCCCCTTGCCGGTAAGGGCATTGAGGTAAGCCGGCAGGGTGGCCACCAGGGTCTTGCCTTCACCGGTTTTCATCTCGGCGATCTTGCCCTGGTGCAGCACGATGCCGCCCATCAACTGGACATCGAAGTGCCGCATATTCAATACCCGTTTGCCTACCTCCCGCACCACCGCAAAGGCTTCCACCAGGATATCGTCCACGGTTTCACCGTTATGGAGCCGGTCTTTGAATTTGTCGGTCTTGTGGCGCAGCTCCTCATCCGACATCTTGACCATTTGCGGCTCCAATTCGCCGATGGCCTGGACGGTGGGCAACATTTTTTTGAGTTCCCTTTCGTTCCGTGTTCCAAATATTTTTCTGATCAGTAGTTTTATCATGATACCCGATTATAGCAGAAATAATAATCCAAGTAAATTTTAAACTGAACTCCGGATCCGAAACTGCGCTCGGTGCATACAAAGGTGCAAACGTTGGGGTGAAGAAAAATTGATGAAATCGACCGGTTGTAGGAGCGGGCGGACCCGCCTATCGGGGCCGCCATTAAAATTTAAAATTTCCTGATGGGTGTCGCAGGTCTCGACATTGGCGCCGGAGTCGTAGGTAAGCTGTCCCACCACCTGGGCATTGCCGTTGGTCACGGGTGAGCCGCTGCTGCCCCCCTCGGTGGCTCCCAGGGTATCGGTGGAGTAGATCTAGGCGCCCCTGGGCCAACCGGAGCAGGTGCCCTTTTCGGTATCGACGTAGTGCTCGGAATAGGTCTGGGGGGAATTCTGGGGGTGGCTGACCCGGCACAGGTTGTAACCGTGATTGAAGGCCACCGGCGTGGTGTACCAGCCTGAAAAAGTACTGCCGGACGGCGGGTCTTCCCACAGCTTCAGTAACGTGTAGTCGCTGGTTTTGTATATGTTTGAGACAACTTTGTCAATAGTTTTCATTCACTTCTTCATTTTTTTTAAATCGTTTCGGCCCATCTTCCTTCTGCAAAATTGGCTTAAAATCAGTCGGTGACTATTCAGGCAAAGATGAGATAGACAATCAGCAGCATAGGCAGGCCCAATATGAGACTCAACGTAAACAACAATCTGGCCGGGGCCGTCACCTTGCGGATCAGCGATTGGGCCAACCGGTCGATTTTACCCCTGGCTTCGTCGATGGCCTGATCGAATCCGGCCGATTTTTGCTCTCCCGGTGCCGTCAATTGGGCGGCAGGGATCTTCCGGGTCGCCTGATCCAGCCCATCGGCTAAACCCTGGGTCAGGTAAAAGAGGGTGTTTTCCGCCAGGAATTTTACCGGTTTGGCCAATAGCCTTAAGTGGTTCTGAATCAATTCTGCCACCGCCGGTATCACCACCATAAACGAGAGGCCCTTCAAAAGATCCGACAGCGCGGTCCCGGAAGCGGCCTGTTTTTGCCGCAAACCGGATAGGTCGGACCTGATTTGTTTGACCAGGTCCAGCAGTAAGCCCACCACCGAGGCGCTGTCTTCCATCACTTTACCGGACAGTTTTACGGTGCCCAGGGCTGTCCCAGTCGCGGCACTGACCAGTATACCGATAACGAAGAAGAATAAAATACCAGCGATATTCATCCCCCGGGTATAAAACCAGATGCAGAGGACGATGATGATCAGGGCAAAGAGCAGTTGATAGCAGGCCAAGATTTTTTTGGCCCCCCTGACAAACCCCACCAGGTTGCCGACCCTTTCGACCAATTCAGGGCTGCGGTACTTTTCAAAATCGATACCGGTCTTCTCGATTAATTGTCTTCCCCGTTCTACAATTTTTCTGGCCATGGATACCTTCTGGATGCTTGAATATGTTTTCCGGGATAATTGTAATCAAATTCCGGCAGATTGTCAAAGTCAACGTGGGAATTGAAATTTTTTTCTGGATATGGTATGAATAAGGGGAGGTGAACAATGGAACGGGATGAACGTGTCAAAGCGGTTCGGTTTTTTGATGCCGACAAATTCAGGGTGGGACTGGGTTCCTGCATGTATATCGGGGTGATTCTCTTCTTTATTATGCTGGCCATTGTCCTGCCGCTGCAAAAATTTGGGCGGATCGACATGGGCCAGTTTATTTTTATTGCCCTGCCTGCCTGGGTGATGATTTTCATTGCACTTTATATGGCGCTGGAGGGGCAGAAGTGGTGGCTCTATCCCCATTGGTTGTGGACCGCCTGCAAGAGAGTGGTAGTGAATAGATACTCAGGCCAGGCACATTTCATTACCGGCTGGCGGCCTTTCCGCTTTGAGCGCACGGTTGGGGTGAATCAAATTGCCGCCCTGGTTTTGACCAGCCAATCGGCGGCGGGCACCGGTAAATCGGAGCGCTTCGCCCTCAAGATTCGACTCATCACCAACGAGGAGTGGATCTTCTTCACCGGTTTTCGCCGGGAACAGTTGTTCCGGAAACAGGCCCGGGTATTGGCCGAACTGCTGAATTGCAATTTGTCGGATCTCACCTACGGCTCTGCCTTTAAAATTAAAACAGAGACAACACCCCTCGATACGCTGCCCAAAACAGCGGCGGAAGGGAGTGGGGCAAAACCGAAGGGGGTGACGGAGTCGGCACGGCCGGATGGGAGTTATGTTTTTTCCCTGAACCGCCGCCACGAGTGGCCGGCTTTCTTGATCATATTCGGTCTCTGGATCGGTATCTATGCCCTGACCTATGCGTTGGGCTGGACCTATCCGGCCAGATGGGGGGCCTGGGAGGGGATCTGGCTGCTTTTTTCCGCCATCGTGGTGTTCCTTTTGCTGAAGACGCTCCTGCCGGTCAGGGAGATTGTGCTGGACAATGAGTGGCTGCACTATCGGCTGCGGCTCCTGGGCATAGCCTGGATCAGGAAGAGGCTGCCGTTAACATCCATTACCAGGATCAGCCGCCAGCAGACCGAAGTGATGTCTTCCCGGTTGGTCTTCATCAGCGACCGGCAGACCCTGAAGATCGGCGACCTCACCCTCGAAGCCGCCCGCTACCTCGAAAACCGCTTAGCCGACCTCAAGATCACCGACGGCCCCTGACGGCCCCCCAGAGGTGATATATTTTAAGGCGATGCGGTACGGCTCGGGCAGGGTTCCAGGAAAGAGTATGTCGAATTTGTTAAAAAATGTCAGGCGAAATGAGGGGGGCACGAAAAACTTCAGTCGTTTAAGTTGAGAGACCGGAGCATTGATAAATTTGATCGTCACAAAAGGCCCTCTTAAGCTTACCTTTCGAATATTTCCCGGTCGAATAGTGATGGTGCGTCTCCTTTTGCCGATGACATAATATATCAGTACAGCAGGGATCAGGGCGCATAATTCGTAAATGAACCATTCATAATTTTTTACCAGGTTCAAGGCCACCAATATTATATTAATGAAGATCACAAAAATGATGATTGGCAGCCAACCTGGAGTTAATGTCCCTGAAATGCGCAGGCCGTCTTTTTGAAACTGTATTTTTGAGAATTCCTCAAACCCCCTTAAACTAAGGCTGAACATATGGTAAACGGAAGATTTACTGCCCCATTCTTCGGTGAACTTTTCGAGCCGGGGCAGCTCTAACCGTCTATTTAAATAGGAGAAGGATTTGATTGCAAAAATTATGAGGGTCAAAGAAACAACACAACCTGAGATAAAGTATATACTATTTACAGTATAGCTCTTCCGCAGAGTGGCCAAAATAAACACAGGTATTAGAAATGAAAAGAAGATAAGAGAGAGAACGGCCACATATGCCACTACTTTTTTCAGACCCGTCAAGGGCTCAATATCCCATGGTAATCGTTTATTAACTTCCGGGTATACCTCTATTTTCGGATCACGGGAAAGTTGCTCGACTGCCTGGCTTGCGGCATCCCTTATGCCATCTGTCAACGTACCGGCTGCCGCTTCTGTTTCATTGCCTTCGCGCCGGGCCAATTTCAACAACCTGGATAGCAGTGTCTGAGCCTCGGCTGTATTGGCCTTTAGTGCCACCAGGTTATCGATTATGGGGATAATGGCAAAAGATAGAGAATTCAGGCTCTCCCCCTTTTTTTTGTCTATCCTATCTAACAGTTCTTTAAATACCTCCAGAATATAAGAAATGGCCCGTCGGTCTCCGGATCTGGTAAATACCTTCACTATTTGAACCAGTTTTTCCAATTCCAGATCGGGTTTTTTCAACATAGAAACAAGCCCATAGAATCTCTTTTTTTGCAGAGATCGAACCTGGAGTTTTTCAATGAGTCGAGTGATAATGACGGCAGCGATATAAATTGAGAATAGGGCCAGGCCGATAATAAGTAAGCGGTTATGAGACTCTGACAGAATTATACCGGTTACAATCATGAATAAAGAGAGAAGGAACCCTGAAAATATGACCACCACTAAAAAATTCTCAACAAAAGATGAATTTTGACGTTTAATGTTCATTTGTTCGTTATAAATCGCGATTATATTTTAGGGGATAGAAGTAGAGATTTCAACAAAAATCAATATTTTTTCAAAATTGGATGGAGAGGCCGTTTTTGAGGTAGATGTCGTAGGTTTTGACCGTGGGCGGCGGGGCATTGTCGTAGCGGTATTGGAGTTTGGTCTGGTAGCTCAAAAATTCACTGATTTTGACTTCCAGATCGGTTTGCAATTCGAAGCGGTAGGCCTGCAGATGGCCGGTATCGAACAGGAAGTTTCCCACTATTTTGAAGAGTAATTTCCGGTTGATTTGCCATTTTAGCATCAGGTAATTCTTAGACATGAGGCTGGAAGTATCCGCCTTTTCGGTTTCGCCGCCGACGGGCTCGTATTTTTCAGCCTCCCACAGCAAGCCGATGCCCACGTCAATGGCAAATTCCCTCTTCCTCTCCTCTGCGGATTCTTGGGCCCCGGTTTTGACAACCCGGTAGCTCATTCCACCGCCGGCCTGGGTGCGGTCTTTGAGCAGGATAAATTTATCGTACTCCTTCTGGGCAAATGCTTCGACCATGAGACGCTTCAGGAGCCAGCGGATACCCCGCACCTGCAAGGTTCCCTTGCTCACAAACGATTGCCGGTCTTTCTCTTCATACAGAAGGTTGCCGCCGATGGAAAAGTAATATTTTTTGGTCCGGTAACTGAGGAGGAGGGCGCCCTCCAGCAGCAGCGAATTGCTGTTGCCCTTCGCTAAGGCGAAGGCGAGATCCAGCTTGCCGGAGAAGCCTTTATCCTTTTCCGATTGGCCGACCTCTTCGGGGTAGAACTGGGCCAGCAGGACAATCGTGAAAGATAGAATCCATAAAAGGATTAAAAGCGGTTGTCGAAGTCTAGGTTTTGTCATTTTTTGAATGATCCTCCAATTTTTCACTATTGGCAACTTTTTCGTAAAACTCTTCCAGGTACGCTGTCGGCAGTCGGATGCGGTAATGGCGGCCCCCGAAGGGGACGTTGTAGCCGCAGCACAGCAGGGCGATCTCGCCGCGGCCGAACCGGCAGCCGGAACCGTACAGCCGGTCTCCGGCGATAGGGGTCAGGTAGTGGGCAGCGTGGAAGCGGATCTGGTGCCGCCGGCCGGTAAAGGTGAAGACCGAGTAGATATCGGCCGTCTCTCTCTCTTCCCTGCGAATAAAGAGGGAGTCGGCAAACTTCCCTGCCGGGTCAGGGGCGGTGCGTTTCTCCCGGCTGCCGATGTGGTCCTGGATGCGCAGGTATTTACCGGGGTGTCGGCTGCCGGGGCCGGGCGGTTTTTCCAGGGCCGCCAGATACCACTTTTTGATTTTTCGCCGTTTTGTCAGGCGAAAGAGTCTCTTCTCGGCGGATTTGTGTACGGCAAAGAGCACCAGGCCGGATACCGGTAGGTCCAGCCGGGTCAGGGGGGTGGATTGAAAATGGATACCCTTTTGCTCCAGGTATCTGTCTACGCCGTAGGCTAAGTGGTGGACGATGGAGGAGGGCACGGCATGGACATTAATGCCCCCGGGTTTGTATACCACCAGGAAATCCCGGTTTTCAAAGACGATATGTTCCGGTTTGAGGCTGTATGCTTGTGTCTGGCCCGGTTCGATACAGATCTTGACCACCTCTCTGGTTTTGATGATTTCATCGGGGTATAGGAGCCGCTGCCGCTTCTGCCATACCCCGCCGGCTGATATGACCATAGGGATTTGCGGGTGGTGGCGCGGCGGCAGGTGGGCGTACAACAATTGCAGCAGCGGCGTGTCTTTGGCGGCAGCGATAAAGTAGACATTCATTTTCGGTTCCAGAAAGTGTCATTTTATACCATCTCGAATCCGGTTGCAATCCTTTACATTTGGAGTTAAAATCATTAGGATTATAGGCGTTAAAAATGCGAAACTGTGAAAGTATAAAACTGCGGACAGTGCGGCTGGGCAGCGGGGGAGGTATCGTATGGCGGAATTAAAGATAGGCACCTGCTCCTGGAAGTACGATTCCTGGCGGGGGATCGTCTACTCCGGTCAGAAGGAAATCGACTACCTGGAAGAGTACGCCCGGCAATTCGATACGGTGGAGATCGACCAGTGGTTCTGGTCCCTGTTTAATCGGGCCAAACCGGTATTGCCGAAACCCGAAGTGGTGCAGAATTACCTGGCCTCGGTGCCGGAACATTTTAAATTTACCATCAAGATCCCCAACAGCATCACCCTGAGTCACTTTTATCGAAAGGGCAAGGAGGCGCCGCTTGTGCCCAATCCCAATTTTCTCTCGCCCCAATTGTTCCAGGACTTCCTGGACACGGTTGAGCCTATGAACAAACAGATCGGGGTGTTGATGTTCCAGTTTGAATACCTGAACAAACAAAAGATGCCTTCCCAACTGGAATTCCAGGAGAAGTTTGTCGAATTTTTAGCCCATATTCCCCGGAAATACCCGCTGGCACTGGAGATCCGCAATCCCAACTATTTAAACGACCGCTACTTCGATTTTCTCCTCCAGGGTGGGGTGTACCATGTCTTCATACAGGGTTATTATATGCCCCCCATCGTCCAGGTGTATCGGAAGCACAAAGAGGCTGTCAGGGAGCTTTCGGTGATTCGGCTGATGGGGCCGGATCGCAAGTCTATCGAGGAGAAGAGCGGCAAGAATTGGGGCCGGATCTGGGAATCTAAAGACGACGAACTCTCCGATATTATCACCGTGATCCGGGATCTCAATGCCCGGGGCATCAATATCTACGTCAACGTCAACAACCACTACGAAGGCTCCGCCCCCCTAACCATCCACAAGCTCCAACAGAGCTTAAGAGATAGGAATAGTGGAATGATGGAATGATGGAATAATGGAGTTTGGAATAGTGGAAGAATGGGATTTTAATTTTTAGCGTCCTATGAACAAATCTGGTTGATAAGTGTAATCCTTTTATGGTATAAATTCTTTATGGAAAGAAAGAATGTGAATAGAGGTTTTAAGCGGTTACGTGTATGGCAGGACGCGATTTCACTTTACATATTGGCCTGCCCCATACTAACGAAATTTCCATTTGGACTCATGAGAACAGCGTCTAACAGCATCGATGCCGTCCACAGTGTGTCCCGGAACATAGCGGAAGGTTACTGTCGGCGGAGCCTAAAAGAGTACCTGAACTATTTAAACATCGCTTTGGGTTCATGAGGGGAATTCCACTCATGTTATGAGAGCTTCCACAAGGCCGGACAAATTAGCGAAGATGAGTATGAGCAATTAGATCAACTGCATTACAAAGTTGAAAATGAATTATTGAGATTGATTGACTCTCTTCAGAAAAAACTTCGCAGCGGCGGCTGGCAAGAAAATTTTTCCCTTTAGCCCACCCCAATAAACGCAGCTCCAAAAAGCGCAGATCTAACCCATCATTCCACCATTCCATTATTCCGTGAATTACTTGCAATTTATCACTTCCTATAAAGACATTTGGGGCGGGAAATGTTATAATAACAGGAGTTCACTTTTATTTGACTTTTCCAATTGGCGACGCACTGTGTAGCCAATTAAGCTGAACTCATAATAATAGACGACTGATGAGGATTGAGAAAGAAGAAGTAAAAAATTTTTAAAGTGAAGAAGGTTAAAAAAGTATGTCCACCCAGATTTGACGAAGTATTCTAACTTCAGTGAATTTTCCGAGTTTCATGAAAAATATCGGTACTATGGGACGGTTTTGTTGGGTGATAAATTGGTCGGTCTTGATGATTTATTTAGGGTTAAACGAAGCTTTGTTATCACAGAACCCGGCTATGGAAAGACGAGACTATTAAAAGAAATCGAATCGGAGTCCCAAAATAGAAATATAAAAGGGAAATTTGTTGATTTGAAGCATGTCGATTGTAATCTGGAAGAGTATTTAAGAAATGAGTTAAGCCAGAAGAATATCGATCTGGAAAATTCTGATAGTTTCATCATTTGCCTCGATGCTTTAGATGAGGTGAATTCCCAGGACTTTTCAAGAGTGGTCAAATGGATAAAAGATTTTTCGCGAAAGTTTAATCATATAAATCTCGTTTTATCATGCCGCTTGATTTATATTAAGCGATATCCGGAATTATTCACCAATTCGGAATTCACCTTTTTTGATATCAGGTCTTTTAATGAGGACCAGATAGAGTATTATCTCCAGTCAAATTTAAATACTGATTCACGCCCGTATATAGAAAGGATTTTGGATATATTCCGGGTTGAGAATCGAGAGATACCGATTGATATCCCCCGTTATCTTGAAATGATCGTCGATCTGGTAAATCGGGATGGATCGGAGGGCTTGATTCGTTTGACGAGGGCTGAATTGTTCGACTATTGCATTTACAAAAAACTGGAGATTGAAGAAAAAAAGTTCAACCGGCAGCAAAAGGAGCTCACAAAAAGAACCCTTGAAAAACTGGCTCTCATGATGGAAATGAATCAAACCAATACGTTGTCAAAAGACGATTTGATGACTTTTTTTGATGATGTGAAGTCCAACTTGAATATCGGTTTTTTGCAGCAGGTTCCGGTTGACATCTTCTATGATCGGAGTTTGTTAAGAAATAATATTGATTCCAATGTTCAGGAATACCTGGCGGCAAAGGAGATAAAAAGACTGGGGAGAGTCGATCAGGTGGTATTCGATCTGGCGTTTGACAAACAGTTAAGGGAATTTTATCCTTCCTGGATCAATCCCCTCGAATTTTTGATGGAGCTTGACGGTTCGATTTTCAAACCGATTCTCCAATTTGAATTATCCAGACCCCAAAATAAACGTACAGGCACCTGTCATCGTCTTTTAACACGGGTTAAGGTAGAGAACCTGTCGGAAGACGATAGAGAAAAAGTTTTTTGGCATGTTTTTTCTTATTATCAGGAGGATTTGCAAGAGATCCCTATAATCATTGCCCGTAAGTTGTCCTTATATTTCGATCCCTCATGGAATAATAGGTTGAAACAAGATTCAGGTGATAGTCTCGATAGCGGAGAATCGCGGTTAATCAGGAGAAGAAACCTCGCTTATCTACTGGCATTTCTTTTTGAAAATGTCAATTTGAAAGCCGAGGATATTCGCTACTGGAAGGAGAGATTGATAGAATTTGCCAAAGATGACAGCGATTCCAACAAGATGTGCGTGCTCTTTGCCCTGGAGCAACTTAAAGATTTGAAGGTAATCCAGAGGGTTTATCACACCTTTAGAGGAAACACAGGATGGGATGTAGGCAAACAGTTGATAGATATTTGCATGGAGATTGATGCCAATGATCCCTTTTCGGTTAAATGTTTGGCAGATGGGATTTTAGGGAATAGGAATTACGCCATCGAAGGTTTAAATAACCTGACCGAAAAAGAGGCCATTATTCTCTTGTTTGATGAATTGATCACAAATAGAAACTTTCTCGACCCCAGAGAAATGTTACATTGGGGTGAATGGTGTGATCGATTTATCGGTAACATGAAGAGTATCCTGGATGCAGATATCGAAAATAAAGTCAAAGAGTTTATTCAAAAAGTAATCATCCCCAGAGGGTCCCGTCCAGGTATCAACTCAGAATTTGTTAGGGCTTTAGTTAAAGCCCTCAAAGAAAAAGATGATGGTTATATTTTTGAGTTGATTTCGGAAATAAAAGAAGCCCAAGAGGGTAAGTTGATTTCATGGGCCTGGGCATATATTTTTGTTGAGATACTGGAAAAGGAGCAGATTGCCGACTTTGTCCGGGAGTTAGGAGAATATGCCGGGGGCAGGGAAATTGCTCTCGATACACTGAAACTTTCCAGGGATTCTAACCGGGATATTTATGAAGCCGGGAGGGTATATTTTCCTGTAGAATACCGGGATTTTGAAAGACGCCTGCAAGAAAATGAAGGCCGACCAGGTGAATCGGAACTATATTATAACCAATTTAGATTGAGCTTGAATTCAAAAAATTGGCATAACAATTTTGATTTATTAAGATTTTATAAAAAAAATAAAAGTAGGATTGCCTCATACATGACGGATGGTGACAGGAAACGGTTAAAGGATTTAATTGAATCCGGCTTAAAAAAAATCGATCCATGCACATTAATTCCAACGGATCAGACTGAGATTTTTGGAAATTGTTTAATATTATCGCGTGAACTGGAGGTGGATACAGTTGAATTCAGGGAAAAAATTATTTGTTATATTCCATTTGCGGAGTGGGAACAGTTAAAAGAGATATTCACTTTGATCCCGGGATTGGATGATCGAGAGGTTGGCTTGATAGTAAAATTATTCAATGAAAGATATGGCGATGAATCCCGGGTGGGAAATCTCATTGAAGCTGCCCAAAAGTATAAAATTGAAAGCGCTATTCCTGTACTAAAAAAAATTGTCTATAGTGAAATCGACTTAAAACGGCGAAAGTTTGGATTGCAGGTTATTGGTACTATTCAACCCGACAACGATTTTTTTAATACAATATTTGAAAAATTCCAGGCCGCTAAGGATGAAACGAGAGTACTGGCAGAGTCGGCGAACCAATTCCTGATTGCCGAGTTTAATGATCAAAGGTCGGTGGAGTGGCGGATGGATCAACTGTTTAAAAAAGCCTTCCCTGTCACAGGACAGATTAATGAATCCTTTCTTTATTCAAATAGAGAGAAATACGATGAGTTAGTAAAAAAAGAATTTGCCGCGCCACTTATGAATTTAAAAGAGATGCGTTATCTGGATCAATTTATGGATTTATTAAAAAAGTCATTTGACATGCTGAAAAAAGGGGATGAGTATGGATATTACACTCGGTATTTGTGGAAAATTGTGTTTGCTTACCTGGAAAATTTAAAGGAGGAGGGATCATATAAACCCCTAGAAAAGATAGAGGGATTCATCGAAGAAAATGATAATTTAAGGGGAATCAGAGGGCTTTTAGAGTATTTCCATAATTTAAAAGCCGAATATTTAAACTATATGGGAAGGACCAGGTCCTTTCCAGATTGCATAAAAGAGTATAATCGTTTAAAGGAAGCCCAATATATTGATATCGCCAATTCAAGAGATTTGTTTGAGCTTTTAAAGACAATCATTAATGAAGATCTAAAAAGGTGGGTAGAGGATGAAGGGGCATATAGATACATAAAAGACTACAAAGGAAAGCAGGAATCTTTAATTCAAAAGACCATAAAAACACAGTTTGAAAATTGCCTGTTGAGAAAGGGATTTCGGGAAAACGATTTGAAAGAAATATATATCCAGAGGGAATCACAACTCCTGGATGATCAAAGGCCTGACTTTTTGATTTACTATGGATTTATCGGCCCCATTATGGTAGAGTTAAAAAGAGTAGACAATCGTCAAGTATACGAAAAAGATGATAGGCTTGAGTATGCCAAAAAGTTCATTAAATACATGAAAGGTAATAATACTGCATTCGGAATTTATTTAATTTTTAGAATTAATGATAAAGAACGTCTTGAGGATAATTTGCCTGAAGTGAGGAATTCTTTCAAAGATAATAAAGAGGAAGTGTCAGTATTAGGATTAGACTGCATCAAAATGCCCTCAGAACATTAATCATAAATTACACTTTAGCCCACCCCAATAAACGCAGCTCCAAAAAGCCCAGCCCTACCCCCCCAACATTCCATCATTCCAACATTCCAATATTCCAACATTCCATTATGGCGTTATTTTGATGTAGTCGATGATGTGGTTTTCCAGGTGGCGGTGTTTGACGTGGACTTCGGAGATTACCTTCTGGCGCACCGAGATCCCCAGACGGTGTACCATTTCCGGGTCGCCGGAGATCAGCGGGTGCCACCAATCCAGGTCTTTTCCCTCATACAGGCGGCGGTAGGCACAGGTGAGGGGCAGCCAGAACAGTTCTGCCAGGTTGTCGGGGGTGATGACCGCACATTCCTTCACCAACTGTTCCCGGTTGGCGTAATCGGCGCAGCGGCAGGTAAAGGGGTCCAGCAGCCGGCAAGAGACATTGGTGTAGAAGGTCTCTTTGGTGTCGGTGTATTCGATCTTCAGCAGGCAGCAGATGCCGCAGCCGTCGCACAGCGATTCCCATTCCTGGGGGGTCATCTCCTGAAGGGATTTCCGTTTCCAGAATGGCTGCACCGGGTCTGTTTTTTCCGTTGTTTTCATCGCTCCAGTTCGGCCCTGATGGCCGTGCCTATTTTTTCGAGGGTGTAGGGTTTCCTGATATATTCACCGGCGCCCAACTTCTGGGCCGCCTTGACCCTGTCGGTCTCGGTATATCCACTGGCAATAATCGCCCTTGTGCCGGGACGTTG
Source organism: uncultured bacterium (assembly GCA_965603365.1). Lineage (GTDB taxonomy): Bacteria > Acidobacteriota > Aminicenantia > UBA2199 > UBA2199 > JAHELQ01. The sequence continues at coordinate 18,859 of CBFDCR010000047.1, forward strand.
TTTAATAATTTCTCTATACGTATCGAGGCCGTCGATACCGGGTGCCATGATCATATCCAGTAACAACAGGTCTGCCGAGTTTGTTTTCATATATTCGATCGCCTCTTCACCACTGGAGACCGTATCGACGGAATAGTTTAATCGGGTCAGCATCATGGCGGCAATTTCTCGCTGCTCCGGCACGTCGTCTATGACCAGGATTTTTTCACCCCTGCCTTTTATCTGTTCCAGGGGCACGGTTGCCTGTTCCGCGGCGGCCTTTTCCTCGGTCAGGGGGAAATAGAGGTCGAATGTGGTTCCGGCCCCTTTGACACTCTTCACATCGATGTACCCCTTATGGTCGTACACCGTTCCCCAGATCACCGCCATACCCAGGCCTGTGCCTTTTCTGCCCATTACCTTTTTGGTATAAAAGGGTTCGAATATTTTCTTTAAGTCCTCCTGGGCGATGCCCACACCGGTGTCCGATACCCTCAATACCGCATAATTGCCCTCTTTCACCCCCCCGTATAAACCCTTTATGGGTTTGTCCACCTGCCGGTTTGAGGTTGATATCTCAACGACCCCGCCTTCGGGCATGGCTTCGGCCGCGTTGGACACCAGGTTCATGATGGTTTTGTTCAGATGGATGGGGGTACCCTGGATGTTGTACAGATTTGTGTCAAGATTGGATTTAATTCGCATTTGAGGGTTGAAGGCCTTTAACCGTTCAAGCTCGGCGGAATTTAGATAGTCGCCGATGATATCGTTTATATTGATCACCTCTTGCTGAGACGCGGTTCCCCTGGTCAATGTTAACAGGTCTTCGACAATGGCCACTGCCTTTTGTCCCGATTGCTTCATGGTAAGGAGTGGGGCTCTTATATCACTCTCTCCCGGGAGATCCATTAATAACAAATCCGGGTAACTCACGATAGCACTCAAGATATTGTTGAGGTCGTGGGCCACACCCCCGGCTAAGCGTCCCACCGCTTCCATTTTTTCCAACAGGGCCAGTTTTTCTCCTAATTCTCTTTTTTCTTGATCCGCCTGCCTTCGGGCGGTGATATCTTTTGAAACAAAGAGCAAATGGTCGCCAACGATATTTACCGTGCTCTCCAGGCAATGCCAGTTGCCGGATTTGTCTTTGGCGCGGTATTCAATGGTTTCGGAAATCTCCGAATCTTTACCGGTCAATAGTTTTTTGGCTTTGGCGCCGATGTATTTTTTTAATAGAGGGAGCAGCCTGTTGGTATCGTCTGGATGGATAAATTGAAAACCGGATTTACCGATTAAATCCTCGGGTTCATATCCCATCACCGTCTTGTGGGAGGGACCGACAAAGGTATAGATGGGTTTACAACTAAACGTCGTAATCGCGATGAGATCGGATGTACTCTCCGTAATTAAACGATACTTTTTTTCGGATTTTCGCAGCTCTTCATCGGTCTTCCGGCGTTCGGTAATCTCGAGTTTCAGTTGTTCGTTCACCGTGGACAGTTCGGAAGTACGATTTTGAACCAATTCTTCCAGGCGAAGACGGTATTTTTTCAACTCTTCTTCCTGTTTTTTTCGCCTGGTGATGTCCCGGGCAATACCCAACACGATCGTCCGCCCTTTAAGCTTTACAGGAAACGTACTGATTTCTACCGTTACGAACTTGCCGTCTTTACGCCTCAAGCTGAATTCGTCCGGACCGGTGGGCCTCCCCTTGGCGTTTTTTGCCAGATTTTTAACCACCTTGGGAAGCTCTCTGGGGGGCAATAATTTGAGCTTTAGAAAGTTTTTCCCGATTAACTCTTCCCTCTTGTAGCCCACGATTTTTTCGGCAGTCCTGTTGCCGTCAATGAAATTGCCTTTCAGATCGCTTAAATAGTATCCGTCCGGTGCATATTCAAATATGACCCTGAATTTCTGCTCGCTCTCTTTTATTGCCTTTTCTGCCTGTTTGTGATCGGTCTGTGATGTATTAAGTTGCTCCCTTTTTTTTATTTCATCTTTCATACTGTTTCCCAAGAATAGAAAATTACGGAAATTTTAAATATTTTCGGTCACTTAGAGAAATAATCAGCATTTTAATTCCTGTTTCATCTGCTCATTTAAGGAAACGAACAACATATGGGATATTATACTTAGAGGAGATAAAATGTCAAGAATGCTTTTTTGTCAATCCCCCTGTCGGCTTCTACCCCCATTCTCATTCCCCCCTTCTCCACTCCTTCGGGTAACATCAAAAGATTCTCTATAAATTGGGGATCAAAACCTAAAATTTTGAGCTCTTTTGCCGTCGAACGGCAAGCCAAAAAAGATAGGGCTGTCGGCTGGGGAGGGTGGTTTCACCTCCTTGATTGGGGAGGGGGACAGGCGGCAGCCCTGGGAAAATTGGGGGTGGGAAAATGTGACGGCTCACATTGTTAAGCGATTACGCGGTCTGGAAGGAGAAGTCGTTCTCATTTTCCTTGAATAAAGCACGCAGTAAATCGACGATGGGGTCCGGTATATCCGTGGAGATGGGTTTATGTCTGGGCAGATCTACGGTTTCACTATAATAATTGCGCATAAAGGCCGGGGTGTCGATGTCCCGGAGGGCAAGATAGCCGTGGGCATGGATATAGGCGTCGGCGACCTTCGATAACTCATCATCCATCACCAATACCCGGGGCTGACCGGGAAACACATTTGCCAATTCGCTCATCTCGAACATTTTGTTCCTCCTGCCCCTATTATAGTATCGGGGGTATGACAAATAACGGCATACCTAAGAACTTTTAAGAATTTTGTTAATTGACGGGTAAAAATGCCTTATTTCCGGTAAATGCTGTTCATTCGGGCGATGGTCTGTTTGATTTTGGTTCTCAATTCCGGGGGGGCTAAGACTTCGGCATCGGGTCCGAAGCGGAGGATATCGCCCATTACCTCCCGGAAATCGGAAACCGGGAAACTGAGGTCAATGCTGCCGTCGGCCCTGTCCACCACCTTCTGGCCGGGGAACCAGATCTGGTCCCGCACCAGCGTGGCGGCAGCCAGGTCGAAGCGAATCACCACCTCCCGGGGTTCCCCTTCAAAGAAAATACCGTAATTGTTTTCGATCAAACCGGCAACACTCTTGACCTCGTCGGTCAGGCGCGGCGCAACCGCCTCATCGAGGATTTCCGCACTCCGAATACGGGAGAGCACAAAGTCCCGGATCCCTTTTTTGGATTCGCAGTAGGCGATGAGATGCCAGTTACCCATGTAGAGCAGCAGGTGAAGGGGATTAACGACGCGGCTCGTCTCCCGGCGGGTGTAGGCGGAGCAGTAGACAATTTGCAGTCTCCGGCCTTTGCTTAAGCCCAACACGGTGGAGTTAAATATCGACGGCTCCACCGCATAGTAACGGATATTTTTCAGGGAGATCTTCTCCTCCAACCCTGTCAAATCCAGATCAATGTGGGCGTAGATCTTCTTAAAAAAGACATCGATCTTTTTTTTGATTTTTTTGTCCGGAATACTGCCGGAGAGACGCTTGGCAATGATCAGGGCCACGATCTCCTCTTCAGAGGTCCATATCCCCGGCAGGTCGAAACTATCATCGGCATAATAGTAGCCACTCTCTTCGGCCGAATATTCAATGGGGGCATTGAAAAAATCCCGCATGAACTCGATTTCCCGGGCCGCCTGGCGGCTGGATATCTCAAACTTTTCCATCAAGTCCCGGAGTTTGGGGAACCGTCTCTGCTTCAGCCGGGCATGAAACCAGAGATACCGTTCAAAGGCCAGTCGTTTTGCCATCCGTTAATATACCAGCACACTCAAATAGGCCACCACCTGGCCATAATCTCCCGAGACCTTGCCGGAATGGGTGTACTCCACAATCTCGGCCTTCCGGGCACCGGCTTTGCGGGCGGCCGTCAGCATAATCACCGTAGGCGCCACCCCACACATGGAAATATCCTCCCGTATGACCACTTTGAATAAACCGTCGGGGTTCAGATTCATTATTTTGTCGATGGCCTTTTGATCCTGGATGTCGGCGGTCCGGGCATCGATATAATGGCTCATATCGGTAGAGGCCACCATCATGACACTCTCTTCTTTATCCAGGAGTTCGCCCAGCTCCGTACCGGCGGTCAGCAGATCATCCAGGTTGGCCGAAGACACGGTGATGGGCACGATTTTCGCCTCCGGTTTGAGGGTCTGTATAAAGGGCACCTGTACTTCCAGTGAGTGCTCCTGCCGACCGGCGTTACTATCTATCTGAAATATTCTTGACTGTTCCACCAGTTTTTCCGCCAATTCGGTATCAATCGGCGCATTGCCCAGAGGGGTCTGCCAGTATTGATGGCCATCCACGGCAAAGGAGTATCCAAAACCCCGGTGATTGACCCCTAAGATGATGACGGAAGCCGGTATTTCCACCCTGGCGTAGGCCTTACCGGCACAGGCACCGGAATAGACATACCCGGCATGGGGGGCAATCAAGCCCACGACTCTTCTCCTCTCCTCCGATACCGGGATCAGCCGGGACATATCACTTTTCAGGCTGCCCGCCTCCCCGGGATAAAACATGCCAGCCACGGTCGGTTCACGTACCATCTTGTCCTCCTTTCATACTCATATATATCATAAAGCCACTAATTTATCAACTTCCCCAGCCCCAATTCCGCCGATTGGGAGGGATATTGGCCAGAGAAAATAAAAAAAATTTTTTTCCATGACTTCATCCCTTGTAAATATTTTTTTTTTCGTGGTAAAATAGATGCAGATATGCGTTAATATATCTAACAATTCGTTTAGGAGGTTAGCATGAGAAACAAAAAAATTGTAGCTTTAATGATTTTTGCCCTCGCTATTTTTCTTACCAGCTCATATGCTGAAACGAAAAAGATCTACCGGCTGGGGGTCCATCCTCTAATGGTAAAGGGAGTTATATCCGCCGATCAGTTAAAAGAGGTAGTCTGGAAATACGACAAGCAAATCAAAGAAGGATTTGAACTGGCCGGGCACGGCGACCTGTATCTTGACTTCATGAATCTGATCGAACCCTCCACCTTTGAAGAGAAGACTTTACCTACCGGTACCAAATTGGTCTGGATGCTGTATAAGCCCGGTTGGAAGGTCAGGGTGGCGAAAGATGTGGAATGGGCAGCCCAAAAGCCATTAGATGTCTTCGCGGTTACCCTCAATAGAGAGTGTATGAACTATCATTTCGTGATCCCTAAAAAGTGCGGTAATATTGCTCTATACAAAGCGGAGTCCGAATGTGCCGCCTGCGATCTGAAGGTGGATAAGGAAAAGGTCAATGTCAATGAGGCATTTGCCATCGACCTGAGCGGCAGCAAATGTGCCCAATCCATGGAAGTCGAAATCGTCGCGGCCGACGGCACCAAAGTGGCAAGCCAAACACTATCTCCAGCTGATCCCAAATGGGAAACACAGCTCGATAAACCGGGCGAATATACCATTAAGGGATCGGTCTTCAATCCCAAGTGTGATCCACCAACTGTCACCTGTACGGCCAAACTCGTTGTGAATGCGCCCCCCGTTTGCTGTGTGAAAGTGCTTCCCGAAAAGAAATTCGTGAAGAAACCGATCATGATCGATGCCACTTGTTCCAATGACCCGGACGGAGAAATCGTCGAAGCCGCATTTGAAATCAAAGACGAAGAGGGTAATGTGGTGGAGACCCAGGTACTGAAAGAGGCGCCCTTTAAATGGGAGAAAACATTCGACAAACCGGGAACCTATAACATCTGCTTGAAAATGGCCGATAATGACGGCGGTTCCTGCGAAGACTGCCAGACTAAGATCGAAGTGAAGAAGAAACCGTTATTCGGCATGTTGGCTTTTGGGCCCATGCTGGCCAAAGGTACTTACAGCGCCTACCTCTTCGGCCGTTTAGGCCTCGGTTTCTGGCTCGTCCCCGATACCCTGGATCTGACTTTAAGCGGCGGCGGCGGCTTAAACCTGAGCGGCGATCCTTTCAAATCATTCGCCATGGGAACCCTGGTAATGAATTTTCACACCGGAGCCTTCTGGTTCGGCGGCGGACTGGGATTGACCACCGACGTCAAAGACGATTGGGACGGCGGCTTAAATGTGGTCGGCAATCTGGGTTTCGATATTTTCAATACCGGCACCTCGGCAGGCTCGATTTTTGCTGAAATCAGATTCCCGGTGGGCGATGACCACGAATTCTCCGAACACCACATGATTCTGCTGGGTTTCAAGTACATCTTCGGTTTGTAAAAAAATATTAGAAAATAAGTTCCAGAAAATGAGAGGGCATGGTACCCCTACACGAGGTACCGTGCCTCTTCTCTCTCTAAAAAAGCTAAAGGGGCCATTAAAAAAATTTTTTCCAGTGGCCTTTTATACCCTTTTTATTATAATAGTCCTCTGAGATAAAAAATGAGTTATTTCTGGTCGGAATTTCTTCGCTGGAAAAAATATTGGGGCACCGCCCTGTTTGCCGCCAGCCTGGCGCTGGCGGTCATCGACTTCGTACGGCCAGACCGCTACTTCAACCGGGTATTTTTCAAAACCTGGTTGGTTTTCTGGCTCATTGCCTTAACATCTATTGCCTTGAAGAATTCCCTGAAGCCGTACTGGCAGAAATGGCTACTGTTCATCGAAAAAAGACGAAAAAAAACAATCGGGCAAATCCTCGAAGATAATCCTCAATTTCGTACCCTCTGTTGTGAGTGCCGATATTATAACCATCGGCTGGAGTTGTGCTCCCGCCAACGAAGCAACAAGAGGGTGAAATGGATTAAAATGCACGGCTACGATAGATACGACTACTGCCTCTACTGGCAATCGTACTAAAAATATAAGTAGTAGAGTGACCGAATGACCTCACTCGGCCACTCGGCCACTCGGCCACTTAGCCTTTTTTAATAGATAACGTAATTGGCCTCGTAGCCCACTAAATTGCAGTTATAGGCGATCCACATAAAACCGTTCTCACCCCAGGCAGTTCCCCAGGAGTTTTTCAACAGCCAGGCCCCTGTTTGACCTTTGTTGTCATCCCAGCCCACCAGTTGAATCATGTGGTTGGGGTATCTTACTTTTTTCTTGCAGCGGTCGAATACACCGGCGGTATATAACTGGAAGTATTGATCCACATAGACGGCGGCTCCCACCGCCCCATAGGTGTAGATGGCCTGCTTAATCTCATTGACAGATGGTACGGCCACACCGGGATTCACAAAGGCCCAACCCTGGGCCACATAGGGATAGGGGCAGTTGTGATTGCATGGCGTATCGCAGCCGGTAAAGGGAAAACAGGATTCCGATACGGCCCCGGGGTCCACGAACAGATCGTACATCCAGGAGCCGCCGTAACACCCCCAGCCGTAGGGATTGCAGGAGACGAGGTACTGTTCGGACAGGTCGACGTCAACGCCATCTTGCTTCTTGATGACACTCTCAAACTCCCCGTTACACACGATGGCCCAGCCAATACCGGCGGCCCCCTGGTTCTTGACGGAAGTGAAGAAGCCGATGTAAGATGACGGTAAAGTAGTCGCAGCCGTAAAATCTTCGAGCTGAATCATATAAAGTCTGTCAAGAAGCAGATGGGGATTAAAGGTGCATAACTGGCTCAAATCGTACTGTACCGCCGAATTGGGGCCAACGGTAAACGAATAGCCCATGGCCTCGATTTCCGCCTGCATCTCGTGGAGCCTCTGGCTGATTTGTTCATCCTCAAGCAGCGGTTCTAACTGCCCCTGCTGGCCGACTGCCCGAAGGCTGGGGATAAAGACAAACGCCACCGCCACGGCAAACAGAATAATGCCGGGAAACCATTTTTTCATTATTTTAATCATGTTACCTCCTTTGTCGTTCCTTTTATCCTTCTATTTCAACAACCAATTCTTTCGGCCACTTATGAATTATATTATATAATAAATCAATCCATGAATAAAATCAACCGGCATCTCCACCTGCCGCTATTGCAAAATCGGTTTCCTCTTCAGGACTTTCCCCTCGCCGGGCATAGGCAAACCGTTAGTTTTTGAATCATCGGTACTGCTGAATTCCAATATCTTGATACGGCTGTAGGGATCGTTGGCAAAAAGAATCAATCGATTTTTCGATACTGTGGCGACATACATGTCTTCGCTGTCGTCCAGAATCCCCAATCTAACGAAACGGCTGCCGTCTACCCGATAAATGATCCGTTTCCAGCTAACGGGGAATTTTTGAATCTTACCGTTTTTTTCCCGGTAGTCCTGAATGATGACCATGGTAAACAGTTGATCATCGATGACAAACGGTTGGGCGACATTGTATAAAATAGGGGTGACCATCCTCGAATCTTCTCTTATTACGGTTTCCAATATCTTATTTTCCCTGTATTCACCGGGGATCTGGATTTCCTGGACTTTTTTACCGGTCTTTAAATCGAAAGCCAAAAGCTTCATTTCACTCCCCAACGATGTCCACAAAACAGAGTCACCGGCAATCGTAAAATATTGCTTAAAATTCAGTACATGCGGGATCTGGATGAGGGCAAATTCCTTCACGATCTTTTTTTGAGCAATATTTAACACATGGAAGTTGTGATACTTATCTTTTTTGGGGACTGAATTCATATAAATACACCTCTCTTTCTCCAGAAAATAAATGACACTGAAAAACTGACGGGGGAGTATGTGATAGGCAATATAACTCCCGTCAAGATCGAACTCCTTCAGGGTGAAACCGAAATCCTGCAAAATAAACATATGGTCCGTGTATTTATTTATGGCAATACTGAAGGCATTGGAAATCTCATCAGGCCCTTTCCCCTTGCGGAAATATTGCCTGATAAAGTTTCCACTTCGGTCGAATTTTTTAACATTTACCGCATTGTAGTCCAGCACATAAATATTTCCTTCTTTATCGCAGTCGATACCAATTATATTGTAGAACTGATAGGGTTCCTCTTTTTCTTCTTTGGCTTCCCCTACACCGATGGTGAGCAACTCGGTAAAGCGGTACTTCTTTACCGGAGTTCCTTCGGCAGACAGACCAGATAGCCAGGGAAAAAGTAATAATAACACAACCATTAAACAAGCCCCTATATTTGTATATATCGCCTTCATGCTCAGCACCTGCCTTAAACTAAAATTACCCTCTTTCCTAGATTAACTTTAATTGTTACTCTTCAGGTGGTTCAATTATAATAGTAAGCTTCGGACCCCATACATATCCCTGAGGAACTCTAATTTCACAGCAGCAACCGGCGCTCAGCAGAACCAGATCTTCTAATGCTGGAAAAATGAATTTAATTTCATCCATCTAAATCCTCCTATTTTGGACTCTATGCCCGGACTTTTTATTTCGATAAATTTTGATTAAGCTTTTTAAGTATTCGGGATGATCTTTTTCTCGATTGCAATGTTCATATTTGCCTGAGTTGTTCAAGATATCGAACGCACAGACCTTTCCCCGGCAAACCGGGATCATCGAACAAGTGCTGCAGGATTCGACGTAAAAATTATCAATATCCAACCATTTGACAAAATTAGGATGTGTGGGATCGGGGTTGGCAATATTTCCACAACTCTCGGCTGGATCACCAATGATCTTGGAACATTTATACAGCTCTCCGTCGGGATCTACCACATATGAATTCCTGGCCGACGCCACACACCCCACTAAATCCGCGGGGTGGCGATATTTAAAATTGTTTGCACGACCTATTATATCCGTAATTTTCTTCTGTTTCAAAATTTTATCGGTCTCATCCATTGATAGCAGGCGATCGTCGATACTGGAACAGGCATGACCGAATTTTGTAACCACCCCAAAAAAATAGCCCACTTCATGTAATATATTGTGCTCCTCCAGGTCATCCAATAATCGGTCAACGCAATCGATATTGGCTTTATCCACGTTTACCCGGATCGTTACAGCCATACCTTTTTTTATCGCCAATTTTACATTATTGATAATTATTCGCCAGGTTTTCCCACCATTCTTTAGCATTCTGCGGCGGTCATGGACATCCTCTGGGCCATCAATGGTTACCATACAGCTCTTGACGCGATTTTCCGGGAGCATATTCACGATTTCTTCAGTCAAAAGATATCCGTTGGTTATTATATTCGAGTAATATGATATATTTTTATCTTTTGTGATTTCCAGAAATGCCCTCGATAGATATTTGATCTGATCTACCGCTAACAACGGTTCTCCCCCGAACCACATCACATTCAACACTTTGGTGGTAGGCCTCATATTATCGACCACCCAGGAAACGATCTTATCCATGATCGCCCTGGGCATTCGTTTAACGTTTCCCACCGGTTTCTCATAACAATAATCGCATCTAAAATTGCATGCCAGAGTCGGCAGAATTTGCAGACCGATCACGGCATTGGTTTCCTGAATTTCTTCTTTTTTATTTCTCAATTCCGTGATTTCATCTTTTTCTTTTTCCACGACGAACCGGGCTTTGCTCAAAGTGTTTATACTCTGATGGGATAGGGGGGCGATTTGATTGTTGGCAAGAGCAGTGAATATATTTTCCGGGACTTCAATCATGGCGCTTGAAAGATTATTATATATGACCCATTGACCATCCAGGCAGCCCAGATATTCATTAAACATCGAAGATTTGAATCGTTTTGTCTCCTTTTCCATCTTGCCCTTTTTTACCTATGAAAAAAAATTGCGGAATAGAATGAGGTAAATTATTTGTAGGATTGGGCACGATGGGGGTTTATAATTACATCGCTCCATTAGAACCTTAATACCTCCTTTAAAAATCTCTTTCTCTTAGTTTTTTCAGATTTTACTCTACCAAAAATAATAGACGATTGCAAGGGAAAATCTTCGCTATTGCAAAAAATGGGGGGATCGATTATACTGCTGTTTCGGAGGTCTTCACATGAATAAAAGAGTTTTTCGCATAAATTTTGTACTGTTACTGCTGGTAATCGGGCTGGCAGTCGGATTGGGCTCGATGCAGAAAGCTGAGCTGGTTTTAATGAGCGGTAAAATTGTAACGGTGGATGGGTCGAAACCGGTGGCCGAAGCCTTAGCCGTCGGCAATGGCCGCATATTGGCGCTGGGCAGTGATAAAGAGATAAAGCCTTATATCTCCCAATCCACACAGGTGATCGACCTGAAGGGCAAACTGGCCATCCCCGGTTTCATCGAATCCCACGGCCACTTCACCAGTTTGGGGTACGCCAGGATGAAGCTGGATTTAATGGCTGTCAAGAACTGGGACCAGGTGATCGACATGGTGAAGCAGGCAGTCCGGAAAGCCAGGCCCGGCGAATGGATTTTGGGCAGGGGCTGGCACCAGGAAAAATGGGACCGCCCGCCAAAGCCCAATGTCGACGGCCTGCCCCTGCACCACGCCATGAGCAAAATTTCCCCCCAAAACCCCGTGTTATTAACCCATGCCAGCGGTCATTCCTGCTTTGCCAACGCAAAAGCCATGGAACTGGCCGGTATCGATGAAAAAACCCGGGATTCAGAGGGGGGCGAAATCGTCAAAGACGAGAACGGACAACCCATCGGCATCTTCCGGGAAACCGCCCAGGGCCTGTTGAGAAGGGCCCAGAATCAATACCTGGCTGCCCGGACTCACCAGGAGATCAGGGCGGAACAAAATAGGGCCGTGGAGCTGGCGGTCCAGGCCTGCCTGGGAAACGGTGTGACCACCTTCCACGATGCCGGTGCCTCTTTTAGAACCATTGATATGTATAAAAAACTCGCCCTGGAAAACAAACTAAAGATTCGCTTAAATGTCATGATCTCTGAGCCCAACGGGCAACTGCGGCGGCATATTTCTACGTACAAGATCATCGGACTGGGGGACCACCATTTGACGGTCCGCTGTATCAAACGACTGATCGACGGTGCCTTAGGCTCCCACGGCGCCTGGCTGCTGGAGCCTTACAACAGCCTGCCCGGCAGCAGCGGTCTCAATACCGAGCCTATTCCCGCCATGAAAGAGACCGCCCGCATCGCCATCGAAAACGGATTCCAGTTGGCCACCCATGCCATCGGCGACCGGGCCAACCGGGAAACCCTGAACATTTACGAAGAGGCCTTTAAGCAGCACCCCGATAAAAAAGGTTTACGCTGGCGCATCGAGCATGCCCAACACCTCCATCCCGATGACCTCCCCCGCTTCGCCCGACTGGGAGTCATTGCCGCCATGCAGGCCATCCACTGCACCTCCGACGCCCCCTGGGTGATCAAGCGGCTGGGGGAAAAACGGGCCCAGCAAGGCGCCTATATGTGGAGAAAGTTGATAGATTCCGGCGCCGTAGTCTGCAACGGCACCGATGTACCGGTGGAAAACATCAACCCTTTAGCCTGTTACTATGCCTCGGTGACCCGGCGAACAAAAAACGGCAACTATTTCTATCCGGGTCAGCGCATGACCCGGCAAGAGGCCTTGCGCGCCTACACCCTCAACGGCGCCTATGCCGCCTTTGCAGAAAATATTAAAGGTTCCCTTACCCCCGGAAAACTGGCGGACATCACGATACTCTCCAGGGACATCCTGACCATCCCCGACGACGAAATTCCTGAAACCGAAGTCCTCTACACCATCGTGGGCGGCCGGATCATGTACCGAAAGCAATAATTAAAATCATCGTCTTAAACCCCCTGGCTGAAAATGGCTTTTCATTTGACAACAGCCAATTTTACTGCAATAATTTAAGGCAGGGTGAATACATGACAAATCAGATTGCCCAATTTCCCATTCCCATGATACTGAAAATCATCATGAAAAGCAGGGTGAGCGGGGAGCTTTACGTCAAGGGAGACAACTTTGAAAAGACACTCACCTTTAAATCAGGCAGGCTGGTTCAAGCCCGGAGCAATCTCCTGCATGAACGGCTGGGGGAAATTCTGTTTCTAAACGGCAAGGTGAATCATCGCCAATTGATCGACATCAACCGCCTGATCGTAGAAAAAAGGCAGCCGGAAAAAATCGGAAAAATATTGGTAAAAAATGGTATGATCTGCCAGCAGGATCTCTTTTTAGCGCTGTTTCACCAGCTTAAAGCCATCTCTATCTCCATCTTTTCACTCGAGTCGGGGGAATGGCACTTCATGGAGAAAACCGCGGAACAAACAAACTTAGTGATCGAATTGCCTGAAATTCTGGTGGCCGGGGCCAGGCAAATAAAAAATATCCATTACTTCAAAAATAAATTCACCCCCTTCCTGCCAAAAGCCGCACCGATTGCCGATCATCTGGTTGAGATCCTGACGGAAAACGAGATCAAGCTTCATAAAGCCCTGCAGAAATTCGCCGGGGCCGCCAGCAGCAAAATGATAGAGACGTTAAAAATCTCTGAAGAGTTTTATTGGAAAAAAATAATAATATTGTACCTCATCGAGGCGGTTCATTTTTCTACTACAGACGAGCTCAAATCCTCCAAAAAAGACAAAGATACGCCTGCTCCCGAAAATATCGAAGACATCATTCAACTGTACGAAAAAATTTCCTCCGCTAAGATGGATTATTATGAATTATTGGGGATTAAAAGCTCGCCCTCGGCAGCAGATATAGAGAAGGCCTATATCGAAGCCATCCGGAAATACCATCCCGACCAGATCCCCGCCGCCGCCCAGCCGGAACTTAAGAAGAAGGCCCTGGTAATCTTCGGGGAATTGAACAAGGCCTTCAAAGCCATAAGAAAGAACGAAAAAAAACAAAACAGTCCGGATACCCAGGATGATCTCCCCGAAAAAGATCCGAAACAGAGGGCAGAGAACCTATTTGGCAGGGCCAAAACCCTGTACAATCAAGAGAAATACCCACAAGCCTCCGCCTTACTCGACTCGGCCATAAAGCTGAACAGTACTCAGGCCTCTTACTATTACTTTCAGGGGATATGTCAGATGATGTCGGTCGGTTTAAAGGAGCAGACCGAAGAAAATCTTAAAAAAGCAGTAGCAATAGAACCCTGGAATGCCGACATGATCTATGCCCTGGGCGCCTACTACGAATCGGAAAACCAAAAAGAGTTGTCTGACCGATACATTCAAAAAGCGATGGAGCTTAAAAAACACTCAGCCCTTGACTTTTTTACCAAAAAGAAAAAATAAAGGTTTTTTGCCGCCGGCCAGACCGCCCAGATCTCTCATGGCCTTGCCCGCCAGGGTGTGTTCCATATTGATCTCAAGCGCCTTCTCAAAACAGGCCCTTGCCCTCTTCATCATATTGGCGGAACGGTACAATTGACCCAGGGCAAAAACCGGATCTGCATTCCAGGGCTCCATTTCGGACGCCTTCTTGAGATTCTTTTCCGCCATTTTTTTGGTGGCCATCATCTTCGACTGGCACAGTCCCAGCAGCAAGAAGTAGTTGGCCCGGGAATCGTCGATCTCGATGGCCTTTTCCAGCAGCGTCGCCGCCTCGAAATACTTCTTCTGTTTGTAAAGGGAATTGGCCCTGGCAAAATTCTCCCGGGCCAACTTGATTTGATCGGCCCCGCCAACCTCCGCTGAGGCTGCCGGCTCGGGCACCGCCGCTTCCCTGCCTTCGGCAGCCGGCTGTCTGTCCTCCATCTCTTTTTTTAGCATCTCATAGGCCTTCCGGATCTCCGCAAACACATCTTTCGCCTTGAGGACTGCGGTGGAATCGGGAGCGGCATTTATCTTGTCCGGGTTATACTTACTCGAATAATCGTGATAACGTTCCTCGATCTCGTCTGCTGCCGCCTCCTTGCGGGTCGCCAATAATTGACGAGGATCCAGATGCCCGGCCTTCATCTTTTGATGTAAATCGTATATTTCTTCGATGCTCTTGTTTTGTTCCACGTCGTCGACGGTAAATTCGGTAAAGTCTACGGCATTCAGCAGGTAAAAGAGAATCATATTTCGCCAGAATATGGGTTCGGGATAATCCAGCTTTCTCAGGACCCGGGCCAGCGACACATTGGAAAAAGTGGCCAATTGTCTATAAAATTCAAAATCATCGGGCCTTAATGCCTTAACTGCCGGTGGAGGTATGGTGGTGGCGACCGGTGACCGGTACAAAAATCTCTCCTTAAAATAGGAAATATCGATGATCGTCTGGCTGCCTTCGTAAATAATCTCCGACACCTTGATTTTTAAAGCATGGTTGCCGGGCACCCTGGGGGTTTTGACTACAAATCGCCATTCCCCTGTTTTCAAGGGAAAGGTGGAAATGGCAATCTTTCTCGCCTGCACCATCAGGGCATCATAAATATCCCGTCTTCTTAAATCGGCCACCTCCACCAGGATCTCCCCGATTTTAAGGGCAGTACTCTGTTTTAATTGGAGGGCCATATCCAGTTGGGGGCGATCTATTTTCCCGCTGGAAAGCAATACCCCCCCCAGCCGCTCGTGCTCCAGGGAGGTGGCGGCAAAGGCCAGGCGCCCATTTATGAAGAATAGCTGCTTGCTGAAATCTTGATGAGTGACCTTTAATTCCCCGCTCAACCGGTCTTTCAAAATTTTTTTAAATATGAGGGGCACCGGAAATTTCTGAATCGCATTCGCCATATAAAATTAACCTCCACACCGCCAGGCCTACTGTCCAAGAACTTCTCTCACGAGAAATTCACCTTCATTATTACACTCATTCCCATCTTTTGTCAAATTTCAATGACCCATCAACAGATAGCCTGGAGAAATCATTCATACTTCAACGCCTCTACCGGGTTGGCCCATGCGGCCCGGACTGCCTGAAAGACCACCGAGGCAGTGGCGATCACCAATGTCAATACCATGGCCAGCACAAAGATGGAGATGCCCGGGGAGATCCTGTTGGCATAACCCTGGAGCCATTTGTCCATGGCCAGATATGTTAGGGGCCAGGCCAGGAAATTGGCCAGCAGCACCAGCACGAAGAACTCCCGGCAGAGCAGCAGCGTGATCTGGGGCACCGAAGCGCCCAGCACCTTGCGGATGCCGATCTCTTTGGTCCGTTTTTCGGCTGAAAAGGAAGCCAGGCCAAAAAGCCCCAGGCAGGCGACAAATATCGTCAGGTAGGTAAAATATTTGACCACTGTGCCGATCTGCTCTTCGGCCCGGTACATGCGGTCAAAATCTTCATCCAGGAATTTATATTCAAAGGGATAGTTGGCGATGACCCGTTTCCAGGTTTTCGAGATGGTACTCAAAGCGGCCGGGATGTTCCCCGGGGCGATACGAATCAACAAATAGCGGGCAGCCTCGGGATCGAGGTAGAGCGCCAGCGGCTCTATCTCGGTGCGCAAAGACTGGAAATGGAAATTCTTGATAACACCGACAATCGTGCCCTTGATGCCGATAAACGAGAATCGCTGCCCCACCGCCGAATCCTTCTTGAGCAGCCCGGCCACCTCTTCGTTCACCAGGAAGTTCGTTCTCTTATCCCCGGCAAACTCTTCAGAAAAATCGCGGCCCTCCCCCAGCTCCATCTTCATGGTCTTTACAAAATCGTAATCCACCGCGTTCTGACTGATCAGCAGCCTGAATTCCGGGTCTTTACCATCCCAATCCGCTCCAGCGGAGTTGCTGCCGATCATCGACGGCAACTGCTGAACCCCAGTCACCCCCAGTACTTCAGGAACCTTTGCCAGCTCATTTTTCAAGGCTGCGTAGTAATCTTTTATTCCGCCCCTCAACACAATATAAAGGAGATGTTCCTTATCGTAACCCAGATTTTTGTTTTTCATATAGTGCAACTGCCGGGACACGATGATGGTGCTGATGATCAGGAAGACAGAGAGGGTAAACTGGAACACCACCAGGATGCGGCGAAAACGGGAGCCCCCGGTTCCGCCCGTCAGTTCGCCTTTCAGTATTTTGACCGGCTGAAATGAAGAGAGATACAGGGCCGGGTAACTTCCGGCCACCAGGCCGGTGAGGAGGATGATGCCCGACAACCCCAGCAGGAATGGGCCAAACCCGGTCACGGCAAAGGTAATCTCTTTCTCAGCAAACGTATTAAAGGCCGGCAGGATCAACCTGACCGCCAACAGGGCCAGCCCCATGGCAATAAAGGCGAAGATGATCGCCTCCCCGTAAAACTGCCGGATCAAGTTTCCCCTCGACGCCCCCGCCACCTTGCGCATGCCCACCTCCCTGGCCCGGTTGGCCGAGCGGGCGGTGGACAGGTTCATGAAATTGATGCAGGCGATGAGCAGCACAAACAGGGCAATGATGGAGAAGATATACACATACTGGATCGGTCCCGCGGTCTTTGTATAACCAAAATAGCCGTGCAGGTGGAGACGGGTAAAAGGCATCAGCACCAGGTCGGTCTGGCTCTCTTTGAGGCGGGTACGGATAAAGCCGAAAATCTTCTCATTGACCTGCGCCGCCGTGGCCTGGGGATGCAGTTCGACAAAGGTCTGGATAGAATTGGACCCCCAACTGGTGCCGGTGCGCCCGCTCTGTTCGAGGTATTCATAGGGGATAAGGATGTCGAATTGGAGGGAGGAGTTGTGGGGTACTTTTTCCAGGACGCCGGTGATTTTGAAACTCTTCTCGTTGTTTACTATGATCGATTTGCCCAGCGGATCGCTGTCGCCGAAGTACTTCCTGGCGATTTCGCCGGAAATAATCATGGACTGCGGCTCCGTTAATGCCGTGTCCCGGTTCCCCCTGGCCAGGGGGAAGGTAAACATCTGCAAAAAGGAGGGGTCCACCGCCCATATAGAGTTCTCAAAAAAGGCCTTTTCATCGTAACTTAACAACTGGCCGCCGGAATAGACGAAACGGGTGGCGTCTTTGATCTCCGGGATCTCCTTCACCAGGGCTGGGGCAATGGGATATGGGGTGACATTGACATGGAAGAGGCGGCCGGTATAGTGCTGGTTCTCCTCCACCCGGTAAAGGTGGGGGGCCTTCTGGTGAAAACGGTCATAACCCAGTTCATCCAGCACCCAGAGGAGGATCAACAGGCAGCCGGCAATGCCGATGGCCAGCCCCAGGATGTTGATCAACGAATACCCCTTGTACCGCCCGATATGGCGCAGAGTCATCTTCAAATAATTCCTGATCATGGTCCCTCCATAATACTATAAAATATAAATTGAACGTGCATCCCCCAATATACCCCAAATCCCCCCCAAATTCGACTGTTATTACAATCCCGAACCCCAAAATAATTTTTCCCCCGCCAGGGGACGCAGATCTGCGTCCCCTACATCATCTTAAAATTGGCAAAAACAACCCGGGCGGGGTTGCGGTTTGCCGTGATACGGTGTTGCTTTTCCTATATACGGTTGTATCTTTTCTATATACAACTTTTTCTTTCCTAAATACAACTTTTTTATTCCCATATCCGGCTGCCGGGACAGTCAAAAGGGTTTCTCCTCTCTTTGATGGCAGAGATTTCAGGGACTGTCGGTGATCACGTATATAGTTTACAAAATGAGACGGATTGGGGTCAGACAAAAATTCTTGATCCATTATTTATTCATCTAAAAAATGTATATTTAAGAGGACAAAAAACGGGACAGTCCAGTCCAGGAAATCGTCCCACAAACAATCCGAACTCCCTCGTTATAGTTCATCCAGGTCGAGTTTTGAAATTTTGCCCCTGGCGGCATCTTCCAGTCCTTTTTGAACACTCTGGCAGGCCTCTTTGTTTTGATAGAGCCACAATTCCGAGGCCGGAAGTTCACCGAGGGTCAATCTATTTCTATCATCAACTGTTTTGGTGCCGATCTCGCGAAACTCATCATCTATCTTAAGTGTACCCTGCTGCATACTCACTACCTCCAGATCAATAATATATAACAAAATACATTATGGGTTAATGGGACAATAGGAATAAAATCTCCTGCCCAAATTTCAACCAATAACCCACTTTTTTATTTCATGCAGATGCCCTCTCGCTCCCCCTCAATCAGCTCTTAGCTCGCGAGCTTTATCAAAACCAGTTCCAGTTAATTCGTATCGTACTCCCTCCGCGCGTCTGACAAGGCCACGTTGCAAAAGCTTTTTAAGAGCTTCAATATATCTATCTCGATTAGCAGGATCATTAGAATATAATTCTTCGTCACCAATTTGAATATATTCCCCTGTTTCTTCAGTCGATAAGCGGTATATAATTCCGGAGTTTTTCTCAGCCAAAACCAATATTTTCTTTTCCTCATCAGCTAACCTTCTATCTTTACATGTATTCCATTTTGATTTAAGCTGAAAAAGATCATTTAAAAATCCCACTGTGTACCCTCCGCTAACAAATTTAGAAGAAAATATTACCTCACACAAGAGTTATTGTCAATGGAGTTGCCCCGAAATTTTAAATAGGACTAAATGCTTGACCTCAATCGCCAATCTATCTCATTGATTTTCCGGGCTGCCGTCTCTGTCCCCGGTTTTCCTGCCTTTTAACCCTAATGCCGACTTGAGGGTGATGGAGGCATCCTTCACGATATTAATAATAACCCGAATGAACCGAGTGAATACCCCCACATCCTCTGTCTGGCTCCCCGCTAATTCTCTTAATTCTTTGGGCTTAACGCTATCTTCTTTCTCTCTCTTTTTAAAAACAGACATCTTTTTTTCCTCCGTTTTGTCACTTTTGGCCGCAGATCTATGACTCTAGACGTCACCGGTGACGGTGCACACGTCAACTTTGACACTCTGGACGTCACCCCTGACGCTTTGAACGTCAACCTTGACGCTCGGGACGTCACCGGTG
>CBFDCR010000048.1:0-37732 GCA_965603365.1 uncultured bacterium
AAAAGGGGTGATTTCGGTGCCATCTAGGGGTGATACCGGGGCAAAAAGGGGTGATATCGGTGCCCCCTGGGGGTGATACCGGGGCACAAAGGGGTGATTTCGGTGCCCCCTGGGGGTGATATCGGAGTAAAAAGGGGTGATTTCGGTGCCATCTAGGGGTGATACCGGGGCAAAAAGGGGTGATTTCGGTGCCCTCCAGGGGTGATACCGGGGCAAAAAGGGGTGATTTCGGCGCTCGATGCATCGATTCAGGAACTCGAAGGCTCAAAACCGGGGCCTAAAGGGGCGATGTCGAAGCCCAAAGGAGCCAGGCAGAAGAAACGGGCAAAACAATATACCGGATGAGCAGGTTTTACGACCGGCAATCTGCCATGACAATGATATATATGGCCATCAATGGAGGGGCGTTTTAGTAAAACGCCCCTACCGGAATAGGCCCACGGTCATTCCGGCGCCCATAGAGGCAGCGATAGGGGGCAGGCCAAAAAAATGGACATTGCAAAATAACCATTGCAAAATGCAAAATGAATCCTATAAGATTTCATTGGCTGTTGGTTGTTGGCTGTTTTGCAATTTGCCATGCAACCTCTCCCGGGCCCGGCGGATAAAGTCGTGGATGCCCCGGGGCGGCCGGGGAGCCGCGGCCAGAAGATGCCAATCCGAAAAAAACTGCTTAAGAAAGTATGCCGGCGGTTGTTTTTCGGCAATGTGTTTCACCAGGTCCAGGGCTTCGCCGGTTTGTTCACTTCCCGCCAGGGCCGTCACCTTGTCTAACTGGTCGTGAATACCAGGGGACCCGGAGGTAACGGCACACGACAGCCCCTTCTCGAAGGCCTCCACCCCCTTTTGCGGGTCGTCGAGGCGGTAGAGGGCAATGCCTAAGTTTACATGGGCCATGATGTTCGGCTCCAGGGCGATACTCTTCTTAAACTGGACGGCCGCCTCCCCGAAGCGCCCCAGGTTAAGGAAAACATACCCCAGGCCATTGTAGGGAGTGGCATATTTTGGGTCGATGTCGATGGCCTTTTTGTACATGTCGATGGCTTTTTCATGATCGTCCAAATCGTAATAAACACTTCCCAGGTTATTGTAGGGATAGGCATATTTTGGGTCTATGTCGATGGCCTTTTTGTACATGTCGATGGCTTTTTCATGATCGCCTAAATTGTAATAAACATTTCCCAGGCCATTGTAGGGAGTGGCATATTTTGGGTCGATGTCGATGGCCTTTTTGAACATGTCGATGGCTTTTTCATGATCGCCCAACTGACGGTAAACACTTCCCAGGCCATTGTAGGGAGTGGCATATTTTGGGTCGATGTCGATGGCCTTTTTGTACATGTCGATGGCTTTTTCATGATCGCCCAAATCGTAATAAACACTTCCCAGGCCATGGAGTATATATTTATCTTTGGGGTCCAATTTTAGGGCTTCATGGTAGTAGGGCAGGGCCTGCCGGGGATTGCCGCCCAGGGTGGTCATCGCCCCCAGGTGGTGCAAATATGACGCCTTGCGCCTGTTTAACTGCACCGCCCTGTCAAAGGCCTTTAGCGCCTGGGGGGAAAAGAAAAAACGGTTGTTCTCGTCGAGGCTGAACCGTTCTCCCACGTCGTTCAGGGCTGCGGCCAGTTTGTCCTGACCGCTTTTTTCCAGGGCGGTGCCGTCCACCTGTTCCAGCAGGGTCTGCAAAGCGGCTTCGTTATCTTTTAGATGATAATAGCAGCGGCCCATGATGAGCCGGACCAGGGAGCGGTGCAGCGGTTCCGGTTTCCAGTTGTCCAGGGCCCCCCGGCAGAAGTCGATCACCCGGCCCCACTCCCTGTCTGTATCAGACCAGCCGTACCAGCTAAAATCGTCCACCGCCTCAACCAGGGCATTGAGCCGCCGCCGGTTTGTTTGATGGAGTTTTTTGTCCGCAGCCAGGAATTTTTTGAAGGGCTGGTAGAGTTTATGCACCAGTTCCGGGTTGAAGAGAAACAATTCCAGGCTGCGGGCCATAAAAAAGTCAACCGCCCCATCGGCCGATACCCAGACCATGGCATTCATCAACCGCAGCAGGGCTTGCCGCCACAGATCCTCCCGGAAGCGATCCTCCCAGACCGGTTCGGTTTCACATTCCCGGCAAAATTTTTGTTCATAGATGGGCAGGGCCTTTCGGGCCAGGGGTACGGCAATCTCTTCCAGCAGGTTGTCCCTTTCCAGCAGGTAATCCTGCAAGAAGTCCTGGACCACGTCGTGCAGCTTGCCGCCGCCGATAAACAGGGCGTACCTGGCCTCCAGCTCCTCCAGGATATCGGCGGTGTTATCCACCCCCCACACCGCCTGTAACACCCCGGGGGCGGTGTCTTCCAGTACGGCGAGCCCGAAAATCCGATTTCGGTCGAGACTGTTCTCATGTTCATTGAGACAGTATTTTATAAAGCGTTTGGACACCTGGCGGATCACCCCCTCGTTTGAGGCCTCTGCCCGCAGCGATTTTTCAAACTCCGGGTCACCGAATCCCTCCTTTACCGCCTCGGCCCCCAACCGCACCAGGGCATTGCCCAGCAGGTCTACCGCATAGGGCACGCCCCGGGAAAAGGTCTGCACAAACCGGATGACCGGTTCACCGCTCTCCTCACAACCGGTTTCTTGCAGGTATTTTTCGATGTCCTGCCAGCTGAATACCTGCATGTCGATGCGCTGGGGTGGGTGGGAGAGATAGTCCCCCATGCCCCGGATGAGGTAAGAGCGGCCCTCGATGGTCACGGTGCGCTGGCTGTAGGGATTGTGGCGGCCCGAAAAGACCAGGACGAGGTGGGGATTTTTTTCCACCAGGGGGATGAGGAAGCGGCTCATGAACCACTCCTCCGAGGGCACGAGCCATTCGCAGGTATCCAGCAGCAGCACCAGTCGCCGCCTCTTTTTAGCGGTAATCTTGCCGATGCAGTCCAGCAGCGTGTCTGCCAGGCCGGAGGCGGGGTCCCGGTACAACCGCAGCATGTCGTCGCCGACCCCTGCTCTCTCTTTTAAGTACTTCTCGTCTAAGGCACTGAGTCCCCTGCCCACCAGGTTCAGGCCCATGGTCACCACCTCGCCCGAGATAGGGTTCTGGGTGGTGCCGGCGGCCACTGCCCCGGCGATCTTAGCCACCGTGTCCAGGGTCTGGCGCTTCTGCTCCAGCAGCCTTTCGATATTTTCCTGTACCTTTTTGATGCCCTTTTTGGCACTGGCGTAGGGTTTCATCTCTTTAACAAAATGGCGGTTCAACTCCCCGGCCACTCTATCCAGCAGCTCTTCGGGGGTAAAGGTAGAGCCCCGGTTTTTACGCAGGTCCCAGTCGATACAGAGGGGCGTCAACTGCGGGAATTCCCCCTCGACGATCTCCAGGAATCTCCTGCACAGGGCGGTCTTGCCCATGCCCCCGACACCGTAAACCAGGAAGGTGTTGGCATAGGCCGCCGCTTCCGGCTGGGACGCCTGCAATTTTTCCAGGGTCTGGCGAAACAGCGCCAGTTCGTTTTCCCGGCCTACAAAGACCTTCCGTTTCATGGGCACTCCCTTATAACCGGTACATCAAAAACAGCCCGGCCTTAAAATCTTGATATTAATTTCTACCAGAAAAGAGCTCCCCTGTCAATGAAGTTTTTACATACCCCTCTCATATATTTTTAACCGGAGGCGGGAAGATTCAGGGACAGGCTAAAAGTTGTCCGGCGCAAAGATCTATCAGGGGTACTAACAGCTATTCCAAAAGCTGTTGCGGTGCACAAGAATTATAAGAAGACACTGCCGCAAGTCTCGGATACACACTTTCGTTATGTATTTGCCCATCGAGATGACGCAAATAAGGAAATGATACTCAGCGTTTTGGTTTTCGATGTTCCAGAATAGTATTGAGACCCGGTGTTATTTATTCCCATACGACCTTTATATCAGGATATTGATAGAAATTCTGATCCTTCGTTATGACAGCCATACTCTCAAGTATGGCTGTAGCGATAATGATTCTATCACATGGATCATTGTGAAACCGGGGCAATAAGGCAGATTTACAGGCAATATCTGAGGTAATTGGAATCTCTTCAATGCCATGCAGTCTTATTGCTTCTTTAAACCATTCATCAGGGGATAAGGGTAATTCAATTTTGCCTTTGACTGTTTTTATAGCGATTTCAAAGGCTGAAATCGAGGAAACATATAAATTACCGGCACTGTTTTGCAGGAGCTTTTTTACTTTTTCAGTTAAGGCATTCTGGAAAGAGGCAAGCCAGATTAACGTACAGGTATCTAATAAATACATTGCTGCTACTTTAAATCACAAGGCCAGTCTTCTTCATCTAGTGGGACCGTGGGGTCCTCGTGAATTTTTACTCCCATTAGTTTTGCATGCTGTTTGAGAGGGTCCGGTGGAGGCTCTAATGGTACCAATAGTGCTACCGGTTTACCATTCCGACAAATTTTTATCTTTTCTTGTTCTTTTTCCACCTTTGACAGGAGGTCTGATAGCCTGGCCTTTGCCTCATGTGTGTTGACCTGTATCATTATCGTCTCCTTGGGATCTATGCCGACCCGGTCTTAGTTTAGTCTAAGACCAATGAAAAGTCAAGAACTCCCCAAACAACCACCCAGGCGTTCCGCTGCTTCCCCCAAAATAAAAGCGGACCACTCAGAAGTATGCCTTAAATAACCGGCAGGGGACAGGCCCTGGGCTTCTGGGCTTATGCCCTAAACCTGAAAACGCCTATCTATTAACTATTTAGTGGGAATGCAAGTTTTTTTGGAGGAACTCCTGTACAGCGGCAGGTGGGGGAGTGAAAAAAGTTTTGATTTTGCCTTTGGACTTGCAATACCCTGAAGTTTTTGATAAATTATGACTCTAAGATTACAAAAATGACTGTAAAGAGAGTTTAGTTCTTTTGGAGACGAAAATGAAGAAAAGTATGTTTCGGGAATACGATATCAGGGGCCAGGTAAGTGACGATGAACTCAATGAACACTCTGTAGAGACAATCGGTAAAGCCTATGGCACCTTGATGATAAATGAGAGAAAGATTTCCCTGGGCATTGTCGGCTATGACAGCCGGAAATGCTCTCCCGATTTCCGGGATGCGCTGGTAAGGGGGCTGAATTCGGTGGGCTTCTCGGTGATCGACATCGGCATGGTCACCACACCGGTTCTCTATTTCGGCCAGTATTTACTGGGGATTTACGGCGGCGTTATGATCACCGGCAGCCACAACCCCGATGGCTGGAGCGGCTTTAAGATGGCCGATGGTCTCTCTTCGACCTTTTTGAGTG
Organism: uncultured bacterium; assembly: GCA_965603365.1. Classification (GTDB taxonomy): domain Bacteria; phylum Acidobacteriota; class Aminicenantia; order UBA2199; family UBA2199; genus JAHELQ01. The sequence goes on from CBFDCR010000048.1 coordinate 5,281, forward strand.
ACGACATCCGGAAGGTCTATGAGATCGCCGCGGCCGGGAATTTTAATTCCGGCCGGGGAGAATATTTCAGATACGACGGCATCAAGAGTGCCTATGTCTCGGCCCTGACCTGCCGGGTAAAACCGCAGCGAAGGCTGAAAATCGTCATTGACGCCGGCAATGGTGTGGCCGGTGCCTACGCCCCGTCTCTATTTCGGGCGGCCGGATTTGATGTCATTGAGAGCTTCTGCGAGCTGGACCCCAGCTTTCCCCACCATTTTCCCAATCCTTCGGATCTCGCTTCCCTGGCGGTGCTGCGACAGAAAACCCTCGAGCAGCAGGCAGATCTGGGTATTGCCATTGACGGCGATGGCGACCGTTTGGGGGCCGTCGATGAGAAGGGAAATATTATCCCCTCCGACCGGATTCTTTTGCTGCTGGCCCGGCAAGTCCTGGCTAAAAAACCGGGGGCCAAAATCGTGTTTGACGTGAAGTGTTCCAATGCCTTGATCGAAGATATAAAGGATCACGGCGGCCTGCCGGTGATGTGGAAGACCGGTCACTCTTACATCAAACGCAAAATAAAGGAAGAGGGTGCCGCTATCGGCGGCGAACACAGCGGCCATATTTTTATGGTGGACAATTACTACGCCTTCGATGATGCCCTCTTTGCCGGATTAAGGCTGGCCGAATACCTGTCCCAGCAGTCGAGCCCCCTGTCGGAGATCATGAAGACCGTTAGACAATATTACAGCTCCCCCAACATCCAGGTCCACTGTCCCGATGAGAAGAAATACGATGTGGTGGAGGGGATACTGGCGGCGTTTAAAAAAGAGATGGGAGCAGACAAGGTCATCGACATCAACGGTGTCCGGGTCAATCTCTTGAGCGGTTGGGGCCTGATCCGGGCCTCCTCCAACCTCCCTGCCCTGGTGATCATGCTGGAGGCAGAGACCAGGGAGGATTACCTGGCCATAAAGAAACGCCTGAGGGAGAAACTGAAAAAATTCCCGGAAGTAAAGAAGAAGTGGGAAAATGACATCGACCCTTTTTGATTTCTTTACATCTTTTATTTTTTTTATTAAAATCTGGCCATGAGGGAGAAAAACTCTATGCCCATCGATCTTTTTATAAGTTACTCTCATAAAGATGAGGAGTACCGGATTCAACTGGAAAATCACCTGAAACCGTTAAAACGCATGGGTATTATTAATGATTGGAGTGATAGGAAAATCGATCCCGGCGATAAATGGCGAGACGCGATCGACCGGAACCTTGAGGCCGCGCAAATCATTTTGTTATTAATAAGTTCCGATTTCCTGGCCTCGGATTATTGCTATGACATCGAGATGAAGAGGGCACTGGAAAAACACGAGGCAGGGGAGAGCCGGGTAATCCCCATAATATTAAGACCCGTTTTATGGAAGGAAACTCCCTTTGCCGGGTTGAATCCTCTACCCCGGGATGCCAGACCGGTCGTCGGCGGCAGTTGGGAAAATATCGACGAGGCCTGGGTTCATGTGGTCCAAAATATAGAGTCGATCTGTCAAGATATCCCGGGTTTAAAAAAAAGATCGTCAGCCCGGATTCGAGATTTTTATTCCGTGCAGCTCGTTCCGACGCCGGTGCCGAACCCGGTGGGCCGGAGCCGTGAGATTGAAAAAGTCATTGATTCTCTTAAAAAATATACCTCTGTGGCCATTGCCGGCATCCCGGGGGTCGGTAAAACAACGGTACTTGCTGCCGCTGTCAGGGAGCTGGCAAATATAAAAGATCGACTCTATGACTATATTGCCTTCCACCGGATTTCGGAAAAGGGCAGCAAAGAGGAACGTCTGAACCTGCTGCTGTTGAGCCTTATCTCTTGCCTCGATCCTTCCGCTTCCATTGAGTCTGAAAATCCGGCGGTTCGCTTTGGCTATATCCGCAAGATGATGGCCGGCTGCCGGGTGCTTCTGGTTATTGATAATGCCGACGATGCCGAGAGTCTGGAGCTTGTCCAGGCTGTATATGAGAGCCTGTCCAATTTAACGATAGTGGTAACCAGCCGTCATTTAAGCTGGAAAAATTTTTATATGGTTCGGGTGAGAGGTTTATCCGGTTCGGATGGAGCCGCTCTTTTCCGGGAGCTGTATGATGGCGTTAAATATGATGAGGAGAAGCTGGCTTCCCTCTGTTTATTGGTAGAGGGGCATCCAATGATGATTACCCATCTTGCCCTGGAGGCCAGGGAGAGTGGCATGGACCCGAAGGAATTGGCGGCCAGACTGCCGAAGTTCAATATTCACCGGGATCTGGCCAGGCGCTTTGATTCGGTACTCAGCCGTCTTCCTGGAGCATGTTCCGGGGTTCCCGATGTGGTTGGCCTGTTAAACACGGCAACCCTGCGGGTGGACCTGGTAAGAGAGGTATTGCCGGTCTCTATGGGACATTTAGAGAACCTGGCGGATCAGTTGCTTATACACCTTCATCCCGATAACCGCCATTTTACCGTTCACAAGATTATCAGGACATGGTGCCGCAGCCGACTGGAGAGTAAGTCGCTAAGAACTTTATTTCCGAAAATGATTGCCTTTTATCTGCGGTTTCTGAATAAACGCCGGGATTTGGAACCGGGCCAATTAACCGAGATTGATGAGGAGTGGCCCAACATTCTTGGCCTGGTTGACAGACTTCCTGATTTTACAGATAAAGAAGATGTGGAATTGGTGTTTAGATTGGTGGACGAAGCGATCGGTGACCATTTTGATGATCCCAATGGCTATGTTCCCCGGCGAAAACAGATGTCCGGTTTTCTTGACGAACCCTTAAACAAAAATCTTCTCAAAAATTGCCATAAAGTGAACGGTTTATTGGCGGCTCGAATCGAGAAGAACCTGGGACATTTTTTTTATTGGCGGGGAAATTATGAACAGGCAGAATCTCTTTTCTACCGGGCAAGAGATCGTTACCGAGGTTGTAAAGACATTGAGGGGGAAGCGGCTGCTACCTGGCTTCTTGGTTACCTCGCCGATGACTGGAATCGGTATCGGGAAGCCCAAACTCTTTATGAGCAGGGCAGCCGGTTGGCGGAACAGGTTGAGATTGCCGGCAGGGAACTCATTGCCGTCGGCTGCCACCTGGTCGGCTGTTCCCTTTATCATCAAGGCAGATATAAAGAAGCCGAGACGCAGTTTCTCCGTGCCCTCGGTCTCCTGGATGACACGGCGGACCCCCATCTTAAGGCCCGCATCAAACGTCGGTTGGCTGGCGTGGCTCTCCGTCTGGGGCGTCTGAATGAGGCTGAGGAAATGTTGAACAGCGTAAAATGTCTGGTTGATCGACTGCAGCGTCCCCGTGATGCGGCTCGCATTTCCCGTCATCTCGGTTTTTTGTATTTGCAGCAAGACAAATTGCAGAAATCGGAGAGGGCGTTAAACCAGGCATTAACGGGGTTTGAAGAGTTGAATGCCCGCAGGGGGATCGGATATACCAATTACTGTCTGGCAATTTTGCGAAGAAAGCAGGGCCGGCTGGCTGAAGCCGGGGAGCTGTGCGAAGAGAGCTTGAAAATCGCCAAAGAGACGGAATCCCTCTATGGTGAGGCGGCAGCCTATGAAGAATTTGCCAATATTCTTGAATGTGAAGGGGGGCAGGAGAGAGAGTGCGATCGCTTTCGCCATCATGCCTGTAACATATATTCGGTTATTGAGCACTGCCGGGCACATGATTTAAAAGAACAACTCAGGAGGAGTGGGGCAATGAAAAAAACACTGCCGGAGAATATCAAAGGAGTCCTGTTTGATCTGATGGATACCCTGGCCTATCTAAAACCCGGGATTTATGAGACGACCCTGCAGGGTTTTGCCGATTCTATCGGTGTTTCCCTGAGTCGGTTTAAATGGGCCTGGGGGGAATCGCGGAAAGATGCCCAGATCGGTTATTTTAAAACCACGGCTGCGCGGGTACACTGGGTTATAAATAAACTCGAGGTTTCCATATCCCCCGACGTATGTAACGAGATGGCGGATAAAGTCGAGTCGATGTGGCGAGATAATGTCACCCTCTATGAGGATACCGAACAGCTATTAAAACATCTTCACCGGGATGGATTTTTTATGGCTGTTGTTTCCAATGGGCCTGTAGCTATGGAATGCTTGAAAGAGTCACTGGGTATAAACGCCTATTTAAAGGCTTTTATCCTATCCAGTGAGGTCGGGGTGCCGAAGCCCGATAAGCACATATATTATCGTTCTTTAGGAGAATTGGGGCTTTCGGCCTCACAGTGTGTTTTTATAGGAGATGGCAATGACCGGGAACTGGATGGGGCCAGGGAGGTGGGATTATGTACGGTTAAGATTGAGCGTGCTCGCCCATCCTATGCCAATCTCAAAAACGAGAGTTTAGATTGGGATGTGGAGGTCGGTAACCTTGCGGAATTGCACTCCCTGTTCCGGCTTGATCGATGAATCGGCGTGGTATTATAAATACTCGGTTCTCCACCGAAAAGACAACCGACAGCGAATACCATATTGTTGACAGGTGGGAGGAGGCCTTTGCCCGGTGGTTTGAAGGCAACTGTCGGGAACATTGCTGGAGCCGGGTTGCGGTATTGACCGATGAGTACGTCTGGGCACTCTATGGAGATACGATTAATTCTGTTCTCTCTTCGCTTCATCGGTCTGCGGTACCTTTAGTACTTCCGCCGGGGGAGGATTCAAAAGATTTTGGGGTTCTGCCCCGCCTGGTAGAGACCCTTCTCCACCACCGGGTTCACCGTAGGGATCTACTGCTATGCGCTGGCGGTGGGGTCTGCTGTGATGTCGGCGGGCTGCTGGCCCTGTTGTATATGCGGGGAATGGATTATGTCAATGTGCCGACCAGCCTCATGGCCCAGATTGATGCCGCCATTGGTGGTAAAGTGGGCAGCAATTTCGGCATTAATAAAAATCTACTGGGGGGCTTTCATCAGCCTCTCCAGGTCTTTATCGATGCTTCGTTTCTCGATACACTGCCGGACATCCATTTCAGGAGTGCCCTGGCAGAAGCTGTGAAAATTGCCATAATTCGGCAAGATGAATCACTTATGGAACTTTTGGAGGGGCAATCGAAAGAATTGTTAAACCGTCACCCCCGGCTCATCCTGAAACTTCTTAAATCTTGCCTGGTTGGCAAACTGGAGCTGCTGGCTGACGATCCTTATGAAATCTGCCTGGATCGATCGCTTAACCTGGGTCATGCGGCGGCACATGCCCTCGAGAGGTTACCGGACGTGTCCGGCAGCCGTAAACTGTTACATGGGGAGGCGGTTGCCGTCGGTATAGCCACTGCCATTCGTTACGCGTTTAAATCCGGCTTGTGTTCGCGGGAGTGGGCCATACGTTTATTGGCGATATTGAAGGGTCTCGGCTTGCCGTCCCGGGTAGACCCGGCGGACCTGAACCAGGTGAAATCTCAACTGGCCCGTGTTTCCGACCAGCGGGGCGGGCTGTTACGGCTGGTCGTACCGCAGGATAAAGGGGGGGTGACGATCTTAGCAAATGTGGATTTGGACCGTCTCCTGGAGTGCCTTGAACCTATTCCCGGGTTAGGGCTGTGAGCCGGATGTCTACACTCTCTTCCCCATGGAACATATCCGGGCTGCGGATTCCCAACCGCATCGTTATGGCCCCCATGTCTACGAACCGGCTTGATCCACGGGGGCGGGTAACGCCCGGGCTTGTCAATTTCCTGGCGCGACGCGCATCCGGCGGCTGCGGCATGATTATGGTGGAATCTGCCACTGTTGATGCCGGCCGGGGGGGGACCGGCCTAAACTTGCGCTTAGATAGGGATGAGGTGGACGTCGGCCTTCGAGATCTCATCCGGCAACTGCACTCTTTGGGCACTGTTGTGGCGGCCCAACTCTGGCATGCCGGCCCCCGGGCTCATGTTGAGGGTGACCTGCCCCTCTCCCCTTCCGGTACCCTCCCGGGTTTCCCGGTTTCCAGGGCCCTGGGAATTAAAGAAATAGGGGGTATCGTGCGAAGTTTTATCAACGCCGGCGACCGGGCGGTCCATTACGGCTTTGACGCGGTGGAGGTCCATGCCGCCCATGGCTATCTCCTTCATCATTTTATAGATAAGACGACCAACAGACGGCGTGATGCCTATGGCGGGTCGGTGGCAGGACGCTATCGTATCTTGAAGGAAATCTGTTCCGGTTTCAAGGCCCGGCACCCGGGTTTTCCTCTCCTCCTCCGTATCTCGCTGCCGGGGGATGATGATTTTCCGGCTGTCGCCGAGGTGATCCGGCAGGCCGGCTATGATGCCGTTGATGTTCGAACCGGTTTTTCTTCAATGCCGGCAACCGGCACGACTGGACCGGTGCCGGCGGGCTATACATTGCCGCTGGTGCGAAAGTTGAGACCTCATCTGGGGCTCCCGATATTGACGGGGGGACGGATACTTACCCCGGGGCAGGCGGAGCGGGCAATAGCGGAGGCTTTCGTGGCTGGCGTGGTTTTGGGGCGACCTCTTCTGGCAGATCCGGATTGGACACGGAAGGCCATCGGGGGCCAGGCTGTCACACCCTGTTTTTATGATTGCCAGCCCTCCTGCTACAGTAAATTCAAGGCCGGTGAAAAGCTGCGTTGTGTATACTATGGAAGGGAAGGGTGAGCGGCCAGAGGATATTAACCGTGCTGGGGGGAGGTAGTGTCTGGACCCCCTGCCTTATCCGCCAACTGTCTAAGCTTACTTTGAGCGAAGATTTATCGATTGTGCTTCAAGGGCATACGGACCTCCATCTTGCGGAAGTCATGAACTTCAGCCGTGGCTTCACCAGGAAGCCTCCCGATATCAGGGTGACGGTCGATCTCGAAGAGGCTGTCAAAGGAGCCTCTTTTATTTTGAACCAGGTTCGCATTGGCGGTTGGCAGGCCCGCCTCAATGATGAGACTCTGCCCATACGGATCGGTGGTATTGGTGATGAGAGCCTGGGCCTGGGGGGATTGCTGGCTGCCATCCGCAGCCGTTCTTTCGTATTTCGGACATCCCGGTTCGTTCTGCAGCACGCCCCGGATGCCTGGTTATTGAATTTGACCAATCCCTCTGACCTGGTGAGTAGGGCCTGGTGTGAGGCTGGGATTCAGCGGGTCTTAAGTCTTTGCGATTATCCTCAAAAGTGGGCCCGTGAGATGGCAAGGTTGGTCAAGAGACCGGAACTTGCGTCAGGTTTTGGCTTTATAGGCATGACTCATGTGGGCTGGCTGATACCGCCTCCCGGTATTCGACTGAGTCCCCTCTGGCAAAGGCGTCCCCGGTTGCGGTCATGGTACCGGAAGTGGGGCGCTCTTCCCTCCGTTTGGCGTATGCACCTTGACGATCCGGATACTTTAATAGCCAGCCAGGGGCAGCAAACAGGCGGCCGGGTATACCGGATAATGAGATTGGTGGAGGATTTGAGAGAAGTGATTCGAAAAAAAGAGCATGGGCAATATATGAGGCTTCTGCAAGAAAGAAAACCCGTATGGTATGCAGAGGTGGTGATACCCGCTGTAAAAGGTTTATTAGAGGGCGGGCCGGTACATGTGATTGCCGGTTCAGCCAACAGGAAACGGCTTCCCCGGTTGGCGGGGGAGGTGATAGTGGAAGGCCGGGCTGTTATTGATAGGCAGGGGATACACCCGGAGCCTTTGCCGGATAATACCCTCTGTCAACAGGATATTGCCGGTTTCGGTTGTCTAAGAGACCTCGCCTTTGCCGCCATGATGCGTCCAAACCGGGACACCCTCTCCTGTTATGTCCAATCCGATCCTTTCAGCCAGGCTGTTATTCCTGGAAAAAAAATTGATAGAGTTCTGCACTATTTAGAGGAAAACCAACATATCAGCCTTGATAACTGAGAGGATTATGAATATAATATAGTTTCTTTCGGTAAGGTTCATCACCATGGAGTTAGGATTATATTTTGCAGCTTGTAATAATATGGCGCTGGAGCAGGCCCTGGAAATGGCGGCCGACCTCGGCTATTCCTGTCTGGAACTCTCCAGCCATACAGGTGGACGTTTTGAGGTTGGCAGGATGTTAAAGGATAGGGAGGGGAAGAAGATATCCAGGTTGGTAAAGTCATTCGGCCTTAGAATTAGTGCCATCAATATGAGCTGGGATAGTCAATTGGTACTCGGCCCGCATCATGCAGATACCGACTTGATTTTTAAAGGTACGGCCGAAGAAAAGATTAAATATGGCACCCACCGTCTGCTGTTGGCGGCAGAATTGGCAAACAATTTAGAGATACCGGTAGTCACGGGGTTTACGGGATGTGAGGATTACTCCCGTTGGTTTCCCTGGCCCGATGCCAATGCCTGGGAATCTATGGAATCCGCTTTTGTCGAGCGTTGGGGGGCAATATTGAGGCGATTTGATGAACTGGGGATTTTATTCGGCATGGAATGCCATCCCAAACAGATGGTATATAATACAGAGACGGCTCTTCGTTCCATTGAGTTATTGGGGGATTACAAAAGTTGGAATTTTAACTTTGATCCTGCCAATTTGATGCTGGCCGGCGTGAATCCCGTCGTATTTGTGGCGGAAATTGGGGCCCGCATTGTTAATGTACATGCCAAAGATGGTGAGATCGTCGAGCATCATGCCGGGCGTTCAGGTTTATTGGCTAACGGCCCCTGGGACCGGTCGGATCGCGGTTTTCGGTTTCGGATACCCGGTTGGGGCGATGTCCAGTGGAAAAAAATCATCACGGAGCTCTCTATCCAGGGATATAACGGCGTTCTGACAGTGGAACATGAAGATCCGACAATGGGACCTGTTGATGGTATTAAGAAAGCCATTAATTTCCTAAAGCCCTTGTTGATTGAAGAACCGTTTACGGGTCAGTGGTGGTAATATAAAATCAGGAAAATCTATGATTAGACACAATCAGAACCCGGTGGTATTGGGAATCGATTTTGGCGCTACCAATTTAAAGGCTGTCATTACCGATGATAGGGGTAAGCTTTATCATCAATATACGATGCCTTCCGAATCACACCTTGGACCGGATCATACATTGGGTCGTATTAAAGATCTGGTGGAAAAGGCAAAGAAAGACGCCTCTAGTGATCGCCTGCAATTGATGGGTATCGGCATCGGGGCATGTGGGCCGGTGGATCACCTTAAAGGGGAGATCGTCGAATCGCCGGTCTTACCGGGGTGGCATAATGTTGCCCTAGTAAAATTTCTTAAAGAGTATACTCATTTACCGGTTTTCCTGGAAAATGATGCCAATCTGGCCATTCTTGGAGAGTGGTGGCTGGGGGCGGGGGGCAGGAATTCCGTGGTGGCCGGCCTGACCCTGGGGACAGGAATCGGTGGGGGGCTGATTATCGACGGTAAGATTTTTCGGGGAGGATCTGGATATGGCGCAGAATTCGGACATATTCAGGTGGCAGATGCCCCCTCCTGTTTGTGCGGCAATAGGGGGTGTTTGGGGCGAGTCGCTTCGGCCTCGGCGACCATGGGCCGGTATCGAGAGCTTGCTGGCCGGAAAGACTCTTCGGTAGAGAATATAATGGATCTTAAACGGCTATATGAAAAAGGTGTGCCGGCGGCCCGGGAGGCGGTTGCCGCCTCTGTGGGATATTTATCTAAAGCAACCTTGATTCTTATTAATTGTTTGAATCCTCAAGTTTTTATATTTACCGGGGGGATGACATTACTCGGCGATATGTTGCTTTCGCCGGTTCGTGAATTCGTTAAATCGTCAACTTTTAAAAGTGTCGGGCGCCACACGAAAATCGGAATCGGGAAGTTGGGTTTGTTTTCGGGGTGTTTTGGGGCGGCGTATTTAACGTTTTCAGGCGACCGTATATTGCCTGGATAGAGAAATTATCAGGATGTAAGCCGACAAAGAAATTAAGACTGTTGTCTTTTAGTGCTTTAGATATTATAATATGGCCAATGTTTGGTAAGATAAAAAAAGTAGATCTAATTATTGCTGCCCTGTTTCTTCTGGCTGTGATTTCTTATTTTGCCTTTCCCACAGAGGTGTTTCGACTGTTTTTATTGGCTTTTGGGGCTACTCTCTTTATCCGGTTGTTGATCATCTTCAAGAGAAAAATCTTGTGGAAGACCCGCAATCGGCTGATTTTTTCCAGCCTGTTTTTTGTGGTGACCCCCATCATCTTGATCTCCGTGTTTTTTTTCTTTATCATCTACATCCTCATCGCCCAGTACGGCATCATCATCGTAGATAACTATGTAAAACGGCAGTTGTCCGGCACCGAGAGTGTGGTGGATCGTTATATCGCCCTGAAAGATCAAACCAGGATGCTGGAGCAGACAAAAGTATGGATTCGATATAAACCGAAGAATCTGGCGATGATCTTCTTTGAAAAGCAGGGTGTCGAATATAAGGAATTTTTTAAGTATCCGGGGGCACTGGATTTCAAGAAATTTAGAATGATCCAGTTTAGCGGTTATTTTAAATTGAACAATCAATTCTACCTGGGAACCCTTAAAGAGGAGGACGATTTCGCCGTCCTGTTTGCCACCCATTTGAATGATGATTTCCTGGACCAGGTGGCCACCATCAGTGATTTCAAGATCAAATTGGCAGACCTCAATATGCTGTCGGATCAGGATATGAAAGTGGAAGAGATTTCGAGCCTGGCCTCCAGTTCGTTGGATATCGGGTTATTCCCCTGGCCCTACAAGTTTAAATTCATCGATTTTGACGCCATGGAATCCGCCAGGGTGGTGGAGCGGGAGCACCTTTATTGGGTATTGGTCGATTATGACAAACTTTTTCAGAAGATCAGGGCACTGGGTTTCGGCTCGGTGCAGATGAATATTCAGAAATTCATCTACTTTTTGATCGGCCTGTTTGCCACTTTTATCGTGATCTCTATCTTTATCGGTTTAAAAATTATCAGTGTGATCACCAGGTCGATCAATCAGATCACCAAAGGGACCCAGCGAATCCGCAAAGGGGATTTTTCCGTCCGGATTAAAATAAAATCCGGTGACCAACTGCAGTATCTGGGCGAGTCCTTTAATGAGATGGCCTCCGGCATCGGTCGTCTCCTGATGGAGGAGAAGAAAAAGCAGCGGTTGGAGGAAGAGTTGAGGATTGCCCGGAGTATTCAGTTAAAGCTGCTGCCCCATGACGACTATGATACCGAAGAGTTTGAGATTGCCGCGGTCAATATCCCGGCCGACGAGATTGCCGGCGACTACTTCGATTACTTTTACAAAAAGGGCGAATACATGTATATCCTGGTGGCCGATGTATCCGGCAAAGGTACATCTGCGGCCTTTTATATGGCGGAATTGAAAGGGGTGGTCAATTACCTGCAAAAATTGGGAATCTCTCCCGCCCCATTGATCGGCGAATGTCATGCCGGTTTAAATCGCTCCTTCGATAAGATGACCTTTATAACCATGAATATTGCCCAGTTTAAAATTCCCGAAAAGAAATTTATCTTTTCCCGGGCCGGTCATACGCAGGCGCTGCTTTACCGGGCCGGAGAAGACAGTTGTGTGGAGCTGCATCCCGAGGGCATGGCCATCGGCCTGATCAATTTTTCCGGGGATCGGATCGAGGAATTGGAGATCCCTTATGAAAAGGATGATGTCCTGTTCCTCTTTTCCGATGGTCTGTCGGAGATCATGAACGAAGCCGAGGAGATGTTGGGAGTAGAGAATCTAAAACGGTTGATCCTGGAAAATCATGACGGTTCTGCCGGGGAGATCAAACAGAAGATCCTGGATTTCAGTATTAAGTTTTCCGGCTTAAAGGTCAATCGTGACGATTTAACCTTTATTGTCTTAAAAGTAAAATGAGTGGAGAACTGGAAAATAAGTTAGCTTACCGTTTTAAAAACATGGAGTTGTTAACAAATGCCCTGACCCACAAGTCTTACCATGAAGGATTACAGGGTTTTGAGGATCTTCCCAATAACGAGAAGCTCGAATTCCTGGGGGATTCGGTGATCAACCTGGTGGTGACCGAATACCTGTTCAGACGGTTTAAAAAATTTTCCGAGGGCGAACTATCCAAGCTGAAGGCCCACCTGGTTTCCAGTAATTTTTTGTTTAAAGTGGCCCGGTCCGTGGATCTGGGCGACTATGTGCTGCTGGGCAAGGGGGAGGAGAAAAACGAAGGCCGGAACAACAGGCGGATTATTGCCTCCCTGTTTGAGGCGGTGGTGGGCGCCATTTACCTGGATTCCAATTATAGAGTGGTGTCCAATACGATTATTAGTTTTTTTAAGGATTTTATTGAACAGTTCATTGAGGATAAAGAGGCCATCAAGATCAACGATTATAAATCGGAACTCCAGGAGATTATCCAGCGGCACCACAATTTCTTGCCTGAGTATCGCGTCTTGAGTGAGACCGGCAAGCCCCCCCATACGATTTTTACCGCGGTTATTTTCCTGGATGGCCGGGAGATTTCCAGGGGACAGGGAAAGAACAAGCGGCAGGCCGAGCAGGACGCCGCCTACAATGCCCTCAAAAAACTGGACAACGTCCTCAACTACGAAAAACTCTCCGAAGTCTTCTTCCTCAAAAATGATTGATGTTGAAAAACATAGTTATTTAGACTATAATGCTTCAGGAGGAAGATATGATAGCAACTATCACTATAACCGAGGCTAAATCAAAATTATCAGAGTTAGTCAATAGAATTATATATAACAAAGAAAGGTAAGAATGTGGCTGCGCTTGTCCCTATTGATGAACTTGATTTAGATGAGGAGAAGGGCCTGATCGCAGCAAAAGGTGTGTTGGCAGGTCTCGATTCAGAAATTGATGAAATGGTAGATTTTATTTATAAAACCAGACAGAATGAAAAAACCAGAGAGGTGGATATTTAATGTACTTATTTGATACAGACACGTTGAGTAATATTGTTAAATCCAGGCCTTCGGAATATTTATTAAAAAGGATTGCCCTTCAACATAATCTGACTCTGATTACTGGAAATATAAGACATTTTGAAAGAATCCCCGGCTTGAAACTCGAAAACTGGATCAAATAAAGTAAACAAAAATCGGGTGTTTGATGGCAATAAGATCGACTGTAGTAAAAGGGAAGCTAGAATACTATATTACGGCAAATCATCCCCTTGTGTTTTTTGATACCTGGGCATTAAATTTGTTTTCATTTCAAAATGAAGATTATATGCGTCGTTTTAAACTAATTCTAAATGCAAAGAGAGGGACACTGGTCTTTTCAACGTTTAATGTTATTGAGGTGGTAAACAGGGAAGACGAAGACCAGGTTTCCTCTGTTCTAAACTTTATTGATTCCGTTGATAGTGCACCGTTGAATTTTGATCCAATGAAAATAATTAAGAAGGAAAAGAATTCCTCAGAAAAAATGCCCTGGGCAGATCCCAATTTTCAACATTATTTCAGTCGTCTGCATGAACCCGGTAAAGACTTCAAATTTTCGGACATATTTAGAAAATTTCAAAGGGAGCTTAAATCAGGAGCCGAACTCCCTGAGACGTTTTCAGAAAAGTTAAATCATACAATTGAAACAATCAGGAGAGATGTCCGCGCTGTTGAAAGAGTAAAAAATCGTGCCAGAAGCAGCACAAAGACAAGAAGGGAAAGGCCCTTCACACGGGACTTATTTGAAAAAGGGGCAGCCTGGATTGTAAGCAATAAAAAAATGAGTATGCCAGAAAAAGAGTGGTATGACTTTCTTCCTGTTATTGCATCTGCAGCTCATTAGATACGTTTTTAAAGGATCTGCAAAGTTTCAAGACGATAGAAAAGTTAGACAAAATTTCTGTGATGTCAGACAAATTTTGTCCGATAATGAACACCGTTTATCCGTCCTCGTCGAGTAAAAATCATCCCATCCGAGAAGTCAACCAGGATATCGGGGGAAATCGGGGACGGATCGGCTACTCCGCTATCCAAATATTCCGATCTTGTGCTCGCCTGTCAAGAAAATAAATTGCAGAAATAAGGTCTTAATTACAATCAGGCTTCTTTCCAATTTTCAAAACGAAGGGAAGGGTAAAGTTTCTGTATGGTCTGGAAAATCCGGTCAGCACTGACCACTACGGCATCTAATTCTATTGCAGAACTGGCAAGGATAAAGTCAACCGTATGACGTTTGATTTCCTTCTTTCCGATCCCTGTGTGACTCTCGTACAGTGCTTTTATCTCTCCATATATTCTGGCGCTTTCTAAAGTTAATGGGAGGGCTTCAAAAAGATCAAGAAAGGTCTGCCAGGCCTTTTTAATGCTCTCTTTGAGGGAACCTGAAGCTTTTGCTATCCCATGTTGATATTCATAGGCAGAGATGATAGAAAAGCAAATTTCACTCTCTGCTGGAAGAGAAGCAATTTTGCTCATAATTATTTGGTAGTCCGGTGTGTCTGGGTATTCTAACTCTGTGAGGGTATTGGTATCGAGGATATATCGAGCCATTGCTAAAGGTCAAAATTTTCCCGGAAGTCACGGGTGAGTCTTTTGACCTCTTCTCCCTGGCCTTTAAGAAACCCCTCTGACTGTAAACGTTCGGCAGCCTGTGCCCAACGATTTGTTTTAGGCTGTTTATTTGCAATATCTTTTTGTTGCTCGATGGAGCGGGCTTTTTTGTCTGAGATAAGGTTGAATTGGAGAAGGGTCTTTAATAATTTACGCAATGTTTCGGGTGACTCCGGCAGATCAATGGTAAGACTTTTGGGCATCATTTGCCTTCCTTATTAAACATCCTGTGCTCGGAAATATTATACTTTCTATCCGGTGATGTTGTCAACAATTAAAATGTGAAAAAAACCAGCACGGGGGAAAAACGGGACAGGGTTAGAGGTCTCTGGTTTTGAAGAGTTTGAGGGATATCAGCAGGGAGGTGAGGAAGAGGAGGGCGGCGGCGGCGGTGAGCAGCAGCAGGAAGGTGTCGAGGCCCATGGTGTTGATGGTCCTGGCCAGGAGGGCCTTGAGGTAATCGAAAATCTGGGGCTTTACGTTTTCCGGGAAATCGGCCAGCAGGCTCCAGGAACCGGTGAAAAGGGAGATGGCCAGATAGAGCACCCCCATCACGGCGGTTATGACAATGGCCGAGCCTATCAGCCCGATGAATATACCCCTGACGTAGCCGAACCTGAAGTAGAACGGCAGATAGACCGACAGCATGAGAACCAGGGGGAACAGCCATAAATAGATGTGGGGCAAGGAGAACAGCGTCTTTGGCTCGAAGGCGATCACCGGGAAGATGTATTTTACCAACCAGGCGGTGATCAAGGCCAGCAGAAAACTGCCGATGATGAAGAACAAAGCCAGCAGGTAGCGTGTCCAGACAAGGATGTTGCGCTTTAGAGGCAGGCTGCACAGGAGGGACTCCCCCCGATTGTTTTCGTCGATCTGCAAACCGGTGTTGGTAAAGAAGAAGGGGAATATCAACATAGGCAAGACCAGGCTCCTCTCGATGATCATAAAGGGAAACAACATGGCCACAAACCCGATCACCACCAGGATAAAACTAATCCGGGCCACGGCAAACTCTTTCAGGAACAGTAGAATGATTTTCCGTATCATCAGAGTTCCCTCCGGTTGAAGATCTTGATTGACCACAGCGCGGAAACAAACAGGATGGCCGCGGCAGCCAGGCCGCCGTAAACGGTGGATTGGGGGGTGACCGATAGTTTGATATCCAGGTAAGTGGCGGCTATGGGGATGAGGGTGAGCAGGCCGATGATGCCCAGCACGGCGGCAATGGCCTTGCCTTTGGCCAATTCCAGTTGGGCCCCGAATTTGAAATAGAAGGGATAGAGGATGGAGATAAAGAGAGTCAGGAAAAAGTGTATCATCACCACTGTCTTCCAGTAAGAGGGGTTATTCACCTCATCCGTAACCATGGCCTTTTTAAGGCCAAACAGTGCCAGGGTCAGCAGGCTGACCGTTATAATGATCACGATGGCAAACAGGTAGCGGCCCAGCACAATGTGGTGCCGCTTTACCGGCAGGCTGCAGTAGAGGGATTCCGTTTTATAACGGTCGTCAAGAGCCAGGCCGTACAGGATCAGGGGCAGGGGAATGAGAAACATCGCCTCCGTGGGTTCGGAACTTCTGACCAGGATGAACAGCCACCAGGCGACCACATACAGGATAATGTTCCGCAGCACCAAAAAATCTTTCAATAGTAGATGTCTCATTGCGCCGTTCCTCCTAAATATCCTTTTTTTTACCCTTGCCGATCAGGAACATGATGTCCTCTAGACTGGCCCGTTCAATCACGGCATCCCCGCCAAACCGTTTGGCTGCTTCGCCCATGTTGTCGGTCAGGCCTTCGAAGCCGAATTCACTCTTGCGGTATCCCTTCAGAAAAGATCTATTCTCCTCATGAAGCAGTTCCTTGCCGGCTTTCACAATTCCCCAATTTTCCAGCACCTCGTCCTTGCTGGTGGAGAAGATAATCTCCCCTTTATGAATAAAGGTGATGAAATCGGCAATCCGCTCCAGGTCGGTGGTGATGTGGGTGGAGAAGAGTACCGATTTTTCCTCGTCCTGGATCAAGTCGGAGAGTATCTCTAAAAATTCCCGGCGGAATACCGGGTCCAGGCCGGAGGTCGGCTCATCCATGATGATGAAATCGGCATGGTGGGAGAGGGCGATGGCTAAGGCAAACTTCATTTTCATGCCCCTTGACAGGGTCTTGATCTTTTTTTTAGGCTCCAGTTCAAATTCCTTCAGGTAACGGTTGAATACGCCCTCATCCCATTGGTCGTAAAAGGGGGCGATGATGCGTTTCATCTGCTTTAAGTTCAGATGTTCATAAAGGGGAGGGATGTCGTAAACGAACCCGATGCGGGATTTTACGGCCACCTCGTCCTCGATATGGTCCCGGCCAAACACCCGGATTTCGCCCCCATTTTTGTGGACCAGGTTCATGATCAATTTGATGATGGTGGTCTTGCCGGCACCGTTGGGGCCGATTAACCCCATGATGTAACCCCTGGGGAGGTGAAAGGAGACGTCGTTCAGGGTAAATCCCTTATACGCCTTGCGCAGCGATTTGACTTCAAGAATATTGTCCATTGATATCCTCCTATTTCATGGTTTCAAAATTCTTCTTCCCGGAACAGCAGATTCAGCATCTCCTGCAATTCGTCGATGGTGATTCCCAGTATTTTAGCCTGGGAGACCGCCTCATACAACTGGTCTTCCACGATTTTCATCTGCTTTTCCCTGATAAACTCTTTGTTTTGCAGGGCCACAAAGGTCCCTTTACCGGCTACGGTATCGATAAATCCCTCCCTCTCCAGCTCTTCATAGGCCCGCTTGGTGGTAATGACACTGATGTGCAGCTCTTTGGCCAGTTTGCGGATCGAGGGTAGGGGAGCACCTTCGGGGACATGGCCGCCGATGATCTGGTTTTTGATCTGGCGGCTGATTTGTTCGTAAATGGGGTCCTGTGATGAATTGGAGATGATGATTTTCACGTTTCTGACCGGCCTGACTGTTCTAATTGTAAATATTGTATATATCGCATATATACAATATGCACTAAAATTGTCGTCCTGTCAAGCCCCGGAGGATTTTTTTTGAAAAAAGTTTTGAAAAAAAATTCGATTTGCTTTAAAATACTGGAAAGAATATAAGGAATGTCATGAAAAGTTTATATTTAACGTTCTTTAAAGAGTATTGTCGGGATCTCCAGGGGATCGGATCTGTTGTACCGGACTCCAGGGTGTGTTTGACCAACCTGTTGAAAGGGGTGCCCTTTGATTCGGCCAATGTCATCCTGGAATACGGCGGCGCCACCGGCAGCATGACCCGGGAGATCATCAAACGCAAAGAACCGGCCACCACTTTTGTCTGTTTTGAAAAAAACGCCCGATTTTTTAACCGGTTAAAGGACACCATCCAGGCCACCAATTTTTACCTGGTTCATGATGACGCCTTGCGCAGCCGCCAGATACTGGCTTCGGAATTGGGATTGACCGGGGGCAAGGTGGATTGTATTGTATCGACGCTGCCCTGTTCCTGTCTAAATTTCGAGGACCTGATCGAGCAGTCGGTGCTGCCGCTGCTGTCGGATCGGGGGATATTTATCCAGTACATGCATTTGATATCCCTGTTTAAGGGTTTTAGATTGGACCGGGTTCTTAAAAAGTACTTCGGCCGGATCGAATCAAAATTGGTTTTTCGCAACCTCCCACCGGTGGTGATCTACACCTGCCGGAAGGATGGAGGGCGAATGCCGGATCTCAGCAAAATAAATTAAATTTTCCCGATTGATTGATAACCCTTGACTTTAGCGATGACTTTTCCTTATAATGAGTGTTCAGTTTGTAGTTCTCGCCAGGAGGCAACCATGCAGGAAGAAAAGTGTGCGCACCAGTGGAAGATGATCAATGTTGTCCCCATTTTTATCGGCACGGAAAAATGCTTTCACTGCGGTAAGGTGGTCAGTTTTTCAACCACCGAATTAAACCCTCCCCACGAAGAGTACCGGGATGGAGACCATTTCTGGACAACCATGGATACCGCCCAATCCATCCATTTTGACCTTAAATGTACCCAATGCGGGAAGGTGGCGGATTACAGTGAATTATTAGGACTCATGATGTGTACCGGCTGTGATGAGAAGTGTAAGGTTAACACCTTAATGAGAAAGCTTGAACCGGAACGCACCTGGGTATATGTCGCCTTCGGCTATTTGCCGGTGGATGAGGTAGAGCAGTTGTCGGCGGAAAAGATTCAGTATCTGGAAGATTATTTTAACCGGATGCGCAAATCAAAAAAATCCAGGATAAAGATTGTTTCCCATGAATTGGTGGATAATATTCTCAATTGTTATGCCGAGGTAATCAGGGACATAGACTTACTCACCCTGACACCTCCGGAAAAAGAGGAAGTAGGAGGAATGTGATGAAGCTTCAAGATGTCATTGAAAAATTGGAGTTAAAAGCCTTAACCAATCTGGAAGATAGGGAAGTGGACGGCGTGTTTATCTCGGATATGTTGTCGGACGTCATGGCCAATGCCAAACCGGGGGATATGTGGTTGACCGTGCAAACTCATAAAAATGTCGTATCCGCCGCCAATCTGGTGGACATTTCGGCGGTGGTGGTGACGCACGGTAAATCGGTGCCCCAGGATACCGTTGATCTGGCCAACCGTTTTCATGTCGTTATTTTAGCCTCTCCAAAATCTGCCTTTGAGTTGTCGGGGAAATTGATCGAAATCGGTCTAAAACCCTGATTGAATTCCGCTATGTCAGAGGGGGATCATTTCAGTGTTGAGATTGAAAAAATCAAAGAGGCCCTTCAGGCGGATGTAATTTATGGAAATAATCTCTCCGAAAACACGGTCGCGGGAGTCTATGCCTCCGATTTGATGAGTGATGTCCTGGCCTACGGCAAGTCCGGTTCCGTTTTGTTAACCGGTTTAAACACGATTCAGGCTGCTATCTCTGCCCATATGGCGGAATTCAAGGCCATTATATTTATCCGGGGAAAACGACCGGGTCTGGAAATCCAAAAGTTTGCTGAAGAAAAAGATTTAATTATCCTTTCGACAAAAGCCGACATGTTCGATGCCTGCATCAATATTGCCAAAATCAATAATAAAATGCTTCCTTCCGATGAGAGGGCTATCACTGATAGGAAAGAAGAGAACATCATAACCCAGGAGTTTGAAATTAATGGCCGTGATTTTGCCAGTGCTGGCATGGTTTCTACCCGGATCAAATCCATACTCAAAAACATTGGCTATAATCCCCAACTGATTCGGCGCATTGCGATCTCCACCTATGAAGGCGAGATGAACGTTGTCATGCACGCCCTCCGGGCAGCGGTAATTCTTACGGTAGGTGAGCAGGAAGTTATGGTGTCTATCGATGATGAGGGCAAGGGAATACCGGACGTGGAGTTGGCCATGCAGGAGGGATATTCGACCTCCACTGAGGAGCAGCGGGCTATGGGGTTTGGCGCCGGTATGGGGCTGCCTAACATGAAAAGGAACTCCGACAATCTTAAAATTGATTCAATGGTAGGGAAAGGTACAAGAGTTGAGATGAGGTTTTTTGTAAAATGACAAACCACGGCTTTTATCATGCCCATGAAATCCTTACCGAACGATGTATCGCCAGGATGAAATGCCTTCGGGTCTGTCCGACCAGGGCTATTCGGGTCCGCAACAATAAAGTGACATTTAAAAATGAACTTTGCATTGATTGTGGAAATTGCATCAATGCTTGCCCGGAGAATACTTTTGTCCCGGTAATTGATGACATTGCAGACTATAGTCTTTTTAAATATCAGGTTGCCCTGCCGTCACCCGTCCTCTACACCCAATTTGGATTGGATGTTCATCCCGGGATTATTCATCGGTCATTAAAAAATATTGGTTTTAACGAAGTCATCGACTTCGTGGATGTGATGAATAGAGAGAGCTTTGCTCTCCGTCACCACATCAATACCCATAACATAGCCCATCCGTTAATTATTTCCTTTTGCCCTACCATTATACGCTTGCTCCAGGTTAATTACCCCAACCTGGTAGGTAATATCTCCCCCTTTGATGTTCCCCGTGAAATCCTTGCCAAAGAGATAAAACAAACATATCCCCAAAAAATCGGTCTAAAAGATAGTGAAATTGGGGTGATTTACATTACCCCCTGTTCGGCCAAGATTGTTTCGATTAAGCAGCCGGCGGAAAAAGAGCGATCGTGGATTGATAGTGCCATTCCCATCAAAGATATTTATAACCTATTATTACCAGAAATTCTGGAAATCAAAAAAAAGAATAAAGTAGAAGAATTGAAGGATTTTCATTATGAAACAGCCTGGAGTGCAATCGGTCATGTGAAAAAGAGTATTGGACTTGAGAAGTGCCTTTCGGTAGCAGGATTAGACCATGTGACGAAAATTTTTGATGATATTGAGAAATCAAAATTGCGTAATATTGAATTTATCGAAGCCCTGGCTTGCGTACATGAGTGTCTGGGGGGACCCTTTTGCGTTGAAAATCCCTATATTGCCCATCATAATTCCATTTTGCTGGAAAAGAAATATCCAAGAACAGAATCCATTGACAGGGAAAAAGTTCTCCGGGAATATGAGGAGGGACATTACTGCCTGGAGTATCCGGTCCTACCCCGGTTAGAACGATCAACTGATATTGATATTCCCACGTCCATCAAGAGGATGCGCCAAAAAGAACGTATATTGATGAAACTACCTAAAAAGGACTGTGGTCTCTGCGGCTGCCCTACCTGTGAGAGTTTTGCTGAAGATTGTGCCCAGGGTGAGGCCGATTTCACCGACTGTATATTTTTTTCGAAGAAATGATTTTTTAAACGATTTCTCTTGATTTTTTATCTTTTTTTGAATATATTTAAACATGACGGAAAAAACAGAACAAATATTATGTAAACACGATTACAAGGATGCTACGATCATCCAGATTTTAGGTGAGGTGCAGCGAGAGTATAATTATCTTCCCAGGGACGTAGTGGAGTACATCTCCCAACGATTGAAGATGCCGTTGAGCAAAATCTACAGCATTGCTACCTTCTATGCCGCTTTCAGCCTGGAGCCGCGGGGAAAGCATCATGCCATGGTCTGTTGTGGGACCGCCTGTTTTGTACGGGGTGCTTCCAATGTTTTAAATCGAATCGAAGATCGTCTGGGAGTTAAGGCCGGCCACACTACGGAAGATAGAATGTTCACTCTGGAGACCGTAAACTGTTTGGGGGCTTGTGCCCTGGCTCCCATTGTGGTGGTAGATGGAGAATACCATGGCCAAACAACAGTCCAGAAGGTTGACGCCATCTTAGATAAGTACCAGAAAGAAGAACCCGGCGAACCTGTCCAATAGGTGCTGATGACATTCGACGAGATCAAGGCGCTTCTCGACTGCCACTGCATTTTACAGCATGATAGCTCTCCCATAGACGTCCAACAGGCTTATGCCACCGATTTGATGAGCGATATTTTGGTGTCCCCCAAACCGGGGGCATTACTGGTTACCGGCTTAGCCAACAATCAGGCGGTTAGAACCAGTAAGGTGGCCGGCATCAGTGCCATTGTTTTTGTCCGCAATAAGAAACCCTCCCCGGAGACGGTCAGGCTGTCTCAAGAGTACAACATACCGCTTCTATCCACCAAATTGTCGATGTTTGAGGCCTGTGGGCTCCTGTTTTCCAATGGTATCAAGGGAATATCCTTCGAAAGCTAATCCCGGTAAAATGAGTATGATACCAGAAATCATTTTTGAGCAGGTGTTCGGGATCAAGGGCGGTGATTTTATCAATGCCGGTGACGCCTCCTGTCAGATCAGCAATCTACTGAAGGATATCGGCATCGATCCCGATGTGATCTTGCGGTTGACCGTGGCCGCCTATGAGGCGGAGATGAATGTGGTCATGTATGCCCAACAGGGGACGATGGATCTCCGGGTGACACCGAATAAGATTTTATTGGAAGTGGAGGATGTGGGCCCCGGTATTGAAGATATAGGGCTGGCCATGAAGCCGGGGTATTCCACCGCCACCGATGAGATGCGGGAAATGGGCTTTGGCGCCGGCATGGGGCTGCCCAATATGAAGAAACATGCCGATGTTTTCAAAATCAATTCCCGGGTGGGTAAAGGCACCAAAGTTGAAATCGTCATGAATCTTAATCATCAAAATGGCTGACACGAAATTGTACCATTCCATCAGGATCGATGAGGGCAAATGCATCGGTTGTGTAACCTGCATGAAAAGCTGCCCCACCAGGGCGATCAGGGTTCGAGACAAAAAGGCACATGTGATCAACGAATGGTGTATCGACTGCGGGGAGTGCCTCCGGGTCTGCCAGTATGATGCGGTAGTACCCAAAACCACGGCTACCACAGATCTCAAGCGGTTCAAGTATACGGTGGCTTTGCCTTCACCGGTTCTCTATTCCCAGTTTGGCCATCATGTAATTCCCCATGATATTTTATCGGCCCTCAAAGAGATAGGCTTCGATCACGTTTATGACGAGGCCATTATTTGTGAGATGACCACGAAGGCGATCGAACGCTATCTGGATGACCACCGATCCCTTAAACCGAGGATTTCCGTTACCTGCCCGGTGGTGGTGCGGTTGATTCAAAGGTTATTTCCGGCCCTGTGTGAGCTGCTCATTCCCATTGAACCACCCCGGGAGAGTGCGGCCAAAACCTTGAGGGAAGAGATTTCCGAAAAGCATAAAATTCCCAAGGAGGATATCGGTATTATTCACATAACTCCCTGCTCCGCCAAGATGGTCTCCATCAATTACCCGGAGACCATGAAAAAATCAAATTTAGACGGCGCCATCTCGATTCAGGATGTTTATAATCCTTTGATGAGAAGACTTCAGAAGTCCGAGAAACCCACCATGCTGCACACCCAAAGTTCCGTGAGCGGCATCGGCATTGGCTGGGCCATTGCCAGCGGTGAAATCAGGGGCCTGAAATATTTTCATTCGGTCTCTGTCTCGGGCGTGTACGATACGATCAGGATTCTCAAAGACGTGGAGGCCGGTAAATTAAAGGATATAGAATACCTGGAGTGCTATATCTGTCCCGACGGCTGTGTCGGCGGCCCCCTGACCGTAGAAAATCGATTTATAGCCAAGAGCAATATTCTGTGCTTGATTAAGATCTACGGGGGCAAGAGGACCGTCAACGGTTATCTGGTCAAACAACTGTATAACCAGGAGTTCTTCTCGTTTGAGAGGGCTGTAAAGCCGAAACCCTTCCCCCCTCTCGATAAAGAGCGAAGCCGGGCACTGGAGAAGTTGAAATTGAGAGATCAGTTTCTTCAGGTACTTCCCGGTACCGACTGCGGTTTGTGCGGGGCCCCCGATTGCAAGACATTTGCCGAAGATGCGGCCCGGGATTTGGGGTCGATAGAGAATTGTATTTTTTTTCAAAAGAAAGAAGCATGTAAAGAAGGAAGAAAATGAATCTCCGGGAAATTGTAAAGAAATTAAATCTTGACATCGTTTGTGGACAGGAATATCTGGATAAGGAGGTAACCTTTGGCTACATGAGCGACCTTTTGAGTGATGTGATGGGGCATGCCAAACCCGGTGATCTGTGGATCACCCTGCAAATCCATCCCAACATCGTCGGGGTCGCCGTGCTGAAAAAGCTGGCCGCTGTCATCATCATTAATAACCGTGAGCCGGAAGAGGAGACGGTTAAAAAGGCCACAGCCGAAAAAGTACCCCTCCTGACGAGCCGGTTGCCCGCCTTTGAAGTGGTGGGCCAGTTGTATGAAATGGGTGTCAGCGGACAGCATTGAAGAATTTAAAGAATTCATGTTAAAATGGTTTTATGCAGATTTACACGTTCACACCTGTCTGTCGCCCTGTGCCGATTTGACCATGTCACCCAAAAGGATCATCGAGCGGGCCAGGGAGGTGAAGGTGGATATCATCGGCATATGTGATCACAATTCGGCAGAGAATGTCCGGGCCGCCAGGAATGCCGGATTGGCGAAAAAAGTAACGGTACTGGCGGGAATGGAGGTTACTACAGTCGAAGAGGTTCACGTCGTCTGCCTGTTTGGGAAAACCGAAGCGGTTCTGAAATTGCAGGACATGGTTTATGAGAGCCTGACCCCGGGTGAAAATAGAGAGGAAATTTTCGGGGAGCAAATCGTTGCCAATGAATGTGACGAAGTGGAGGGTTTTAACAAAAGATTATTGATCGGCGCTACCGGTATTACTTTAAAAAATCTGGTTAATGAAGTTCACCGACTGGGGGGGGTGGCCATTGCCTCCCACATCGACCGGGAGGCGAACAGCCTGATCGGACAACTGGGATATATTCCCGAAGACCTGGAACTGGATGCCCTGGAAATATCGGCCCGAATCAGCCGATCTCGGGCTGTAGAGAAATTTCCGGGAATCGAAAAATTTCCGGTCATATCTTCATCGGATGCCCATTTCTTAGAAGACATTGGCAGCAGGGTGACGGTTTTTTCCCTCAAGGAACCAACTTTTCATGAGATTGGCAAGGCGCTTCGGGGCAGTGGGGGAAGAACATTAAGGCTGGAGGCTTGAACCGTGCAAGACCTGTCGCTTCACGTTCTGGATATCGCCGAAAATTCCATTGCTGCCGGGGCCACCAGGATTGAAATCACCATCAACGAGGATGTCAATCAAAATATCCTTGAGTTGAAATTCAAGGATAATGGAAAGGGCATGGACAAAAGTGTAGTGTCTAAGGTGATGGACCCCTTTTACACCACCAAAAAAGAAAGGAGAGTGGGGCTGGGACTCCCCCTGCTGGCTCAGGCCGCCAGAGAGGCCGGTGGGAATATTGATGTCGGGTCCCGAAAGGGGAAGGGCACGGCCATCACGGCCACATTTTCATACGATCATATCGACCGTAAGCCCATCGGCAATATGACTGAGACCGTGATCCAGTTGATTGCCGTCCGGGGAGTAGATATAGATTTCGTTTACAAGCATTTTAAGAATAAACGGGGCTTTTTATTAGATACCCGGGATATTAAGAAAAAATTGTCGGATATCGACATCAATACCCCCGAGGTTTTGCGTCTCTTAAGAGAGACCCTTGAATCGGGATTGGACGATATTAAATGTAATGGAGGCGAATATGAAAAAGCTAAAAATCGGTGATCTGGAGAAAATCCGACAGAGAGTGCAGCGTACCACCAATCTTAGAGAGAGGAAGGCGCGGGCAAAAATCACCGTCCATATGGGCACCTGCGGCATTGCCGCCGGCGCCAGGAAAATCATGTCGGCGCTGCTGGATGAGATTGAGAAGAAAAAATTGAATGACGTGATTGCCGCCACCTCCGGTTGTGCCGGCCTGTGCAGCCGTGAACCCATGGCTACCGTTGAAATAACCGGGGAACCGCCGGTTAAATATGTCGAGTTGACCGATGAGAAAATCAGAAAAATCTTGAATGAACACGTGGTGAAGGGGAACATTTTAACGAAATATGCCTTAGCCCTCGGCAGTGAACGGACGTATTAACGTGTAAATAGAGGAGACAACAGTGGAACAATATCGATTGCACTTATTGGTTTGTGCTGGAACCGGATGTGTGGCCAATCGCTCCTTTGATGTCAAGGCAGAACTGGAGAAGGAAATTGCCAACAGAGGTCTCGAAAATGAGGTCAAGGTCGTCACCACCGGCTGCCAGGGTTTTTGTGAACGGGGTCCTATTGTGATCGTTCAACCGGACGACGTGTTCTACCAGCAGGTGGGGGTGGACGATATTCCCCACCTGGTGGAGGAGCATCTGCTCAAAGGTAGGCCCGTCAAGAAATTGATGTACACGCCCTCCCGCAAGGAGGCGCCGATTCCCAGGATGATGGACATCGGCTTTTTCAAACACCAGCGGTTGATCGTATTGAGAAACCGCGGGCGGTTGGACCCGGAAAATATCGACGAGTACATCGGCTTTGACGGCTACATGGCCCTGGAGAAGGCGCTGACCCGGATGACCCCCAAACAGATTATCGAAGAGGTTAAAAATGCCGGTCTGCGGGGCCGGGGGGGCGCCGGATTCCCCACCGGCAAGAAGTGGGAATTGTGCCGTAAATCTCCGGGAAAAATCAAGTATATCGTCTGTAACGGCGACGAGGGTGACCCCGGGGCCTTCATGGATCGCAGTATATTGGAAGCCGACCCCCACGCCGTCATCGAGGGCATGGTCATCGGCGCCCGGGGCATCGGCGCCCACAAGGGTTACATCTATGTGCGCTCCGAGTACCCCTTAGCCGTCAAGAGGATCAAGATCGCCCTGCAGCAGGCCGGAGAGTACGGTCTGCTGGGAGAGGATATTTTGGGCAGCGGCTTTGACTTTTCCATCGAGGTGGTTCAGGGAGCCGGTGCCTTTGTTTGCGGCGAAGAGACCGCTTTGTTGACCTCCATCGAAGGAGACGTGGGGCGGCCCAGGCCGCGTCCCCCCTATCCGGCGGAAAAAGGTTTGTGGGGCTGTCCCACCAATATCAACAACGTGGAGACCTGGACCAATGTGCCGCGTATTATCATGAGAGGCGCCGAGTGGTTTTCCTCCATCGGTACCGAGACCAGCAAGGGCACCAAGATATTCTCCCTGGTGGGTAAGATCAACAATACCGGCCTGGTGGAAGTGCCCATGGGTATCAGCTTGAGGGAAATCATCTATGAAATCGGCGGCGGCATCCCCAAAGGCAAGAAATTTAAGGCGGTTCAAACCGGCGGGCCTTCAGGGGGTTGTATTCCCGAAGAGCTCCTGGATTTGCCCATCGATTACGACAGCCTGGCCAAAGCCGGTTCCATCATGGGTTCCGGCGGCATGATTGTACTGGATGAAGACACCTGCATGGTGGACCTGGCTCGCTATTTTCTGAATTTTACCGTTCAGGAATCCTGCGGCAAGTGCACCCCCTGCCGGGTTGGCACCCGTCATATGGTAGAACTGCTGGACAAGATCTGCATCGGTGAGGCAATGGAGGCTGATCTGGAGAAGCTGGCGTTTTTGGCCAAAACCATCAAAGCCACCTCCCTGTGTGGACTGGGCCAGACCGCGCCCAACCCGGTGCTCACCACCATCAAGTATTTCAGGGATGAATACGATGCCCATATCAAAGATAAATACTGCCCCTCCCTGGTCTGCCGGGAACTAATCGAATACTACGTCATCGAGGATAGATGTACCGGGTGTCAGCGATGTGTCAGCGTGTGTCCTACCGGCGCCATCACCGGTCCAAGATCAAAACCCCATAATCTGGACCCGAACAAGTGTATCAAGTGCCGGGCCTGCTATGAAATTTGCCGGTTTGATGCCATTGCCGGTGACGCCATTAAGATCAGATCTGGGAGTTAAAAATGAAACTAACCATAGATAACCGAGAAGTCAAGGCCAAAGAGGGGAAGACCATTCTCGAGGCGGCAGAGGAGAGTGGCATTTATATTCCCCATATCTGCTCCCACCCGGAACTCACCAACTACGGCGGCTGCCGGTTGTGCATCGTCGAAGTGGAGGGGATGCGGGGCTTTCCCACTGCCTGCACCACCACGGTTAAAGAGGCAATGAAGGTACAGACCCAGACCGCAACCCTGAATGAGATGCGCCGGGAAATCATTCAACTCATCTTGAGCGACCACCCGGCCGGCTGTTTGATCTGTGGTGAGAAAGAGGAATGTGCCGATTTTCAGACCACCATCCGCAAGGTGGGAGCCACCACAGGCTGCCGCTGGTGTCCCAAAGATAGGGATTGTGAACTGCAGCGGGTGGTGGAGTATCTAAAGATCGACGAGATCATATTCCCCGTCTACTATCAGGGCTTCCCGGTGGAAAAGGCAGATCCCTTTTTCGACCGGGATTACAACCTCTGCATCTACTGCGGCCGCTGCGTGCGGATATGCAGCGAGCACCGCAAGAGTACCGTCATCACCCTGAGACAGCGGGGCAAGGCCACCACCATCGGCCCGGCCTACGATTTGTCCCACATCGATGCCGACTGTGAATTTTGCGGCGCCTGTCTCTCCGTCTGCCCCACCGGTACGCTGTCCGAAAGGCACCGCAAGTGGTGGGGGGTGCCGGACGCCTATTACTCCTCCGTTTGCCCCCTGTGCAGCCTCAACTGCGATATCCAGGTCCTGGTCAAAGAGAGGACCATTATCGGCACGCTGCCCCCCGGCGACCCCCATCAATCGGGGGGTGAACTGTGTGTGAAAGGTCGGTTTACCTTGAGTGAGCTGGTCAATCATCCGGACCGATTGGCGGTTCCCCAGTACCGGTTCAGCGAAGGTTTGGGGGATGTATTGTGGGAGGAGGCTGTCGGGCAGGCGGTTGGCCAGATAAAAGACCTCAAGGAGGATCGAACCGCGGTTTTTTTCTCCCCCAGCCTGACCATAGAAGAGATGGCCGCGGCCCGGGAATTTTCCCGGGAAGTATTAAAAACCAGTCACATCACCTCGTCGGTGTTGAGTCCCGTTCTCTTTACCTATGCCAATCTGGCCAAACACTCCGTACCGGAAAAACAGATCGAAAAGGAGGCCGACTGCATCGTCTCGGTTTTCCTGAACGGCAATTACAATTTTGGCCCCTTAACCCTGGCCATCAAACGGGCCGCGGCTAACGGGGTGCCCTATTACCAGATCGGCTGGACCCGGGACACCACCTCCCGTTTCGCCGTTAGGGAGATTTTGCCCCCGGCCGGCAAAGAGAAAAACTTCCTGGGGAAAATTGCCCAGGTCATGGAGAAGGGCAGCGGCGGTTCAGACGAGATTAAAGAACTGGTCAAGGCCTTCAAGGATGCGATTTCACCCGTTATCGTGGTGGGGCCGGAGATCCTGGACCTGACCGACGGCCACGACATCTTGAAGAGCCTGGAGACGATTATGCGGCTCGCCGATGCCGCTGTCTATGCCCCCAACCCCTTCGGTAACCTGATGGGGCTTTTGTCTGCCAATGAGCTCAAATCTCCCGCAGAGATCGACCAGCTCATCAAAAAGAGGAAAATCGATGTCGTTTATATAGTCGGCGACGTGCCCTTACAGGAGCGGCCGCCGGTTAAATTCGTCGTTCACCAGGGCGACTTTCCGCCCCCGGAAAAACTCGAGGCAGACCTGATTTTGCCTGCCGCCACCTGGGGCGAAATTTCCGGCACCTATGCCGATCTGGCCGGCAAGAAAAAGAAGATCAAGGCCATTGCCGATCCCCCGGGACTGGCGCTGACCCACCAGGAGATTTTTAGCAGAATCGCCAGGGGTTTGGGTCAAAAACAGATCAAATTTTCCGGAAGGGATCTCAACAAACTGATTCCCGACAGGCTGGAAATCGTCAACCCCGGACCCGCGGCTAGATCGGTGCGGGGTGCAAAGGTTGAACCGCCGGACCACTCCTATCCCTACCTGTTGATCCAGGAGACAAGCCTCAACCGCTTCAACAATATCAGGCTGAACCTGGTCAGCGAAGGCATGGAGACCATCATGCCCCAGGATACCGTCATCATCAATCCTGAAGATGCGGACAGGATCGGCCTTCATCACGGAGATCAGGTGACGGTGGAGTCGAGGAATATATCCCGAACCTATCCGGTGCTGCTGCGCAGAATGACTGCCCCCGGCTTTGTATTCCTGCTGCCCTCTTTCGGGAGCGGCGGGTTTGAAGCCAATCCATGCGCCGTGCATGTAAGGAGGAAAAATGTTTGACGTAATCGCAAGAGAGATGATTGTTCCCAATCTGCACCTGTTGACTGTGTGGGCCCCGGATGTGGTCGAGCAGATTCAACCGGGACAGTTTGTCATTGTCCGGGCCGGCAGCGATGCCGAGAGAATTCCCCTGTCCGTGGCCGATTGGGACCGGCAGGCAGGAACCCTGACCATTATCTTCATGGAAGTGGGCGCCTCCACCGCTAAAATGGCCGCGCTCAAACCCGGCGATACCATCCCCACCGTGGTCGGCCCCCTGGGCAAAGCCAGCGAAATCGATAAATTCGGCACCGTGGTCTGCATCGGCGGCTGTTACGGCATCGGCTCCATGTTTCCCACCATCAAGGCGCTTCACGACAAAGGCAACACCATCGTGGCCGTCCTGGAGGGCCGGAGTAAATACCTGATCTACTGGGAAGATAAAATAGCCCCCTTTTGCCAGCGCCTCTACCGGGTGGCCCGGGACGGCAGTACCGGTTATAGAGGCCATATGCAGCGGATCGATGAAATCTTGCAGGGCCAGCAAATCGTGCCCGACCGCATCGTGGCCAACGGCTGCACCTTTCTCATCTACAAGGCCTCAAGCCACCTTTCCCATTTCGATGTCCCCATCATCGTCAGCCTCAACCCCATCATGATCGACGGTACCGGCATGTGCGGCGTGTGCCGGGTTACGGTGGACGAGAAGACCCGCTTTGCCTGTGTCGACGGTCCCGATTTTGACGGACGCCTGGTGGATTGGAAAGAACTTTTGCAGCGCCGGAAACAGTATATCCACGAAGAGGCCTTCCTGGTTCACCATTCCGGCTGTGAAAGAATGTAGGAGTGTAAAATGGCAGAAGAACAACAAAAGAAAAAACAACTGGATTTAGATAGAAGGGAGATGCCCAAGCAGCCGCCCCACATCCGGCGGAGCAACTTCAGGGAGGTGGCCTTCGGCTATACCACTGAACTGGCAGTGGCCGAAGCCCGCCGCTGTCTCCAGTGCAAGAAACCCTTTTGCGTCGACGGCTGCCCGGTGGAGATCAACATCCCCGGCTTTATCCGCTGCATCGCCAACGAGGAGTTTACCGGTGCCATCCGTATGATCAAGGAGAAGAACTGCCTGCCCGCCGTATGCGGCCGGGTCTGTCCCCAGGAGGAACAGTGTGAAGGCCGCTGTGTCCTGGACAAGAAAGGTGCGCCCGTGGCCATCGGCCGGCTGGAACGCTTTGCCGCCGAAATGGAGGTGACCCGCGAAAAGATGGAAATTCCTGAAAAAAATCCCCCCACCGGCAAGAAGGTGGCGGTCATCGGTTCCGGGCCCGCCGGTGTGACCGTGGCCGGGGATCTGATCATGTTGGGCCATGAGGTCACCATTTACGAGGCCCTGCACGAGGCCGGCGGTGTCTTGACTTACGGCATACCGGAATTCCGGCTGCCCAAGAGGGTGGTGCGCCGGGAAATCGATTATCTGCGGAAATTAGGCGTAAAAGTGATCTGCAATTACGTCGTGGGTTTGACCAAGCCCTTGCAGCAAATTCTCGATCTTTACGATGCCGTATTTATCGGCACCGGCGCCGGACTGCCCTGGTTCATGCAGATCCCCGGCGAGAACCTCAACGGAGTCTACTCCGCCAACGAATACCTCACCCGTATGAACCTCATGAAGGGCTACGTCTATCCCCGCTCCAATACCCCCATCAAGCCGCACAAGCGGGTGGCCACCGTCGGCGGCGGCAACGTGGCCATGGACTGTGCCCGCACCGCCATGCGCCTGGGGGCTGACGAGTCCTATATTATCTACCGCCGCTCCGAGGCCGAGCTGCCGGCCCGGCAGGAGGAGTATGAGAATGCCGAGGAAGAGGGCGTCATCTTCAATTTCCTCACCCTGCCCGTACGCCTCATCGGCGATGACAACGGCTGGGTCAGGGAGATTGAATGCCTGCGCATGAGACTGGGGGAACCGGACGACTCCGGCCGCCGCAAGCCCATCCCCATCGAAGGCTCCGAGTTCCGCCTGCCCATGGACGCCGTGATCGTGGCCATCGGCAACAGCCCCAATCCCATTATCCCCAATACCACTCCGGAACTGGAGACCAAACGGGGCGGCAAGATCGCCGTGGACGAAGCCACGGGCAAGACCTCCATGGACAGGGTCTGGGCCGGCGGCGACATCGTTTCCGGTGCCGCCACCGTCATCATGGCCATGGGCGCCGGCCGCATCGCCGCCCGGGCCATGCAAGAGTACCTCAGCGGCGAAAAACTCCCCACCCCCGGCGAATAATTCAGGGGTTAGGATATAGGGGTTAGGGTTTAGTATTCAGGATGTAGAGAGCGGGTCAGAGTTGATATTTTATTTG
>CBFDCR010000049.1:0-37188 GCA_965603365.1 uncultured bacterium
GGTATTTAAGTATGACCATTTACACAAACACAACGATAAGCAATAAAAGGAAACCATCTCCCTGTGAAAATCGCCAGTACCTTCAAAAACACCGCTGGGACGGACATTAAAAGTGAGAAAAAGGAAACTATAGTAATAAAAGGAGAACCAACGGAGGCTGAGTAGCCGCAACTACCCAGTAGGCTGTGCTGCAACACAGCCCAGGCGGAAAGCCCCTCCGAAGGCTCAAAAACGCAGAGATATTTTATCATGCCTTGAGCATTTCCGCCAACAAATTACAAGATAGGAGTTAAAAATGATGAATTCACCATTGAGTTGGTTTGGCGGTAAGCGGCTTTTAAGAAAAAAGCTAATTCCATTAATCCCGGATCATGTATGTTTTGTTGAAGTTTTCGCCGGCGCTCTTTGGTTTCTCTTTGGGAAACCTGAAAGTCATATTGAAGTGGCAAACGATATTGACGATCGCCTGATTAATTTCTACAATGTCGTGAAAACGTGCCCCAATAGATTTATTGCAGATATGCAGTATGATATTGTTAGTAGAAGACAGTTTTATATATATCAAAGACTGTTAGAAAAGGAGAAACATTTAGATAACATAACAAGGGCGAAACTATTCTTTTATGTAATAAAGTTAAGCTTCAACAGCCACGGCGAAAGATTTGCTATTAGTACCACCATAAAGCCAAGATTGAACCTCTCTAAAGTACATGAGATAATCCAACAATCCCATGATCGACTTAAACGAGTGATAATTGAAAACAGAGACTGGAGAGAAATCATTCAGCTATATGACAGGAAACACACCTTTTTTTACCTGGACCCGCCGTATCATGTGCCCTCCGCAAAAAGATATTTTCAATACTTCACGGACCGGGATTTTATTGAACTTAGTCGGCAATTAGAGAATATAGAAGGCAAGTTCATTTTATCTCTTAATGATGATGAGTTTATAAGAAAAACCTTTCAAATGTTCAACATCGATGTAGTTGACGCAATGTACCATTCCAGAAAGGAAGTAACAACGAGAACCCACGAACTTGTCATCAAGAACTTTTAAGGAAAAGTGGTCCGGTCCCCCCAGACCGGACCACTTATTAAACACAAAGGTGATAGGTAGGAAAGTAAAAGATAGTATTTATTACAAATAGTGAAACAAAATACTTCATACTTTATCTCTATAAATCCATGTGAGTTATCCCACCTCTGATCATAAATTGCTGTTCCGAACAGCTCCATCGCAGTTCTGAGCAGCTTGATCGCAGTTCCGAGCAGCTCCATCGCAGTTCCGAGCAGCTATATCGCTGTTCCGAACAGCTAAATCGCGCCTCCAGGAGAGGCTTTTGAGCTATATGCACAAAAATGGCATGATTTTTCTCCTTATTTTATGTTATTGAAATATCGAAAGTTTTCCCGGGTAAAACTTTCAAAACCCTTCCGCATCCACTACACACAACCAGTTTTTAACCTCCTTATAAAAAGTGTCGATCGCTTAACTTTGGGGTCAGTCGATCTGGGGGTATTGTACCAGGGAAGGGAGGGGTGGGGCGAAATAACAGATGTTCCAAAGATGAGCAAATTTGTTCCGGGAAAAGGGGGTGGTTATAACAAATGTTCCCAAATGTATAACATTTGTGCCGATAGCATTATCGGGGAAAAAATGGGGGGAATGGAATAGATGATGCCTGCCTACCGCTCGTCTATGGTGTCTCGGGGGAGAGTTGTTCGGAGGCTTGAAAAACGGAGGGTAACCGGTGGAATTTTTCCTTGAAACACTTGGTGAAATAGGGGGTACTGGAAAAACCCACGGCAAAGGCCACCTCGGTGACATTGCCGTAATTGGCCTTTAATAATTGCAGCCCCCGCTTGAGGCGGTATGAGCGGATAAACTGGACAGGGGATTCACCGGTTAAGGCCAGGATCTTGCGGTACAGGGAGGTGCGGCCCATGTAAAGCTTCCCGCACATTTGATCCACGTTAAATTCCGGGTCCTCCAGGTTTCTTTCGATGGCCTGCTGCAGCTCCTTCATAAACTTCTGATCCATGGAGGAGACCGCTATCTCGCCCGGTTCCAGCTTCATCTGCCGCTGGATTTTTTGCTGCCAGGAACGGCGCAGGTCGATGAGGTTCTTGATGCGGGCCAGCACGATCCTGGTATTGAAGGGTTTGGTGATGTAATCGTCGGCCTTGGTCTGGAGCCCCTCGACGATGTCCTCCTCTGCGGCCCGGGCGGTTAAGAGGATAATGGGGATGTGGCTGGTGTTGATATCGTTTTTGAGTACCCGGCACAGTTCGTAACCGTCTATCCCGGGCATCATGATATCGCTGACGATGAGATCGGGGACGGCCTCCCTGGCCTCCCGGATGCCGGCCTCTCCGTCCTTTGCCTCCAGCACCGTATAGGCCGGTTCCAGGGCCTCACGGATGTAGTGCCCTACATCGGCGTTGTCTTCCACCACCAGGATGATCTCCCTCTGGGGAGCCCCGTTTTCAGCAAT
Source organism: uncultured bacterium (assembly GCA_965603365.1). GTDB lineage: Bacteria > Acidobacteriota > Aminicenantia > UBA2199 > UBA2199 > JAHELQ01. The sequence continues at coordinate 2,499 of CBFDCR010000049.1, forward strand.
TTGCGGCTCCCTGTCACCGCCGATTTCCCCCTCATGTTCTTCCTCTTCGCTGTCGCAGTATACCGGGATTTCCCGGGGAGGCTTTTCCCCGGTCGGCATGGCGGCGGCCTCGACAATCTCTTCGGGCTTCAAGTGGCTGTCTCCTGAGGGCAGCCGGATGGTAAACACCGTGCCCCGGCCCTCTTCGCTTTTGGCATCGATCTTGCCGTGATGAAGCTCCACCACCTCTCTGACGATGGCCAGGCCGATGCCGGAGCCATCTTGATGATGTTCATGGGAAGTGTCGAGCTGGTAAAACCGGTCAAAAATGCGGCTCAACTGGTCCTGCGCAATGCCGGGTCCGGTATCGGTCACTGCAATATCCAGTGAACCTTCGGGAAAACCGGGCTCTTTTTCGGGGTTTTTGGTGAGATAAACCTTAATCTCCCCCCCGGCGGGGGTAAATTTGAGGGCATTGATCAGCAGGTTGGCAACCACCGCCTCGATCTTCTCTGCATCGAAGTACAGGACAATATCTTCTTCCCGGGTATGAAAGGTCAAATCCAGGTCACGCTGCCGGACGGCATAATCGAATGAGGCCACAATGCCTTTCAGGAAGGGCACGATGTTGTGACGACCGGCCTTTAACTTCGCCTTGCCGCTGTCAAACCTGGAGAGTTCCAGCAACTGGTTGATCAGGCCCAGCAGCCGCTGGGAGTTGCGCAGCATCAGGCGCAGCTTCCGCTTCTGTTCCTGCTCCGGGCAGGCGGCAATCATCTGTTCCAGCGGGCCCATGATCAGGGTCAGGGGGGTGCGGAATTCGTGGGAGATGTTGGCAAAGAAACGGGACTTGATCTGATCCATCTCCTTCAATTTTCCCGACTGCTCTTCCAGTTGTCGGTTTTTCCGGTTGATCTCGCCGGTGCGATCTTTGACGATCTGTTCCAGCCTCTGTTTTTCCTGGCGCAATTTCCAGGAGCGCCAGCGAACCGTCAGGAAGACCAGGGAAAGAGACGCCAGGGCATATAATAAAAAGGCCCACCAGGTCTGGTACCAGGGGGGCAGAACTCTGAAGCGAAAGATCTCCTCCCTGCCTAGATTCCCGTATACATCCCGGGCCTGCACCCGGAAGGTATAGCTGCCGGCATCGAGGTTGGTGTATTCCTTCTGGGGTTCCCTGTTCCAGCCGGACCAATGACTGTCGTATCCAGCCAGGAAGCATCGATAGCGGGTCTCGGCCTCGGCCTCGAAACAGGGGGCGGCGAATTCAAAGTGGAGGTTTCGATCCCGGTGGCCGATAACGGGAAGCCGATCTTCCGGGGGGTGACTCTTCCGGGATTTATAACCGTCAAATATCAAGTTCTCATTGGCCACCACCCGGCGAATCAGGGTAGAAAAGCTGTAATTATAATTCTTTTTGGTGGTTGTATCGTAGCGGATCAAACCGTCATGGCTGGCGAACCAGACAGCCTCCCCCGAAGGATCGGGATAAATTGTGTCTACCTGGCTCCTGGAGATTCTTAAAAAGGGTTTGGCATTTACGAAATAAGTACCGTCCGGCCGGCGAACGGCCCGGAAGTTCTGGAACTCGGAGTGGAACCAGATGTGGCTGTTTTTATCCTGGACCAGGCGAAAGACGTTTCGCGAACCGTCGGCAAACTCCTCGCCCAATGTTAGGTCAGGCATAAAGACATTATTGTGCTCATCAAAACGAAACAGCCCGTTTTCGCAGCCCAGCATGACATGCCCGGCTGCCCTGTACACATGGACTTCGCCGGCGGGCAGTTGCTGTGCGCTGTCGTAGCGGACCACCTGCGGCTCCCTAATAGTCCCGTCGGCCGGAAAACCGACTTTCACCGCCCCTTCGGACCGGATTCCCAACCACAGGTTCCCCGCCGGGTCTTCGACGATGGTGCGGATCTCCTGGGTAATATTTTTGAAGTGATACTCTTCTTGCCAGCGGCCGTTCTTTGAGTATAAACAAACCAGCCCCTGACGCGTGCCTACCCAGGCACGGCGGGGTTCCGTCGCCGAGCGATATAAAACGTATGAAGGGATTCCAATCACCCTCCTTTTAATATTGTTATCGATCTGGAAGACGCCGTAGGTGGTGGCTGCCAACACAGCCTTACCGATCGATAACAGGGAGAAACAGTTGCCGGGCATTTCGGGGATCGGGCGAAATTTCCCGGCAGCCGTGAGCACGTACAATCCGCTGGTGGTCCCGGCATATAGAGCATCACCGTGCTTAGCCACCGACAGAACCAGTTCCGGCAGATTGGAGCGGTCGTCGTAGATAGAGATGGGAGATGCGTATTCGATCAGGGTGATGCCCTTTACCAGGGCCAGCCACAGGTTGCCCTGCAAATCCTCGAACACATACTTCACGTTGTTAACCGGTAAGCCGGAGGCGGTATTAAAAATGTATTTCAGGTTGCCCCGGGCATCGATGATGACCAGGCCTCCCTGGAGTGTGGCCAGGGCAAATTCCCCGGATGAAAGGGAAATGCCGTGGCACAACTGCTTTTCTTTCAAATAGTCATCTGCCCCGGTGGGAAAGGGCACGGTCCGGGAACCGCCGTAGAGGAAAAATCCGTTTGCCCTGGTACCGATGAGCACCTGGCGGCTATTGTAGGGCGCCATCATGAAGATTTTGACCGAGGCGAAGGTTTCGCCCCCGGCTACCGGTTTTAAGGCGTTGTCTCTCACCTGCATGAGGCCGACGCCCCGCTGGTGAACAAACAGCTCTCCATTGCAGGAAAAGGAGGCATTAAAACGGTGGCCCGGCTCCGGCTTCCACACTCTCATCTGCCTGGAAACCGGGTGCCAGCGAAACAGGTAATAGGAAGTATAAAAATAGACTCCCCCAGGGGTGGAATGGGCCCGCCAGACGGTGGCGAAGTTTCGTTTGCCTTCCTCTATATGGGGCAGTAGAGATATGTACTGCAAGGTGCCCCTTGAGTCCGGTTCCAGGAACCCGATCTCATTCATGCCGCCCACATAGATGGTGCCGGATTTGTCATCTATGGCCAGGGCCCGTACCGTTTTGTTGGGGATGTCAATGGAGCGCCAGGCGCTGCCGTCATAAATCAACAACCCGCCCTGGTTGGCCGCATAGATACTGCCCTGTTTATCCTGCAAGATACACCAGTTCTGGGGTACATTGTCGTAGTCGCTGGGCCGGTAGTTCTTGAAGTATTTAAAACCGGTGTTTTTTATTTCCCCGGGGCCGGGAAATAACAGCGGGCTGCTGTAAATGTAGAGGAGGATACAAAAGAGAGTAAAAAAAGTTTTTCTTTTCACCTTCTTTATTGGTCGTCGTCACCCACCGAGACATTCGTCGGGCCGTCACCAACGGCAGCGCTGCCTGCTAAACCCCTAAAATTGGTGACCGAAAATTCCCACCTGGGATCTGTTTTCCGGGAAATTTTGTAAGCGGTGCGACCGGATTCGGGGTAGTCGGGGATAGGGCCCTCGTATAGGTCACCGTTGGGAATAAAGCTGAGATCGAGACTATCGGCCGCCGCCGAAGGATAGGCCAGGTAGTGATGGTTTTTGGGCTCCGGCGTTTCAAAAACCACATTAACGGTCAGACTGTCTCCCTTTTCCAGCATAACGGGAGGCTGGGTCTCGTCATCATAGTGGTCAAGACAGAAAACTTCGACTCCGTTCTTTTTAACAACCACCTGTTTACCGTCACCCTCAAATTTGTCCGTTACAATAACTTCTAATCCCATTTCTCATCTCCTTATTTTTATATTTCTTTAAGTGTTTATGTTGACGCCTCAAACAATACCACCCACCGTTCATGAAGATCACACGCTCCTTATTTCACAGGTTCATGGCGGCAATTTCAAGCCGATAAACGTTTGAAATATTAACGTTACCCGATTGCCAGAAAATGAATAGCATATTCGCCCGTAAAAATCAAGTCACCAGCACCGATTATTCAGAGATGCGCCAGGGGATGATGCGTTCAGTTTGAACCGTTCCAAATTGAACAGCCGGGCCAAACCGCACAACCGGCAACAACTGAAATTTCCCAGAAAGGGTTACCACATCAACCTATCGATTCGGTTGGGATTCAGATCTAAGCTGGCATCAATATTGCTGTTACTCTCTCTGGATTAGAGTAGAATTTTTTAGAAGTTGGTTGCAAATATATATGGATACTCAGATATTGAACGTTCAATTTCAATCAGGTGTCCGGGAATTAACAGCATTAATCATTTTATACGACGACAATGAATAAATTAATAGGTTTAGTTAAACGCCGTCAAACGGCTCTGTTGATTGTCATTCTTCCGGCTCTGGCTCTGGTCGCTCTCTGGGGATACCACTTCGAGGTCAAGGGTGAATCCCTGGAACCCTTGCGGGTGGTGCTGCATACCAAAGGCGGGCCTGTGGTCTTCGAACATCGTCTCCATGCTTCGCCAGAAGGCTTCGACCTTGCCTGTGATGACTGTCATCACGATTATGCCCCGGAAAAGAAAGAATCTGCGGTAATGAACTGCCGACAGTGCCATTACAGTGACCAGGAAGAATTCCTCCAGATGTGTTCCGATGCCAGTGTCCATAAGCGGTGCATCGGCTACAATTGTATCAACTGCCACTCCGACGGCCTGGAAAATTGTGAGATGTGTCATGAGTAAAATGTGGCTTCCATTCAAGAAGAAGCGTCAACTGGCGCTCTCCTCAGGCGCGCTGGAGATTCAGATCGCCCCGGAACCCCAGGAGATATTGCTCCCCCTGGGACTCTATAAAAAGGGAGAGCCAGAACCGAAGGTTTCGGTCGACAGACGGGTGGTGACCGGCGAGCAGGTGCTGCCAGGCGTGTTCTCCCCCGTTACCGGTACGGTGAAAAGTATCGAATCCTATCGAATTGAAAAGGACCATTATGCGGCTGTTAGGATCGAGGTAGCGGAGCGGGAAGAGTTAGAACCCACCATCCAGAAACAGCCCGATTTTCTGAATATTGCGCCCGCCGAATTGCAAAGGCGGCTGCATCTGGCCAATCTGGGCTTTCCTTCCGAACTGGAACAGTTTGAATCCGTAATTGTCAGTGCCGTGGATGCCGATCCCCTTACCGCGGTTCAACAGCAGGTGCTTCGGGAAAACGAAGAGCCCCTGCACGAAGGGCTGAAACTGCTCCAACGGTTAACCGGGTCCAAAAACATGATACTGGCGGTACCCGAATATCTGTCTGCTTCCGGCACCCGGGTGGCCGGTGGCCTGGCGGATGTTTTCCCGGTAAAACCCGATTATCCCAACGGCCTGCCGCAGATTCTGGGCCGTGACATTTGCCGTTCTTTTGGCCTGAACAATCCCGCCTTTATCACGGTTGAGAAGCTGGCGGCGGCCATAGATTGTCTCCGTGAGGGAAAACCCTTTGCCTATAAGGTGGTTACGGTAGCGGGCAAGGGGGGCATCCAGAACCTCCGGGTGAGGTTGGGAACCAAAATCGGGGAGCTACTGAAACACATCCCCTTAGTGGACGGCGGTAAGGTAATGATCGGCGGCCCCATGCGGGGGTCTGCCTGTTACCACACGGATGTGCCTGTCAGTGCCGAAATGGACTCCCTTTACGTGCAGGATGCCGACGAAGTGGTCTGGTATGAGAACCTGCAGTGCACCAACTGCGGCTGCTGTGTCGAGGTTTGCCCGGCCAACCTGGATGTGAATCTCATCGGCCGCTATGCCGAATTTGCGATATTCGATAAATGCCAGGAACTGGAAGTATCGAAGTGCATCGAGTGCGGCCTGTGTGCCTATGTCTGCCCTTCCCGCCGCTCCCTGCTTCAGCTCATACGGCTGGCCAAAACAGAGATTGCAGATATGGAAGACGAAGATATAGAAGGCGAAAAAGAAATAGAAGAAGAGACCGAGGGAGAAAAGGTGTCATGAAGTTAATTGTATCAAGCCCCCCCCATTGGCATGGAAAAGCAGCGATTTCGAAACTGTACGGCAATCTTTTTTTTGCATTGCTGCCGGCGGCGATCTTTGCCATACTGAGGTACGGTTTGTCGGCAGCACGAGTGATGGCCCTTTCTATCCTAACGGCCGTTGTCAGCGAGTTGTTCATCCGTAAATTGTTCGGGAAAAGTATTCCCGTCAGCGACGGCAGTGCTTTTTACATCGGTCTCCTATTTGCCTTGCTCCTGCCCCCCACTGTCCCCTTCTGGATGGTAATCTTAGGCACCTTCCTGTGTGTTTTTGTGGGCCGGGAGATTTTCGGCGGCCTGGGCAGCAACCCTCTAAATCCGGTACTGGTGGGCTGGGCCATCTTGAAGATATCCTGGCCGGCTTATCTTGATTTCAACCTGGTCTTTGCCGGCTATGAACTGGATTTCACCTTCCGTTATCCCTTGAGTCTCCTGAAAAAAGGGGGAGCCGGGGCGGTTTCGGAGATGAATCTTCTGGATCTCTTCCTGGGCAACCAGGTGGGCGGACTGGGCGCTGTCTTTGTCGTTCTTCTCCTTGTTGGTGGGCTGTACCTGGTGCTGCGCCGGATCGTGGCCTGGCAAATCCCCCTGTTCTTCCTCGTCGGCGTGCTGGTCACCTCAGCGGTCTTCTGGCTGGCCGACCGCGTCACCTTCGCCAATCCCATCTTCCATCTTGTTACCGGCAGCGTGATGATAGGGGCTTTCTTCCTGGCCACCGATTACGCCAGTGCCCCCTTTCGGAAATGGGGACGGGTGGTGTTCGGTCTGGGCTGCGGAGTATTGACGGTCATCCTGAGAGTATGGAGCGTGTATCCCGACGGAGTGGTGTTTGCCATTCTCATCATGAGTCTTTTTGCCCCCCTGCTTGACAAAATCAAGCGACCGCCCCGGGCGCTCGAAATAAAATATCTGGCAAGAAGGATACCATGAAGATCAAAGAGTATATACAGATGGTGGTCGTGCTAACGGCCATTGCCGCGGTGTGTGGGTTGCTTCTTTCCACCGTGAAGCAGGGCACCGAAATGCGCATCCAGGAGCAGATACTGCACTATGTCAAAGGCCCGGCGGTAAACCAGGTACTGGAACCCTCCAGCAACGATTTAATCAAGGATAGGGTAGAAGTGGTGGTGGACGGTCGGGAGCATACGGTCTTTGTGGGCAAGAAAGAGGAACAGCCCTGGGCCATTGCCTTTGAGAGCACCGGCGTAGGGTTCGGCGGCGATATCGGCGTTATGGTGGGGTACAATCTGGACAGCAACACCCTGACCGGAATCGGTATTACCACTCACAAGGAGACCCCCGGCCTGGGATCCCGGATATCGGAACCGTCCTTTCGGAAAGGCTTCGAAGGTCGGCCACTGACCGATACGTTCAGGGTCAAACTGGATGAGGGCACAGTAGACGGTGTTTCGGGTGCCACCTACTCTTCTCGAGGGGTGTGTGAGGCTATACGCAAGAGCGTGGAACTCTTCCCTAAAATAAAAGAAAAAGTACAGGCAAAAAAATAACATGTACAAGATACAAGAAACACGACATAGAATGGGACAAAATCGATGAGTAGTAAGACGATTACACACGAGTTTTTCAAGGGCTTCTGGGAAGTCCTGCCGCCCTTTCGGTTGGTGCTGGGGCTGTGCCCCACCCTGGCGGTCACCAAGTATGCGGAAAACGGAATCGGCATGGGATTGGCCACCACCTTTGTGCTGGTGTTCTCCAACATCCTCATATCCTCTATCAAGACGTTCATCCCTAAAAAGGTGCGGATCGCCTCTTACATCGTGGTGATTGCCACTTTCGTGGTTATCGTGGAACTCCTGATGCAGGCCTACTTTTATCCCTTGTTCGAGAGGCTGGGGATATTTATCCCCCTTATCGTGGTCAACTGCATTATCCTGGGCAGGGCCGAAGCCTTTGCCTCCAAAAACCCGGTCTACCTCTCCGCCGCCGACGGATTGGGAATCGGACTGGGATTTACCATGTCCCTGTTCCTGATCGGTTCCATTCGCGAGATCCTGGGCTACGGGACCTTTTTGAATATGCAGGTGATGGGCAACTCTTTTGAACCCTTCACCTTTATGGTCGAGGCCCCCGGTGCCTTTGTCTGCCTGGGTCTCTTGCTGGGAATTATGAATATATTATCTCGTAAATAGTATTGGAGTGATTGCATGGAATATCTGGTTCTCTTTATAAACGCCATGCTGGTGAAGAATATCCTGCTTGCCCAGTATCTGGGCAATTGCCCCTTTTTAGGGGTGTCCAAAAAAATGGATACCGCCGTGGGCATGGGCATGTCCGTCATGTTTGTCATGACCTTTGCCACCTTCATCACCTGGTTTGTACACCACTATTTTTTGTTATTTTTCCATATTGAATACCTGCAAACAATCGTGTTTATCCTGGTCATCGCCGCGCTGGTTCAACTGGTGGAGATGTTTCTTAAGAAACTGATACCCGGCCTGTACAAGGCCCTGGGCATCTTTTTGCCCTTGATCACCACCAACTGTGCGGTGCTGGGAGTAGCCATCCTGGTCATCCGCCAGGACTTTGACCTGGTTAACAGCCTCTTGTTTGCCCTGGCTTCCGGTGCAGGATTCTCCCTGGCCATCACCCTGTTTGCCGGTATCCGGGAACGGTTTCGGATTTCCTATATCCCCAGGGCCCTCCAGGATACCGCCATTGCCCTGGTGACGGCCGGCATGATGGCGCTGGCGTTCTTTGGTTTTAAAGGAATCGATGCTTCCCTGGCGGCACTGGGGAAGTAGAGGAAGTAACAGCGAGAGAGTTTGATGATAATCACGACTGTTTTTTTGATGTCATTGGGATTTGCGGCTGCCTTCATGCTGGCCATTGCCGCCAAAATCTTTTATGTCTGGGAAGATCCCAGAATTGAGCAGGTGGAGGAAGCCCTATTAGGAGCCAACTGCGGCGGCTGCGGTTATACCGGCTGTTCCGCCGCCGCCGAAGCGGTAGTGGTGGGCAAGGCCAAACCGGATGTATGTGTGGCCGGCGGTTTTGCCATTGCCCAGGAGGTGGCGGCAGTCCTGGGACTTGTGGTAGAAGAAAAGGAGCCCGAGATATCTAGAGTGGGCTGCTATTACGGCATCGGCGAGGCAGAAATCAAATATACCTACAACGGCGTAATTGACTGCCGGGCGGCGATGCTGCTCTACGGCGGCAGCAAGGAGTGTGACATAGGCTGTTTGGGATTGGGCACCTGCGTGCGGGCCTGCCCCTTCGGCGCCCTGTCGATGGGCGAGAACAACCTGCCGCTGGTTGATAAGTCCCGCTGTACCTCCTGCGGCGTCTGCACCGAAGTCTGCCCCAAGGATATTATCACCCTGACCTCCAGGACCCGCCGGATCATTTCGGACTACAAAATCAACGAATGTACCGCCCCCTGCCAACGGACCTGCCCGGCGGAAATCGATATTCCCGAGTATATCCGCCAGGTCTCCGGCGGCCAATACCTGGAGGCGGTGCGGGTCATCAAAGAGAAGAACCCTTTCCCCCTGATCTGCGGCTGGATCTGTCCTGCTCCCTGCGAATTTGAATGCCGCCGCAACCTGTTGGACCAGCCGGTAAGTATCAATGCCTTAAAGAAATTTGTTTCCGATTACGAGATGAAAACCGGGAAGCGGGCGCAGCCCTATATTTCGCCCACTCCGGGTAAGAAGATCGCCGTAGTCGGCGGCGGCGTCGAGGGCCTGTCGGCGGCCTACTACCTCCGACGTTTGGGTCATCAGGTAAAAATATTCGAGGCCACCGGCCAACTGGGCGGTATTTTGCGCTATGTGATCAGTGAAGATCGCCTGCCCCGGGATGTACTGGAGTGGGAAATTTCAGGGATCCTGGAGACCGGGGTGGAGGCGGATACCAATCGGGTGATGGGTAAGGATTTTTCCATCCCCTCTCTGTACGATGAGGGCTTCGATATGGTGCTGGTTACCGCCGGCGGTTGGGACAGCCGACAGATCATGCGGGGCAAAATTTTTGACGAAAAAATCATCCCCGGCATCAATCTGCTGCTGGACTTCTTGCTTTACTCGGCCCGGAATGGCAACCAATCACCCGGCCGACAGGTGGTCATCGTGGCCGGAGGCGAATCGGCGCTCCAGGCAGCCCATACTTGCTTAGCCGGCGGCTCTAAAGAAGTCACGGTGGTCTTCCCCTACTCGAGGGAAGAGGCTCTGGCAAGGAATATTGACCTGAAGGAAATTGAAAATCTGAAGTTTATCTTTGCCGCAGTACCGGTTGAGCTTCGTGGTGAAGGGGAAAATCTCATCGACATTTCCATCCGCCGTGAAAACGGCGACATCGAGAAATTCGAGTTGGATCGACTGCTGGTGGGATCGGGCCGACTGCCGGAGATGCTTTTTGTAAAGGACGACCAGCAGCAGTGGAAGACGGTCGAGATCCTGCCGGTCTTTGCCGACGAGGCCAAGAACGGGATCTTTGCCGTTAGCGAAAGCGGCCGCACCAGCGACCTCACCGGTGTGGTGATGGCGGTGAGGAGAGGTAGAAAAATCGTCAGAGCCCTTCAGCTCTACGTCTCCGAAGAAGAGATTGCCCCGGAGCCGGGCGTCATTACCGGCGAAGCCCAACTCCAGGATGTGGCCAGGCTGCAGAGTGCCGAAAATCTGCTGGCGGTGCGGGGCCATATCGATTCTCAGATGACTCTAACCGAGGACGACGCCCAGCGGGAGGCCGAGCGCTGTCTCAACTGCGGCCTGATTTGTTACAAGAAGAGCCTGGAAATTAAAGATAAAAATAAACATGAGATGTCAGCATGAATAATAACGTAATTAAAATAAACGGACATGAATATACTTTTCAGCCCGGCGAGACCATTTTGGATGTCGCCAGGCGAAACGGTATCTACATTCCCACCCTGTGTTACCTGAAGGGAGCAGTTCCCACCGGTGCCTGCCGCATCTGTGTGGTGGAAGCCAGCGGAGTACCGGCCTTGATCTCCTCCTGTTCCACCCCCGCCTCCGCCAATTTAGATGTCCATACCGATACGCCCCGCATCCGGGATGCCCGACGAACGGTGATCGAGTTCCTGCTGATCTCCGGCAAACACAACTGTTCCATCCGGGGGCTGTACCCGCATGAATGGACCGATTACCAATTGGAGGTGGGGGAGAACGATAAGGCCGAGGATATCTGTTCCGCCTACGGTCGCTGCGAGCTCCAGGCATTGGCCTATCGTTATCAGGTTACCCAGCGTACGCTGGACGACCTGCCGCCGCCTTACCCCATTGACTTCGAGGACCCGTTAATCGGCCGCGACTTCTCCCGCTGCATACTCTGCGGCCGTTGTGTGTACGCCTGCAACGAGATCCAGGTAAACCGGGCCATCGCCCACGGTTACCGGGGGATTCGGGCCAAGATCGTCTTCCGGGAGGACAAACCGATTCTCCAGTCCGACTGCGTGTACTGCGGCCAATGCCTCCAGGTCTGTCCGGTGGGCTCTCTTTTCGAGCAGAAGAATCGCTTCAACGCCCGCATGTGGGAGGCCCACCATATACGCACTACCTGCTACTATTGCGGCGTCGGCTGTCAACTGGACCTTCACATCAAAGACGGACAAATCGTCAGAGTCAGTGGGATCGAAGAGGCCGAGCCCAACCACGACGGCCGCCTCTGCTTCCGGGGACGCTTTGCCTATGACTTCATCCATTCGCCGGAGCGGCTGACCCGGCCCCTGATCCGAAAAAACGGCACATTGACCGAGGCTTCGTGGGATGAGGCGTTGAATCTCATTACCTCCCGAATCAAGGAGGTAAAAGGGCAGTACGGACCCGAGCAGATGGGCTGTTTGGTCTCTACCAGTTGTACCAACGAAGATCTTTTCTGGAGCAAAAGGTTTTTTCAACAGGTGCTGTCGGTGGACAATGTGTTCCACTTCGAACCCTCCGTCCTTCCCGGCCTCCCCTACGAGGACCTGGACTCTGTCTCTGCCATCGTGGTGGTGGGCGGTGACCTCAGCCGGGAGAACCCGGTGGCCGGGTCCTATGTTAAACAGGCCGCCATCCACGGTGTCCGGTTGATCGTGGTCAACTCCCGAACGATCGAACTGTCACAACTTGCCAGCCAGAGTTTTAGTCAATTGCCGGAACTGGAACCGGAACTCGAAGGCCTGGGAGACGATGTCATCGTGATTGCCGCTGCCGGAGAGGATGTTTCCTTGCTGGAAGGTAAAAATAATATCAGGATTTTTTCGCTCTGCCGGGAAAACAACACCGTGGGCGCCTACTGCCTGAAGATCGGTCCGGGCGAGGATTTTGATCTGTCTAAGATGAAGTTTCTCTACACCATGGGCAGACAAATCGATAGCCGCGGCGACATCGAATTCCTGGTGGTCCAGGATATCTTCCCCGGCGAACTGTCGCAGCAGGCCGATGTGGTGCTGCCGGCCGCTGCCTGGGTCGAATATGAGGGTACGGTGGTGAGCGCCGACCTGCGCATCAACCGGGTGCGGAAGGCCATCGACCCACCGGGAGAAGCCAAACCCGCCTGGTGGATCTTCCGGGAATTGTCAGCCCGGATGGGCCACCAATGGGAGACCGAAGACGGCCAGGATACCTGGGAAAAGGAAATTATCCAGGAATACCCGCAGTGGAAAGATATAAATTACGCCGCCCTAGAACGGGACGGTATCCGCTTCCACCGGGATGGCATCTCCTTTACCGGTTTCAGTACGCTCCCCCCCGGAATTTGCCAGCCCAATCGTCATAAACTTTTGTGTGAGCGCTGCCGGGGAATGGGAAATGTGATCAAAAAAATGTTTTAAGGGGGATAATCGATCATGCCGATTGAAAATCAAACCTCAACATCAGCATCGCCCAAAGACACTGAAATATTGGCTCAAATATTGGCCGACTACGGCTTTGAAAACTCATTGATGATTTACCTACAGCAGGTACAGTCGGAATTTGGCTACGTCCCGGAGTTTGCCATTCGCTATATTTCCGAACATACCCGCTATTCCGCCAGCCATATCTATGGAATCATTACCTTTTACTCCCAGTTCAGCACCAAACCGGTGGGCAAGAACATTGTCAAATTATGTTCCGGCACCGCCTGTCACGTGGGAGGATCGAAAGTACTGCAAAAGAAGCTGCGATCCAACCTGAAACTGGGTGAAGACGACGATACCACCGACGATATGATCTTTACCGTCCAGGAGGTCGCCTGCCTCGGCTGCTGTGCCCTGGCGCCGGCCATGATGGTCAACGATAAGGCATACGGTAAGCTGGATTCCATTCAGATAAACCGGATCATCGACGGTTACCGACATGCCGCCCAGATAGAGGATGAATAATATGTCACAGCAAATGACAAGTATCACCATCGGTATGGCTACCTGCGGCCGCGCCGCCGGCGCCAACGATGTGTTTAACGAATTTAAGAGTGAAATCGAAAAGAAACATTTACCCATAGAACTCAAATCCACCGGCTGCATCGGTTTGTGCTCCCTGGAGGTCATCGCCGAAGTAGAGGTACCCGGCAGAACCCGCCTGACTTACGGCAGCGTCACCCCGGAGACGGTGTCCGCCATCTTAGAGCAGACGGTGGGAAAGGGAACGGTGCTGTCCGATCACGTGTTGTACCAGCTCCACCCGACCCACGACGGCATTCGTGCCTACGAGCGGGTACCCTTTACCGATGAATTTTCCGTGATCAAGGATCAGAAACGGGTAGCCCTGAAAAACTGCGGCCAAATCAACCCCTTCAGTATTGAAGAATATCTTGAAAACGACGGCTACGAGGCAATCAAAAAGATTCTGAAAATGACGCCCGAAGAGGTGATCGAGGCAGTGGGAAAGTCCGGTTTGCGGGGACGTGGCGGCGCCGGGTTCCCCACTGCCAGGAAGTGGACCTTCTGCCGCAATACCCAATCGGAGATCAAGTATGTGGTCTGCAACGCCGATGAGGGTGACCCCGGTGCCTTCATGGACCGGTCGCTGCTGGAAGGAGACCCCCATTCGGTGATCGAGGGCATGATCATCGCCGCTTATGCCACCGGCGCCAGCCGGGGCTTTATCTACTGCCGGGCCGAGTACCCACTGGCGCTGAAGACCCTGCGCCAGGCCCTGACCGATGCCCGGGAGAGAAATTTCCTGGGAAAGAGTATCCTGGGCAGCGACTTCTCCTTCGATATCCGCATCCGGGAGGGGGCCGGTGCCTTCGTCTGCGGCGAGGAGACCGCCCTGATCGCCTCCATCGAGGATAAGCGGGGCATGCCCCGCCCCAGGCCGCCCTTCCCGCCCGTAAAAGGTCTTTTCGGCCGGCCTACCGTGGTCAATAACGTCGAAACCCTGGCCAACCTTCCCCGTATTTTCCTCTACTCCCCCGAAGCCTTTGCCGCCATCGGCACCGAAAAGAGTAAAGGCACCAAGGTCTTTGCCCTGGCCGGGAAGGTCAAATACACCGGACTCATCGAGGTGCCCATGGGCATGACCCTGCGGCAGGCGATCTATGAAATTGGCGGCGGCGGTGTCGACGGCCGGAAGATCAAGGCTGTCCAGATGGGTGGACCCTCCGGCGGCTGTATCCCCGAGAGCATGTTCGATATCCCCATCGACTACGATTCCATCAACAAAACCGGCGCCATCATGGGCTCCGGCGGCATGGTCATCATGGATGAGACCAGTTGCATGGTGGATATTGCCCGGTTCTTTCTGGAATTTACCGCGGCCGAAAGCTGCGGCAAGTGTACCCCCTGCCGGGTGGGCACCAAGGTGATGCTGCGCATCCTGGAGCGTATCACCAACGGTCAGGGAACCATGAAAGATATCGATACCTTAGAATATCTTTCCAAAACCATCATTGCCGCCGCCCTGTGCGGACTGGGTAAGACCGCGCCCAACCCGGTACTCACCACCCTGAAATATTTTCGACACGAATACGAGGCCCACATCAAGGAGAAACGGTGCCCCGCCAAGGTGTGTAAGCGGTTGACCCCCAGCCCCTGTCAGAATGCCTGCCCGGTGGGCATCGATGTTCCCAGCTACGTGGCCCTCATCGCCAACCGCCGCTATAAGGAAGCCCTGGATCTTATTTTAGAAGATAATCCCTTCCCCGCGGTCTGCGGCCGGGTCTGTACCCACTCCTGCGAGTTCGAATGCCGCCGGGGGGAAGTGGACAAGCCCATTGCCATCAAATACCTGAAACGCTTCGTGGCCGACCTGGAGTTGGATCGGGTCAAGCAGGTAAAGCCCCTGCCCATTACCCAGAAACAGAAGGTGGCCATTATCGGCTCCGGCCCTGCCGGGCTCACCGCTGCCCACGATTTAAGACACCTGGGCTATGCGGTCACCATAATCGAAGCCCTGCCGGAAGTCGGCGGTATGATGGTATCGGGAATCCCCGAATACCGGCTGCCCCGGGAGGTCATAAAAGCCGAAGTGGACGCCATTCTTCGCTTAGGGGTGGAGGTTAAGGCCAACACCCGCATCGGTGAGGATATCTCTTTCGCTGACTTACAGCAGCAGTACGACGCGGTATTTATCGCCATCGGCGCCCACAAGGGCCGAAAACTTGGGATTTACGGCGAAGACCGTTTGGACGGCATCATCGACAGCGTCACCTTCCTGCGCCATGTCAATCTGGGCCATAAGACCAAACCCGGCAGCCGGGTGGTGGTCATTGGCGGCGGCAATTCGGCCATCGATGCGGTCCGGGCCGCCTTGCGCTTAGGCGTTTCGGAAGTCACCATCGCCTACCGCCGCTCCCGTACCGAGATGCCGGCCGACCCCGAGGAGGTGGAAGCCGCTATCGAAGAGAATGTGAAAATTCATTTACAGGTGGCCCCCACCCGCATCATCGGCGATGGCCAGCGGGTCACCGGTCTCGAATGCATTCGCACCGAACTGGGATCCCCCGATTCCAGCGGCCGGCGACGACCGGTTCCCATCGAAGGTTCCGAATTCATCATCCCCTGCGACGTGATCATTCCCGCCATTAGCCAGGAACCGGAGGTCAACGAGTTGATCGGCAATGAAGATATCAAGACCACTGAGTGGAATACCTTCGAGGTGCATCCCGATACCTTAGAGACCAACCTTCCCGGTGTTTACTCCGGCGGCGATGCCGTCACCGGACCTGCCACCCTGATCGAGGCCATTGCCGCGGGTCAGCGGGCTGCCGCCAGTATAGATAAACATTTCCGCTTCGAAAAACTGACCTGGAACTTCAGACCCACCCGGCCCAAACGACTCGTCGAGCAGGTAGAACTCTCCGACGAAGAAATGGAGACCTTAAAGCGGGAAAAGATGCCCTGCCAACCGGTGGCCAAACGGATCAAGACCTTCGAAGAAGTAGAACTGGGACTCAGCGAAGAGATGTGTGTCAACGAAGCCAAACGCTGCCTCCGCTGCGACCTGTAGCACCCATCCCCGATTCACACTCACTTTTCCGCCCCTCTTCCCCGAAGAGTTTTTTAAAGCCAATCTGTCTTCTAACAATCGTTGTGTCCTCAACCCATGAGCTTCTTTGCCGTTGGGAACCGTTTTTTAGCACCGGGGAATGATTTCTCAGGCGTTGGCAGATCTTTTGTGGGGGAGGGGAGAATCTGCGTCCCCCAAACAGACCTATCCACAAGAAGTGTCTTTGCTTTTTTCTTTAGCTCAGGTGATTAGCAGGGGGATTCTGTAAAGGGTACGGGGCAGGGATTTACACAGGTCACACAGGTAACCATGGTTAGACAGGTCCTGTTTGTGACCCCGGTTGTGTCGCAGCAGCATTCAGGAACACTGACAATAGTTGCTCCGCCAACCACTTTGACCATGCCCTTGTCATTCAACCGGGCGATGGTCTCTTTGTTTAACCTGAGTTTTCTGCCAAACTTTTTTTGTTTCATCGTTGTTCTCTCCTTTTTATTATAGTTATAATATTTTATGCCAGATACCTCCATGGTTACACTCATATTCTATTTAAAATAACATTGTATGTCAAGGCCGGTAGTAATCCAGATATGGCCCCGTTTGCCTTTTATTGTTTGAAGTGGTCGTAGCCGGGGGATTTGAGTCGAATCGCCCGGCCGTGATGTTTTACCGTCAGTTTATGGGGCGTTTCCGTCACCTGGCCGATGATGTGGTAGGTCATCTGCCGTGCTCTCAACGCCAGCTCTTTTTCCGGGGATATGGTAAACAGCAGGACGTAGTCTTCGCCGCCGGCAAGAACCAGTTCGTATAGATCAAAATTGTGGTTCCGGCAGAGGGTTGTCATCGCCGTCGATACCGGGATCTTCTCGAAAAAGATCTCTGCGCCCTTGTTAGAGGCCGCCAATATCCGCTTCAGGTCGATGATCAGGCCGTCGGACACGTCGATCATGGCATTGGCATAGCGGGCTAAAATTTGCCCCTTTTCGACTTCCGGGTGAACCTCCTTGTGTTTTTGAATAAAATAGGTATGCCGGAGGTTGTTCATCAGACATTTTAGGCCCAGGGCAGAGGCGCCGGTGTCGCCGCTGATACCGATCAGATCGCCGTGCTCTGCACCGCTGCGGTATACCGGCTGTTCCGCCTGACCTACCATGGTGATGGAGATGAAGAGGGCGGAAGAACGGGAAAAATCGCCGCCCGCCAACTCTACTTTCCATTTCCGGCAGCCCTGTTTGAGACCCCGGTAAAAGTCGTCTAAATCCTTTTTTGCCAATTTTTCCGGAAATCCCAATCCCAGATAAAAATAGTGGGGTGTTCCGCCCATGGCGGCGATATCGCTGAGGTTGACCGCCAGGGACTTTAAGGCCAACTCCTTCAAGGAAAAGTTGTCCAGGGAGAAGTGAATTCTTTCGATCAATATGTCTTTAGAGATCAACTGGTATACATCTCCCATCTTCACAATCGATGTGTCATCGCCGATACCGAGCCCCCGGCTAAAGGGGAAGTGTTTGTGGAGAAAGTCTACAAAGGCATGCTCATCCATTAAAAGATCTTCTGGGTCATGGCGGTATTGGCTGCCTCTTCTATATCTTTGGCCAGGACAAATTCGATCTCCTTGAGCTCTTTCTCTTTCAATTCCGCCAGATCTCTTTTATTCTTCTCCGGAATGACTACCGTGAAAATCCCCGCTCTTCGGGCGGCCAACACCTTCTCTTTGATGCCGCCTACCGGAAGAACCGCTCCCCGTAGAGTAATTTCTCCGGTCATGGCCACTTCCCTCTTAATGGGAATATCGAGGAAGGCCGAAAAAAGGGCAATGGTCAGGGTGATACCGGCGGAGGGACCGTCTTTGGGTATGCCCCCTTCGGGGATGTGAATGTGGATATCCTGCTTGTCAAACGCCTCTGTTTTGATTTTCAACTGTTTGGCCTTTGATTTCAGAAAACTCAAGGCGGCATTGGCAGATTCTTTCATTACATTCCCCAGAGAGCCGGTCAACAGCAATTTTCCCTTGCCGGGTATCAACTTAACCTCGATAAAGAGGATGTCGCCGCCGTAGGGGGTCCAGGCCATACCGGTGGCCACGCCAACGGCATCCTCTTCCAGCAATTGATCCTTGAACAACTTTGGGGTTCCGGCGTATTTTTCCAGGTTTCTGGTGGTAATCTTGGCCTGGCCTTTCTGGCCCAGAGCCGCCCGATGGGCCACCTTACGGCAGATGTTGCCGATCTCCCGCTCCAGATTTCGCACCCCCGCCTCCCGGGTGTACAGGGAGATGAGTTTCCGAACAGCACCGGCAGAAAACTTGATGAGTTTGTTGCTCAGGCCGTTTTGTTCGATTTGCCGGGGGCTCAGGTGCCGCCGGGAAATCTCGATTTTTTCCTCCTCCGTATAACCGTGAATCTGGATGACCTCCATCCGGTCTCTGAAGGCCGGCTGAATCGGTTCCAGCATAT
This sequence comes from uncultured bacterium, assembly GCA_965603365.1. GTDB lineage: Bacteria > Acidobacteriota > Aminicenantia > UBA2199 > UBA2199 > JAHELQ01. The sequence goes on from CBFDCR010000049.1 coordinate 21,264, forward strand.
TGGCGGTGGTAATGAAGAGTACTTTTGACAGGTCGAAGGGCACACCCAGGTAATGGTCCATGAAGGTGTAGTTCTGTTCGGGATCCAAAACCTCCAGCAGGGCCGAAGAGGGGTCGCCCCTGAAGTCGGCGCCGATTTTATCGACCTCATCCATCATAAAAACGGGATTATTGGAACCGGCCCGCTTGATTTCCTGGATAATCTTGCCGGGCAGCGCTCCCACGTAGGTGCGGCGGTGGCCGCGGATTTCCGCTTCGTCTCTTACACCGCCCAGAGATATCCGGACAAACTTTTTATTCAGAGCGCGGGCGATCGACTTACCCAGCGAGGTCTTTCCCACACCCGGAGGTCCCACAAAGCAGAGAATCGGGCCGTGGGCCTGACTGGTCAATTTTCGTACGCTCAAGTATTCCAGAATTCGCTCTTTGACTTTTTCCAGGCCGTAATGGTCCTGGTTCAATATAGATTTGGCCCTTCTGATATTGAGGCTGTCTTTGGTGGAGAGTGCCCAGGGTAGCTCCAGCATCCAGTCCAGGTAATTGCGGATGACGCCGCCCTCGGCCGAATCAGGGTGCATCTTTTGCAGCCGTTCGATACCCTTTTTTACCTCTTTTTCGGCCAATTCAGGCATTTTAACCTCTTCCAGCTTTTTTTGATAGCTGCTGATCTCCTCGGCATTCTCGCTCTCTTCCCCCAATTCCTTCTGGATGGCCTTTAATTGCTGCCTTAGAAAATATTCCCGTTGATTCTTATCCATTTCCCCCTGGGCCTTTAAATTGATCTGGTTTTGCACGTTCAGCATTTCCAATTCATAGGTCAGAAATTCGTAGACCTTGTGCAGCCTTTTCATGGAGTTCTCTTCCTGGAGAATCTTCTCCGAATCTTCAATTTTCAGGTCCAGGTTGGCGGCGATAATATCGGCCAATTTCCCGGCCTCTTCAATATTCTCGGTAATGACAAAAATCTCTTGGGGGATCTGTTTTCCCAGTTTCGACGTTTGTTCAAACTTCTCCCGAACATTGCGGATCAGGGCCTTGTCTTTTAGTGTCAACCGTTTGGGTTCCTTGTCTTTCATCTCTGCTGTCCTGGCCGCGATAATTTTCTCATCGTCATGCATGCCCTTGACCTTAACGCGCGCGACTCCTTGAACCAGCACCCGCATCCTGCCGTCCGGTAGTTTCAACATCCTGACAATCAAGCCCACCGTTCCGACGCTGTACAATTGCTCTTCGGTGGGGTCTTCAAGGTTGGGATCCCTCTGGGTCAAGAGCAGTATCATTCTATCGGAATTTAACGCCTTATCCACAGCCTTTTTGGATTTGGGTCTGCCCACGTAAAGGGGCACGATCATATAGGGAAATACCACGATGTCTCTCAAAACCAATACCGGCAGGGTTTCGGGGATGACTAACCTTTCTTCGTCATCCTCTTCCCGGTCTTTTTTCTTTATTTCTTTTTTTTCTTCCGCTTTTTCTTCTGTCATTTTTATCCCCTTACTTAATATCAATTGAAATCGGAGAAGGCTTTTTTTTCGGTATTTTTACGGTTAAGACACCGTTCTCCATCACCGAAGTGATATTATCGGTATCCAGTGGAAAATCGAGCACGATTTTCTTATAAAATTGGCCAAATTTTCGTTCAAATAGGTAATAGGTTACCCCGGGATCATTAAGCCGGGGCTTGTTTTTGACCCCACGGATGATTATTTCGGCGTTGTGCTGAAGATGAATGGATATATCCTCCTTGTTCACCCCCGGCAGCTCCACCTCAACGATAAAGGTATTCCCGCATTCTATAATATTGGTGTTGGGCTCCCAATCCACATGGGTGCTGATTCCACTGGAAAAACTCTTACTGATCTGAATCTCGAAAACCGAATACTTTTTTTCCCCCATTTAATCCTCCTTTTTGAGAAGATTCTGAAGTTCTGCTAAAAACTCCTCGAGGCTCTTGAATTCAAGGTAAACCGAGGCAAACCTCACATAGGCCACCTTATCGAGAGCCTTTAATTTTTCCATGATATACTCTCCGATCATTTTGGTGCTCATCTCCTTTTCCGAGCAAGAGACCATTTCTTCGATTTGATAGGCAATTTGTTCAATTTGTTTGGTGGGGATGGGTCTCTTCTCTACGGCCCGGTAAAGTCCTTTTCGGACTTTATCGATATCGAATTCCTCTCTCCGTCCATCTTTTTTCACCACCATAAGCGGTATGTCTTCGATCTTTTCGTAGGTAGTAAATCTCTTGCCGCAGCCCAAACACTGTCGGCGGCGGCGGATATAACAACAATCCTTACTTTCCCTGGTTTCAATCACTTTGTCTTCTGAATTCTCACATTCTGGACACTTCATTTTTTTGTTTCCTTATATCTCTGATGGCCTTCACATTTAAACCCTCCATCCAGAAGGCCCACAATCCGATCACTACCGTTAATACTAAGATTAAAAAATGGAAGAGCATAGTATAGGCAACGGCGGTGGCGGCCGGCACATCGAAAATTCGGGTCAGTGCAATCCTCGAGCCGGCATCCAGGCTGCCGGCCATACCGGGAGTGGGAATGGCGGCGGAAGCCACCACCACACCAAAATAGGCAGTCGTCTCCAGCATCGGCATTTCGATGGCAAACCCCTTCATCAAAAACCAATAAAAGGGGATAACGAAAACCCAGGTGGCCAGAGAGGCGAAAAACAGTCTAAAATAGTCCGTAAACTTTAATTGTAATTTTAATCCCCGGACGAAATTCAGGACAAAATCAGTGCCCCTTTGCCTGACCCTCTGGGGGAGAATTTTCGCCAAAAAACGGATCACTTTTGTCAGATAAACAAAAACCCTTTCGGAATTGATCAGGTAGATTAGGAGAAACAGCACCACGGTTACTGGGAGTAGATACAGCGATATCCCCCTTAAATGGGCTAAAAAAGGAGAGTTGTTGGGTTTCATTAACAGCAGGGAGAGCAGAAATATTAAGATAATGGTAAACGAATCGATGAGCCTTTCCAGTACCACCGAGGCTAAGCCGTAACTTCGCCGGATGTTCTCCCGCTGGGCCAACAAAATCCCCTTAGCCGGCTCCCCCACCTTGCCGGGCAAGAGATTCAGGAAGAAACCGATGGCGGTGAATTTATACAAAGTCAACAGAGATATATGGGATTTGTGGGCTTTGAGAATAATGCCCCAACGGTACCCCCGGAGTAAAAATTGACCCATAATCCCCATCGCAAATGCCAATGGGTAAATCGGGTCTACATCGCCGATGATTGCGATCACCTCGGCAAAGTTCACATTCTGGAAGAACAGCCACATCAGCACAGCAATCAGCAGCAAAATAAAAATCAGTTTCACGTATCTCATATTTAGCGACCACTTACCTTTACTTAAATATTTGTAGTATCTATATTAATATTTTTTCCTCCACCTGTCAACAAACCCCCTACCGGTTCTGCCGTAGAATCATTCAAGGCCACTTCGGTTCTACCGCAGAACCACCTGACGAAAATGTCATCCCCCTATGGATGCTGGGCTTCGCCTATTAGGTTTTTGATTAATAACTATACTTGAACTTTGATGCCGATTTTATTAACAATGGCGGTATAGAGATCAACATCGATTTCTGAGGTGGCAATGCCCACGATCAGGGCATAGCGGGCCTGGCGATTCCACCTGCCTAACTGATGCCGATCTCTCCACCATCCGGGGCCCGGATAGACCGCAATATAACTTCGTTGGGCAAGATCAATAGCGGACCCCTCCCACCAGTCGGAGTGTATAGAACCTTTGTGGCGGAGTTGGGGCCCCAAACACCATTCACTGGAATCACTGCCGGTCTCTTTTTTTTCTGTCTCTTCTCTGGCCGCTTTGTTAATTCTTTTCCTGAACTGCTCAAGGGTTTCGGTTGGTGTGTTGACATCAAACCTCAGTTGGTGAGAGGCATATCGATATCGTTTCTCCCAGCCGCGTCTTGCCGGGTTTGACTCTATAAAATAAGAGAGGGTTACCCGCATCTTTACATCAATTTTCCCCAACTCTTCCAGTACCTCCACCGGCCAGGGGATCTGGTGAACGTGCATCTCACGGGTTACCCCCCTACTATCCTCTTTATCATAGGGGTACAATTGATCTTGTACGATTAAAGTCAGGTCGTTATGGGCGCTGGATAAGGCGCGAGTCAAATCAGGCACACCGAAACCGCAGCAGCGGATCAGATTTTCTATATCCTTTTTTTTATTTGAGTTGCCCCAGCGATTTTTCATGGCCTGCGTCCATTCGGCAGAATGAACCGGCAGTGCCCGGAGGGTTTCCGGCCACAGTTCGGGATATTTCGCCTGAATGGTGGCGGCCATTCGCGCCACCTGGGCGGTGGCCGCACTGGTATCGCCGGAGACGGCAAAAAGCCTGTCAAGAGGGCGATGATAGGCCGTCAACAATCCGAGACTGTCAGGCCCGGCATCGGCTTTACCGGAACGAGTGAGAACATTATTCCCGCCTTCAAAAACGATATCCGGTTTCAACGGCCACTGTTTTTGCCATATCACGGATGTGGTACTGGCGGGGCTTATATCACCCGGCGGTGCAATGGGTTTCCAGCCGGGATACTCCTCTTGCTCGATTAAACTTTTTTCCGTGTAGGCGCCAATCGTCAACGCATTCCAGGCCTGGCCCGGGTCATGGATACCTTCGGTTTCGTTAACAGCCGGATAAATGTGGCGCTGTTTCATATCGGTATTCCCGGCAGAAACGATTAATAGTCGCCTTGGGTCGTCTTCAGCCCCGGAACAGATGTTGTCGATCTTAGCCGACCAGGAAGAGGGTCGCCCCCGGTCCCGGTAATCGGGAGCGGTTACCGCCATCGAGATGATCCTATTTTGTTTCGGAGCCTCGATTTCGGCGCGAAGGATGCCCTCCGAAGTTATCGCGCCATAGAGCTCGGGACGATTTTCGTCGTGGTCGGGTAGTATCTTTACCGACTCCAACCGATAGGGGATATAGAATCTAGAGTAATTCGATACCCGCACGTCTGAATTCCAGGCTCTCAAATTTTAGATCAAAACCCGGTTCGCTCTGGAATGTCAACGTAATGCCAGCCTTTTGCTTAATACCGGCAGCTTGCCGCTGCCGCTTCAATTGATTTAACTCCTCCTTTGCCCGATTCAACCGGGCCATCAGAAAATTACGGTGATTTTGCCTATCCCTGTCGGGCAATTTGGGGGAGGTCCCCCAGATCGGTTACTGGTAAATTTCTCTTTCGATGAGGTGTCGGTCAGCAGGATGTGTCGATGTTTGAATCGGGAGTCGTCCATGGAGCTTATTTCTCTTTCGGAGACTGGGAAGAATCGTTAAAGAGTTTACGGTGATACTCTTTCCTTTCGGCCAGCATTTGCTCTATAATTTTCAACGATATTTTTTCTTGATGATTGATGAGGGCTTCCTTCAAGGCATCTGCACAGGCGCGGCTGATTTCGGCATAGCTTAATCCCTCCGATTCGACGGCCAGTTTTTCTAAATCCAACTCCGGAGACTTAAAACCTGCCAGCCTTGTTTTCAAGAAACTCAATCGGTGCTCCTTTTCTGGCAGCCTATATTTGATAACGTCATCAAAACGGCGAAACAGGGCGTAATCGAGTATACCGGGATGATTGGTGGCAGCCAGTATCATACTGTCGGAATCGTCCTGGTCGATAAATTGCAAGAAACTGTTTAGTATCCGGCGGATTTCCCCTACATCGTTCATGATTCCCCGGGCTGCTCCAATAGAGTCGAACTCATCAAAAAGATAGATACCCCTATGCTGTTTGATGGCGTCAAATACCAGCCTGAGCTTGGCCGCCGTTTCTCCCATGAATTTGGTGATGACGCCATCTAAACGAATGACAAATAAAGGAAGATGCAGCTCTCCTGCAAGGGCAGAGGCAGTCATGGTTTTCCCCGTTCCCGGCGGTCCAAGTAATAAAAGTTTTCTCCTCGGAGTTAGACCGTGGGAGTACAATGTTTCAATTTGACGCTGCTCTTTTAATATCCGATTGAGACGCTCGGAAAGTTCCTTATCTAGGATCATTTCCGACAGATGAACCTTTGGGAAGGAAGCAGATAACAGATTGGCCAGTTCGCCTTTGGGCTGGACAATCGGCAGTGTCCGCTGGGATAAAGAAATCCTCTCGTTCTTTTGCCTGGCGGCATCGATGATATCTCTCAACTCTTTGGCCAGCCTACCGTGACCGAGACGTGCCTCATGAGCCGAAATCTGCATCGCATAGGTAAAGAAACGATCTTCATCGCCATCTGCATAGCTTTTAAACAGGGCTTTTAACTGTGCCGAGGTTGCCATGTGAATACCCTTTTTAACCTATGAACATTTTATATGAAATAGTATATTATTTCAACTAAAATTCCTCTGGCGTTTATAGATTATGGTTCTACTTTGAAGGGTTTCCAGGCTGGGGGGGAGCCGCCGGATTCGAACCAGTCGATGCCTTCGCTGACCATGTCGAATTTCAGCCGGTAATCGCCGGGGGTAGAGAGGCCGGGCAGCTCGATTTCGATGACATCCTTTTGGCCTCCCTCCAGGGGTCTATTCAGGAACGCCCGGGCATAGTTGAGTTCCCGGAGGTTTTTATGCCGGTCGTACAGTTGGGCTCCCAGGCGGATGATCCGCCGCCCCGAATGGGTGGTCTTCCACCAGCGGGCGCCGCCGGTGTTTTTAACCCTGACCTTAACTTTCAACGGTTCATTGAGCCTGACGGTCATTTCCTTTGTTAGTACCTTGAGGCTGGCCCGGAACCGTTTGCCCCGGATGGCATTGCCGATTTGGCTGGAATCCCAGATCTCATGGTAGATCCGCTGCCAGTCGTGGGTACCGGTCTGGTAACGGGGCGACATGCCTTCAGGCGGGTGATCGGTGATCTCCCAGGTCAGGCGATCCACCCCGATTCTTCGGGCCAGCTTCCGGGTCTTATCCATTTTGTTGCGGGTGTCGTTCCACTTGAAGAGGATGTAACGCCAGTTGGTGAAGGGCACTTCCCGCCCCAGTTTGTCGCGCTCCACCACGAACCGGGCCATGATATCCAGGACTTTAGAAAAATCTCCCTGTCTCCGGTACTTGACATAGGTCTCCTGATCGGGGCCGTCTACCGAAAAGGTGATTTCATCGAGGCCGGAGGCCACCAGCCGTTCGATTTTGTCTTGATCCAGCATCAGGCCGTTGGTGCTGGTGTAGAGGTAGATTTGGGGGTATTCTCTTTTGATATATTCCACCATGTCCACGGCCCGGGGATGGACAAAGGGGTCGCCGTAGTTAAAAAAATCGAGCCGGATTAAGTTTTTACCCACCTCCCGGATCACTTTCTGGAATTCGTCAAAGGGGAATTGGTGCCTGGTGCGGGTCTTCAGAATCCCCGATTCCCGGCTGCACACCGCACCATAACAGGAGAGGTTGCACAACACCGTGGGCTCGAAAAAGATGCGGGGCAAGATCTCCATATCCACCGACTGTTGGGGTACCGGTTCATCCTCTTTTAAGTACCGTTTTAAACCGCAGTTGTCGCAAAAACAGCAGTGCCCTTCATTGAGATCCTTTCGGATCTGTTTGACTTTATCGGAGTGCCAGATTTCATAGAGGTTGTGGTCTTTCAAATGGCCCAACGGCCGTTCCCCATAGGGGTCGGCGCAGCCGCATACCACCTTGCCGTCGCTCAATACCACCAGGATATTGAATAGCCAATCACAGGTAAACCGCCTGGAGCGGTCACATTCGTGCCATTGCCGCATTAAATTTTGACCTCCATCGGTTGACCTCTCTACCTTAGCAAAATTATGATACAAATTCAAGGAAAATTTTTTCAAATTCTCAGGTTATCTTTGCCCACTTGATTTTTAGGTCAAAATGTTATATTTTCTCTACGTGAATCCAGTAATCAATCTTCCTAATGTGTTGAGCACCCTGCGCATCGTGATGATCCCCGTACTCTTTTTACTCATTTTGCATGCATCCCCTCGTAATTATCCCGTCCTGCTGGTTTTATACGTCACCACCGTATTACTGGACTATTTCGACGGCTACTTTGCCCGAAAACTGTCCCAGGAGACGGAATTGGGAAAAATCTTAGATCCGTTGGCGGACAAATTGTTGACGCTGTTTGTAGTGATTGGCCTGATTGTTAAGGCCGATTTCCCGCTGTGGATCGCGGTTCCCATCTTTTTGAGGGATTTTTGTATTCTGTTGGCCAGCCTCATTTTATATAAAAAAAAGCACCGCATCCGACCTTCAATTCTTATTGGCAAGATTACCTTCTTCATGTTAAGCTTTTTAATCTTCATCTACATCATCGATTTAAACCAACATGTCGATCTATTCATCTATAAACGTTTTTTTGCCGTAATGACCTTTAGCTTTCTGTTATGGTCATTTTATGAATACTATAAAATTTATAAGAGGGCCGAAGATGAAAAATAAAAAAAATATTTTAATTATCGAGGATGAAGAAGATATCAGAGAACTTCTGGTTGATTTCTTTAATGAAAACCGCTACAGCGCCAGGGGGGTAGAAAACGGTGCCCAGGCGAAGGAAGCGATGGGAAAAGAGGTTCCCGACCTGGTCATTACCGATCTTCTTCTGCCCGGGGAACACGGCCTCGACCTGATCCGGTTCATTAAAGATAAATACTTTATACCTGTCATTATTATCTCCGGAATCTACAAAGCCGACGAGATCCGGGATATCATGGAGAATTATTTTGTAGAGGGATTTTTTCAAAAACCGGTTGATGTGACCAATTTATTGAGAAAGGTCAATGCCATCCTGATTGATTGAATGCCTGAACCCTATTATTCTGTCAACACGTTCTTAAGAAAGAAGTTTAACAACCGGAAGGTGAGAAAGATACCCATCAATGCCGGATTTGGCTGTCCCAACAAAGACGGTACTGTTTCTTTTACCGGCTGCATTTTCTGTGACCGGTACGGTTCCGGACCGATCAAGACATTTACCCTGCCCATCGAGGATCAGATCAGGCATTTTATAAAGGGCCATAAGGGAATCAAATATATCGCCTATTATCAGGCCCACTGCAATACCCACGCACCGGTGGAAGAACTGCGACGAAAATATGAAATTATTTTTGACTTTGAGGATATTGTGGGGCTGACCATCGGCACCCGGCCCGATGCCGTTGCCGGCGAAGTGTGTCCCCTGCTGGAAGAGCTCAACCGGCGGACCTATCTGTCGGTGGAATTGGGATTGCAGTCGATTCATGAAAAAAGTTTACAATATCTCAACCGCAACCACAACTACCGACAATTCCTGGAGACTTTTTTAAAAATAAAATTGCTGAATGTCGATGTGGTGATACATTTAATCGTGGGCATCCCGGGCGAGAGCCGCCGGGATATGCTGGAAACGGTGCAGGAGATGAACCGAATAAAACCGGCGGGTGTCAAGTTTCACCTCTTCCATGTCTTGAAGGATACCCCCCTGCATGAGATGTATCAACGGAACGAATTCCGCCTGCCGGGAAAAGAGGAATATGTGGATTTGATGGTTACCCTGCTGGAACACCTGGACCCCGCCATTGTTATCCACCGCCTCACCGGTGAGCGGGACAAAGAAATTTTTGCAGCCCCCCGATGGGCCCTTAACAAAATCGACACCATCGACGCCATCCGCACCGCCATGACCCGGCGTCGCACCCACCAGGGTAAAAAAATACGGGAGTAAAGAAATAGGGGCCGGGTAAGTCCGGCCCCTATTTCTATATTTCTATCCTATTTCTGCAGTTCGGCTTTGCCGGAGGCGGTTTTGAGGAGGATCTTGGGGGTATTGCCGCCGCGGCTGAAGGATTTTTTCAGGTACTTCTGGCCGTGGTGCTCGATCTCCTCCTCTTTGTCAAACTTGACGGGGCAGACGATTTTGCCCGAGGATTTTTTGGCGGTGAATTCAAAATAGCCCTTGAAGGGATGGCCGTTGTAGTTGAGCACCACATCGCCGGAGGCAGAGGTCAGGGTCAAATTGTACCCGGCGCTTTCGGCCAATTCGATTTCAACCTCACCGGAGGCGGTCGTGAAGGAACTGGCTTTCTGAAGAATGATTTTTTTGGCTTCTATTTCACCGCTGGCGCTTTTCACTTCAAAACTGCCCTTTGCCTCTTCGAACTCGATGTCGCCGGAAGCGGTTTTGGCGGCGATATCTCCCTTGAGATTACGGCCTTCGATGTCGCCGTTGGCGGTTTTAAATATTAGGTTGCCGGAAATGTTGTCGGCTTCCAGATCGCCGCTGGCGGTGCCGATTGTCAGATCGCCTTCGAGATCCTTTATTTCAAAATCACCGGAGGCAGTTTTGCCATTCAGCGCACCCTTTAAACCTTTAGCCGAAAAATCTCCCGAGGCCGAATGAAAGGTGATGCCGGTCTTTGCCGGAACGGTGACGGTCCAGGTGGATTTGCCGCTTCCCGAACCTTTGAATTTCTCCTGCAGCACCAGGGTGTCCCCTTCCTCTTTAAAAACCGGTTTATATACATCTTTGGGGTAGGTATAGGCCACATGAACCTGGATCTTGTTGCCCCCAGCCGCCTTCACGATACAATCACCGCTCACGGTCTTGATCTGGACCGCTTTTTTGGCGGCAAAGGTCTTGTCGATCTCCTGGGTTTCACCGGCATAGGCGGTGACCAGGAAAACAGACACCATACACACCAGGAAAAGATTAATTCGTTTTAATGCCTTCACTTGTTTTCTCCTTATTTATTTTTTTTCAAATAGATGTTGCCGTTAATGGTTTTGATTTTAATTTTGTGTTTGCCGCCGGCAATGCTGCCGGTACCTTGAATGATTGTTTTGTCGTCTTTGGTTTTTCTCTCCTGCTTAATGTCGAAATCGCTGATGATTTTGTACTCTTTACGGGCATTCCGGCTAACGGTCAATTGGATTTCGATGTCCATGGAGAGGCCCGCCGGTACCGTCAACTGGATATCGCCGCCCATGGACTTCAGTTCTACGTCTCGCTTGCCTTTCTTTGGGTTACCGGTCATATTCACCTTGATGTCGCCACCCATAGTGGTGGCTTTGACCCAGCCGTCGATGGCCTCAATGGCGATATCGCCGCCCATGGTTTTGGCCGTCACGAATTCCTGGGCACTCTTGATGGTGATGCCGCCGCCCAGGGTATGGAGGTCGGCGCCGTGGGCCGCTTCGGCTACATCGATGGTGCCGCCCATGGTCTTGATCCGTACCACCTTGCCGTTGCCTTCACCGCTGCGGCTTTTGACATTTTTGTAGATGACCTGTCCCCCCATCGAGGTTGCATCCACATCGCCCACCACGTTCTCCAGCAGCACCCGGCCGCCCATGGTGGTGAGCTTACCGTCCACATCCGATTCCTTCAGGGTAATGCCGCCGCCCAGGGTTTTGAAATCGATTTGGCCCTTTAAATGACTGAAATCCAGTTCGCCGCCCAGGGTTTTACCGGTAATCTCACCCTCCACGTGATCGATCTCTACCGCCCCACCGCTGGTCTTTAATTTCAGGTTAAATCTGGCAGGAACAATCACCTCAAGTCGGGGCCCTTTGTTTTTGCCGTGCCCGCCGCCGGTGGAGAGAACTTCCAGCTCGATGGCATCCCCGGTTCTGTCGACCTCGATCTTCCAATCGTCGGCAGCTCCGTCTTTGCCGTACACACTGATCATCTTCCGGTTCCCGGCCTTTCCACTCACCTTGAGGGAACCGCCGGATTTCAGGTTGACATCCAGTGTTTTTTCCGTCGAAATTTTGAACTCTTTTTTAAATGGTTCCCCGGCAAAGGTCAGGGCTGCCAGTAAAAAGAGGATTAAACCAAACATCAGTATTCTTTTCATTTGCGCCTCCTAAAGCGGATTTATTGTTTCAGATTCAATAATATTTTATTTTCCCGTCGGCATCGACCGAAATTGAAATTTAGAACCCCCCGATGGTTCGAAATTATAATTTAGAACGTTTGCTTCTGGCGAAACTGCGACGGCGTCATGCCGGTAAACTTCTTAAAGGCGGTGTTAAAGACCGACTTGGAATAAAATCCGGTATCGTAAGCGATTTCCAGTACGGTCTTATTTTTTTTCTTCGGGTCCTGGAGTTTCTTCTTGGCAGCCTCGATACGGTAGCGGTTGATAAAGTCATTAAAACTCTGTTCAAGCTTCTCGTTAATGATCTGGGAGAGGTAATTGGGGTGTACCATCAGCTTTTCCGACAATTCCTTCAGGGTCAGGTTGGGATTCAAATAGTTCTTCTCCGTCTCCATCACCTCGAGAAGTTTTTGGGCCAATTCCGCGGCCCGCTCTGCGGTCAGGGCCGAGGTCTTATATTTTCCCGGCGGCTTTTGGGCAGAAAATCTTTTCCTGTAGTGCCAGTAAAATCCGCCTCCGGCAGCCATCAGCAGCACGGCGGCTAATAACACGACATGTATTTTACTCCCCGAGCCGATCCTGAACTTAAATTCGGCTCCTTCCCGATTCCACACCCCGTCGTTGTTGGCGGCCGTCACCCTGAAGCGATATTGACCGGGGGGGAGGTTAACGTATAAAGCCGTCCGCTGCCAGCCGGTTTCCGTCTCCCGCCACTCCTCCTCGTACCCTTCCAGTCGGTATTTAAATTTCATCTTCCGGGGATTGCGGAAGCTTCCGGCCGTGAAGTAGAATTCCACCAGGCTGGTCTCTTGCGAAAGAACCGGTGGGGATAGCCCCTTTATCGCTGCATTGTCCGCGATCACCCGGTCGATCACCACCGGCGGCGGGTGAGCGTTGACCCGGATCGCGGCGGGGTCTATCACGGCAATGCCCCGCACCGTGGGGTAGAAAATTTTGCCGTCCCCGGTCTGCCAGGCGGCCGGTTGGCTGCCGCCGGCACACTGGCGATTCAACATGCCGTCCGCTTCATCCAGCGATACACAGCGGATGGCGGAGGTCTGGCTGCCGCCGACGAAGGCGAGCAATTCATCCCTGGAGACAAAAAAAATGCCCTGGTTGGAACTCATCCACAGACGGTTGTCCCGGTCTTCCCGGATACTGAATATGTAGTTGTCGGTGAGGCCCTCCCGGAGGGTAAATGTTAACAGCCTCTCACCGTTTACACAGAACAGCCCATCCCCATTGGTGCCGATCCACAGGTTGTCCGCCGGGTCTTCATAGAGGCAGAGGACATCTATTTTTGGGCTTTTTTGGTCTGTCATTACCGGCACGGCCCGGTTGTTTTTCAGGGAAAATACTCCTTCTGCCGTGCCGACCCACAACCCTGCGGGCGATGCTTCTTCTATGGCCTTCACCGTTAGGCCGGAAAAGGCCGGGATCGCCGTCACCTGCCCCTCAACGATACCATCCAGGCCGCGGTCTGAGCCCACCCATATCCTCCCGGAACGATCCCGGAAGATCACATTGATGCGGTCGGAGGCCAGACCGCTGCGCCGGTTATAGGTGGCCAGTATCCCGTCGGCTCCGATGACCTGGATACCGGCACCGGCGCTCCCTACCCACAAATTACCCTGCCGGTCTACTCCAAGAGCACGAATATGACGGTCTATCAGGCCGTCAACCGTGGTATATATTTTTTCTACTTCGCCGTCCCTGATTTTAAGAAGCCCCTCCTTCCGGGTGCCGGCCCATAGGAATCCCTTTTGATCGACCAGCAAGGTGTTAATGACCGGCATCCCGGACTCGACTGCCTTTAGCAGAGATGATACCCTCCTGCGGGTTAACCGCAACAGCCCGTCGGTATACGTACCCAGCCACAGGCTGCCTTCGTGGTCTTCCAGCAGTGCGTAGATAAAATGGTGATCCAGTTCACCGTTTGCCGGTACTCTAAATAGACGGTTGTCCCTCAGGCAGTAGAGGCCCTCCCCGTCGCTGCCGATCCACAGGCTGCCGCCCGGGCTCGGCCACAGGGCGCGCACCGATTCAAGTTCCTGGCCGGCGGCATCGGCATATTCCCGCAGATTTCCCTGTTCCAGGGTATATAACCCGCCGTCGGTTCCGATCCAGGTGACGCCCTCCCCATCCTGGCAGATGGCGGTCACCGACTCTCCGTCCAGTCGATCACCGCTGTCCATACGCCCGAAACGTTCCCCCTGCCTTATCCCCAGGCCGGTATAGGCGGTTCCTAGCAGCAGTCCTCCCTGTTTGTCTTCAAATATGACCGTCACCCGGTTGCCCGGCAGGCCGTGATCTGTAGTATAAACGGTGAAGGTGCCGTTCCGAAGCCGGTGGAGGCCGTAATCGGTGCCGATCCAGACATCGCCGCTACGGTCCCGATAAATGGCTCGGATATGGTCGTTGATCAGGCCGTCGCCGCTCGTATAGGCGCGCCACCGGCCCTCTTTTAACGAGGCCAACCCGCCGCCGTCGCTGCCTACCCAGAGTATGCCCCGCTCGTCTTCGAGGAGGCTGGTAATGGCATCGGCCTTCAGCGCTTCGGTATTCCAGCGGTTGAAGATCCTGAAGGTCACCCCGTCAAACCGCACCAGGCCGGATTGTGTCCCCAGCCACAAATAACCGTTTCTCCCCTGGACCAAACAGGTCACCGAATTCTGCGGCAGCCCCTCAGCCACCCCCCACCCCTTCACCATATACCGATCCCCCCCCTTTTCCCCAAAAGATGGGAGGACCATAAGCAGAAAAAAGAGTAAGCGAACAAATGTTTGAGTAAAGCCAGTAACCCCGCCTGAATAAATATAGAACTTATCCGTCATTATTTCCAGGGATTTATTTTAGCACAAAACCCATCTATGCACAAAATAAAATTTTAATCGGTAATAGCTTCCAGATGTTTCTTATGTTAAAATATAGAAGTTGGAGGAATACAAAAATGGAGATTGTTGAAACATCCGATCAATCATTCGCCGATACTTCCAGAAAAAAAATAGATACCCTTATATCATTAGGGGCTGGAGAAATAGTTAATAATGCTTTGAAAAAAATCATTCACTATCAATTGGACAAGTACCGGGATCACATCAGTCAGATGAACCGGGAACTGGAGAAGTTTGAAAAGAGTTATAATATGTCTTCAAAGCAGTTCTATCACAAATTTGAATCGGGGAAATTGGGGGACAGAGAGGATTTTTTTGAATGGAGTGGCCTTTACGAAAACACACTCCTATACCAGAAACGCATTCAGGAATTGGAATCTCTGAATACCGAATGATCGAACGGTACTTAAAAGAACTGGATGAACTCATCATCGCAGCCGAAGATATCATAGATTTTAAAATCATAAGAAGAACAATATGGGATACCGATCTGGAGAAAATTGGTCTTTATCGTTATAGGGTTTATTTTCGAGACGGAAGCCTTCTTGAGTTGACCGAGCGATTGGTAGAAGAAAAGGGCCAACTTCAGGCTGCGAAATATCGATTCCATTGGCAAGATAAAGAAGGAAAGCTCACGAAAAGGTGGGATAATGCCAGGCATCATCCTGAGATCAGTACTTTCCCTCACCATCTCCATGCCGGTTCCGAAGGCAATGTCGTTGCGCATACATATAGCAACGCGTTAGAAATCCTCTCAATAGTAATCAAAGAAATCAACAAAAAATCACCTGATTAGAAGCCCGGAACCCATTCAATCCCACACCAAAAATTTTATAATACCACTTCCTTGACAAATGTCCGTGGATTATTTATTATTAAACATTAAGATAAGGAGAGCATAGCTACGGTTTTATGGGAAATGATATTATAAAACAGATGAACGCACTGATTAATTTCTTTGAAACTGACATCAAGGAATACGAATCAAGAGGGACAAAATGAAATTCCAGATAAATAAACTTGAATTCAGATTTCACTGTTTGATCGAAGAAGTGGATAAAAAGGGCAGGATAGGTTGGATCGAAAGATTCTTTGAGGAGGGATAACATGACTGATAAAAAATTTTTTAAAATCATGAAACACGAAAGCTCTGAATATAGTGATGACTT